>JAHBWC010000036.1 GCA_019637225.1 Labilithrix sp.
CGACCACGGCTCGGCGCACGGCGCCGGTCACGACGGCGGCCATCACGGCCCGGCGCCGATGAACTGGACCGACCTCTCCGACAAGAGCCGGCCGGCGTTCATCGCGCTGCTCGTCAACTTCGGTCTGCTCGCGGCGCTCTACTACACGCTCGGCAAGAAGCCGGTGACGGAGGGCCTCAAGCAGCGCCGCGTCAACATCGGCAAGGACATCGACGACGCGCGCAAGATGCTCGCGGAGGCGAAGGAGCGCGCGAAGAAGTACCAGGCCGACCTCAAGAACGCCGACGCCGACGCCGCGACCGCGAAGACCTCGCTCGTCGCCGCCGGCAAGGGCGAGACGGAGCGGCTCCTCGCCGAAGCCGAGGAGCGCGCCGACCGCATGAAGCGCGACGCGGAGCGCCTGATCGCGCAGGAGCAGAAGCAGCTCGAGCACGATCTCCTCCTCGAGACGATCGAGCTCGCGGTCACGCAGGCGCAGACGGTCCTCGAGCGAAGCGCGACCCCGGAGGACCACGCCCGGCTCGCCAACGAGCTCCTCGCCGAGCTCGCCAAGAAGCCCGCCGCCCCCCGGACGGCAGCCCCGTCGGCCGCGCCGCACGCAGGAGGTGCCTCGTGATCCCCGGCGTCATCGCTCGCCGCTACGCGACCGCGCTCCTCGAGCTCGGGAGCGAGACCCAGCAGCTCGACGCGCTCGTCGACGAGCTCGCGCGCGCGGCCGAGGCCTACGACCTCAGCCCCGAGCTCCGCAGCGCGCTCGCCGATCCGCTCGTCTCGGTGCAGGCGAAGCACGAGATCGTCAAGGAGATCGCCGCGCGCCTCTCCGTCGGACAGGTGACGAAGAACGCGCTCGCGCTCCTCGTCGACCGCCGCCGCATCAAGGCGCTGCCCGCGATCGCGCAGCGCCTCCGCGAGATGGCGGACGAGAAGCGCGGCGTCCTCCGCGCCGAGATCCTCACCGCGATGCCGCTGCCCGAGGAGTACTTCACCCAGCTCCAGCAGCAGCTCGAGCGCGTGACCGGCCGCCGGATCGCGCTCGACCGCAAGCTCGACCCCTCGCTCATCTGCGGGGTCGTCGCGCGCGTCGGTGACACCGTCTACGACGGCTCGCTCGTCGCCCGCCTCCGCAAGATGAAAGAGACGATGCTCCCGAACTAGTCGGAGAGCCGATCCCGCCTTTCGCCGTTCGTTTCGCCGCTCGAGGGAGCGGAAATTCAGAGGAAGACACGACCATGCAGCTTCGCGCCGAAGAGATCTCGTCGATCATCAAGAAGCAGATCCAGACCTACGAGCGCGCCGCGCTCACGACGGAGACCGGCACCGTCCTCAGCATCGGCGACGGCATCGCCCGCGTGTACGGCCTCGAAGGCGCGATGAGCGGTGAGCTCCTCGAGTTCCCCGGCGGCCTCATGGGCCTCGCGCTGAACCTCGAGGCCGACAACGTCGGCGCGGCGACCTTCGGCGACGCGACGCACGTGAAGGAAGGCGCGACGGTCAAGCGCACGAGCCGCATCATGGAGGTCCCCGTCGGCGAGGCCCTCATCGGCCGCGTCGTCAACGCGCTCGGCATGCCGGTCGACGGCAAGGGCCCGATCGAGACGCCGCACCGCCGCCGCGTCGAGATCAAGGCGCCGGGCATCCTCGCGCGCCAGCCGGTCAAGGAGCCGCTCCAGACGGGCATCAAGGCCATCGACGCGATGGTCCCGATCGGCCGCGGCCAGCGCGAGCTCATCATCGGCGACCGCCAGACCGGCAAGACCGCCGTCGCCGTCGACGCGATCATCAACCAGAAGGGCCTCGGCGTTTACTGCTTCTACATCGCCATCGGCCAGAAGCAGTCGACCGTCGCCGCCGTCGTCGACAAGCTCACGCAGCACGGCGCGATGGAGTACACGACCATCATCATCGCCGGCGCGAGCGAGTCCGCGCCGCTCCAGTACATCGCGCCGTACACGGGCGTCACGATGGCGGAATACTTCCGCGACAGCGGCCGCCACGCCCTCTGCGTGTACGACGACCTCTCGAAGCAGGCCGTCGCGTACCGCCAGCTCTCGCTCCTCCTCCGCCGCCCGCCGGGCCGCGAGGCGTATCCGGGCGACGTCTTCTACATCCACTCGCGCCTCCTCGAGCGCGCCGCGCGCATGGCCGACCGCCTCGCGGTCGTCACCAAGGGCACGACCTGGGACAAGGTCCCGTCGGACGCGACGATCCACATCGGCGAGCAGGGCCACGAGTCCGCCGAAGAGGAGCTGAAGGCGAAGGGCGACGGCTACGAGATCGTCAAGGACCCGCAGTCCGGCGGCTCGCTCACGGCGCTCCCGATCATCGAGACCCAGGCGGGCGACGTCTCGGCGTACATCCCGACCAACGTCATCTCGATCACCGACGGCCAGATCTTCCTCGAGGCCGACCTCTTCTACTCGGGCGTCCGCCCCGCCATCAACGTCGGTATCTCCGTCAGCCGCGTCGGCGGCAACGCGCAGATCAAGGCGATGAAGTCGGTCGCCGGCTCGCTCAAGCTCGATCTCGCGCAGTACCGCGAGAAGGCGGCGTTCAGCCAGTTCGCCTCCGACCTCGACCAGGTCACGCGCAACATGCTCGAGCGCGGCGCTCGCCTCGTCGAGATCCTGAAGCAGGGCCAGTACGCGCCGCTCCCGGTCGAGAAGCAGATCGTCATCATCTACGCCGGCACGAAGGGCTACCTCGACAACCTCGAGACCGGGAAGCTCGCCGAGTACGAGAAGCAGCTGACGGCGTTCCTCGAGACGAAGCACGCCCAGATCTTCGACAACATCCGCACGAAGAAGGCGCTCGACAAGGACACCGAGGAGCTCCTCAAGAAGGCGCTCAAGGAGTTCGGTACGGGCTTCGGCAAGTCGGGCTCGGACAAGAAGTCGAAGAAGGACTGATCGGCGATGCCGTCTCTCAAGACGATTCGTAAGCGGATCACGAGCGTCAAGGCGACGCAGAAGATCACGCGCGCGATGAAGATGGTCGCGGGCGCGCGCCTCAACCGCGCCCAGTCGCGGATCACCGCGCTCCGCCCGTACGCCCTGAAGGTCCACGAGATCCTCGAGGACGTCGCGGCCGCGATGACCGAGCGCCAGGCGGACGCCGAGTTCAGCGCCGCCGAGAGCGTCGACGCGCTTCACCCGCTGCTTCACCGCCGCGCGGAGAAGAACGTCCTGTTCCTCGTCATGTCGGGCGACCGCGGCCTCTGCGGCGCGTTCAACACGAACGTGAACAAGGCCGCCGAGCGCGCGTGGAAGGAGAAGCAGGCCGAGGGCGCCGAGGTGACGTTCGCCACGGCGGGCCGCAAGGGACGCGAGTACCTCACGCGCCGCAAGGGAGTCGTCGCGAAGGACTTCCCGCGCCTGATGGACGGCCTCGACATCTCGAAGGCGCGGAAGGTCGGCGAGTACGTCACCGCCCGGTTCAAGCGCGGCGAGGTCGACGCGGTCTACATCGTCTACAACGAGTTCAAGAGCGCGATGACGCAGAAGACGACGGTGGAGCTCCTGCTCCCGCCGCCGGAGCGTCCCGCGCCCGTGAAGGAGACCGGGCTCGCGCCCACGTTCGGCTTCGAGCCGAACGAGCGCGTCGTGCTCGAGCGCCTCGTCCCGATGTACGTCGAGATCTCGATCTACCGCGCGCTCCTCGAGACGCAGGCGGGCTTCTTCGGCGCGCAGATGACGGCGATGGACTCCGCCACGCGCAACGCGAAGGACATGATCGCGCGCCTGTCGCTCCAGTACAACCGAGCGCGCCAGGCGGCGATCACCAAGGAGCTGATGGAGATCATCGGCGGCGCCGAAGCCCTCAAGGACTGAGGCCGCGACACGACGACGAAGCCGCGGCGCGCCACCAGGCGCGCGCCGCGCGCGCGACGCTCAGGCAGCGGGCCGCACGGTCGTCCGAGCCGCGCTCGGCGAATCGAGGCGGAGCGGCGCGCTGCGCGCCCGCCGCGGCGCGCCGAAGCGTCGGAGCACGAGGTCGACGACGACGAGCGCCGCGGCGACGAGCAAGGCGTAGGGCCACGTGACGGCGAGCTCCGGCGCGGGACGACGGGTCCTGAGGAGCGTGTCCCTCGGCGAGGGCGCGACGCGACCGTCGGCCAGGTTCGCGAGCTCGGCGACGAGCCGGCGGTCCGCGCCCGCGCCGGTGATCTCGGGAGCGCGGTCCTGCCGGCCGACCGCCTCCGCCATGAGCGCGCCGCGCGCGTCGCGCGCGCGCACGATGACGATCGGCTCCCCCGCGCCTCGACCTCGCGCCACCCAGCGGCCCGGCCCGCGCGCATCGAGCGTCATCGCGATCTTGTGCGAGGCGCCGGCCGCGTCGACGGAGAAGACGTCGATCGCGCTGGGCGCCGCAATCGTAGGCGCGTCCGGAGGCAGCTCGATCTCGACCTCGACGACGCGGTCGCGCATGCGAACGGTCGCGTCGGCGCGACGCGCATCGCTCTGCCGGAGCAGGAAGCGCACCGTCTGCCGGAGCACCTTCGACGCCTCCGCCGACGAAGCCCACGCCTCTCCCCAGCCCTCGGAGAAGTCCGTCGCGATCGCGCCCGCCTTGCCGAGGCCGTAGCGCCACGTCGCGAGCATGGGACGCCCCTCCGGCCGCGCGCCGTCGGCGAGGAGGAGCGCGGTGTCCGCCCCGACGCGGCGCCCCGTCTCGACGTAGGCGGAGACCTCGGGCAGCCTCCGCGCGTCGACGCCCTCGAGCGCGGGGTGCACACCTGCCGGCGACACGGTGGTCTTCTTCTCGCGGAGGTTCGACTGCGCGAGGACGCGCGTCTCGGAGAGGAAGATGCGCCGAAGGTCGGCGCCCTCGCTCGTGAGGTAGAAGCGGCCGCCGGCGGCGGCCGCGACCCGCCGGAGGAACGGCGTGTCCTGGGCCTCCTCGTCGCCGATACCGACGACGGTGGTCGTGATCCCCTTGGCGCGGGCCTCCCTCGCGAGCGTCTCGGCGGGCTTCCTGCCGGCGCAGTCACCCGCGAAGGGACAGTTCTCGAACTGCTCCTCGCTGTCGCTCGTGTCGCTGAAGAGGATGAGGTGCCGGATCGGCGTCTTCACCCGCTCGAGCGCCGCGTAGGCGTCGCGCATCGCGGTGTAGACGTAGATGCCGCCGCCGCCGGCCGTCACGCGCCGGACCTGCGGGCGGAGCTCGGCGAGCCGCTCCTGCGGGCCGAGCGAGACGTCCCAGTGCGTCTCGGTGTCGACGCTCGCGATCGCGACCTGGTCGGTCGGGCGGAGCACCTCGGCCGCGGCGAGCGACGCCTCGATCGCGAGCTCGATCTTCGTGTGGGCACCGACCGGCGCGGCCATCGAGCCCGAGCGATCGAGCATGATCGCGAGCGCGACGGGCGGGTCCTCGACGTGCCCGCGATCCTCGATCTCGACCGGGATCACGCGGGCGAGCGGCGTCCCCGCGTACTCGGGCGCGAGGCCGAAGACGCCGCCGGTCACGAGGAGCCCGCCACCCTGCTGCACGTACTCGACGAGCGACGTCTGCGCGGCGCGCGTGAGCCCCGTGTCGTCGGTCGCGGCGCCGCTGACGCGCACGTCCGCGAGGATCACCAGATCGGCCCCGGCGTAGGTCACGGGATCGGCGGCCCGCTCCATCGGGAGCGCGCGCGCCTCGAGCCCGCTCTCGGCGAGGGCCGTCTTCAGAACCGGCGGGATGTCGCCCGCTGAGGAGAAGACGACGGCGTAGGCCTTCCCCTCGACGCTGACCGCCGTGAGCGCGGCGGGCGCTCCCTTCGGCTCCGAGGCGACGCCTCCGCCGTGCCACGACCAGGCAGGCAGGGTCCTGGCCCTCACCTCGTAGACGTGAACGCCCGGCGGCGGGGTCGGATCGACGAGCTCGACCGTGTGCGCGGCCTCGCCCGCAGGCGCGTGCTCCATACGCGGAGCCATCGGCACGCCGTCGCGCGTCCAGTTGATGACGAACGGTCCCTCGTAGCGGACGTCCACGTCGATGGCGACGGGCTGTCGCTCCGCCACGTGCGAGGCGCGCGGGCGGACGGCCGTGACCACCGGCGCGTCGGGCGTGACCCCGTCGATCGGGACGGCGTCGACACGGACGCCCATCTGCGCCGCGCGCCGGACCTCGAGCGATGCGTCGCCGCGCGTCTGCCGCGCGTCCGTGAGCAGCACCATCGCGCGGTGGCCCTCGCTCGGGAGCGTCGCCAGGGCGAGACGGATCCCCGCGGCGAGATCGCTCGACGAGGGGTCCTTGCCTTCGCGAACGACCGGGGCCTCGCTCGCGCCGACGGGCGCGAGGAGCTCGGCGCGCCCGTCGAACGCGACGACGCCGAGGCGGACGCCGTCGTTCGGCTCCGCCCACACGCGCGCGAGGTATCCGTTGGCCTCGTCGAGCCCTGCGCCGCCCATGCTGGCCGACCGATCCACGACGTAGACGACGCTGCGCGCACCGCTCGGCTTCTTCCTCGGCTTTAGCCAGGGCGACGCCAGGACGAGCGCGATCGCGAGGACGCGCACGACGAGGCTCAGCGCGCGGATCGGAGTCATGTCGCCCACCTCTTTCGGAACGTCAGCCACGCCTCGAGCGCGAGCAAGAACGCGCCGGCGAACGCGAGCGCCGTCGCCGGGCCTGCCGGAAAGCGCCAGCGCGGCTCGGTCGCCGCGCGGAGCGGCGTGATGACCTCCGGCGACTCGAACGTCACTTCGGCGCGGGGAGCGGTCTTCGCGGCGACGATCTGCGACGCGCCGCCGAGGTGGCCGAGCACGTTGCCGACCAGCACCGGGAACGCGACGCGCAGCACGAGATCGCTCGCCTCGGGGTCGATCCCGAGCCACACCCACGCGCTCGTCCCCGCCCCTCCTGCGATGAGCGTCGGCCCGGCGTCGAGATCGACGAGCGTCCGTGCGCCGTCCGGCGCGGGCGCGACCTTCGCGCGCAGCGCGGTGAGCTCGTCGAGGGCGACGCCTCGCAGGATCGGGTCCTCCACCGCCATCGACCTGAGGCGCGTCTCGCCTCGCCCGACGACGCGCGCCTCGAGCCCCAGGTCCTTCGGCTCGACGCCGATGAGGAACGCGGGCACGCCGGGAGGGCGAACCCCTTCGCGGAGGACCACCGCGATCTCCGCGTCGCTCGGCGCTCGATCGCCCTGCGCCACCTCGGTCAGCTCGGTGACCCCCGCGGCACGGAGGGCCTTCTCGACGAAGAACGCCGCGGCCCCGTCGCCCTCGTCGTGGAGGAACGCGACGCGCGGCGGACGGCGGGCGGCTTCTTCGAGCGAGGCTTCGTCGTCGATCGCGAGGGCGTCGCGCACGCCGTCGGCCGGCTCGACGCGAGCGACGAGCCTCCCGGCTCCGCGGAGGAGCACGCGCTCGTTCGCCTCGCCGCGCGCCGGCACCTCGACGCGGCGATCGGCCACCGTACGGCCGGCGAGCGTCACGACGAGTCGCGCGCGACGGGCCACGCTCGACGAGGTCGCGAGGGTGACCGACGCCTCGCGCTCCTCGTCGTCGCGGGCGTCCGGCGGCGTCCGCGTGAAGAGCCCGACGACGCCGAGGTTGTCCCGCTCCCCCTCGCGGCGGCCGAACACGCGCTGCTCGGGCTTCGACGCCTCACGGCTCACGTCCGACTCGATCGCGCTGTCCGTCAGAACGACGATCCGCGCGCCGGTCGCGGTCGCGAGGCCCTCGGCGATCGCGACCGCCTCGTCCATCGACGCGACGTCGGCCTCGGCCGCGATCGCGGCGATCGCCTCGTCGACGCGCGGACCGGGCGCCGACGGCGAGAGTGCGACCCGCGGCTCCGCTCCGGCGAGGACGATCGCGACGCGCGCGTTCGGGCCTCGACCCGCGACGTCGCGCGCGAGCCACGCGCGCGCCTCGCGGAGAGGCGCGCCCGACATCGACGCCGAGACGTCCACGACGTAGACGGTCGCGTCGCTCCGCGTGCCGGTCGGTCGCGCCGCGGCGACGACGAGCGCGGCGACGCCGAAGAGGCACGCGAGGAGCGCGAGCAAGCGGCGCACGTCGCGGATCCGGCGATTCTTCGCGACCGAACGCGCGCCCAGTCGCCACACCGCCGTCGAGGGCACGCGGACGATCTGTCGCTGCCGGCGGACGAGGAACGCGATGAGTACGGGGACGAGGAGCCCGAGCGCGGCGAGCAAGACGGGCGCGACGAGGCTCACCGCGCGCCCCCGCCGAGGAGGCCCGCGCCGAGCGCGCGCGTGACGATCGTCTCGAACGGCTCGTCGGTGGTCGTGCGGACCACGACGGCCTCGAGCGAGCGCGCCGCCTCGTCGATCTGCCAGCGGTGCATCGCGAGCATCTCTTGGAAGCGCTCGCGCGCGCCGTGCTCGGGCAGCTCGACGAGCTCTCCGGTCTCCTCGTCCTCGAGATCGAAGCCCGACAGATCGGGCGGATCGAGCTCGAAGGGCGCGAGCACCTCGACGATCGCGACCTCGTGGCCGCGGCGACGCGCTTCGCGCGCGCCCGCGAGAATGCCCTGAGGCTCGAAGAGATCGCTGATGATCACGGCGACGCCACGTCCGGGCGCCGCGTCGAGCGCCGTCCGCACGGCGGCCGTCAGATCGGTGCCGCCGACCGCGGCGATGCCGTCGAGCATGGCCAGGAGCCGCGGGAGGCCGGCGCGGCCGCTGACGGGCCTCGCCGTGCGCGCGTCGCCGCCCGATCCGACCGCGAGCGCCACGCGGTCTTCGCCGCCCAGCGCGACCGCGGCGAAGCCCGCCGCGATGCGCGCCGCCTGGCGGATCTTCGCCGGTCGGCCGTAGGACATGGAGGCGCTCTGATCGACGACGAGCGTGAGTCGAAGCGGCGCCTCGTCGGCGACCAGGCGCACGAGGAGCCGCTCGAGCCGCGCGTACGCGTGCCAGGCGATGCGCCGCGGATCGTCGCCGGCGCCGTACGCGCGGAGGTCGATCGTCTCCGTCCCTCCGCCGACGCGGCGCGCCCGACGGCGACCTCGCGAGCGCGCGGTCGCGGCCTTCCGCGCCACGATCGCGAGGCGGCCGAGGCGACCGGCGATCTCGGGCGAGAGCAGCGACGCGTCGTCGTCGGCGCGGGGCGGGCGCGCGATGGGCTCGATCGCGAGGGTCATCGATCAGCCCACCGCGGTGCCGGCGAGGATCTGCGCGACCACCGTGTCCGCCGAAAACCCCTCGGCCTCGGCCTCGAAGCGCATGCCGATGCGGTGGCGGAGCACGCTCGGCGCGGACGCGGCGACGTCTTCGGCGGCGACCACGCCGCGGCCGGCCGCCAGCGCGCGGGCGCGTCCACAGGCCATCAGCGCCTGCATGGCGCGAGGGCCGGCGCCGTAGCGCGCGGCCCGGTGCGCGTGCGTCGCGAGAACGAGCTTCGCGGCGTACTGCTCGACGTGCGGCGCCGCCGGGATGCTCCGCGCGACGCCGCGCGCGAAGACGAGCTCCTCCGGCGAGCTGAGCGGCGAAGGCGGCGGCGGATCCTCTGCGCGGGCCCCGATGAGCGCGAGCGTCTCGAGGCTGGGCATCCGGACGATCAGCTTCACGAGGAAGCGGTCGAGCTGGGCCTCGGGGAGCGGGTAGACGCCCTCCATCTCGATCGGGTTCTCCGTCGCGAGGACGAAGAACGGACTCGGCAGCGGCAGCGGCTTGCCCTCGACCGACACGGTCCGCTCCGCCATCGCCTCGAGCAGCGCGCTCTGGGTCTTCGGGGTGGCCCGGTTGATCTCGTCGGCGAGCACGAGGTTCGCGAAGATCGGGCCCGGTCGATACGCGAGGTCCTTGCCGCCGTCCGGCGTCGCGACGACGAGCGACGTGCCGAGGACGTCGCTCGGCATCAGGTCGGGTGTGAACTGGATGCGCGCGAACGATCCCCCGACCAGCCGCGCGAGCGTCCGGACGATCTGCGTCTTGCCGAGGCCAGGCGTGCCCTCGAGGAGCACGTGACCGCCGGCGACGAGCGCCTGGACGACGCCGGCGATGATCTCGTCCTGACCGAGGACGATCGCGCGGAGCGCTTGCTCCAGCTTGAAGACGATGCTCCGGGCCTCTTGCATCCGGTGCTCGATCGCCTCGTGCGACACGAGCGGCGGAGGCGCGGGCGGCTGGCTTGCGGCGTGGCCGTTCGTCGCCGCGCGCGCGAGCCCTTCGTTGGCGGCGTGGCCGTTCGTCGCCGTGTGCGCGAGGCCGTTCGTCTGCAGAGCGTGGTTCGTCATGGTCGCTTCCTGTCTCCGTCGTCGCCGGGGCGTATCGAGCTGAAGTAGCGGCGTACGGTCGGCCGACGCAGAGCCGGCACCGTGTCTTCGCGAAGCCCGTCCTCGACGACGGTGTCGTACGACGGGAAGATCTCGCGGTAGGCGCGGGGGTCGCCGCCGCGCCCCATGCCCTCGATGACGCTCGCCGCGCGCTCGCCTTCGCGCACGTCCGCGCGCGCCTGGAGGGCTCCGTCGACCTTCACGCGGCGCTGCTCGGGTCCGGGAGCGCGATCCGATCCGCCGGGCCCCGAGCCGGGCGCCCCGCTGGGCTCGCCGCTCTTCGACGCCGTCCTCGCCGCGCCGCTCCCCTCGCCGTCCCGACCACCGGGCGCTCGCCCGTCGCTCCCGTCGCGGCCCTCGCCGCTCGACCGATCCCCACGCAGCGCGGCGTGCAGCGAGCGATCGAGCTCCGAGGCGCCCTCGGCCATGCGCGCCATCGCGGGCCCCGACGCCTCGCGGCTCGCCTTCTCGAGCGCGGCGAGCTCTCGCTCCGCGCGGTCCATCGCGCGCTTGGCCGCCTCGGCGTCGCCGCGCGCCGTGGCCTCGCGCGCCTCCGCGAGCGCCGCGGCCACGCGTGACCACGCCGCGGCTCGCTCGTCCTTGCCGGACGCGTCCCCGCTCTTCGAGCCCCCCTTGCCGGACGCGTCCTCCCTCTTCGAGCCTCCCTTTCCGGCCGAGCTCTCCGACGCCGCGCGCGCCGCCGCTTCGGCACGCTCGAGGCGCTCGATCATCTTGCGTGTCGACGCCTCGTCACCGCGGCCCGCGGCGAGGTCCTTCTTCAACGCGGAGATCGCCTCCGACGCGGTCGCGCTCGGGCGCGCGGGACGACTCGCTCCCTCCGCGCCCGCCGCTTCTCCCGCTCCCCGCGCCGCCGCCGACGCGCCGTCGAGCTCGTCGCGCAGCGATCGAAGCGCGCGCGCCTGAGCGCGCTCGTCCGCCTCCAGCGCGCGCGACGCCTTGCGCATGTCGTCGAGCGCGTCGAGCGCCCGCCGGCGGTCGCCTCGCTGCGCGGCCTCGGAAGCCCGCCGCGCGGCGTCGACCATCTCGTCAGCCCTCGGGTCCTTCGCGCCGACGAGCTCGCGCGGCGCGTTGGCCGCCGCTTCCGCCGCCTTCTTCAGCTCCGCGGCCGCCGTCTCTTCGCGGCCCGTCACCGGGTGCGCCGCGCGTTCGACGACCAGCCGATCGATCGCGCCGACGGCGAGCCCGACGATCGCCGCCGCGCCGGCCGCGACGAGCCAGCGCGACTCCCGCCGCGATCGGACCCGCGCCGCCGGCGCGAGGACGCTCTCGAGCTCGATCCCGACGATCGCCCGGCGCGCGCGCTCGACGGCGAAGCTCGCCATCTCGTCGACGCGCCCGTCGCGCTCGAACGCGAAGCCGCTCGCGACGATCTCCGCCAGGCCGAGCGCCGCGTCGAGGCGTCGAGCCGACGCGAGCGACGAAGGTCGGCTCCGCCACGCGCGCACGATCACGATCGCGAGCGCGACGCTGGCTCCGACGCCTCCGAGGACGACCGCTCGGACCACCGCCTTCCACACGTGTCCGTCCTCGAGCGGCCAGAGGAGCGGACGGGTCGCCGCGCACACCGCGGCGGCGCCGCAGAGGTGCGCGGCGTAGCGACCGATCGCCTCGCGGATCGCCAGCCGTCCGAGACGACGGCGCGACGCGGCGACGACACCCGCGAGCGGCCGCGAGGGTGCGGCGGCCTTCGGGTCCGCGGCCCCGGAGGCGTCGACCACACGGTTCGTTTCTCGGCTCATCGAGGGTCTTTCGAGCTGTGAGGCACGCCAGGGAGCCCGAGCTTGGGCGCTCGTCGGAAAACGCTCCGTCGCTCCGTTGGCTTCCGCGCAGACAGCCGAGCCGCTCCGCGGTTCCGCGTCATGGTTCTTCGTCGGGTAGGCCGAGAGTGTGACCTTCGCGCGGCGCGAGGTCGGTCGCGGCCCGAGCTCGCGGCGACGTGCGGTCGACCGAGGGCTCCGGCTCACGGCGGCGCGCCGCCGCGGGACGCCACGTTCGCGTCTGATTTCGCGGGCTCGGACGCGAGGCCGCGCGAGGTCCGAGTGGACGAGCGCGAACGGCTCCCGTCGAACACCCCGCTTGTCCACACGTGGGGCCGCGACTACCGTGCGCCTCATGAAGACCCGCCTTTTCCTCGCCTCCGCCCTGGTCCTCTCCCTCACCGCCGCGGCCTGCGGCGGCGACAAGAAGCCCGCCGAGTCGCCGGAGAGCAACGCCGGCATCACCGAGACGTCGGCGAAGGAGGACATGCCCCCGCCTCCCGCGAAGGAAGGCGACGCGCCCGCGGCTCCGGCAGCCGAGGAAGGCGCGGGCGCGGCCGGCGGCGTGATCAAGCTCGCGGCAATGAAGATCGCGCCCGTGAAGAAGGGCAGCAAGGACAAGGCGATCGAGCTGAAGGACGACGGCTCCGTCTCGATCGACGGCAAGCCCGCGGCGACGATCAAGGGTGACTCCGTCGACTCGTCCGGCGGCACGTCGATGCTCACGGTCGGCGTCGACGGCAGCCTCGTCGGGAACGGCGTCAAGCCCGGCTACAAGTTCGAGGGCGACGAGCTCGTGGCCGAGAACGGCGCGCGGCTCGCGGTCGGCGACGACGGCACGATCTCCGTGACCCGCGACGGCAAGAGCGAGCCGCTCGCGAAGGCCGAAGGCGGCGCCGCGACGGCGAAGCGCGCGGCGCTCATCGCGGTCGTGCTGTGGATGACGGTGCCGGCGAGCGCCCCGGCGAAGGACGCGAAGCCGGCGGCGACCAAGCCGAAGAAGTAGTCAGCGGGACGCGACCTGGTCCGGGCCCGGCGGGCTCACCGCGTTGGCCAGATCGCGCACGGTGCCGGTCGTCACGGCGACGACCGGCGCCGGCCAGAAGCCGAGGAGCACGACGAGGACGACGAGCGGCGCGATGCTCGTCCACTCGCGTCCCGTCAGATCGGGGAACCTCCCGCCGAACGGCTCGAGCAGCTCGCTCTTCTCCCACTCCGGATCGAGCGGACCGAACGCGACGCGCGAGATCGCGGAGAGGTGCGCCGCCGCGATGACGACGAGCGCGATCGCCGCCACGATCGCGAGCGGCGCGTAGCTCGACAGGACGCCGAGCAGCGCGAGGAGCGGCCCCCAGGCGCCGCCGAGACCGAGGACGCCGGCCTGCGCGAGTCCCGCCGCCGCGAGCGCCGTCGCCCAACCGGGGATCTGCGAGGCGACTCCCCCGAGCCGCGTCGCGTCGCTCGTGCGAACGCGCTCGCGAATCACGGCCGCGAGGAGCAGGAAAGCGCCGCAGGCCAGCGCGCGTGTGGCGCCGAGCACGATCGCGCCCGAGAGCCCTTGCGGCGTGAGCGAGCCCGCTCCCATCAGCACGAAGCCCGCCTGGGTCGTCGTCGCGCACGCCGTCATCCTCCGGAGATCGGACTGCCCGAGCGCGGAGAGCGCGCCGTAGGCGGCGGCGATCGCGCCCAGCGCGACGACCACGCCCGAAGCCCAGCGCATCCCCTCCGGGAGAACCGCGCAGCCGACGCGAAGGAACCCGCAGAGGCCGACGGTGGGCAGCGCCGCGGCGACGAGGATGCCCGCCGCCGGCGGCGCCTCGACGAGGACGTCGCCGAGCCACCCGTGCGCCGGGAACGCAGCGAGCAAGAAGAGCGACGCGACGAGGACCATCACGAAGCAGACCTTCACGAGCGCGCCGCCGAGGAGCGTCGCGCCCTTCACGCTCAAGGCGACACGCGAGAGCTCCGGCAGGCTGAACGTGGTCGTCACTCGGGTGCCGTCGACGAGGAACGTCGGGTCTGCCTGCCTCGCCGTCGCGATGATCGCGATGGTGAAGAGGACGATCGCAAACAGCCCCGGCACCGTCAGGCGCATCGCGGCGGAGCGACGCCCGCTGCCGCCCCAGGCGCCGACGAGCAGGCCCGCCGAGACGATCGCGATCGACGAGAACAAGAGGAAGAGGAGGCCGTCCATCGCCACGACGGCGCCCGTCACAGCGGCGTGCAGCACGAGGAGGCCCGCGTGGTAACCGGAGGCCCCGCGCGGCACGGTGCGTTCGGGCAGCACCGCCAGGAACGCGACGACGCTCGTGACCAGGAGCGCGGTCGCCGCGATGCCGTCGACCCCGAGGAACAGCTCGGCGGAGAGGCCTCGGATCCAGACGACGTGCTCGATGAACTGCAGGCCGTCGTTGCCGTCCGCGCGCGACACGTCGGGCGTGAAGCCCCGGTAAACCCAGGCCGCGAGGAGCGCCTGCACGCCGAGGGCGACGATGGCGACGAGATGAGGCGTGCGCTCGTCACGCCGGCCCGCGGCGCGCGCTAGGAACGTCGCGATCGCGCCGAGGAGCGGGACGCCGACGAGGAGCGACAGGACGTGGGACTCGAGCCGGCCGAGGATGCCCGCCGGCTGGGCGCGCACGCCCATCGCGACGTCGCCCGACTGCTCGTCCGAGGTCGTGACGACGACGTGGCCGAAGAGCTGGCGTTGGCGCGCCGTGCGCTCGGGGCTCCACGCAATGTTCGCCTTGCGCGACGCGCCGGGCGGGATCGTGATCGGGAGGCTCCCGTCGACCATGCGCGCGGAGAGCTTCGGCGGCGCGCGAGGATCCGAGCTGTCGCCGCGGACCGCGATGCGCGACACGACGAGCGGCTCCTTGCCGTCGTTGACGATCACGAGCTCGCCGGTGTGGCTCGGCGCGCCGGGCGCCCGGCCGGCCGGATCGGGCTTGAGCTCGATCGGGCCGCGCCCCTGCGACGCGGTCTCCAGGCGAACGGTGCCGGCGCGGCGTGACTCCTCGGCGCGCGCGGTCCCCGCCGCCATCGCGACGAGCGCGATGACGAAGAGGAGACAACGAAACGCACGCCACGGAGGGCCGAAGAGCATGTTCAGCCGAGGAGCAGCGAGGAGAGCACGACCAGGCCGAGGAGGGCCACCATCACAAGGAGGGCGGCCGTGCGGACGCGCTCGGCCGCACGCGGTCCGTCGAGGTCCAGCTTGACAGCGACGACGTCCGCCGCCCGCTCGAGCGGAGGATCGACCTTCCCCGAGACGCCTCGCGAGAGACGGCGGAGCCCGCGACCGACGCCGAGCGCGGACGCGGCGACGGCGGCGGGCACGTCGTCGATGACGTCGCGGTCCATCGCCGCGACCGAGCGCTGGAGAAAGAGCGCGGCGCGGCCGAAGCCGTCCGCGATCCGCGCGAGGACGTCGTAGGGGCGCCCGAGCGCGAAGAGCCATCGCGGCGACGTGCTCCCCGCGCTCGCCCGGCGCGCGAGCGCGACGCCCCCCGCCGCAGCCACGAGCGAGAGGACGATCGCCGCTCCCACCATCGCCGGATGCGCGGGCAGAGCCGATGTGCCGGTGAGCCGCCGAGCGAGCGGCGAGATGTGCCCGCCGAACATCGTCGTCCCGGCGCCGAGCGCCACGCCGCCGACGAGGGAGACGACCGCGAGCACGACGACGACGACGCCCTCGGGGCGCGACCGGCCGGGGTCGCGCGCGGAGGCGCGAATCACTGCATCATACACACGAAACGCGGCGAGCGCCCCGAGCGTGCAGGCGACGACGAGGCTCGCGGCGACGCCCCCTGCGAACACCGCCCACGCGACGCTGCCCGCGGCGGCGGAGCCGAGCGCGGCAGAGATTGCGAGCACGTAGCCGAACGACGCGCCGGCGCCGGGGAGGAGGCCGACCACGCCGGCGGCGGCCACCCCGAGCCACCGCGCGTCGCGACGCGCCTCGATCGCCGCGAGCGCAGCGCTCGTCGAGACGACCGCCGACGACGCGAGGATGAGCGAGGCCGACGGATCGCCGAGGCCCGCCGCGACGACCGCCATCGACGCGACGGCGGCGAGGACGCCGCGCAGCGCCTTGTGCCCGTCGTCGACGCACGCGGCGCGCGCCGCGAGGACGATCGCGGAGCCCGAGCCGATGAGGACGACGAGCGCGCCGTCAGTCGCCGACGGATCGACGAGCGGAGCGAGCCGCAGCGCGAGGTACGGCGCAGGGACGGCCTCGAGCACGGACACGAGCGCCGACGGGCCACGCCGACTCGCCCCGGCGTGGAGGTAGAGGAGCCCGCCCCCGAGCGCGAGGAGGAGGACGATCGCCGACGCGCGGAGGCCGTTGATCGTCCGTCCGGAGAGCGCCGCGCGCACCGTCGCCGAGCCGCCGGCGGGCGCGAGGCGCGGAACGGCGAACTGATCGTCGAGCGCGCGAAGGCTCGCGGTCGGGCCGTAGGGCGTGAGGACGTGCGTGCGCCCGGCGACGAGCCCGACGCGCGGCACGAGGACGTCACCGGAGGCGGCGCCGCCCTGGACGCGAAGCGTGTAGACGCCCGGGTCGACCGCGATCGAAAACGGCGACGCGACGGGCTCGTTCGGAAGGTCCGCGTCGTCGGACGACACGAGCGCGCCCGAGTGCGTGGTCATCACGAGCGTGGCTTTCTCGGAATCGGAGCCGCCCGAGCTCGTCGTCACCAGCACGAAGCGAGGAGCCCCGTCGGGATCGTAGCCCTCGGGACCGAACGCGCCGCCGAGCGACCAGAAGAGGAAGACGAACCCGAGGAGGACGGCCGTGTTGCCCGCGAGCGCCGCGACGTTGGGCCCGGAGCCACCGCCGCGCGACAGCCCCCACGCCCCGAGCGAGAGGACGCCGAGGGCGACGAGGATCGGCGCGAAGCCATCGCCCACGCAGAGGAGCATCGCGCCTGCCGTGAGGAGACCGCTCCACGCGAGGCGCGCGCCGGCCCCCGCGCGGGAAGACCACGACGTCTGGAGCGCCGACGCGCACGCCACGATCGCGATGACGAGCGCGAAGGCCGCGCTCCGGGGATCGAGCGCGAGGTCGAACGCGAGATCGAGCTGCCCGAGCCGCGCGAGCTGCGCGACGTGCTGGACGAACAGATGTCCGCGAGGGAGGAGCGCGAGCCGCACCGCCAGCACCACCGCGAGGCCGAGCGTCCCGACTGCGCCAGTGACGGCGACGATGGGACCGAGCACGTCGTAGGCGGCCGAGCCGATCCGCCTCCCCGTCCTCGGGCGCGCGACGAGCGCGACGAAGAGCGCCCACAGGAGCGGGAGCACGACCAGCCCGACCAGCGTGAAGACCGGCTGAACGACGGCGAGCGATCCGGAGGCTTCGAACATCAGCCCTCGGAGGCGTCCGAGGCGCCGGCGGCGCGATCGCTGGAGAAGCCGGCGCTCTTCGGTGGACGTTTTCGGCCCATCTGCGTGCGGCGATGATCCTCCCCCCGCGCAGGCAAGGCAAGCGGCCTATCGCGTCACGCCTGCGCTTCGCAGAGGCCCCGGCGCGCGAGGTCGGCTTCGCCGCGCCGTCGGCCCTCGAGGACGCGAGGTCTCGCGAGCTCGAAGCGCGACCGCGGGACGATCCGACCGACCGGCTCGCTCAGAGGAACGGGCTGGCGTGCGGCTCGGGGCGCCCGACCGCCGCCCGGACGCGCGCCGCCGTGCGGACGGCGAACAGCGCCGCCACCGCGACGAGCGTTCCGCCGAACGCCGTCTCGAGGGCGACGCTCGGGACCACCCGCCGCGACGCGGCCACGAGCGCGGCGCCGACGAGGAGACCGGGCAGGAGCTTCTTCGCCACCAGCATCTGGACGTCGCGCGGTGAGAGCGTCGGCGCCACGCGGCTCGCTCCGAGGAGCGTCGCGGCCAGCGCCCATGTCTTCGCGACGAACACCGCCGCCGAGAGGAGCGCGAGACCGTTGCCGCGCGGGGCGAGGACGCCGGGGAGCTGCCAGCCTCCGAGGAAAATCGTCACGCCGAGCGCGGCCGCGAGGAGCACCCCGGCGCGCTCGAAGAGCTCCGCGCGGATGGAAGACGACCCCGGCGCGACGTCGCCTTGGGGACGCGTCCGCACGACGGCGGCGACCGCCACCGCGTAGACGACGCCGAGGACCGCGCACGCCGGATACCGCGCCGCCGCGAACTGCCACGGCGCGCCGCCCTGGACGCGGACGATCTCCGCGAGCTCGAGCGCGCCGACCTGACCGACGGCGAGCGCGAGCGCGCCGGCCATCACGACGACCGCGAGCCCCGTCCGCACGAGCGCCCGCAGCGACGCGACCGCGCCGCGCTCGAGGGCGACGCGCGACCAGACGAGCATCGACGCCGACGACGCGAGGAGGACGACGCCGTCGACCTCGCGCCCGACGAGGTACGGAGTGAGCGCGAACGCGGCGATCACCGCGGAGCCGATGGCCGAGAGCGCGGCGTGACGCCCGCTCCCGAAGAGCGCGCCGAGGAGCGCGCGCGCCGTCGTCCGCCGCACGCGCGACGCGATCCGGAGCTCGAGGGCCGCCAGAGACGGCGGTCCGGGCAGGACGAGGAGCACCAGCACCGCGAGCGCGAGCCCCACGATGAGGAGCGCCGGCGCGTACTCGGTCGGCACGCGCTCGCCGGAGTACTCGATGAGCGAGAAGGTCGTCGTCTCCTCGACGCCCGAGTCGGCGTGACGAACCGTGAGCTCGACCGCGCGCGCGGAGGCCGCCACGACGTCTCCGACGGAGAGCACGTGCAGGCCGTCGACGCTCGCCAGCACGTCGCCCACCAGGATGCCGGCGCGCTCCGCGGGCGAGCCCGCGCGAACGCTCTCGATCGGGAGCCCGCGCGGCGAGGGCGACCCGGGGACGATCCCGAGGAAGGCGAGGACGCGCGCGCCCTCGGCGATCCGCGCGTCGAGGACACTCGCGCGCGTCGACGACGGCAAGACGTCGAGCTGGACGCCGCGCATCACGCCGACGAGCGGCGGCGCGCCCTGGTTGTTGGAGGCGAACGCGACCTCGACGTCGCCGCGGAACGTCGCGTGAGCGGCTCGGTCGCCGCGGCCGCAGAGGCGCTCGGCGAGCTCCTCGCGCACGACGACCTCGAGGCGATCTGGCGTCGCGACGGTGCCCTCGACCTCGACGCTCACGCCGCGCGTGGGCGGCTCGCCCGCGCGGAAGACCGTCCCCTCGAACGTGACCTTGCCCGCGCGGCCCTGCGGGAACCCGGTCCCGTGAACTTCGAGGCGGTCGCCCGGCTCGATCTCGCGAGGCGCGAGCTCCGTGACCTCGACGAGCGGCGGGGCGATCTGACGTTCGCACCCGGTCAGGACGAAGAGGAAGAGGACCGCTGCGGCAGCCAGCGCCGCGAGCGCGCGACGACGACGAGCGCCGAGCGCATGACGAAGGCTCGAGATCGCGCGTACGAAAGGTGACAGCACGTGACCTTCGTACATAGAGGACGGCCTGCGAGCGCGCGACTTTTCGGCGATCTCGGCCCGCCGGGCGGCGCGCGGCCGGTGCTAGCATCCGCCCCGGCCGCGGGCGCCGTCACGCGCGTCAGCCCAGGAGTCTCCTCGAATGTCGAACGTGTATGCGGTGATCATGGCTGGGGGAGCCGGGACGCGGTTCTGGCCTGCCTCTCGTGCGCTCCGTCCGAAGCAGCTCTTGCCGCTCGCCGGCGCGGAGAACGAGACCCTCCTCGCGGCGACCGTCCGGCGGCTCCGGCCGCTCGTCACCGAGGACCGCGTCGTCGTCGTCACCGGCGAGCACCTCGCCGAGCCCACGGCGCGCGCCGTGCCCGGCGTCCCGGAGGCGCAGATCCTCCGCGAGCCCGCGCCGCGCAACACCGCCCCTTGCATCGCCTGGGCGAACGCGACGATCGCGCGGCTCGATCCCGACGCCGTGGTGATGGTGCTCCCGAGCGATCACTTCATCTCGGACGAGCCCGGTTTCCAGCGCGTGCTCGAGCTCGCAGTGGCGAGCGCCGAGCGCGGGCACGTCACCACGGTCGGGATCGTGCCGTCGCGCCCCGAGACCGGCTACGGCTACATCGAGGTCGGCGACCCGCTCGACGCCGGCGGCGGCGCGGCGCGCGCCGTGAAGCGCTTCGTCGAGAAGCCCGATCGCGCGCGGGCCGAGTCGTTCGTCGCGGCGGGGCCGTCGCGCTACCTCTGGAACGCGGGGATGTTCTTCTTCCGCGTGCGCGACATGGCCGAGCTCCTCGAGCGTCACCTCCCCGGCGTCGCGGCGGGCGTCGCGCGGATGGGCGACGATCCCGCGGCCGTGCGAGAGGTCTTCCCGACACTCGAGAGCGTCTCGATCGACCACGGCGTGATGGAGAAGGCGACGAACCTCGCCGTGGTGCCCGGCGATTTCGGCTGGAACGACGTCGGCAGCTGGCAGTCGGCCTGGGAGCTCGCCGAGCGCGACGCGAACGGCAACGCGGTCGGCGCGAGCGACGTCGTCGTCGACGCGCGGGGCAACCTCGTCCGCTCGCTCGGCGCGAGCAAGAAGACGATCGCGCTCGTCGGCGTGAACGACCTCGTCGTCGTCGAGACCGACGACGCCATCCTCGTCATCCCCCGCGACCGCGCGCAGGACGTACGGCTCGTGGTCGACGCCCTCAAGAAGAGCGGGCGGACGACACTGACCTGAGCGGCTCCGCTCGAGCACGGGGCCGAGCCGCGCGCGCCGAGCCGTGGTAGGTACGGTCGATGCCGATCCAGTGGTACCCCGGCCACATGACGAAGGCTCGGCGCCTCATCGCCGACTCGATGCCGTCGCAAGACGTGATCATCGAGGTGCTCGACGCGCGCATGCCGCGCTCGAGCGAGAACCCCGTCGTCACCGAGCTCCGGAGGCACAAGCCGGTGATCAAGGTGCTCGGCAAGAGCGACCTCGCGGATCCGGTCGTCACGAAGGCGTGGATCCGCTTCTTCGAGGAAGAGGTCCATCCGAGCCCGGGCGACGGGCTCGCGCCCGGCAAGGTCGTCGCGATCGCGCTCACCACCACGCGCCCGGGCGAGGCGAAGACGAAGCTCCCGGAGCTCTGCAAGAAGCTCGCGCTCCATCCGCGCGGACCGGGCAAGACGCCGCGCGTGATGATCGTCGGCATCCCGAACGTCGGGAAGTCGACGCTGATCAACACGCTGATGGATCGCAAGGTGGCGAAGACGGGCGACGAGCCCGCCGTCACGAAGGGCCAGCAGATCGTGACGCTGAAGAGCGGCATGACGATCTCCGACAACCCCGGGATCATGTGGCCCAAGATCGAAGACGAGGACGCGTCGCTCCGCCTCGCCTTCGGCGGCGCCATCCCGGACTCGGCGATCGACTACGAGACCGTCGGGTTCTGGGGCGCGTCGTACCTCCTCGAGGCTTACCCCGCGCTCGTCCTCGCGCGCTACAAGCTGAAGTCGCTCCCGGCCACGCCGATGGCGCTGCTCGAGGAGATCGGCAAGCGGCGCGGCGGCCTCCGCGCCGGCGGCGTCGTCGATCTCCACAAGGCCGCGGACGCCTTGATCCACGACTTTCGCCAGGGCGCACTCGGACGCATCACCCTCGAGTCACCGCCCAAGCCCGAGCCCAAGCCCGATCCCGATCTCGAACTCGATCTCGATCTCGAGCCGACCGACTAGGGCGCATCGCCGTCCGCCCCCGCCGAGCGCGCGATGAAGCTCGCGCGGAGCGGCGCCGCCTCGCGCGTCGAGAGCCGCGTCGTCCGACCGAGCTGCGTTCGCGCGCCGCCGAGCTGGAAACGCGGCACGTGCTCCGGCGCCGTGACGAGCTCGACCTCGGCCTCGAGCACACCGCCGGACGCCTGATCGAGCAACGCCGCGAGCGTGGGGTAGAGCGCTCCGCCGGGAGAGAGCGCGTCGGTCTGCTCCTGCGTCAGCGGCCCGAGCGTCACCCGGAAGCGGCCGCTCCGGTCGGCGACGCTCCGTCCGATCGCCATGTCGACGCCGAGCGTCGTGTTGCGGACGCCGAGCGTCGCGCGCTGGTCCTCGCGCAGCTCCGTGCGGCGGAGCACGAAGCACTCGAGATCGAAAGGGATGCCCGGCAGGAGCCGCGCCGCGAGCCGCTTGATCGAATCGGTGGTTCGCGCGCGTCGCGCGAGGATCGGCGCGAGGCCGAGGCGGACCAGCGGCGCGAGCGCGCCCGCGCCGGACGCGCCGCGAGCGTCCACTCCGACGAAGGCGAGCGCGCGCGACGTGAACGCGTCCGCCGCGTCCGTGCGGTGCCCGGCGTGAAGCCGATTGCGCTGCCAGGCGCGGAAGAAGAGGCCGAGCACGCGGTGATGGAAGATGTCGTAGAACTCGCGGAGCCCGGGCGTGTCGCTCTGCTCGGAGGCGATGACGTCCTCGGTCATGCCCACCGGCAGCGGAGACACGACGCCGAACAGCCCGAGGAACGTCGTCCGGATGGTCGTGAACGGTGGGTCTTGCGTGGGGAACGGCGGCCGTACCCACTTCACGTCGCTGGGGTGGAAGACGAGCTCGGGATCGTGCTCGAAGCGGATCGCCTCGCTGCGCGGCGGCCCGGCGTGACCGACGGGGACGGCGTCGGGGCGCATGCGCTCGACGAGGTCGACGACCTGGAAGAACTCGAAGCGGTGGCCCTCGCGCTCGAGGAGCCGCCTCAGATGAGCGTCAACGATCCGTTTCGTGCCGGCCATGTGAATCGCTGCCTCGAGGGCGAGCCCTCCAGCGTGACGCGCGAGAACGAGTTGATCGAAGCGTACGAGGCGAAGAAGCGCTCGAGGATCGCTCCGAAGAGGAACATGTCGCCCGGACCGACGAAGCCGCTGTCGGCCACGCCCACGTCGATCGCGACGCCGCGCACCGGCGCTCCGCGATGAAGCTGCTCGGCGGGAGAGACGCGGACGCTCTGCAACGCCGCGAGGCGTAGCTCGTTGGCGCGCGCGGCCTGGGCGTCGATGCGCGCGTGGAAGTTGTAGACGTCGAGCGCCGCGCGGAGGACGCGCACGTCGGTGATCGCGGAGAGGTTCATCGCCGCGTGCGCGACGACGCGCCATTGCTGATCGCGCCCGAAGGGCGGCGGGACGTAGAGCGTGGGCGGAGCGAGGTTCTTGAACGTGGCCACCGCCGGCGAGGACGCCGTCGGGACGCAGATCTCCCCGACCCGGAGCCCGCGCGTGAGCGCGCGGTTGGTCGCGAGGACGTCGATCGACACGGCCTCCGCGTCCGGGAGCACACCGGAGTCGCGCGCGGTGCCGAAGGAGACGATCGTGTCGGCGCCCTCCCCCGTCACGCTCGGTCGGACGTGCGCCGCATAGAAGGGCCGCTGCGACGCCCCGCCGACGTACGCGAAGTCGTAGAACGACGGCACTTCGCTCCGCGCGCCGCCCTCGCCGAGCGCCTCGACGCGCGTGATGGCGTAGACCTCTCCATGCGCCGGAGAGAGGCCGGAGGGGCGCACGAGGTACTCGTTCTTCATGGGGCTGAGCGCGAGCGGCTCCGCCGAGGTCGAGAAGACGTTCACTACCGGCACGCAGTGGATCCGGACCGAGTCGCGCCCGATCCGGAGCTCGGCCGGCGGGCCCGCGTCGAAGCGGATCACGACCGAGAACCGCGTCGCGGCCGGCGCCACCTCCTTCACGCGAGCCAGGCCGACGATGTCGACGAACGCGAACTTCGCCGGGAGCGCGTAGTACTCTTCGATGAGCCGCGGACCGGCGAACGCGGTCGGCGATCCGGGGAGGAGCGCCTCGTCCTCGCCGAAGCCGACGCTCTCGATGGCGCGCCGCCCGAGCGCGATCTCGCGCTCGACGCCGCCGGCCGCCGGGACCGCGAGCGAGACCGACTCCGCGCTCTGGTGAAGCCACATCAACGTGCCGAGGCTCGTCCGCGCCTCGCCCGCGAAGTGCAGCCGGAGGCGATCGGCGCCGAGCGCGGCGATCGGCATCGCGAGCGGCATCTTCAGGTCGATGCGCATCTCGTGCTTGCCGCCGGGGAGCGGCACGACGCGCACGTCGTCGATGACCCACGGCATCAGCTCGCAGTCCATCGCCGAGCGGAAGAGGCACGGAGTGCCGTCGACCTTCACGCTCGCGAACTCGGTGCCGGCGGGGACGATCAGGCGCTCGCGTAGCACCGTGGGCAACGGCGTGAGCTCGAGGATGGCGGACGACGGCATCGGCCGCACGAGATCGGGGAAGAGCAGCTGCGCGATCCCCTGAATCGCCTGCGGCAGCTCGTCGTCCAGCTTCTGGCGGACGCGCCCGGTGAGGAACGCCACGCCCTCGAGGAGCCGCTCGACGTCGGGGTCGCCGCTCCGCTCGGCGAGCATCGGCGCGAGCGCGGGGTGCGCCTGGGCGAACTCACGCCCCATCTCGCGGAGGAACGCGAGCTCGTCCTGGTAGTAGCCGGCGAAGTCGCTCATCGACGCGGCGACTACTGTACGCGCACGTTTCGCGCGGCGTCGATGATCGTCTCGAACTTCACCCGCGCGCGCCGGCCGCCGTTCGAGAGGTCAGCCGCGATCTCGAACCGGATCGTCATGTCGCGACCCGCCTCGGCCGGCACGTGGACGACGCTCACGTTCAGGAGCCGCGGCTCGTACTTCTTGATGGTGTGGCGGATGCTCTTCAGCACGTCGTCGATGGCGTCGGGACACGAGTGCACGATGTCGGTGACGCTCACGATGCCGTAGTCCGACGCGCTGAGCGACGAGCCGGCGCGGGTCACGAACATCGCCTGCAAGTGCTCGAGGACGGCCGCCTTGGCCTCGTCGTCCGACACGGCGCGACGCGGCGCGGCGAGCTCGGGCTCGCGGATCCGGCGGAGAAGCGAGTGACCGGCCATCGATTCATCGTACCCATTTCGCGAGCGGCCGATACTCTCGTTAGCATGACGAGACATGTGACCGATCCCCAGGCCGCGCTCGCGCGAGCCATCGAGGCCACGAAGAAGATCGCCAGCCTCGCGAGGCCCGGCCTCATGCGCGACGCCTACGAGGCGAGCGCGTCGACCGCAAAAAAGGCGGGCAACCTGGGCAAGGCCGGCGTCCAGGTCGCGGCCACCGCGGCGACGCTCGGCAGCGGCGGCTACGCGGCGTTCGGCGTTCCCGCCGTTCAGGTCGTCGGCCAGAGCATGGGCGCGGTCGGCTCCGCGCTCGCCGCTACGCCCGTCGGCATCGCGCTCGCCGGCGCCAACGCGGTCTACCACCTCAAGGCCGTCTACTCGACCGCGTGGCACCTCAAGGCGCTGACGGCGATACGCGATCACGCGAGCACGTTTCACGGACGCGTGGACTGGCGCACGCGGGACGCGACGCTCAAGACGCTCGCCTACACCATCAGTCAGAAGCAGGAGAAGGCCGCCCGCCGCACCGTCTCGGCGGTGCCCGGCGTGGGCGTGCTGGCCACGCTCTACAGCGCGAGCCGCGCCGTCTACAAGTCCGCCGTCGGCACGAAGGGCAAGGACCGAACGGCGCACGCGCAGACGCTCGTGGCGGGCCTGAAGGGCTATCCGTACCAGGTCGCAGGCAGGACCGTCCTGCAGCTCGACTACCTCGCCTTCGGCATCTGCATCGAGCTGCTCGGCGAGGATGACTTCTGGTACGCGATGGCCACGGCGGCACAGACGGACTGGGACCTGATGGTGCCGGCCCTCGTGCCCAAGCTGAAGTCCACCTGAAACGACGAGGGCCGCCGAGAGCATCAGCTCCGCGGCGGCCCACTCTCGCTCGTCACGTCGTGCGCGTCTCGGCGCGCGCGGCTCGTTTCAGTGGCCGAGGGCCCCTTGCCGGCGGTTGTACGCCTGGAGCGCCGCCTTCTCGACCTCCTCGAAGAGGGCGTTGACGACAGGCTTCTTGGTGAACCCGCGAACCGGGTAGCCCCACTCGAAGAGCCACACGAGGATCTGGTTGATCACCGTGTCGTACTCCTTCTGCGGGTTGATCGCGGCGTAGGAGAGCTTGCTCACCACGTCGGCCTTCTTCTGCGTCGGCAGATCGCTCGCCTGCGCCCACGCCGTGAGCTCGACGATCTTGCTCGATATCTTCAGGATCTCGGCGTCGTTCAAGAACTTGGTCTGTCGCGCGTCCTCGTTGGCGCAGTACCCCTGCGACGTGTACTGCCGATCGGGTACGTCGGTCACGCCGTTGGTCGGGTAGTTGATGAAGTCGCTGCCGTAGGCCTCGTTCACGGCCACGTGCGTCAGCTCGTGAACGAGGTTGCCGAGGTTCCCCCACTGATGCGCGAGGTGGTAGGCGCGGGTGCCGGTCTGTGTGTCGTAGACACAACGCGCCCACCCGCTCGTCGGAACGTTGTTCCACTGCGTGATCATCTGGCGGAGCGGATAGACCTCGTTGAGGACGTTCCGCAGCGCCACCGACGAGGTGACGTTCGCGAGCCGCTGCAGCTTCGGGAGGGTCGGATCCATGGCCTACTTCTGCGCAGCGTCGGTCCGGCTGAAGTGGGCGATCTTGTCGGCGGTCGCGAAGGTCATGTCCGTGTACTGGATGCTCATCTGAATCGAGGCGGAGATGCCGCTCCACGCGTGGCTCATGCTCTCGATCCAGCCGTCCATCAGGTGGACCTCGCGGACCTTCTTCCACGACTTCTTGTTCGCCGCGTCGACCTTCTGCTCGAGCTCCGTGATCTCGACGTCGCCGAGCATGGTGCCGTGATAGAGCCGCTGCTGGAGCTCCGCGACCCACGGCCCGAAGGGGAGCGAGATCATCATCGAGCTCTGGTGAACCGTGCCCGTGGCGCTGTCCGCCTGCGTGTACGCCGTCGCGGCGAAGGAGAGCGACTCGAGCCGGAGGAAGTCCTTGTAGCCCTCCGCAACGACATCACCCTTGACGGTCTGAACTTCGTTCTTGAAGACGATCAACCTGCCTGCCATTTGCCTATCTCCTCTCAGACCGCGCCGGCGGTGAAGTTGCGGACCGTGAAGTCTGCAGGTTTCTTGTCGATCTCGAACAGGATCTTCTCGAACATGAACGTGACGCCCACGATGCGCGGGCCGTCGTGCTCCGTCCAGCTCTGGTCGACGGAGACGATGACGGGGTTCGTGAGCGTGACCTTCTGCACGACCGTCGGCTCCGCCGTCGTCTTCTTGTCGACCCCCTGAGCGAGCTGCGTGAGGACGGCCTGCTTCAGGTTCTTGCTGATGTAGCAAGCCTGCTGGAGCTCCGCGACCCACGACCCCGCGGAGATCGTCGCCGTCACCGGCGTCTGGTCGATCGAGAGACGGCGATCCTTGATGCCGTAGCCCGTCCTCATGCTCATCGAGCCGAAGCTCACGGACTCGACGAGAATGTTGTTCTCGTATCCCTTCAGGGCGCAGTTGCCCTTGATGCCCTCGATCGCGAGGACGATGCCGTACTCAGCCATGGACTCTCCCTACCTCTCTCGTGACGACGACAAAGACGAACGCTCATGGTCACCCCAGCGCGTCGCCCGGTCAACTGCCGACCCCCACGATCTTGGGACCGAAGGCGGCCCGCCGCTATCATCCAAACCGCGTACATGGTGCATCGACCCGAGCTCCCCCACGTCATCGCCGTCCTCGCCCTCGCAGCGGGCACCGGACTCGCGTCTCTCGCCTCCGGAGGGTGCGCCGCGACGGAGGAGCGCCCGAGAACCGAAGATGACGCGCGCCAGCTCGCGCCCCTCCCCGCGTGCCTCATCGAGCTCCCCTCGAAGGGCGCCCGATCCGAAGGGGTCGTCAAATCTCTGAGCGAAGAGCAGCTCTGGCGCGTCGTGTTTCCCGCCTATGACGCAACACGACGCGTCCTGCCCGCCGACCCGCTGGCCTGCACCGGGCGTCCCGTCCTTCGCGACAAGGCGCTCGCGGGCGGCAAGGCGTCCGCCCGCATCGAGGAGGGCGACACGTCGCTCGGCTCGGGGGGCGATCGCCTCAAGATCGCCTGGCTCCGCTCGCTGACGTTCGACGACGGCGCCGCAGGCGGCGCGCTGGCCCTCGTCCGTTCCTACGAGTCGACCGCCGAGGTCTACGCGGTGGGCGCGTTCCGCGGGCGACCGCGGACGCTCTTCGCGATCGAGCGCATCGGTCCCGAGGTCGTCGTCGCGGCCCAGGACGACGGCTGCACGGGCCGAAAGCCGGCGGCGGCCTGCGAGACGATGGTGACCGTCTTCCGTCCCCGCTTCGGCGCGCTCGAGCCAGTCGCGAACATCGCACAAGAGCGCATCACGTACGCCGCCGACGGCGAGCCGGGCGTGCGCGGCCGGACCGAGTACCGCCTCGCGAGCTCCATCCAATACCTCGACGGAGGGATCCGCGTGCTCGAGCAGGTGACCGTGCGCGACGACCTCGGACGCGAGGTCCGGCGGGCCGAGCTCGAACGCGCGTACACGTTCGCGCCGGACGGGAAGATGGTCGTCGACGAGGACTCGCTCTGGTCGCGTGTCGTCGCGTCCGCAAAGACGAAGCCGCCGCCCCCGCCAGCGAACTGACGACGAGCGGCGGCCGGAGATCGCGCGGGGCGCGCGGTCAGCCCTTGTCGAGCTTCCCGACGAGGCTCAGCGTGAAGCTCGCGCCCATGTACTTGAAGTGCGGGCGCACCTTCATGTCGACCTTGTAGAAGCCGGCGTTGCCGGGGACCTCGCTGACGGTGATCTGCGCCTGCCGGAGCGGACGGATCCCGCGGAGGTACGGCGAGACGCCGTCCTGATCGACCACGTACTGGCCGATCCACTGATTGAGCTCGCCCTCGAGCTCGGCGGCTTCCTTGCTCGTGCCGATCTGCTCGCGCTGAATCACCTTGAGGTAGTGCGCGATGCGGCACGCCACGAAGATGTACGGCAGCTGCGTGCCGAGGCGGTAGTTGAGCTCGGCGGCCTTGCCCTCCGGCGAGTTGCCGAAGGTCTTCGGGCGCTGCGCGCTGTTGGCCGAGAAGAACGCGGCGTTGTCCGAGTCCTTGCGGAACGTGAGGGCGATGAAGCCCT
Organism: Labilithrix sp.; assembly: GCA_019637225.1. Taxonomy (GTDB): domain Bacteria; phylum Myxococcota_A; class Polyangia; order Polyangiales; family Polyangiaceae; genus Labilithrix. Next base: position 28,950 of record JAHBWC010000036.1, read on the forward strand.
GCTCCGAGAGCTCGAACTCGCGACGCTCCGAGAGCATGACCTCCGTGGGCGTCTTGGTCTGGACCTCGCCCATCGCCTGGTACTGATGGAGCGGGAGGTTCTCGACCGTGCCGCCCGCCTGCGGTCCGATGATGTTCGGGCACCAGCGGTACTTGGCGAAGCTGTCGGCGAGGCGCGTGGCCATCGCGTACGACGCGTTGCCCCAGAGGTACTCCTCGTGCTTGTCGACGCAGTCCTCGGCGTAGTTGAAACGCTTCACCGGGATCGTGCTCTCGCCGTACGGGAGGCGCAGCAGGAAGCGCGGCATGAGGAGGCCGATGTAGCGGGCGTCCTCGGTGTCGCGGAAGCTGTTCCACTTCGTGTACTGCGGCCCCTCGAACAAGGACCCGAGGTCCTTGAGGTTCGGGAGCGAGAGCATGTCCTTCTGGCCGAAGAACGCCGCGCCCGCGGCCGCGAAGAACGGCGCGTGCGCCATCGCCGCGACCGACGCGCAGTTGCGCAGGAGCTCGACGTCCTGCGCACCGGGGCCGAACTCGTAGTTCGAGAACATCGCGCCGTACGGCTTGCCGCCGAACGTGCCGTACTCGGCGGTGTACGCGATCTTGTAGAGGCCGCTCTTCGTGACCTCGGGGGCGTCCTCGAAGTCGGCCAGGAGGTCGTCCTTCGAGACGTTGAGGAGCTCGACCTTGATGTTCTCGCGGAAGTTCGTGCGATCGACGACGAACTTGAGGCCGCGCCACGCCGACTCGAGCTTCTGGAAGGCGGGCTGGTGGAGGATCGCGTCGAGCTGCTTCGAGAGCTTCTTGTCGATCTCGACGATCATGCCGTCGACGATCGCCTTGTCGATCTTCGCGCCCTGGTGCGTGGGCGCGAGCAGCTCGGCGATGAACGCGTGAACGCCCTTGCGGGCGACGTCGTAGCCGTCGTCCGACGGCTTCATCTGCGTCGCGCCGAGGATCTCCTCGAGCAGCGAGCCTTCGGTCGTCTCCGTCGCCGCAGCGCCGGCCGCCGCCTGGGTCTCTTCGGACATGTCAGCCTCCCGCCTTGTCGTCGCCGAGCCCGAGCTCCTTCATGAGCTGCTCGCGCTTCGCGTTGTCGCCCAGGAGCTCCTGGATCTTCTTGCGGAACGCCGGCGTGTTGCCGAGCGGTCCCTTGAGCGCCACGAGGGTCTCGCGGAGCTCGATCATCTTGCGAAGCTCGGGCACCTGCAGGGCGACCGCCTCGGGGCCGAAGTCGGCCAGCTTCTTGAACTTGAGCGAGACGTTCATCGACGCGCCCTCGGCGCCCGACATCACCTCGGGGACGGCCATGTTCACTTCGAGGTTCTGCTCGGCGAGCACCTGATCGAAGTTGTCCTTGTCCACGTTGATCGGCTTGCGATCCTCGAGCGGACGCGGATCCGGCCGGCCGGTGTAGTCGCCGAGGAAGAGCATCTTGAGCGGGAGCTCGATCTCCTCCTTCGCGTCGCCCGTCGACGGCTTGTACTTGATGTTGATGCGCTCCGGCGGTGCGACGGATCCTTCGTTGGCCATGAAAACACCTCGGCTGTCAGCTCAGCGTCGTTCGGGAACTGGCTCGCGTGAGATCGATCACACGAGAGCACGCGATTGAACCTTCAATCGCCTAGTCAAGCAAGCCTCTCAGTCGTCGTCGGCCCATTCGCTCTCGCCCTGGCTCGACGCCGCCGGCGACGCGGATACCGCGCTCTCCGCGGGCGGCGCGCTGCTCACGGCGGGAGCCGCGAACGATGAGACCTGAACGGGACTCGGCGCGTTCGTGACTACCCGCGTCGTGTAGCCGTTCGAGCCGTCGCCGCGCGCCCGGAGCGCCGCGCCGGGATCGAGCCGGCAAAGCACCTCGAAGACCTTCGCGCGATCGGGGGCGTCGGCGGGGAGGCACCGGTAAAGCCCGGCGTACAGGCGCGCGCAGAGGCTCGGGTCCCACGTCTCGAGCGCGTGCGCCGCGGCCGTCGCGACGAGGCCCTCGAGGATGGGACGCGCGACCTCGTGCGCGCCGGCGCTCATCGCGAGGCGCGCGACGTCGAGGCTCGAGCGGAAGCGCTCGCGCGTGTCCGAGCCGCGCCGGGCGAGCTGCACGGCGATCGCGAGGCCCTCGGCGTGACGCCCCGCGGCGACGAGGTTCCGCGCCTCGGCGAAGCGCGCAGCGAGATCGCGATCTTCGTCGCGCCCGACGTCGTTGGCGCGCGAGCCGAGCTGCCACCGCTTGGCCTCGACCTCGAGCCAGTCCGCCGTCTCCGGGCTCGCGACCGGGACGTCGTCGCTGAAGCGCGCTTCGAGGAGGAAAGCGTTCCGGCGCGCGAAGTCCGTCGCCTCGCGGCCGACGGCCTCGCGGGCGCTCGTGAACGGCGTGCCCATCCGCTCGAGCGCGACGGCGACGAAGCGCTGCGGATCGAGCCAGAGGGGAAAGCGCGCGGAGGCCTCCTCGCCTGCGACGACGAGCTCGTGCCACCGCGCGGCCGCGAGCAGGTCACGGAGCTGCTCGGCGGTAGCCGCGTCCGGACCGGGGAGCGGGACGACGCCGCTCTCGACGACCACGTGCTCGAACGGGAGCCAGATGCCCTTGCGATGCAGGCGGTACGCCCACGCGCGCGTCAGGTCGCCAAGGAGGATCGAGCGGGCCAGCGCCACGAGCGCCTCGCCGCAAGCGCGCGTCGTCGCGTCGGCGTCGGCCGCCGACGTCGAGAGCTGGACGCCGCCGGTCGGCGGCGGGGGCGCCGGCTCGTCGTCGTCGTCGGCCCAGTCGGACGGGCCGGCCTCGGCGACCGGCGCGGCGACCGGCTCCGGCGGAGGCTCGGGGATGTCGCGGACACGTGCCTTCGCCGCGGAGACGAGGCCGCGGATGCCGGGGAACGCGTCCCCGAGCTTGTCGGCGAGGAGCTGGTCGACCTCCTCCACGAGCGACGCCGCCGCGCGGACGTCGTCGCCGTCGTCGAGGGAGACGCCGAGCTCCGAGAGCTTCGGCGCGACGCGTTCGCCGAGCCAGAGCACGATGTTCGTCCGCGCCTTGGGACGCGCGGGCAAGAGCGGCTCCCACAGGTCGGCGACGAGGCCGCGGCAGACGGCGAGGCCGCGCACGAAGCCGCGCCATCCCGTGCGCTCGACGCCGCCCGCGGTGAGCCACACGGCCAGCCGGAGGTCCTTCGTCTTGTTCGCGAGCAGGTCCTCGGCGCGGTCGACGACGAGGCGCCAATCGACGTCGCCGCCCTCGAGGCTCGACAGCTTCTCGAGCTCGGTCTTCACCTGCTCGAACTCGGGCTCGAGCGAAAGGTCGACGCCCGCCGGCGCGTCTCCGGCGAGCGCCGTGCGCAACGCCGCGGTCTCTTCGAGAATCGTCTCGAGATGATCGCTCATGGACAGCGCGGAACGCTACACGCCTTCCAGCGTGTTTCCTAGGGACGCTCGGCGGCTCTCGTACCGAGCGCGGAGCGCGGCGTCGGTGGCGAGCGCCTTCGCCCAGTGACGCACCAGCCGCGAATGGTCGGCCATTCGGAGCCCGCGCTTCGCCAGCGCCTCCGCCAGGCTCGCCTCCTCGGCGTCATGGACGAGCTCGGCCCAGGCGTCGGCCGAGAGCGGCACGAGCGGGCGCTTGTCGTCCTGCGCTCGCGCGAAGGCGTCGGAGAAGAGGAGCGCGACGCGGGGCGTGACGTTTCCGGAGGCGTCGGGGCGGGCGTCCTCCGCCATGCGCTGGCTCCAGAACGCCGTGGCCTCGGTCCATTGCTCGAGCGTCAGCGCGCGATCGCGGAGCACGTCGGCGAGCGCGCGATCGCCCTCGGCGATGTCCACCGACACCGCGGCGTAGAGGAACAAGTCGATCCCGTGAGGCGCGCCTTGCGCCGCCAGCCGAGGAGCGTTCTCGATCGCCACGAGGCTACGGCTACCACAACACGCCGACACGTGCGGGCTCTCGCGTGCGCTCGCCGCGGCGTCGGCGCGCCCACGCGACAGCCTCCCTCGGGTCGGTTACCTTCGGGATCATGAGCGACGCTGGCGAGTGGATGCTGATCTCTCTCGACGACAAGCTGGCCCGGCGCCAGGGCGTACCGACGCGCGTCCCCGTGCCTCGCGCCGAGATGGACGGCCTCGCCTCCGGCGGCATGGGCATCGACGCGATGCGGCGCTGGGCAGGGCAGTTCATCGCGAGCGCGCCGAAGGACGCCGGCTGGCGGACCGAGAACGCGGCGCTCCTCTCGAGCCTCGAGGCGTTCATCGGCAAATCGGAGCTCTGGACGAAGGCGCAGCAGGCGTTCGCCGCGAACGACTTCAAGAAGGCCATCTCCACGCTCCGGATGATCGCGTCGGTCGACCCAGATGACCACGCCGCGAAGATGAACCTCGGCAACGCCCTCGCGAACACCGGCGATCACGCCGGCGCGCTGAAGCACTTCGACGCCGTCCGTGAGACCTTCGGCGGCGACGCCGACTACCACGTCTCCGTGGGCCAGCTCCGCCTGGCGCTCGGCGATCCGCAGAAGGCCGCGGACGAGATGGCGCTCGCGCTCGAGGCGAACCCCGAATGCAAGCCGGCGATGGACGCGCTCGTGAAGCTCGGCGTCCTCGTCGCGATCTACGAAGATCCGCGCGACGCGACGTCGCTCACCTACGTGCGGAGCGATCGGGTGCTCGAGGCGCTCGACGAGGAGTGGAGCCGCGAGGGCCGGGCGGCCGCCTACTTCCTCGAGCAGCTCGCGTACCACGAGGCCGAGGGGCGCCACGACGTCGCCCTCGGCGCCGCGGAGCGCGCGCTCGCCACGGCTCCGACCGCGGCCGAGGCGGAACGGGCGCGCATGGGCCGCGTCGCGGCGCTGCTCGCGACGGGCAAGCGTGAGGAGGCGCGCGCGGCGGCGACGAGCGAGCTCGAACGGAGCCCGGCGCCGGCGTGGGCCCACGTGGAGCTCGCCCGCTGCCTCTTCGACGAAGGCAAGGCCGACGAGGGCAAGGCCGAGCTCGATCGCGCGCTCGCGATCGATCCGAGCGATCAGACGGCGCTCCTCCTTCGGTACTGGCCGCGCGAGATGAAGGACATCACGCAGGTGCAAGCGTGCATCCCCGCGCTCGCCGCGTTCGCCGAGGCGCACCCGACGGCCGCGGGCGCGTGGCGCTCGCTCGCGCGTGCGAAGGCGGCCGTCGGCGCGGACGACGAGGCGTGCGTGCTGTTCGCGCGCGCGGTCGCGACGACGCCCGAGGACGACGAGCTCCGCGCCGAGCACTGGGCGCAGCTGTCGCACGCGAAGAAGTTCGAGGACGTGATTCGCGACGCCGCGTCGCTCGCCGACATCGCGAAGCGCGACTGGAAGCTCCGCTGGAACGAAGCCGAGGCCCAGCGCGGCCTCGGCAAGGCGAGCGAGGCGCGCGCCGCGTTCTCCGCCATCAACGCCGACGAATCGCTGCACGTCGAGGTGCGCCGGCGCGCCAAGCGCGCGGTCCGGGCGATCGAGGAGCGATCCGGTGGCTGATCGCGCCCGGAAGAGAACGGCGCGGGAGGAGCTCGCCCGAGGCGACGAGGGCGCGCTGTACTCCTTTTGGCCGACACGCAAGGGAGCTCGAGGGCGTTAGGCTTCCACGATGCCGGTCACTCCTGCGTTCATCGCCGATCCCACAGGGTTCACCTCGCTCCTCGCCGTGCTGGTGGACGAAGCGCTCGTCGCGGGAGTGAGCAACCCGGCGCTCGCGGGTTTCGCGGGAGGACCGCACGCGCTCACGCCGGCGACCTTCCTCCTCAGCTTCGACTTCGAGCTCTACGGCAGCAACTGCGCGCGGCTCGTCGTCAAGCCCGCGGGGACCGCGGGCGCGACGCCTTGTTACTTCCTGCCGTACAAGCCCGACTGCGGGATCTCGCTGACGCTCGGCGCGGGCGCGGACTACTTCTTCACCTCGACGCTGACGGGTTGTTCGGTCCAAGCGCTCGGCCCCCGCGCGACGCCCACCGTGACCCACTCGAACGGCCGCGCGACGTACGGCGCGAACCTGGCCGCGCAGACCGCGGCAGCCGACGGCGTCGCCTCCATCGCCGCCCAGGCGGTCATCGACGCCATGTTTCCGGCGGCCGCGGGCGCGCCGCACGTGGGCTACGTTCGCAAGGCGGACTACCTCGCGCGGCTCACGCCGGCGAACGTCCAGACGGCGAAGAACCGCTTCCGCACCGCGAAGCGGCACCACACCGTGAGCAACTTCGCGCCGTCGATGTACAACAACTTCAAGCCGGAGATCGGCGCGTTCGTCTTCGGCGTGCGCACCGGCGCCGGCTGGACGTTCTACTACCAGTCGACCGTCGCCGTGACCGGGACGCGGAACACGGGGTTTCTCTGCTTCGCCGTGAAGCACAAGCCGCTCGTCTCCGAGGAGATCGTCCTCGGCCCGGCCGCGCAGTTCTATCCCTGACGCCGGGCCGCTCTGCGGATCAGCCGAGCGGCGCGCCGAGCGTGGCCTCTTCGAGCCGGACGCCGAAGAAGCCGCGCGGACGCACGGTGACCTCGAGGCACCGCGGCGCGCCCGTGAGCGCGATCTCGATCTCGGGCCTTCGCGGCGCGTCGCCGAAGAGCTCCGCGAGCGCCACGCGGGCGACGTCCCGCGCCGCGTCGTCCGGCGTGTCCGCGGGGATCGCGCCCGCGAGCTGGACGATCGCCTTCGCGACGCGCGCGATGAAGAGCTGATCGGCGAGCCCGTGCGCGGCCGCCGGGCTCGCGCCGCCGCCGGTCGACGCGCCGCGGTAGAGCGTCCGTGCGTGGGCGACGACGGCGACGTCGCGATTGACCGCGGAGGCGAGCAGGATGAGCCCTGCCGCCGCGGCCTCCGAAGCCGCCTCCTCCGAGGCGAGCGCCTCGAGCGGCGTCGCCACGCGCGCTCCGCGATCGTCGACGTCGTGGACCGGGAGCGACTCGACGACGCCGTGGGCCGGGCCGCTGATCGCGCACGGCCAGCCGGTCCGCTCGAAGCTCGCGGCCGCGCACGACGCGACGAGGTAGGCCGGGCCGAGGAAGAGATCGGCGCCCTCGTCGAGGCGGACGTTCGCGGCGCGCGCGACGGGACCCGCGTGGCGCGGACGCGCGACGACCCCGTTGAGCGCGAGCGCGATCCACCGCGTGACGTCCCGCGCGGCCACGCTCCGCACGGCCGACGCGCGCGGATCGTCCGAGCTCTGGAGGCGGCGCTGCGTGCGGCCGAGCGCGCCGAGATCGTCGAGCCCGACGAGCTCGGAGAGCCCGTTCGCCACGAGCGGCGCGCCGATCCCCTCTGCACGGGTCGCCCAGCTCTCGAGGCGATCGAGGTCGCGCCGGGAGCTGCCGAGGGCGTGGTCGACGACGATGAGATCGATCCCCGCGGCGTCGGGACCGCGCGCGACGCGCTCGAGCGCGTCGTCGACCTCGTCGGCGGACGCGGCGAGCGCCGAGACGATCACCGCGTCGCGATCGACGCGCGACGCGAGGAAGTGAAGGCCGCGCCAGGCGCGCTCGAGGCTCCTCACCTCGGGGTGGCCGAGCACGGCGGCGAGCGCCGCGTCCGCGCCGGTCGCCGCGCCGGCGCCATCATCGGCCTGCGAGCCCATCGACGAGAGGATGTCGTCGACGAGCGAGCCCCCGATCGGCTTCGGCGGCGCCGCCGGCGCGTGGTCCGCGAGCACCTTCAAGAACGGCTGGTCCGACAGCAGCGCGTCCGGGCGGAACGCGCGCATGGCCGGGAACCGGAGGTCGATCCGGAGCGGCTTGCCTCGCGGCGCCGCGGGGTCCGGCACGTCGATGGCGACTGCCGGCGCGACCGCCGCCATCGCCTCGTCGAACGTCGCGCGCTCGAAGCGAACGGGCTCCGCCCAGGGCGCGTCGAGCGCGTGGTCGTCGCCGGCGCGCAGCGGCGCCACGACGAGGACGTGGAAGGTCCGTTCATTCATCGACCGCTCCTCTCCGTTCGGGGCGCCGAGCGCCGGGTCCACCACGCGGCTCGGCGCTCCCGCCGGGCCGTCTCGACGTCACGACTCGGGCGCGTCGACGGTGCTGCGGTACTGCTTGTACGACTCGGCGAAGTCCGGGCCGAAGAGCGCCGCGAACATCCGCTTGTCGCCGTCGTCCATGTCGCCGTGCTTCGCGCTGTAGACCCGCCAGAGCTCCTTGAAGCGCCACGGGCCCCAGCTGAAGTTCGTCTTGCCCTGCTTCGCGAGCTCCTCGAAGCTGACGTCGATCGCCTTGGGGGCGAGCTCGTCGAGCAGCGACTTGACGCCACGCATGATGGCGTGGAGGAGGGCGAGCTGGTGGATCATCAGGTCCGCGAACGTGCCCTCGACCGCCTTGTGCGCCTCGGGTCCCTTCGCGTTCCAGTCGAGCAGCTGCTTGGCGAGCTCGCGCTCGTCCTTTGCGGCGTCGATCCGGGCGCGCGAGTCCTCGGCGCCGCGCTGCTGGATGTGCATCTGCGAGGCGAACTGGCGGTACCCCTCGCGCAGCGGGATGAAGCAGCGGAGGAAGACCTCGATCGTGTCGCGGAGCTTCGAGAGGAAGCGGATCAGCTCCTCGGGCTCGTCGAGCGCGCCGGCGCCGGGGAGCAGAGCGCGCGCGATCTCGCGGACGCCCTGGAGCGCGATCTGCTCGAGGCGTCGCTGCTTCGCCTCCTGCGCGGCCCCGTGCTGCTGCGCGTGGGCCCGCGCGAGCGCCGCCTGGCGTGACTGGTTGACGGCGTCCTGATCGAGCAGGAGGGTGCCCGTCAGCGCCGCCTTCGCCGCGGCGGCGTTCGGGGGCGCGTCCGACGGCGCCCGGCCCGCCGCCTCGGCGGCCGCGAACTTCGCGCGCGCTGCGAGGAGCGCCGGGTTGTCGAACGCGAGCGTCTCGTTGACGTTCGTGATGAACGAGTCCTCGAGCACGGCGTCGTCGTCGCGCAGCGCCGCGGGGCCGAGGCTCTGGGGCGCGCGATCGACGTAGGCCTCGACCTCGGTGAGGCGTGCCTCGAAGACGAGCGGCCCGATCGAGAAGGCGTTGCGGTGCGCCCCGAGCCCCATCGGCTCGTGCGCAGGGGCTCGGTGGTCGCCGATCTTCGTGCCGTTGCTGCTCCCCAGGTCGCGGAGCATCAGCTGGCCGTCGTGGAGCTCCACGACCGCGTGGAACTGCGACACGAAGCGGTCGACGATGTTGAGATCGTTGAGGGTGTTACGCCCCACGCGCACGGGAAATTGCGGAAACGTGCGGTCGACGCACGTGTTGTTCACCGTGTTGGTGATCCGCAGGTGTAGACCAGTCGCCAAGCCGCGGGAGCTTACCGGAAAAGAATCCGCGCGAGAAGGCGTCGTCCGGCTCGTTCGACGCGCTCGCGTCACGAGAGAAGACCGGGAGAGACGCCTGGGGAAAAGGCGCTCGGCGTAGGTCGAGCCGTTGAGGACCAGGCCGAAGTCGGGTATCCCCGATGCGGGAGTTTGCGCGAACCACGCGATGGGCCCTCGTGGACGGCCCTCGGTCTCGTGTGATTCGGCGCTCTCGTCAGGAGTCCTCATGCTGGTCGCCGAACCGCGCGCGCTCTTCAAGAAGCTGACCCCCACCTGCACCCGCGCGCTCGAGGCCGCGGCCGGCGCCTGCGTGACCGGACAGCACTACGAGGTCACGGTCGAGCACCTGCTGGGCGCGCTCCTCGAGGATCGCGAGAGCGACGTCGCGATCGTCCTCGACCACTTCCGCGTCGATCGCGCGGGCGTCCGCGCGACGCTCCAGCGCTACCTCGGCGATCTCCGGAGCGGCAACGCCGGCAAGCCGGTCTTCAGTCAGCTCCTCCTCGAGCTCATGCAGGACGCGTGGGTCTACGGCTCGACGGAGCAGGGCGAGGGACAGGTCCGCTCCGGCGCGATGCTCGTCCGCATCCTGCAGGCCCCGAACAAGTACCTCCCCTTCGAGCTCCAGGCCTTCGAGGCGATCCCGCGCGAGGAGCTGCGGAAGAACCTCGGCACGCTGGCGGCGCCGAGCGCCGAGGCCGCGCGCCTCGCCGAGACGCAGGGCACGGGCGGCGCGCCCGCCGCGCGAAAGACCGGCGCGGTCGGAGCCGATCCGGAGGGCCCGCTCGCGCGCTTCACGACCGACCTCACGCAGAAGGCGAAGGACGGCCTCATCGATCCGGTCTTCGGCCGCGAGCCGGAGATCCGGCAGGTCGTCGACATCCTCGTCCGCCGGCGGAAGAACAACCCGATCATCGTCGGCGACGCCGGCGTCGGAAAGACCGCCCTCGTCGAGGGCCTCGCGCTCCGGATCGCCGAGGGCACCGTGCCCGAGCAGCTCCAGAACGTCGCGCTCCTCTCGCTCGACATGGGCGCGCTCCAGGCGGGCGCGAGCATGAAGGGCGAGTTCGAGAAGCGCCTGAAGGGCGTCATCGACGAGGTGAAGGCGTCCACGCGGCCGATCATCCTCTTCATCGACGAGGCGCACACGCTCGTCGGCGCCGGCGGGGCCGCGGGCACGGGCGACGCCGCGAACCTGCTGAAGCCCGCGCTCGCGCGCGGCGAGCTCCGCACCGTGGGCGCGACGACCTGGGCCGAGTTCAAAAAGTACTTCGAGAAGGATCCCGCGCTCGAGCGCCGCTTCCAGCCGGTGAAGGTCGACGAGCCGTCGGTCGAGATCGCGACCTTGATGATGCGCGGCGTCGCGCGCAAGTTCGAGGAGGCGCACGGCGTCGTCATCCTCGACGAGGCCGTGAAGGCCGCGGCCGAGCTCTCGAGCCGCTACATCTCGGGCCGCCAGCTCCCCGACAAGGCGGTCGACCTCCTCGACACGAGCGCCGCTCGCGTGAAGGTCACGCGCGCCGCCCCGCCCGCCGCGCTCGAGGACACCCGCGCGCAGCTCGCCGCGCTCAAGCGCCAGCTCGAGGCCGTGGGCCGCGACTTCGCCGCCGGCCTCGCGATCGACGAGGACGCCAAGAAGAAGGCCGAAGAGCTCGAGGCGACGCTCACCCAGCGCGCCGCCGACCTCGAGGCGAAGCTCGCGGAGCAGAAGGCGATCATCGCCAAGATCGACGAGCACCGCGCCGCGTCCAACGGCGGCGACTCCGGCGCGCGCGACAAGCTCCGCGCCGAGATCGAGCGCCTCCGCGCGATCCCGGCCGAAGAGCTGCTCGTCCACGCCGACGTGAGCGAGGCCGTCGTGGCGTCGGTCATCGGCGACTGGACCGGCATCCCGGTCGGCAAGATGGTCAAGGACGACGTCGCGGCGATCCAGTCGCTCGAGGCGAACCTGAAGAAGCGCGTGCGCGGTCAGGACCAGGGCCTCGAGCTCGTGGCGCGCGAGCTCCGCGCGGCGCGCTCCGGCCTCAAGCCGCCGCAGACGCCGCTCGGCGTCTTCCTCCTCGTCGGCCCGAGCGGCGTCGGCAAGACCGAGAGCGCGATCGCGATCGCCGATCTGCTCTTCGGCGGCGAGCGCTTCATGGTCACGATCAACATGAGCGAGTTCCAGGAGCGGCACACGGTGTCGAAGCTCGTGGGCTCGCCTCCGGGCTACGTCGGCTACGGCGAGGGCGGCATCCTCACCGAGGCCGTTCGGCAGCGGCCGTTCTCGGTCGTCCTCCTCGACGAGGTCGAGAAGGCGGACAAAGAGGTCCTCAACGTCTTTTACCAGGTGTTCGACAAGGGCATGCTCGCCGACGGCGAGGGGCGCCTCGTCGACTTCAAGAACACCGTCATCATCCTCACGTCGAACCTCGCGACCGACCTCATCACCAACGCCGCGCCGCCGGGCGAGGACGCGCCCGCCCTCGAGGACCTCGTCTCGCTCGCGAAGCCGACGCTGACCGCCCACTTCAAGCCCGCGCTCCTCGCGCGCATGACCGTGGTGCCGTACATCCCGATCAGCCCCGACGCGCTCCTCGGCATCGCGAAGATGAAGCTCGGCGCCGTCGTCAAGCGCGCGAAGGACACCCACGACATCGACCTTCGGATCGACGAGGCGGTGTTCAAGGCCGTCGCCGATCGCTGCAAGGAGGTGCAGAGCGGCGCGCGCAACGTCGATCACATCATCCGCGGCTCGATCCTCCCGATCGTCTCGAACGAGATCCTCCGCGGCATCGCGGACGGCGGGGCGGTCACCGCGCTCGAGCTCAAGCTCGACGGCTCGGGCGAGCTCGTCTGCTCGCGTCCCTGAGGATGACGTTGCGAGGAACCTCGAGCCCCAGCGCGAGACGAGGGTCCGGCTCACGGGCCTTCGTCCTCGCGACCTCCGCCGGCCTCCTGGCCTCCGCCGGGTGCGGCGGCCCGACGATCCTCCCGGTGAGCACGGCGAAGAAGTGCGAGGTCCAGGTGGTGTCGCTCACCGTCGTCGCGTCGCCGGTGATCAACCCGACGCTCGACGGCGAGCCGCGCCCGGTACAGATGCGCATCTACCAGCTGAAGGACGACATCAAGCTCCAGGCCGCTTCGTTCGAGCAGATCTGGAAGGAGGACGCCGCCGTCCTCGGGCAGGACATCGTGAAGCGCGACGACGTCTTCGTGTACCCGAACACGCGGACCGACGTGAAATTCGACCGCGACGCGTCGGCCTCGCACATCGTCGGCGCGGCGCTCTTCCGGAACCCGAAGGGGCGCAGCTGGTTCATGGCGTTCGAGCTCCCGCCCGCGCCCGGCAAGGGCGACTGCCTCGTGCCCGGGTGCGAGGACGGAAAGTGCGGTCCGAACCTCAACCCGAAGTTCTCCTTGTGGGTCGACGCCACGCGGGTCGACGATGGGGCGGACCACCTCGGCGACGTCACCGACGGCCGCCGCATCCGCGTCGTGACCCTGAGCAAGCCGGTACCCGCACCCGCCGCCTCTGCTCCTCCCGCTTCCGGAGCGCCCAGCGAGGCAAAGCACTGATGAGTCACAAGCTCGTTTGGACCGAAGGCCTCTTCGTCACTCAACACCACTTCCAGCGGATCGATCGCTACCACGAGCGCCTGCTCGCGGACCGCATGCGCCTCGCGCTGGCCTACGACTGGGGCGTCACCGACATCGAGATCGACGAGCGCGCGCTCGCCGCCGGCCAGCTCCGCGTCGCGCGCCTCACGGCGGTCATGCCGGGCGGCGGCGTCCTCGGCGCCGGCGACGGTCAGGGCGACGCGATCCCGCCGCGACCGTTCGACAGCGAGTTCACCCCGCAGATGGCGTCGCTCGACGTCCACGTCGCGATCGCCCAGGAGATTGACGGCGTCCCGGCGGTCGCGCTCGAGCCGGCGCAGGCGGCGATCACGCGCTACAGCCGGTCGCAGGAGACGCTCCCCGACGTCAACTCGGGGACGGCGCCGCAGGCGATCGACGTCGCCCGCCCCAACGTGCGCCTCCTCTTCGGTGACGAGCGCCGCGACGGCTTCGACACCATCCGCATCGCGCAGCTCGTGCGCTCCGCGAGCGGCGCCGTCGTCCTCAAGGACACCTACGTGCCGCCGGTCCTCCGCATCGCGGCGTCGACGTACCTCGTGCGCGGCTTCCGCGGCCTCCTGACCGCCATGACGTCGCGGCAGCGCGCGCTCGCCGAGTCGCGGCGCCAGCGGTCGGCGGGCTCGGTCGAGTTCGACAGCGGCGACCTCTCGAAGCTGTGGCTCCTCTCGACGCTCAACGCGTTCATCCCGACGATCGCGCACATCGTCGATTCGCCGGCGATTCACCCCGAGCAGGCGTACCTCACGCTCGGCCAGCTCATCGGGCAGCTCTGCACGATGGCCGCGGACGCCGACCCGACGACGATCCCGAAGTTCGTCTACACCGACCTCGGCGCCGTGTTCGAGCCGATGTTCTCCCGCGCCTCGGCGCTGATCGGCTCGGCGATTCAAGAGCGCTGCGTCGAGATCCCGCTGACCCGACGGCAGGACGGCGTCTACCTCGGACAGGCGAGCGGTCCCGACATCATGCGGTCGGACTTCTTCGTCGCCGTCTCGACGTCGCTGCCGGATCAGCAGGTCCGCGACCGCCTCCCGCGGCTGATGAAGATCGCCTCGTCGAACCAGATCGGCGCGATCATGCACTCGGCGGTCACCGGCACGCCCGTCGAGCTCGAGTACCGGCCGCCGAGCGCCCTGCCCATCCAGCCGGGAATTCACTGGTTCCGGCTCGGCCGCGCGCCCGAGTTCTGGGCCGACATCGTCGCGACGGGTACCTTTGCGCTCTACCACCCGTTCGACCCGACCTCGATGAACGTCGCCCTCTACGCCGTGGAGTCCCAGAGCCCTCGATGATCGACCGGATGTACTGGGCGTGCGGGGAAGTGCTGTCGGTCGGAGCGCAGCTCGCCGAGGCGCCGGGCCTCCCCTCACCCGACATCTTGAAGCGGCGCATCGGCACGCTGCTCGAGGACATGGACCGGCGCGGGCTCGAGCTCGGGCTCGCGAAGCGCGACCTCGACGACGCGAAGTACGCCATCGTCGCGTTCATCGACGAGCAGCTCTTCCGCGCGCCGTGGGCGGGGCGACAGGAGTGGATGCTCGAGCCGCTCCAGCTCGTCTACTTCAACGAGAACACCGCCGGCGAGGGCTTCTTCGACCGCCTCGACGCGCTCGAGCGCGATCCGGCGCGGCTCCACGTGCTCGAGGTCTACTACCTCTGCCTCGCGCTCGGCTTCCAGGGGAAGTTCGCCGTGCGTGGCGGAGACGGCCTCGCCGCCACGGTCGACCGCCTCGTCGGCACGCTCGCCCGCGCGACGCCGCAGGGCGACGCGCTGAGCCCGCGAGGCGCGCCCGTGGACGCCGGACGCGGCGGCGCGAGGCGCGAGGCGCCCGTCCTCTTCCTCGCCGGCGGCGTCGTCGCACTCGCGATCCTCGTCTCCATCGTCCTCAAGGTCGTGCTCGTGTCCGCGACGTCCGACGCGACCGCGCGCATCCAGGCCGCCACCCTAGCCTCCGCGCCCGGCGCGAAGACCAAGTAGCTCCGATCATGTGGGCGTGGATCCTCGCCGTCATCGTCGTCATCGCAGCCTGGGCGGCGGGCTGGCTCTTCGACTTCGCGCTCTGGATACGGATCGCGATCACCGTCGCCGCCGTCCTCTTCGTGGTCGGCTACTACGTCGTCCAGCGGCTCCGCGCCAAGGCCGCCGCGCGCGCGCTCGAGCGCGAGCTCATGAAGCAGGCGGAGCAGCAGGCCGCCAACGCCCGTCCGGATCGCCGCGCGGAGATCAACGAGCTCCACGCGCAGTTCAAGAAGGGGCTCGCCGCGCTCAAGACGTCGCGCCTCGGCGCAGGCAGCGGCATGAACGCGCTCTACGCGCTGCCCTGGTACATGATCGTCGGACCGCCGGGCGCGGGCAAGACGACCGCGATCCGCCACTCGGGCCTCGACTTCCCGATCCCCGACGCGACCGGCGCGCTCCGCGGCGTCGGCGGCACGAAGAACTGCGACTGGTGGTTCACGAACGAGGCGATCATCCTCGACACCGCCGGCCGCTTCGCGACGCAGGAGGACGACCACGAGGAGTGGACCGCGTTCCTCGACATGCTCCGGCGCTACCGCTCGAAGGCGCCGGTGAACGGCGTCCTCGTCGCGATCAGCATCGCCGACGTGATCGGGCTCACCGAGGAGCAGGTCGAGGCGACGGCGCGCACGCTCCGCTCGCGCATCGACGAGGTGATGACGCGCCTCCAGATGGTGGTGCCCGTCTACGTCGTCTTCACGAAGGTCGACCTCATCGCCGGCTTCGTCGAGACCTTCGAGGACCTGAAGAAGAGCGAGCGCGCGCAGATCTGGGGCGTCACGTTCCCGCTCGACCAGAAGAACATCGAGCCGGCGAAGGCGTTCGAGGCCGAGTTCGACGTCCTGCTCGAGGCGCTCCACGGCAACGCGCTCCGCCGCCTGGCGTCGGCGCGCGGCCAGCGGCAACGCGCGCGCGTCCAGCAGTTCCCGCTCGAGATGCGCGCGGTCAAGGGCGCGCTCGCGGAGTTCGTCGGCGCGCTTCTCCGCAAGAACAACTTCCAGGAGACGCCGCTCTTCCGCGGCGCCTACTTCACGAGCGGCACGCAGGAGGGCCTCCCGCTCGATCGCGTGATGGGCGGGATGGTCCGCGCGTTCGGCCTCCGCATGACGGTGCCCGAGGCGGGTCCGCGCGCCGACGCGAAGAGCTACTTCCTCACGGATCTCTTCCGCCGCGTCATCTTCCCCGACCGCTTCGTCGCGGCGCGCACGCGCGGCGAGGCGCGCCGCCAGCTCCTGTCGCGCGTCGCGACCGGCGTCGGCGCCGCGGCGCTCGCGGGCGTCATCGCGATCCCCGCGCTCGCCAGCTACCTGAAGAACCGCGAGCTCGTCCGCACGACGGCCGCCGTGGCGCAGGCGGCTGAGCAGGTCGACTGGACGGCGAGCGGGCCCGTCGTCGAGAAGCTCGCGCGCGTCGAGCCGCTCCGCGCGCGCCTCCACGAGCTCGAGGCGTGGCGCAACGACGGACCCCCGATCGGCTACCGCTGGGGCATGTACACCGGCAGCTCGCTCTACGAGCCGCTCCGCGCCGAGTACGTCGCGATCATGCAGCGCGCGTTCCTCCGGCCCGTGAAGGGCACGCTCGAGGACCGCCTGCGCTCGATCGAGGCCGACCCGAAGCGGACGCCCGACGAGTTCAACCGCCGCTACGACGACCTCAAGAAGTACCTGATGCTCACGGAGCGCGACCACCTCGACGTGGACTGGGCCGCGCCCCGCATCGCGCGCCTCTGGGCGGAGCTCACGCACGTGACGTCGCCCGAGGACGAGGCCGTCCTCCAGATGAACGTCGAGGAGTACCTGCGCCTCGTGAAGACGAACGGCGTCGCCCCCGCGCAGCGCGACGAACGGCTCGTCTCGTACGTCCGCTCCGAGCTCCTCCGCACGCCGCAGATCGGCCGCCTCTACGAGACGCTCGTGCGCGACACGAACACCGAGATCGCGCCCATCCGCCGCGAGACCATCTTCTACGGCTCGGTCGCGGAGTTCGTCAGCTCGAAGAAGGGCGTCAAGGTCGACGGCGCCTACACGAAGCTCGGCTGGGCGAAGATCCGCCGCCTCCTCGACGAAGAGCGCACGAAGCTCACCTCGGAGGGCTGGGTGCTCGGCACCGAGGACCGCATCCCCGACGAGCAGATCAACAAGGAGGTCGCCGCCCTGCGGCAGATCTACTTCGATCGCTACCGCGACGCCTGGCGCGAGTTCTTGGGCGATCTCGTCGTCGCGCGCCCCGCGAACGCCGAGGGCTCGCTCGAAGAGCTCCTCGCGCTGAGCGAGCCCGAGTGGCCGTACCTCCGGCTCTCGCGCATCCTCGCCGACAACGTGGAGCTCGAGGTGAGCGACGCCGAAGCCGGGCGCGGCTCGCTCTTCGAGCAAGCCGCCGACAAGGCGAAGGAAGCCGCGAAGCAGAAGCTCCTCGGGCAGCCCGTCACGCTCGACGCCGGCGCCCTCCTCGACCGCGACAAGGCCGCCTCGCCGGTCGAGCTCGCGTTCAAGCCGATCGTCACCTTCGGGATGCCGCAGGCCACGACGCCCGGCGCGCCGCCCCCGCCGCCGACGGGGCTGAGCCAGTACCAGGCGATCCTCCGCAAGCTGATCGGCGTCCTCACCGACCTGAAGGACGCGAAGGCCGCGCCCGATCCGAAGGCGCTGACCGGCGAGTTCGAGCAGGCCTACCGCGCGACGACCGCGCTGCTCGCCGATCAGGACGCGTTCACGCGGCCCCTCATGTCGCCGCTGCTCCTCGATCCGGTCGCGTTCTCGTGGGCGAGCGTGCTCCACGACGCAGGGGGCGCCGCCGGCGGTCTCTGGGAGATGAGCGCGTGGAAGACGTGGTCGACGAAGCTCGAAGGCAACTACCCGTTCGCCGACAGCGCGCCCACCGACGCGAAGATCGAGGACTTCGCGGAGTTCTTCAAGCCGGAGAAGGGACAGCTCTGGGCTTTCTACGACCAGAGCCTCAAGGGCTCGCTCGAACGGCAAGGCAACGACTTCGTCCCGACGCGCCGCTTCAAGGCGCAGGTCGCCTACACGAACGAGTTCTTGAGCTGCCTCCGCCGCTCCGCCAGGGTCACCGACGCGACGTTCGGCGCCGATCCGAAGGCGCCCGCGGTGGACTTCGAGGTGAACCTCCACTCGGTGAGCCCCGACATCTCGGAGGTCACGATCGAGGTCGACGGCGTGAGCCGCACGTACACCAACACGCCCGAGGAGTGGCTCGCGGTCACCTGGCCCGCGAAGGACGCGAAGGCGCGCGGCGCCAAGGTGAAGGTCCGCGGCATCTCGGGGATGAGCGAGGAGATCGTGCGTTCCGGCGACTTCGGGCTCTTCCACCTGCTCGACGCGGCCGACCTCAAGCCCGGCGTCGCGGCGCGCAAGGGCACCGAGGTCCCGGTCGTCGTCGCGACCTGGAGGCTCAAGTCGCAGCCCGACTCCAACGTGAAGATCGACCTCAAGCCGCTGAAGAGCGACTCACCCTTGTCGCGCGGGTTCTTCGCGGGCCTGCGGTGCCCGCGACTCATCACGCACGGTGAACGCTAGTGTTCGGTCTGCTCGGCAAGAAAGGCCGCACCGAGGTCGGCGCCGTCGCCGGGTTCGGAAAGATCCCGGCGCTCGGCGACTTCGTCCGCACGCCGTCGCCGAGCGACGAGATGATCGCCTTCGAGGCGTGGCTCACCCGCGCCGTCGAGACCGGCGAAGCCCGCACCGGCTCCGCGTTCCGCGACGCCTTCGCGAGCGCTCCGCCGCACGCGTTCCTCTGGAGCGGCGCGATCGACAAGAAGCAGCGCGGCCTGCTCGCCGGCGTCATCGTGGCGAGCCACGACGCCGTCGGCCGGCGTTATCCGCTCGTCGTGTGTGCGCCGCTTCCGACGTCTACCCTCGCGGCCCAGCCGCACGCCGCGCCGCTCGTCCTCCACGACTTCTTCCGACACGCCGCGGTCACCGCGGAGCGCGCGGCGCGGATGCACTCGCAAGCCGAGTTCCACGCGCAGATCGCGTCCGTCGCGCCGCCGGCGTTCGAGACCGCCGCCGCCTCGATCGCGCGGTACGCCTCCTGGACGCGGGCGCAGCGCGCCGCCGACGTCTGGACCTCGGTCTTCGGCGCGGACGCGGAGCGCGCGGCGCGCTACGCCCTCTACCTGCTCGTCGAGGCGACCGCCGCCTACCGCGGTCAGGAGACCCCGCCGCTCGCGCTCGGCGTCCGTGTCCCGCTCGGCGCCGAGTCCAGCTCGACGTCGACGACGTCGGCGATGTGGGTCGACCTCGTGCGCCAGGTCGCCGGCTGGAAGACGACCGTCCCGAGCATCTTCGTCCCGCTCTCGACGGACGGCCCGCGCGCGCTCATCCAGCTCGGCGCCGAGGCCCCGCCGAGCGTGCTCGCCGATCTCTACGCGCCTTCCGCCGACAGCGCGACCGTCTGTGAGCTCACGCCCGGCGCCGACGCCCGCATGCCGTCGATCGTCCCGTCGTCGGTCGAACGCGCCGTCGGCACCAGCGACACGACGATCGCCGACCTGATCCACGAGCTCGGTCGCTGACCTCGCGCGGGCGGACGGGCTCCTCGCTCGCTCGGGCGGCACGCCTCCGCCCTATCCGCGAGCAGCCTCCGCACCGCCGATGCGTCGCGTTGGCAATGGAGGCGTGGTCCCCTATGCTTCACGTTGCCTGTCCTCGGCCTGATGTCGACGACCGCAGCGTGGGGGAACGATGAACGACGTGCGTCTGGGTCTCGTGTTCGTCCTCGCGGCCGGCGTCGCGAGCGGGTGCTCGTTGCTCGTCGGCGAGGGGCTCTCCGGCGGCTCGGGTGGAGCGGAGGACCCCGCGGACGCGAACGACGACGCCCCGAGCGTGCCGGGCAACGAGGGCGGCCTCGACGGCGCGCCTCCCCTGCCGCCGAGGCCTCGGGAGGGCGTCTACGCCTACGTCATCTCCGGGAAAGACACGCTGAGCTTCGGCCCCGTGACGACGTCGTACGGCCCGACCGCGAGCGCGACGGTCGTGAACCGCGAAGGGGCAGGCTCGTGCTTCACGATGACCCTGGCGTTGCGGAGCGGGTACACCGATGCGCAGGACTTCTGCGTTCGCGAGGACGCGATCGTGCGGACCGGAGGGCGACGCAGGCAGTTCTTCCAGGTGTTGAGCGGCGTCGACGTCAACACCTCGATGGTGTGCGAGCCGGGCGACGTCTTCAACGTGGCCGCGCCGGTCGTCGGCGAGACGAAGACGCACCTCTGCACCGGGAAGAACGTCGAGAGCGAGAACGGCGAGTCACCGTTCTCGTCGGGCGGAACGTACCGCTACGTCGGGGAGGAGACGATCAAGGTCGGCTCATCGGACGTGCGCGTGCGCCATTTCCGCGAGGAGCTCACCGTCACCGGCGAGCAGACGGGCAAGAACGAGCTCGACTGGTACTTCGCCGTGGAGTCGGGCGTGCTCGTTCGGCTCGTCCGCAAGGTCGCGATCGTGTTCCCGCGCGCCTTCGAGACCACGTACGCGGAGAACGCCGACCTGTCGCTCGTCGCCCTCGAGCCTGCGCCTCTCCCCGTCGACGCGGGGTCGGACGCCGCGAAGTGATCAGTCGAGGCGCAGCGTGTCGACGACGCGCAAGAGCTCACCGGTCAGCTCCGCGACGCTCTCGCCCTGGTGGACGATCTGCACGAGGACGATGCGGCGGTCGTTGCGCGCAAGGAGCTCGAGGCTCGTGTTGACGTACGGCTGCTTCGCCGCCGGGACGCGACGGCGAACGACATAGGCGCGCGCCTGCGCGTTGTAAGTCGCCATCGGAATCCGCTGCTCGACGAGCTCGGCGCGCGACTCCTTCGCCGCGTCCTCGTAGCGGGCGATGACCTCGCGCCACGGCGCGTCGGCGTGGTCCGGCCACTCGTAGACGGCGAACACGTACTCCTTCGGCGAGACATACTGCACGTAGCGACGGCCCGGCTCGTTGCTCGCCTTGCGGAGCGTCCACTCGGTGGGACGCGAGACGTGAACGCGGCCGTTCAGGACCGAGACGCCGCGGTACTGGGGCTTCGGTGGCTCGGCGCGGAGATCGAGCGGCGGGTACGGCTGCTCGAACAGATCGACGAGGTCCGTGCTCGCGCTGTCGTACGCGTAGAACGTCTTGTTCTTCTCGGCGACGGACGAGATCCCGCCACCGCACGCGCTCGCGAGCATCGAGACGACCGCCGCGAGGACCAGGGACACGCGCCGCACGCGGCGACGGTACCAGCGCGTCCTCGAGCCCGCCAAGAAACGGGCTTCGCCCCTCCCGAAGCGCCGAGCCCGCGCGCGCTTCGCCTCCCTCCGGCAGCTCCCTCCGGCAGCTCCCTCCCGCCAGCGAACACCGGGCCGAGCCCGCCGGAGCACCGCTTCGCACCTATTTCGGCCGCCCCGGAGCTTTGGGGTAGAACGAGCGTGTGCTGGCGCGCGTCCTCTTCGCGCTCTCTTCGATCGCTGCATGCGGGTGCGGCTCGTCCGACCTCCACATCGCGGGGGCGCCGGCCGCTTCGCACTACCTCCAGACGTTCGAGGGCGAGCCCTCCGGTGTCGAGCTCGGCGACGTCCGACTCCGGCCCGAGGTCTGCGACGGGATCGACCTCGCCCCCGCCGGGCGGCCGCTCGACGCCGACGACTTCGTCGCGTTCGCGCGATCGCAGAGCCTCGAGACGCGCCTCGTGCGCGCCAGGCACGATCTCGTGTTCGTCGACGTGCTCAACGCCGGCACCAAGGTGCCCGTCCGCTTTCGCGTGGCGATCCTCGGGAGCCCAGGCGCCGCCGGCAACGAGCTGCATACGGCGCTCCTCCAGCAAGGTCGCGGGACCTGGGGCCTCCAGCGAGGCAACCTGGCCGTGCTCGCGCCGACCACCTCGCCGGAGGACGCCGTCGTCATGGCGAGCAAGCTTCGCCTCGCGTGCTGGGGCGTCTTCATGATCGCCGGTCACGACGACACGTTCGTCGTGCCGGGCGGCTACACGGAGCTCTGATGGATCAGGACAAGCACCTCGGCTCGGCGGCTCGTTGGCTGGCACTCGCCGCGCTCCTCGCCGGCGCCTCCGCAGTCGCGTGCGCCGGCGCCAACGGAGACCCCGCGCCGGAGGCCCAGGAGGCCGGCGCTCCTTCGCTCGAGCCGTGCGTCGAAGCGGGAGCCGCCGAATGAACAGGCGCCTCGGCGCCCTCGCCCTCGGCGGCGCGGTCGCGGTCGCGATCGCCGCCGTCCCGCGCGACGCCGCGGCCCAATCGCTCCCGCCTCCGGATCGGAGCGCGGCATGGGACACCGTCTCGACGGTCGCGATGGTCGTCGGCATGAGCTCGCAGGTGCTGATGCCGCGCCTCTACTGGTCCGACACCGAGGTGACCATCGGCTCGAAGGCGCGCTGGCACGCATCCGTGCTCGGCTCGACGATGTTCCTCCTGACGACGGCGTTCTTCAACGAGCTCGTCGTGAAGCCCGAGATCACGAGCTACCGGCCCGGCTGCGGCGTCTCGAACGTCGGCGCGCCGGGCTGCACGACGTTCGGCATGCCGTCGACGCACACGTTCGTCGCGTTCTCGGCCCTCGGCCACGGCGGCGGGGTGTTCCTCGTCGACACGCTCAAGTGGAGCGACGGCCGCGTCAGCGGTCTCGCGATCGCGGGGGACGTCGCGCTCCCGCTCGTCGCGGCGGGGCTCACGTATGCCGGCCGCGTCGCCGGCACGCCCTCGCAGGAGCACGGCGACCAGGCGCTCGTCGGGGCCGCGGTCGGCCTCGGCTTCGGCCTGCTCGCGGGAGGCGCGTACGCGCTCCTCCAGCGCCCCGAGTGTCCCTACGGCGCGGGCGTCATCTGCTGGTGACGGCCGCGCCGGCGAACCACCAGCCGCCCGCGACCGATCCGAGCGAGCGCACGTGAGCGCGTAGCTCCGCGAGCTCTCGCCGCTGCCGTCCGACCCACGTCGTGGTCGCGAAGCGTGTCCCTACGCTCGTCGCGATCACGAGCTCGAGCGCGGCCTCGCTGCGACGCGCCGGCGACGCGGTCGACTCGAGCTCGTCGACGATCATCGCGGGGACGAACGGGAGGCCACCGCGGAGCTTCACGCGCGGGTCGAGCCGCCCGCGCGCCGTCGCGTGCCAGCGCTCCCAGGCGAGGCGATCGGCGATCGGCTTCGAGACCGCGCGCGTCGGCGGCGGCGAGCCGTCGGGCGGCGGAACGCCGGGCGACCACGGCACCTGGACCGTCTCGCGGAGGCCGGCGCCGGTGAGGAAATCGAGGCCCTCCGCGGCCGCCGGAGCGACGCCCTCGTCGGCCGATTCGAGCAGCGGGACGAGCGCGCTCACCGCGTCGGGGTGACCGTGACGCGCGAGCGCGTCGATCACGGCGGCGCCCTGCGCGTGCGCGAGGCCCTCGACGAGGAGCGGGAGATCATCCTGACGTCCGCTCAGCGCGAGGAGCCGCGTCGCGGGGACGATCCGCGCGGGGACGCGCGCGCGGATCGTGTCGCGCAAGCGTTGGCGGACGTCGCCGTCGCCGCGGCGGAGGAGCGACGCGCAGGCGATCGCGAAGAGCTCGTCGTCTGGCGCGTCGTCGAGCATGTTCGACAGCACCGTGACCGCCTTCGCCTTCGGCAGAGCGCGCCCGAGCGCGGCCGCGAGCTTCCGCGTCAGCAGCGGATCGCCCCGCGAGAGGACGCGCTCGGGGGCGTCGACCGGCAGGGAGCCGCGCGCGCCGAGGACGTCGATCGCGACGGCGACGAGCGCCGGGTTCGGCGCGTCGAGCAGCGGGGCGAGCTCGGCGTCGATCGCGGGGCTCGGCGCGAGCACGAAGCCCTCGGCGAACGCCGGCAGCTCCTCGGGGGCGCTCTGCTTCATCGTCGCGATCGCGACGTCGGCGGTGTCGGTGCCTTCGATGCACCCGAGCACGAGCGCGACGGCGAACCCTCGCGACGGGTCCGGCGCCGGCGCCTCGGCGTGGAAGAGCGTCACCGACGGGAGCGCCGCCTCTCCGAGCGCGGCGAACGCGTCGACGTTGTCGAGGAGCCGCTGCTCGAACGGCGCCTGATCGAGCCACGTCTCGGTGGGGATGGGCTGGCGCAGCGATCGGAGCGCGGCGACGTCCTCGAGGCAGTCCTTGGCGACCCGCCGGAGGATCTCGCCGTCCTCGGGCTCGGCGGCCAGCGCCTCGCGCGCACCTCGAGCCGCGCCGTCGGCTGCGGCGGCGTCGGGCGTGGCGGCTTCGTCGTCGGCCGGATCGGGCGGAGGCGCGGGCTTCGCCGCCGCCGCGCGGAGCTCGTCGATCGTCTGCGGCTTCGCCGGCGCCTTGGGTCGCGGCTTCGCGACGCGCACCGACACGGCCGGATCGATCGTGAGCGGCGGCGCGACCGGCACGCGCGCGAGCGCGTGGAGCCGCGGAACGCCGACGCTCGCCAGGAACGGACGCGTCACGGCCGCGGGCGCGGGACCGCCGGCGCGGAGATCGCCCCGACGCGCGAGCATGATGTCGACCACCTCCTCCGCCGAGCGGCTCACGCGCGCGTGCGTGACCTCGAGCGCGGCGAGCGCGCGGAGAAGCGCAGGCTCGGCGCCCGGCGGCGTCGCGAAGCCCACGAGCATGTGCCGCGCCTCGGCGAGGACGCGCCCGCACTCGAGCAGCCCGTCGTGGTGCGCCGGCGCCTCGACGGTCGTGTCGAGCACGGCGTAGAGCGCGCGCACCGCACGCGCGAGGCGATCGGCGACGCCCTTGCGATCGAACGGCGCGGCGCTCTCGCGCAGCGCCGCAAGGGCCTCCTCGATCTCCGTGCGCGCCTGTCGAGCCGGCGCGTGCGCAGGGCTCGTCGCGAAGACGTTCATCCGAGGACCTCCCGCGCGAGCAGGACAGCGCCGCGCTCCGGCCCGTCGGAGTGCACGGCCACGATCGCGAGATCGCCCGGCGCGCACTCGGTCTGCCATCCGACGCAGGCCAGCACGACGAGCAGCGGAGCCGAGGCCGCGCCGAGATCGCCCGTGAGCATGAGCGGCGCGTCGTGCTGGAGATCCTCGGCGAACGACGACTGGATCCGGCCCGACGCGTAGAGCCACTCGTCGACGCGGTGGCGCTCCCCGACGACGTCGGTGAGCGCCCAGCCGATCCGCGCCGCTCCGGCGGACGCGATCGCGCGCTTGGCGGCGAGCGTCATCCCGAGCGCATGACAGGGCTCGGTCGATCCGAGCGGACGCGGCTCGCGCTCGGTCCCGACGCCGACGATGCTCCCGTGGCGGGGATCCGCGCCGAATCGCCGGCGCGAAGCCAGGAGGACGGCGGCCGCGCCCTCGCCGGGGATGAAGCCGTTCTCGGCGCTCGGGCCGTGTAGCCTCCGCGCGCGATCGAGCTCCTCGAGGCGATCCGGGTCGAAGTGGCTGTCGACGCCGACCACGACGACCGCCTCGTCCTCGCCGCCGGAGAGGCGAGCGACGGCCGATTCGATCGCGAACGCCCCGCCGGCTCGGCCCTGCGCAACGACCTTCGAGCGCGCCAGATCGATCGGAGCCCCCGAGCGCTCGGCGACCGCCGCGAGGAGCCTCACCCCGCGCGGATCGAGCGGGTCGACCTCCGCGGGCAGCGCGAGCAGGAGCGGGAGCGGCGGCGGCGCGTGTCCCCGCGACTCGAAGCGGCGCACCCACGGAGCCGTCGCCTCCGCGAGCGCCGGCGCCGCGAGCAGGGCGAGGCGATCGCGCCCGACGACGTCCTCGCCGATCGACGACACCGTGGCGAGCGCGATCGGCTCGCCAGCGCGGTCGACGAAGCGCGACTCGCGCACGAACGATTTGCGCGCGCGAACGCTCATCGCGGCGGTGAGCGCCGAGAGGCCGGTGGCGATCCGCGCCCCGAGACCGACCACGACGACGTCGCCTCGCAGCGTCATGCGATCCGGACCTCGTCGATGAGCTCGAGCTTCGCCGGCGCCGGGATCGAGACGCGCCAGGTGAGCTCGACGCGTCGCTCCCGCGCGTCGATCAGCACGGTGTCGAGGTGCGTGCCGTGCGACCGGCGCTCGCCGGCGATGAGGCTCGAGAAGCGCGGCTCGTCGCGCGGGAGCTGGACGCGCCAGAGGCCGTCCTCGGTCGCGCCGGCGATCTCGATCGGCTCGGCGGGGACGAGCGGCGACGGCGACCACTGGTCGTGCGGAACGCAGACGTTGAAGCGCGCGTCGAAGTCGCTGGGCAAGAGCGGCATACGCGTCTCCGTCCATGCCTTGTCGTAGGTCCCGCCGAACGACACGCGCGGCTGCCAGTGCCGGTGGATCGCCCCGAACGACGCCGGAACGTTCCCGCGCTCGCCGACGGGCTTCCTCGGGAGCTCGAGCTGCGCCGCCGGCTGGTTCACGAGCTTCGACGGATCGCGCGCCACGCCGCGGCCGACGTAGTTGCGGGGCTCGCCGAGCGGCTTGTCCGGGACGGACAGATCGAGCCCTCCCCAGGCGAGCTCGTAGACGAGCGGCACCGGGGCGCGGAGCGCCATCGCGGGACCGGGCACGAGCCCGCCGAGCATCCCGCGCTGCCACACGCGTAGCCCGTGGGCGCGCACCGTCTTCGCGATCGGGCCCATGCGGAGCGACACGTCGGTGTACGACGCGCCCGCGCGGGGGTGCGCGTCCGCGACGAGGACGACGTCGGTGCCCGGCTTGAAGTCGAAGACGTCCGACGGGATCGCGATGCTGCTCTTCGCCGGATCTTCGCCGTTGGGAACGTCGACCGGGTGCGGGGCCGGGCCGTCGTCGTCGCGCTCGAGCGCGCCGCGAGGCGTCGCTCGGTACGTGTACTTCACGATCACGACGAGGCGCTGGTTGCCGTCGCGATCCTTCATCGGGAGCGCGAGGTGCTTACCGTCCGTGCGATTGGCGACGTTCATGCGGCGTCAGGCGCTCCGCGCTCTCACGAGTCGGAGGTCTCCTCGAAGCGACGGAGCCAGGCCTCGGTCGTCGACGCGGACCACGGCGCGTAGAAATGGATCCCCTCGGCCGCGCGGACCGGGCGGACGCGACGGTCGGCGTGAGCATAGGCGCGCGAGACGCGGCGCCGGTTCACGTCGCCGGGATCGGGCCGCTCTCCGGCCACGAGCACGACGCCGTCTCCGCACGGGTTCACGGTGACGAGCTCGTCGCTCGCGAGCGCGGCGCTGTTCCGTGCGCCGAGCTCCTCGACGAGGCCCTTCCCGAGGAACGTCAGCCAGCTCACGGTCCGCACGCGATCGTGGAACGCGCGCATCCACGTCGCGTGCTGTCCGACGTCGAAGCCAGGATGCCGCCGCGCGTGCGCGTAAACGGCGTCGCGGGTCTCGCCGTAGCGATCGAGCTCCCACGCGCCGTAGGCGAGCCCCGCCGCTCCCCAGCGGATGCGGAGATCGCCCGCGACCGCCGTAGCGAGCGCCGCGAGCTCGTCGAGCGGCGTCGTCAGCGGCACGGTCAGCGAGAGCATCGCGTCGGCGGAGAGCTCCGCGCCGGCGCCGGGACGGATCGTCGAGTAGAACCGGAGCGACCACGGCGACGCCGTGTTGCGCTCGACGCCGCCGTGGCACGCGACCCCGAACTTGTCGTAGTGCGCTGCGTTCATCGCGCTCGTGCCCGCGCGCGCGCGCGGATCGTCGAGCGCGCTCGCGCCCGCGTCGGCGAGCTGCGCCGGGAACGACGCGACGAGGTCGAGGGCGCCCGCCGAGAACGCCTCGACCTCCCCATGGACCGAGCTCCACGCCCAGCGCAGCGACGGGCCGATCGCCGCGAGGATGCGATCGCTCGCCTGCGTGAGGCGCGCGGCGTCGTCCGACGCGAGGGCCTCGAGGTGAAACGAAAACCCGAGCGCGGCGTAGGCGAGCGGAGCGCCGCCCGCGGTCGTCGCGATCGGGACAGGCTCAAGGGTCGGCGGGCGGATCGCGCTCATCGTCTCCGGACGGCTCGGTCTTTCCTCGAGCCCCGCGAACGAGGGGGCCCCAACTTCCGTAACAGAGCGCGCTCGCGGCTCGGCTCCTTTCTTTGTGGAGGTGCCCATGTATGACAATATCCGACCTCTATGGAGTCGGGCCGACCCATCATCGCCGCCGTCGGGCTCTTCTTCGGCGGCCTGCTCGTGGGGTCATCCCCCGGCGGGAGCCGCGACGGCACGGCACACGCCGCGTCCACTCCTCCGACGCCCCCGGCGGAGGCGACCTCGCCGAAGCGCGATCGCGGCCCGATCGCCCCCGCGCTCCGCAAGACGAGCGCGATGAGCCGCCGCGACGCAACCGGAGACGTCGAGCCGCCCGGATGGAGCTCCTCGCAGGCGTCGGGCGCGAGCTGCGCGATCCGGCCGAAGGGTCGCGGGCTCGGACACGCGGGCGTCTACGAGGACCACGACGATCCGCTCGCCGGCTTGAAGACGCCGGAGCTGCCGATCCCGCGGAACCCGCACGTCCTCAAGTACATCCGCTACTTCACCGAGAGCCACGAGGGGCGGAGGAACTTCTCCGAGGCGCTCCGCCGGAGCGGGCGCTTTCAGGAGATCATCGCGAAGGCGTTCCGCGAGCTCGGTCTCCCGCAGGACCTCATCGCCGTCGCCTTCATCGAGAGCGGCTTCTCGACCGAGGCCGTCTCCACCGCGGGCGCCGCGGGCCTCTGGCAGTTCATGCCCGCCACCGGCCGAGCGTACGGCCTCTCGGTCGAGAGCACGATCGACGAGCGCGTCAGCATCTGGCGTTCGACCGAGGCCGCCGCCCACCACCTGTCCGACCTGTACGAGCGGTTTCGCTCGTGGGAGCTGGCGCTCGCCGCGTACAACCTCGGCTTCGACGGCCTCGATCGCCGCCTCGACGAGTACGAGACCGAGGACTTCTGGACGCTCGTCGACGCGCCCGGCGCGCTCCCGAAGGAGACGGCGCACTACGTACCGAAGGTGCTCGCGGCGGCCGTCGTCTTCGCGAACCTCGACGAGTACGGCTTCACGGACGTCGAGCGCGCGCAGCCGCTCGACGCGAGCGAGCTCGAGGTGCCGGGCGGAACGAACCTCTCCGTCGTGGCGCGGGCGGCGGGCACGAGCCTCCGCGTGCTGCGCGAGCTCAACCCCGAGCTCCTCGCCGACATCGTCCCCGACCGCGGCGAGGCCGCGACGCTCCACGTCCCGCGCGCCGGCCTCGCGCGCGCGCGGACGATGCTGCCGAAGCTCGCGTCCGACAGCGACGACCGGACGACGCAGGTCTCGGAGGACTTCGACTGGGGCAAGGACGACGTCCGCTCCGGCCGGTCGCGCCTCGAGCGCGCCTCGACCCGAACCCGCGAGGCGCGCGCGCCGCTCGGCCCGCGCCGCACGAGGCGCCGCGCGTCGACCGAGCCGCCGAAGACGCAGGCGCCGGAGAATCGGGAGCCCCGGACGCCCGAGAAGACGTCGATCGCCGCGAGCTCGGCCAAGGCCGCCGAGCGCGAGCCCGCCGCCGAGCAGGGCGTGCTCGGGAAGGTCGACAAGCACGACGAGGTCGACAGCGTCGAGACGGCGCGCGTGCTCTACCGCGTGGTCGCGGGCGACTCCGTCCAGCAGATCGCGACCACCGTCGGGCTGACGGTGGATCAGGTGCTGGCGCAGGCGCGCGTGAACCGTGCCGCCGACATCCGCGTCGGCACGCTCCTCGATCTCCGCGTGCCGGCGTCGGGCGTGAAGGATCCGCGCGCGGCGCGGTGAGGCGGCGCGTCGATCAAGGCATCGCGATCTCGACGCTCGAGAGCGGCGCGACCACGCGGTGGAAGCGCGCGAGCGCGTTGATCAGCGCGGCCCGCGCGGGCTCACGAGCGTGGTCGAAGAGCGAGACCTTCGCGTAGAGCTCCGTCCGCGTCCGCGCGAAGGAGCCGTGAGGATCCATCACGCCCCGGCCCTCTTGCCGCGCGTTCGGGTAGGTCAAGACCGCGCTCTGCCACGCCGAGAACGTCTCCTCGAGCTCGCGAGCGACGTCGTCCATGCGTCCGCCCGCGAGCGTCACGCGCATCGTCGCGCCGCGCGGGATCGACCGCGTGACGACGGGGAAGCCGGGCTCGCGGCACACGCCGGGGTAGGCCGCGGGATCGTCGAGCCACCCGGCGAGCAGGTTCTCGCGCACCGAGAGCGCCGAGCCGTCGGTCGGGAGGCTGCCCACGATCGAGAGCGCACGAACCGGATGAGGGTGCCCCGAGGCGGCGAGGTGCTCGGCGATGACGCGGACGAACCGCGGAGACATCCCCGCGACCGAGAGGCGAAACGCGTAGTCCGGCCCGAGCTCTCCCGGCGCCGGCGTCGCCCCCTCGCCCGTCGGCCCGGCCTCGAGCATCGCGTGGCCTTCTTCCGGCGCGAAGTCGCTGCCGCCGGCGAGGCCGCGGTTGACGCACTCCACGAGCGCGCCGATCGCCCACGGCGCGAGCGGCACCTCCGCGGGACCTCCGAGCTTCACGCCGACGTCGAGGATCTGCGGCTCGACGCTCCCGCGGTAAGCGACGTCGAGGAGCACGCCGTCGAGGTGCGGATGGATCGGCATCAGCAGCAGCCATTGCCCTTGGCGCAGTCCTCGCCGCACGACTCGCAGCCGACCTCGACGACCTTCGCGTCGCGGCTCGTGTGCTGGAAGTCCTCGAGCTTGCCCGGCTCGTAGGTGTCCGTCGGCGCCTTCACCTCGATCGGGGAGTTGTTCAGCGTCCCCACCGGGAAGCGGGGCTTCGCGGACGGCGGATCCTTGTCGAGCCACGCGGCGCCGAGCTTGGCCCACGCCGCGAGGCTCGGGCTCTTCGGCGCGCCGCTCGTCGCCGCGTTCGTCGCGAGGACGCGGCGCGCGGCCTGTGCGTTCCGGCCCGTGCCGCGCGCGACGGCGGCGGCGATCGACTCGCTCGGCTTCGCGCTCGTGATCGTGTCGTCGCCCTTGATGCTCTCGGCGAGCTCGCTGCCGACGGGCTTCGTCTTCTCGAGCGTCTCGAAGAAGAAGTCGTTGAAGCTGCCCTTGCGGTCCTCCGGCTTCGCGCCGCAGTACGCCTTCACCGAGGCGCCGAACGCCTTGCAGGCGGCGTCCTTCGCCGAGAGGCCCACCGCCGGCGCGCCCGCCGAGACGATCGTCCCGATGCCCTTGTTGCCCGGCATCGATCAGCCGTTCGAGTCGCTCATGTCGAGCGTGCGAACGACGCCGCCGCCTTCTGCGGTGACGTCGGGGCTGGCCATCACGATCTCGCACATGCCCATGATCTTGCTGCTCATGATGCCGCCGGCGACGCCGGCTTGATCGCCGTTCGACAGCGCGCTCTTGCCCTTCGACGTCCAGATGGGCGTACCCATCGCGAACGTCTTGGTCGCGTAGCCCGGCCCCATCGTCGCCGAGAGCGCGATGTTCGGGTACGGCACCGGGATCGGCGGCGCGGGGGGAGCCGGCGTCTTGCAGATGTCCGCCGGCGCGATCGCGGTGTGCCCGGAGGACACGCTCGCGACCATCTTCATCTGGCTGACGAGGGGCATGCGCGCTCGCGATCTCGCTTCTCGGACGGTCTAGTTGAGGTGGAGCATGCGACCGACGATCTTGTGGACCGCCGAGGCGCGGCTCGTGATCTGCTCGGCGAGCGTCTCGATCGTCCCGTAGGCGCGCACCGCGAAGCTCGCGGCGCCGCTCGCGACGGTGAACTCGTCCTTGGCGCGCACGCGCACGCGCGCCGCCCGGATGACGTACTCGTCCGCTTCTTCGATCCCCGGCGTCGGCGCGGTGCGGAGGACGCCGAGGACGACCCACGCGCCGGCCTCGCGCTCCACGACGACGCGCTCGCCGCGCGCGACGGCCGTGGCGACGACCGAAGGGTGCACCGACGGATCGAGCGTCGCCGTCGCCTCGACGGTCCCGACCCGGATGCGCACCGACGCGCCCTCGAGGAGGAGCGCCCGGGCGGCCACCATGACCGGCAGCGCGGGGCTCTCGTCGGTGTCCGGTCCGTCTCGAGCTTCGAGCTCCTTGCGCGCCGCGTTCGTCATGATGTCTCCCGGAGACTCGAACGTAGCACGGCCCCCGCGCTCAGAAAGGGCACGCGAGGCACCCCTCTCCGAACGGGCGACACAGAACGGAGTGGCGCCGGGTACCCGGCGCCGATTACCTTTCTGCCAAATGCCCGAGCAGCTCTCCATCAAGTGCGCGGCCCTCGGGGAGGTGCGCGTCGGTGGCGGGTCGATCGTCGAGGAGATCAGCGCGCCCACCATCGCGAGGGTGAGCGTCGAGACGTCGGAGCCGCTCGATCCCGACAGCCTCATCGGCAAGCAGGCGACGCTCTCGATGGTCGCCGACGCCGGCGTCACGCGCCACTTCACGCTCGTCATCACCGAGGTCGAGCTCACCTGGATCGACACCGCCGCGACGGGCTACACGGTCGTCCTCGAGCACCCGATCGCGCTCCTGCGCCTTCGCCGCGATCACCGCACCTTCGTCGCGAAGAGCGTGCACGAAATCGTCGACGCCGTGCTCGAAGGCGCGTCGCTCTCCGCGACGTGGACGGCGTCGCGCGGCGACACCCCGCGAGAGCTCTCCGTCCAGTACGGCGAGACCGACTACGATTTTCTCGCGCGGCTGCTGGAGGAGGAAGGGATCTTCTGGCTCTGCCCCGACGACGAGGAGGCGCCGGAGCTCGTCATCGCGGACGCCGCCTCCACCTTCACCGCGATCGAAGGCGGCGAAGAAGTGCCGCTCACCGGCGAAGGCGCCGGCGTTGGCGTCCACGAGGTCGCCTTCGAGCACACGGTCACGAGCGGCGCGGTCGCGCTGGCCGACTACGACTGCGACAAGCCCGGCGTGGACCTGACCTCGCGCGCGAAGCTCGACGAGGCGCCCGCGGGCGAGCTCTTCGAGTATCCCGGCCGCTACGCGACACAGGGCGACGGGAGCGCGCTCGCGAAGCTACGCGCAGAGGAGATCGCGAGCGCCAAGGTCCGCGTGACCGGCACGTCGAGCAAGCCTCACCTCCGCGCCGGCTCGTGGTTCGAGCTCACCGCCGCGAGGGACGGCGGACCGACGGGCAAGCTCCTCGTCCGGCGCGTCGAGCACTCCTCCGACGACACGCACGCGCCCGGCGGCGAGCGCTATCGGAACAGCTTCGTCGCGTCGCCGTTCGACTTGCCGTTCCGTCCCCGCCGCGCGACCCCGCGCCCCGTGGTCGGCGGCGCGCTCTCGGCGACCGTGACCGGTCCGTCGGGCCAGGAGATCCACACCGACAAGCTCGGTCGCATGAAGGCGCTCTACGCCTTCGACCGCCTCGGCAAGAACGACGACACGGCCTCGCCGTGGATCCGCGTGGCCCAGCCCGCGATCGGCGGCTCGATGATGCTCGCGCGCGTCGGCTGGGAGATGGCGATCCGCCACCTCGACGGCGATCCCGATCGCCCCGTCGCCGTCGCGCGGATGTACGACGGCGAGCACGCCCCGCCGGAGAAGCTGCCGGGAGCGCAGACGAAGACCTCGTTCGAGACGCTCACGAGCCCCAACGCCGAGAAGGTCAACGCGATCACGATCGACGACAAGGGCGGCGAGATGCTCTTCGAGGTGAAGGCGGCGAAGGATCTCGACGCGACGATCCTCTTCGACGAGACCGAGACGATCGGCGCCGACGACATCCTCGAGGTCGGAAAGGACTCGACCGTCCTCATCGGCGACGCGCAGAAGATCACCGTCGAGAAGGACGACGCGAACACGGCCGCGAAGGACGCGGGCGTCGCCGTCGCCGGCGACCGGAAGAAGACGGTGAACCAGGACGAGACCGCGACGATCGACGGGAGCCTGTCCACGCGGATCGACGGCGACGACGAGGAGAGCGTCGGGCAGAACTTCGAGATCAGCGCCGCGAAAGAGCTCCTCGAGACGGCGGAGGGCAAGTACGACGTCACCGTCGGGGGCGCCGTCACGGCGAAGGCCAAGAAGGACTACACCGTCTACGTGGCCGGCAAATCGTCCGAGGTCGTCGGCGCGGCGAAGACGGTCGCCTCTTCCGACGGGACGCTCACCGAATCGGTCGGGGGAGACGTGAACCTCACCGTCGGCGGTGCCTGGGTGGAGACGGTCGACGGCAACCGCGTCTCGAGCGCGCAGGGCGACATGGAGCGCACCGTCGGCGCCGTCGGATCGCTCACCGCGGCGGGGAAGCTCCAGGTGAAGGCGAAGACGATCAAGATCACCGTCGGAGGGGCCGCGACGTTCCTCGGCGCGGGCGGCATCGTGAGCCTCTCGCCGGCATCCGTGGGCTTCGTCGGGATGATCACGCTCAAGGGATCGGGCGGCGTCGAGATCGCCGGCGCTCCTCAGATGGCGGGCTGACGCTCATGCCCGCCACCACGCTCACCGTCGACGGACGCACGTTGCCGAGCGGCGCCGCCGTCGGGCACGAGGCGGTGGGCGAGCACTTCCGCATCCGCATCCGGGCCCACGGCGACGACGACAAGCCGGTCGATCTCGTCGGCAAGGACTTCACGCTGAAGATCGAGACGCGCACCGGCGACGCGCTCGAGATCGCCGGGATCGTCGTGAGCGCGTCGTCGACCTACGCCGGCGGCGCGCAGCTGCTCGACCTCGAGCTCGGACCCGAGGCCGAGCTCCTCGGGCACGGACAGGGGTCGCACGTCTACCTCGCCGAGAGCCCGGTCGACGTCGCGAAGGCGGTGCTCTCGCGCGCGGGCGTCGGCCAGGCACGGTGGTCGGTCGGATCGACTCCGGCGACGCGGCCGTACACCGCGCAGTACCGCGAGAGCGACTGGGCGTTCATCGAGCGGATCACGCGCGAGGAGGGCCTCTACTTCTTCTACGACCACGACGGAGGCACGACGCTCGTCTTCGCGGACGACTCGACCAGCGCGCCCGCGGTGGACGGCGCCTTCTTCCACCGGACGCACCACGGGACGACCAGCCCCGAGCGGTGGGTCTCGACCCTCGCGTCGCGCACGGTCTCGACGACCAACGCGTTCTCTACGCGCGATCGCGATCCGCTCAAGCCGAAGCTCGACGTGTCGGCCACGTCGAAGGAGGGCGACGGCAAGCTCGAGATCTACGCGTGGCCGGGCCGCGTCGCGACCGCGGGCGCCGCCGCCGCGCGCGCCAAGGCGTCGCTCGAGGCGCTCCGCGCCCGGAGGCTTCTCATCACGGGGACGTCGGACAGCCCCGCGCTCCGGTGCGGCAAGCTCTTCGAGATCGAGGAGGGCTCCGTCGCGCCGGCGCTGGAGAAGCTCTTCTGCATCGCCCTCGACTGGACGATCGGCGAGGACGGAAGGTTCCACGTCCGCTTCACCGCCGTGCCGAAGGCGACGCCGTTCAGGCTCGCCGAGAGACGTGCGGCACGGGCGGCGCTCGGCGCCGAGACGGCCTACGTCCGGGGCGCGACGGGCCAGGAGATCGACGCCGACGAGCACGCGCGCGTCTTCACCCAGCCGATCTGGGATCGCGGAGGAAAGAAGGACGACACCTGCTCGACCCGAGCGCGGGTCGGACAGCCGGCGCTCGCGCGCTCGATGGCCATCCCGCGGATCGGCTGGGGCATGCTCGTCGGCCACCACGACGACGACGTCGATCGGCCGTGGGTGATGGCCCGCCTCGTCGACGGGACGCATCCGCCGCCGTACAAGCTGCCCGACAACCTGACCCGGACGTCGTGGCAGACGCTCACGAGCCCGAGCGACGGGACGCACTCGGAGATCGTCTTCGAGGACAAGCGCGACGCCGAACAGATCGACGTCCGCGCGGCGCGCGACATGGCCGTCGAGATCGGCGACAACGAGGCCCGCACGGTCGGCAACCGTCACGTCCTCGAGGTCGCGGAGAACCGCACCGTGAAGGTCGACGCCGACGACAAGCTCACCGTCACGAAGGATCAGACGACGTCCGTGAAGGGCGCAGAGACGACGACGATCGAAGGCAGCCGCTCGATCACGGTGAAGGGCAAAGAAGAGGACTCCGTCGGCGGCAAGCGCACGGAGAAGACGAAGGCCGATCGCACTCTCGACGTCGGAAAGAAGCGCAAGCTCACGGTCGGCGGGGCCATGTCGGCCAAGTCGAAGACGACGTTCACCCGCGAGGTCCTGAAGAAGCACACCGTCACCGTCGGCGCGGCCTGGACGACGCAGGCGGACGGCGGTCTGGTGACGACGACGAAGGGCGACTCCGAGGAGACCATCGCCGCGGCCCGCACGCAGAACGGCAAGGAGGGAATGCAGACCCTCGTCAAGGGCGACCTCAAGGACACGATCGCCGCCGCGCACGCCGTCACCGCGAAGGGCAGCGTCGGAGAGTCTGCGAAGGGCAAGATGAAGCTCACCGTCGGCGCGGCGCTGACGGCGACGGCTCCCGCCGTCGAGATCGTCGCGGAGTCCGAGATCACGATCGCGTGCGGCGGAGCCACGATCACGATCAAAAGCAGCGAGGTGTCGGTGAAGGCCCCCACGCTCGCGATCGCGGGACCGCTCATCTCCAGCAGCGGCGCCCAGGTGAAGCACAACCCATGAGCCACGATCACCTCGTCGAGGTCACGCTCCAGATCGACGGCGTCGACGGCACGCTGTTGCCGACCTCGGTGCGCGTCGACGAGGCCCTCCACGCGTCACGCACGATCGCGGTGACGATCGCCGGCGAGACGCTCGGCGTCGGCGCGTCGACGCTGCTCCGAAAGGGCGCGCAGCTCGACGTGAGCGTCGGCGGCGAGGCCGCGCGGCGCTTCGAGGGGATCGTGCTCCGCGTGAAGGAGTCGTGGTCCGCCGCCGGCGCGCCCGTCGTCGTGACGCTCGGCTCGCCGCTCGATCTCCTCGCGCTCTCGACCGACTGCCGCATCTTCCAAGAGATGAGCGTGCCCGACATCGTCGTGCAGGTCCTGAAGGACGCCGGGCTTCCGCCTGCGCGCATCGTCAAGCGCCTCGCGGGCAGCTATCCGAAGCTCGAGTCGTGCACCCAGTACGGCGAGACGATGCTCGCGTTCGTCTCGCGGATCCTCGAGGCCGACGGCGCGTACCTCTTCCTCGAGGACGGCGACGACGGGCTCCTCGTCGTCCTCGGCGACTCGATCGAAGCGCACCGCACTCTCCGCCCCGCTCAGCTCCCTTTCGTGGTCGACGCGGGAGTCCTCACGAAGCCCGCGATCACCTCGCTCACGGAGGTCGAGGCCCTCCGCGCGTCGAAGGTGACGCTGCGCGATCTCGACTGGACGAAGCCCAACCTCGATCTCGAGGCCTCGAGCGCCGAGGCGGCGACGGCGCGCGCGCGCGAGCTCTACGACCACCCCGGCGGCCACGTCACACCGGAGGCCGGAAAGGCGCGGGCGCGCGGGCGCATCGAGGCGCTCGTCGCCGCCGCGAGCGGAGTGACCGGCGTCGCGAACGTCCCCGGACTCGCGCCCGGCAAGACGTTCGAGCTCGAGGACGCGCCCCGCACGGATCTCTCGCAGGACTGGCTCGTCGTCCAGGTGACGCACCTCTGGGACGCAGGCGGCGACGCGAGCCAGGCCTGGCGCTCCTCCTTCCGCGCGGTCCCGAAGAACGTACCGTGGAGGCCGCTCGCGGCGACGCCGAAGCCGCGCATCGCCGGCCCGCAGACCGCCTTCGTCACGGGGCCGAGCGGACAGGAGATCCACACCGACGAGCACGGCCGCGTCCGCCTCAAGTTCCACTGGGACCGCCGCGCCGCCTTCGACGAGAAGAGCTCGCCGTGGGTGCGCGTCGCGGAGCTCGCGATGTCGGGCGCGGTCGCGGTGCCGCGCGTCGGCTGGGAGGTGCTCGTCGAGTTCGAGCACGGCGATCCCGATCGGCCCGTGGTCGTCGGGCGCCTCTACAACGCCACGTACCTGCCGCCCTACCCGCTCCCGGCGAAGAAGACGGTCTCGAGCTTGATGTCGTTCAGCTCTCCCGACGGCGCGGGGCACAACGAGATCCGCATCGAGGACGCCGCCGGCTCCGAGCACATTCACCTGCACGCGCAGCGCAACCTCGTGCTCGACGTCGCACGCGAGCGCCGCACCCATGTGACGACCAGCCGAATGGTCACGATCCAGAAGGACGAAGAGGTGACGGTGAAGGGCAACCGCAGCCTCGACGTGAAGGGGTTGTGGGAGGTGACGGTGGCGGGGAGTCAGACGCTCGCCGTCGACGGCGAACGCAAGAAGACCGTCAAGAAGGACGAGAAGATCACCGTCAACGGCGATCGCAAGACGACGATCGCCGGCTCGCACGTCGTCTCCACCGAGGCGAGCGCGACCCTCGGCGCCGGAGGCGACGTGTCGTCGACGATCGCCGGCACGCTCACCGAGGAGAGCACCGACGACGCGACGAGCATCGTGGTGGGCGACGACATGAGCGTCACCGTCGGCGGCCCCAAGACCGAGACGGTGAAGAAGGGCAAGAGCGCGACGGTCGACGGCAAACGCTCGATCACCGTCGGCGGCGCGCAGGTCGACGTCTCGGGCAAGGACCTCGGCGTCCTCGTCGGCGGCAAGCGCACGTCGACCGTCGGCGCGGCCTGGACGGTCACCTCGGCGGCCGACATCGAGCTCTCGAGCAGGGACGCCCTCGAGATCACGGTCGGCGGAGCGCTCACCGTGACCGGCGCGTCCGGCATCGCCTTCAAGGTGGGCAGCTCGAAGGTCCTGATCGGTCAGGGCGGCGTCGTCATCGAGACGAGCAAGCTCAAGATCGCGTCGGACGGCCCATCGGCGCTCCTCGGCGCGCTCGTCGGCAGCAAGTAGCGCCACGCCCCCGCCGCCCGGATCAGCCGGTCGGCGAGATCCACCAGCCCGCCTCCTGCGTACGAGAATGCGCCGAACCGCACGTCTCATCTCTCCGTTGCTCCCGCGCCGTCCCGTGCGCGACCCGCCCGGGCTGCTACCGTCCGAGCCATGAAGAACGCTCTCCCGACGGCGCTCGCGACGGCGTTGTTCCTCGCGTGCAGCGGCGGATCCGGCGCCATCGACGCGGCCGATCCGGCGCCCACGCCCGACGCGCCACCGCCCGGCGATCCCGGTCCCTACGTCGCCCTCGGCCTCAATGACGTGACGATCCTCGCGCCGGTGCCGAAAGACGCCGCCGGCGCGCTCCTCGGGGCCTCCGACAGCGCCGATGACGGGGCCGCGATCGTCCCGCGTGACGTCTTCGAGCGGGTCGCCCTCCCGCCGGTACCGGAGTCCGGGACGATGCCCGTCGTCCCCGCCGAGACCTACGACCGGCTCCAGGTCGTCGCCGTCCGGTTCGACCTCTGCGATCGCAACCTCCCCGGCGCGTGCGCGGCGGCGGACGACGGACGCGTCCGGCTCGTCTTCCAACCGTTCTCGGCGGGCGGCTTCGACGACATCGGCTTTCACGCGTTCTACTCCGTACCCGCCGCCGAGATCGCCGACATGGTGAAGGACGTGCGTGAGCTCGCCGAGCTCCAGCGCGCACCTCGAACGTCGCCGCTCGAGGTGAGCCCGGCGCTGTCCGCAGGCAAAGCCGACTACCGTGACAAGCTCCGCGCGATGCTTCGGCGCCGCGCGGGAGGGACGAAGCTCGTTCGCCTGACGATGAACGCGCAGCCGCTCGTTTTCTCCCAGGTGCGCTGGGTCATGCGCGGCGTGGAGAAGAAGGACGGCGCGTTCGTCGACACCGTCATCCCCGGCGTCGCCGGCTCGACGCAGGAGGTGATCACGTCCGGACCGACCGGCTTCGAGAGCAAGCCCGTCGTCGAAGCACCGGCAGGTTTGAGCGAGGTCATCGACGACACGACGTTCGCCGCCGCGACCGACGCGCGAAAGCGTGAGCTCCTCGACGTGCTCGCTGACGCCGACAACCCGAACGAGACCGCGCCGGACACGGTCTCCTGCATCGCCTGCCACACGTCGACCTCGCTGATGGACGTCCGCGCGAAGAGCCTCGGCGTCGATCCGAAGACGATCCCGAGGGTCTACACGTCGAGCTACGACCTCTCCGTCGGCGGGCTCCTCCGCGAGCGTCGCGTCATCCGAGCGCTCGGATACTTCGGCGACGCCCCGATGATCTCGCAGCGCGTCGTCAACGACAGCGCGCAGGTGCTCGACGAGCTCGACGCGCGCTTTCCGCCGCGATGAGCCGAGAGGCGGCCCTCACGAGGACGTGGTCATCGGCGCGGTCGCCACTGCACCCGCGCGAGATCGACCGCCCCATCTTCATCGAAGACGACACCTTCGGCTTCGAGCATCGCTCGCTGGAGCCCCGGATGCGCGCCGTCCGTCGAGACCGTCCCCTTCGAGTTGAGGACGCGATGCCAGGGGATCCGCCCTTCGCCTGCCGCCCGGATGGCCCAGCCGACACCGACCGGTGAGAGGCGCTTGTCGATCATCTCCGCGATCTGCCCGTACGTCGTGACCCGACCCGGCGGAATACGCTTCACGATCGCCCACACCCGCGCGAACGGCCCTTCGGCTTCGCTCGTCATCGAGACGCGCGCACGCTTCGCCTTCGAAGACTTCGACGCCATCCTTCTCCGTTACGGCGCGCCGGTCGCGGCGGCGCCGGCTTGGCCGCGGGGGCCCGGCATGGGTGACAGCGTGCACTCGTCGTCGTGCGCGCCGGCGTCGTGCTCGGCGGGTCCGCAGCAACGCATGAGGTGGTTCTTCGTCGCGAGCAGCTCTTCCTGCCACGCCGCGTGGTCGGGAGGAAGGTCGAGCGGCATCCAGTACGCGACGCCGTAGCCGGCCGTGTTCGTGCCTGCGTTGTCCGTGGCGTGCTCCTGGTACGGGCGGACATGGGGCGGGATCGTCGCCTTGAAGCCCATCGCGTCCGGAGCGAAGTTGGTGCACGTCTCTCCGAGGCCGATCCGATGGCAGCCCGTGCAGGCGGAGGCGCTGTCGCTCGTGAGGTGCGAGAGCCCCGTGTCGACGAGAGCCACGGGGCCCGTCGGCGAGACCAGCGCGTACGGCGAGTCCGGGCTTCTGCCGGGGTTCGGAAAGGACGTGAGCGACCGGAGGTAGCTCGTCCGGATGAATGGATCGCTGTCGTGGCACTGAAGGCACGTGGCCCCGTCACCGATCGGGAGCCACGCTCCGGCGAACTCTCGTGCTCGCGCGTGGCTGTCGGTCGTGAGATCGATGTTGGTGAGCGCATCTCCGTCGTGGGCCTGGTCGAGCGCGTCGTCCCAGAAGCACGTCGCGCCGGTCTTCGGGTTGTAGCCGATGAGCCCGACGTCCTCGTAGATCGAGTCCTCGGTCGGCCGTGCCCAGTTCGGATGCCACTCCTTGCGGCGGCAGATCAACTTGAAGGTCGCGTCGCCCTTCGTGAACTGCTTCATCCGGCTCCCGGGCAGGCAAGCGCTTCCGCTTGGCACGGTGTACAGGAGCGCCGGGTTCTCGCAGTCCGGCACCTCGGTGGTCACCTTCTCGCCGTCACGGAAGACGACGATCTCCTCACCGTCCGAGCACTTCATCTCCTCCGGCGTGGGGAGCGCGCCCAGGGCCTCTTTGCAGCGGCACGAGTAGCAGATGATCGCGTTGTCGCCGGCATCGGGATCCGCGCAGGCAAGAGCGCAGGCGCGGTTCGTTGAAGGGGCGGCCGTGTCCGCGACGCCACCCGGCCTCGCCGTACAGCCGGGCTCGCAGATCGCCAGCGTCGCGGCGAGGATCAGCGAGACGACCGAACACGCATGGATGGTGATGGAACGATGCACCCCGACTGGCTCCTCCGGTCGAGAAGAGTAGAGGACATGGGGAGCAGCGCAAACCAGACCGACGCCGCGCGCCGCCGCCGCTTCAACCCTGGAGCAGCTGCTTGGCGATCACGATGCGCTGGACCTCGCTCGTGCCTTCGCCGATCTCGCAGATCTTCGCGTCGCGGAGGTGGCGCTCGACGTGGAACTCGCGCGTGTAGCCGTAGCCGCCGTGGATCTGCAGCGCCTTGTTGCAGGCGCGCGACGAGGCCTCGCTCGCGAAGAGCTTCGCCATCGACGCTTC
This sequence comes from Labilithrix sp., assembly GCA_019637225.1. Lineage (GTDB taxonomy): Bacteria > Myxococcota_A > Polyangia > Polyangiales > Polyangiaceae > Labilithrix. The sequence continues at coordinate 70,716 of JAHBWC010000036.1, forward strand.
CTTCGTGAACGGGCGGCCCTGGTCGGCGAGCCACGCCGCGCGGTACGTGAGGAGCTGAGCCGCGTCGAGCTCGGTCTTCATGTCGGCGAGCATCCACTGCACCGCCTGGAAATCGGCGATCGGCTTGTTGAACTGCTTCCTGTCCTTCGCGTAGCTGAGCGCCATCTCGAGGACGCCGTAGCCGAGGCCGAGGGCCATCGCGGCGATCGAGATGCGGCCGCGATCGAGGATCTTCATCGTGTCGGTGAAGCCGTGGTCGATCTCGCCGACGCGCTGCTCGTCGCCGACGACCACGTCCTCGAGCGTGAGCTCGACGGTGTCGCTCGAGCGGCAGCCGAGCTTCTCGAGGTGCTTCGACGCCGAGAAGCCCTTGGTGCCGTGCTCGACGACGAACGCGGTGATGCCCTTCTGCTTGGCGACGTCCGGGTTCGTGCGCGCGAGCACGACGCAGAAGCCGCCGACGCTGCCCTGCGTGATGAACATCTTGGTCCCGTTGATGACCCACTTGTCGCCCTCGCGGCGCGCGGTCGTGCGGAGCCCGGCGCTATCGCTGCCGCTGCCCGGCTCGGTCAGCGCCCAGGCGGCGAGCCACTCGCCGCGGGCCGCCTTCGGCAGGTACTTCTTCTTCTGCGCCTCGGAGCCGAACGCGAGGATGTGTCCGGTCCCGAGCCCGTTGTGCGACGCGACCGTGAGCGCGAGCGAGCCGTCCGCGCGCGCGATCTCCTCGACGCAGATGGCGTAGCTCGTGATGTCCATCCCGGAGCCCTCGTACTCCTCCGGGATGCGGATGCCGAGGAGGCCGAGCTCCGCCAGACGCGGGACGATCTCCTTCGGGAACCGCTCTTCCTCGTCCCACTTTCGCGCGTGAGGCAGCACCTCGGTGCGCGCGAACTCGCGGACGGTCTTTCGGAGGAGCTCGTGGTGCTCGGACAGCGTGAAATCCATGGGGGCGCACGCTTTTTAGGGGCCTACCGCGCGCGACGTCAATGGCGGAGCGCGCCGGCGCGCCGATCGCCCAGAACGTTTGACGCGGCCCGTCGCACGACGAGCGCCCCGCCGCTCACCGGACGTTGATGCAGGCCGAGCTCCCCACGGCCAGCCCCGCCATGGTCTTGCAGTGGTAGCGCGTCGGGCAGCGATCGCCCGACCCGCACGGGCGCGAGCAGTAGCGTCGGTCTCCTTGGCCCGAAGGCAGGGCCTCCGTGATGCACACGCCGGCGGCGCAGTCGCTCCCGGACTCGCACGGTCCCCCGACGTCGCTCGGCGGCTTCCCCTTCGTCCCGCGCTTGGCGGCCTTGGCCGAGGGCGACTTCGCGCCGGCGTCGACCTTCTCCTCGAGCTCGACCTCGGCGACCCGCGCGAACGCCTCCTCCATCAGCCACGCGTACGTGTCGACGCGCGTGTAGATGTTGTAGACGTCCGCGCCTTCGCACTGCGGGCCGCCGCGCGACACGACGCCGAGGACCTCGCCGGTGTCCTCGTCGAGCGCGGGGCCGCCGGAGTCACCCTGGCAGGTGGCCTCGCCGACGGTGAACTCCGCCGTCGACACCGAGAGCACGCGGACGTGCTCGCGAAGGAGCTTCGTTCCGGCCGGATCGGTGTCGCCGGGCCTGCCGAAGCCGACGGCGCGGATGTGGTCGCCGGCGGCGGGCCCGCGCTTGCGGAGCGCCAGCGGCTTCGCGGTGACGATCGGCTCGTCGAGCACGATCACCGCGATGTCGGCGTCGCACAAGGTGACACCGCTCGGCGCGAGAACGCCGATCCCGCGCGCGACGCGGCGCGCCGAGACGACGTCCTCGCCAACGAGGATCGCCAGATCGGTCGGCGCCCGATCCTCGAACACCTGCACGCCCGAGGGCGGACACGCGATGAGCGTGGCCGTGCGACTGACGCAGTGACGCGCCGTGAGGACGAGGCGCGGCGAGATGAGCACGCCGGAGCAGAGGCCTTCGCCGCCGATGTCGATCGCGACGACCGCCGGATCGCGACCGCGGTTCGGCACGCCCGCGACGATCTCGACGCGGTCGGCCCGCGGCGACGCGGGACCGCCGTCCTCGCCCGCGGCTTCCTCGGCGAGGACCCGGCCGAGGTCGGCGCGGCGCTCCGGCGCGGGCGCGCACGCGATCGATGCCGATGCCACGACGGCATGGGCGGCTTGAACGAGACGACGACGGAACATGGGCACCTCCTGGTCGAGCAGGAGCGCTTCAGCGACGACCGTGCCCGGACCTCACCTCCGACATCGTTCGCCTTTTGGCGACGTCGCGGTGGCCGGGGCCGCCGCGGGCCAGGCCGGGGCCGGCTGTGACCGGCGCTTCACGCGTGCAACGGAGACGCGGGTGCTCACCCGGTCACGCCATGCAACCGATCCGGAGATCGCGTCGAGCGCCAAGCCCGCGGCCTCGGCGAAGCGCGCCGGTACGACGATTGCGCTGAGGGCTAGCGTGCGGCGTCCAGCAACTCTCCTCGCGCTCGCCTTCCTCTCGCTTACCGGCGTCGCGCTCCCCGGCGTCGCACACGCCGACGGCATCCTCCCCGATGCGACCGGCGCCCTCGCCACGAGGGTCGACGTGAGAGCCGCCGTCGCGGTCTCCCCGTTCGGCTCGACCCGATGGAGCCGCGTCACCGTCGGCGGAAGCGGACGCGCGCTCTGGCTCGTCCCGGCGCGTCCGGGCGCCGCGATCGACTGGTCCGCCGACGCGTGGCTCGAGGCGCTCGACGACGCGACCGCCGTGCGCGTCCTGCCGCCCGCCCTGCCTGCTCCGTGCTCAGTGTCGCTCCCCACACTCGCGGAGCGTTCGCCCGCCTGGGACCGATCGGCGTCGAAGCGCGCTCCGTCCGCCATGACGGTTCACCTGACCGATGGGGCGCTGCGCGACCATGTGGGACGACGTGGCTTTCGGCTCGGCGACGATCTCGCAGGACGCGTCGCCGCGCTCTACGAGCGGGGATGGGTGCTCGTCGCGTTCGAGCTCGAGGCGCCGGCGGGCGCCGACGTGTCCTCCCCGACGATCCGCGTCAGCGACGACGGCGCCGGCGCTCTCCCCTTCGCGCTCACCGGCGGCGCCGTGAGCGACACGCGCGTCACGGCGTTCTCGATCACGAACGGCCCCGCGACGACGGCGGCGTCCGAGATCGCGCCCGCGAACGTCGTATGGGGCCCGACCGGCAGCAACTACGCGGCCCGGCGCGACGGCGCGCTCCGGACGACGAGCTGGCTCCGCGAGTCCTCGTCGCACGACGTCCTCTTCGACGGCGTCGCGGTCGCGAACGAGGCGCGCGTCGCGCCGATCGCGCAGACCTACTTCAGGAAGGCGAGCGCCGTCCCCACCGCGGCCTGCGAGAGCGCGGCGCGGGCGGCGGGATCGCGCGCCGGATCGCTCGGGCGCGTCTGCGCGCGCGGCGCGGTCGCGAAGATCGACGGCGGCTCGGTGTGTGCGCCATCGAGCGGCGCGGTCGACGCGTCGGCCTTCGCGTGCGGGAGCGGCGTCGACGATCTCGCGCTCGCGCTCTCCGGGATGCCGCCGGCGGGCGTCTTCGTCACGCGCTTCGCCGGGCGCGTCGCCGCGACGGAGCTCGGCGCGGACGCCACGCTCCGGTCCGCCGCCCAGTCGCGCTCGCCCGTGTTCGCCGCCGGCGTGTTCGATCGCTGCCCGCCGCCCGCCGGCGAGACGCCGCTCACGCCGCCGCCCTCGTCGACGCGTCCGATGCCGGTTCCGGTCACGCCGGTGGCCGAGCCGGAGGTCTACACCGGCGGCGAGAGCTGCAGCGGTTCGACGGGCGGCTACTACGAGGAGGAGGCGGCCGCGGACGACGGCTACTACGAGAGCGGATGCGACTCGGGCTCCGACGGCTACTACGACGACGACGACTCG
>JAHBWC010000037.1 GCA_019637225.1 Labilithrix sp.
CTCCCGTCGGATGCGAGCTTGCGCTACAGCGCCGCGCTCGGCGGCGCGTCGGTGCGGCGCTCGCGCGCGAGGCGGCTCTCCGGCCCCACGACGGGATCGAGCCGCGCGAGCGCGTCGCTCATCTTCGCGGCGGCCTCGGCGTCCGGCAGGCGCGCGACGATCGCTCGGAGCAGCTCGAGCCAGAAGAAGCCCTCGAAGCCGTGCTCCTCCGCGAAGCGCTCGAGGCCTGCGGCCGAGCCGGCGGGGTCGGGGAGCGCTCCCCGCGCCGCGTCGAAGACGATGCCGAGGATCTCGACGAGGACGAACACGTCCGCCCCCGTGCGATCGCACTCGCGCAGCCTCGCCTCGGCCTCCGTGAGCGCGTCCTCGGCGCCTTCCCGATCGGAGGCGGAGAACGCCGCGAGCGCGCGCGCGACCCACGCGAGCGCGGCCGTTCGGCCCTTCGCCGCCGCCAGCCGCGAGTCTCCGAGGACCGCCGCCGCGTCGTAAGCCGCGTGGAGATCGCCGACCGCCAGCTCGACGAAGACCTCGAGGCTCGCCGCGCTCACCTCGAGCTCGCCCGCGCGCTCGGCGCGCGCGGCTTCGCGGGCTGCGCGGAGGTGCACGACGGCGTCGGCCCATCGCCCGAGCGCGATGAGCCCCGTCGCGCGATGCTGCTCGGCCTCATGCTCGAGGCTCGGCGCGTCGCCGTGCGCGAGCAGCGTCCCCGCCCGCTCGAGCGCGAGGAGCCCGCGCTCGTCGCGAGGCGACTCGGACGCAAGCAGGACCCCGAACGCCGTCGCGGCGGACGCGTCGAGCAGCGTCGTGCCCGTCTCCGCGGCGACGCGCTCTGCGCGCTCGAGCTCGCCGAGGAGCCGCGGCCCGCCGCCTGCGAGCGCGGCGGACGCCAGCGCCCGGACGACGACGTGAAACGGCGCGTCACCGCGGCCGTCGCTCCCGGCCAGGAGCGGCGCGAGCAGGTCGAGCGCGACACCGCGATCGATCTCGCCGCGCCGGACGCGGGCGGCGACGTGAGCGACCCGCAGCGTCGTCCGCGTGGCGTCGACGACGAGCGGCATCCCGTCCTTCGCGGACGCCTCGTCGAGCCGCGCGAGCGCGCGGGCGCAACGATCGGCGTCGCGCGAGGCATCGTCGGCGGTCGCGAGCGACGTCGCGAGCGCGACGAGCATCGCGCCGAGCTCGACGTCGATCGTCTCGATCCACCGATCCTCTCGGTCGGAGTCGACGCGCGCGCGCGTGACCCTGCGGGCGCGCGGAGCCAGCACGGCCGCGCCGATCGCGCGCGCGACGTCGCTCTGCATCGCGAGCGGCTCCAGGATGAGCGCGGCGGCGTCGAGCTCGAGCCGGAGCGCGAGCGCCACCGCGCGCGCGATCCGCCCGGCATGGTTTCCTCGCTCACGCCGGGCGAGGGCGTCGAGCATCGGCAGATCGAGGTGCCGGAGGGTTTCGCGAAGCGCGACGACGCCGTCGGACGGGAGGCTCGTCAGCCGCGGGAGCGGCGCGCCCGACGGCGACCGCGGCCGAGACTCGGACGCCGGTCGGATCGAGGCGGGCGGCGTGGTCGATCGCGACGCGGGCGGCGCGCTCGATCGCGCGGCGGGCGGCGCGGCCGGACGCGGCGCGAGCGGCGTGGCCGTGCGCGGCGCCGACGGGGTGGACGCGGGCTTGTTCGGCGCGCCGCTCGTGCGCGCGCTCGGCGGGAGGCTGTCTTCACCGCGCACGACCGAGACGGGCGCGGTGTCGAGATCGACGACCGCGTCGTGCGCCTCGCGGGCGTCCGCCCATCGCGCCGCGGGCTCCCGCGCGAGCATCCGCTCGAGCACGTCGGACAGCGGCTCCGGCACGCGCTCGCGGAGGAGCGGATCGTTCGCCACGCGGGCGCGCAGCTGTGCGCGGACGTCGCCGACGGGGAAGAGCGGTCCGTCGTCGAGCAGCTCGAAGAGCACGAGCCCGGCGGCGTAGAGATCGGAGCGCGCCGTCGGCTCGCCGCCCGAGAGCAGCTCGGGGGCCATGTAGCGAGCGGTCCCGAGGACCGATCCCTGACGCGTCATCGGCTCGCCGATCGACGCGGCGACCTCGGAGCGGGGCACGATGCGCGCGAGCCCGAAGTCGACGAGCTTCGCGCCGTCGAGCGCCTTGTCGCCGCGCGGGACGAGGACGTTCGAGGGCTTCACGTCGCCGTGGACGATGCCGGCGGCGTGAACGGCGGCGAGCCCTTCGAGCACGCCTCGCGCCACCCGGAGCACCTCGTGCGGAAGGAGCGGCCGGCCGAGCGTCGGAACGGCGAGCGGCGCTCCGTCGACGAGCTCGGTGACGAGCCAGGCGCCGCTCTCGTCGTCCCCGGCGTCGTGGACGCGGGCGACATGCCGCGACGCGACCCGACAGAGGATCTCGCCCTCGCGCCGCAACCGCTGAGCTGCCACCTCGGAGCCGAGGCCCGGCGCGACCAGCTTCACGGCGACGTCCGCTCCGGTTCGGCGGTCGCGCGCGCGGAAGACGGTCCCGAACCCGCCCGAGCCGATCGCCGGCCCGAGCTCGTACCGACCCCCGAGGACGGGACGCTCCACATCCGAACCGTATCAACGGTCGGAGAGATCGAAAACGGCGGTCGCGCGTCAGTGCTCCGGTCCGGCGACGACGAGCGCTCCGGGGTCTCCTCCCGGCGCCGCCGCGTCTTCGCCGCCTGATCCACGGAGGAACCGGAAATGAAGAGGACGGTCGGTCGGCTCGCAGCGCTCGCGATCCCTGCCCTGTCATGCCTCGTCCTCGCCGGCGCGACCACGGCGTGCTCGAAGCGAGCCAGCCAGGAGTCGCGTTCGGCGGCCGCCGGAGAGCCCATCGCGGCCGCCGCTACGGCCGCGCCGATCGTCGCTCCGCCCACCGCGAACGCCGAGGCCGACACCGTCGCGGCGTCTCCCGCCGCGGCCGCGCTCCCCGCGCCATCGGCGACGGCCCCGGCGACGCGGCCGGGAGACGCTCCGCCGCCGCCGAGCCCGGCGGCCAAGGGCGGCCCCCGAGCGGCGCGCCCGAGCGGCGATCCGTCGAGCGGGAGCTACGACGCGGTCCCGATGACGAGCGGCTTCGGCGTCGCGCCGCAGTTCGCCGGAGTGAAGGCCGGCGAGTGGGACGACAACGCGAACTTCCGCGAGTTCACGCGCTTCCTCGCGAGCTCGCCGACGAACCACCGGCGCATGAACCTGAACGATCGGCGCTTCGTCGTCGTCCGCGACAAGGACGGCCACGGCGTGCCGCGCTGCAGGGTCACCGTGCGCGACGGCAGGCAGGCGAGCGCCTCGTTCCTCACGACGGCCTCGGGCCGGGCCATCCTCTTTCCTCACGCCGAAGGGCTGACCGGCGACAAGCTCAGCGCGACCGCGACGTGCGCCGAGGGCTCGGCGGAGACGACGTTCGCGACGTTCGACGGCCAGGACGGCCTCGTCGACCTCAAGCTCGCCGCCGCGCGCGCGCCGCTCGGCACGCGCGTCGTCGACCTCGCGTTCATCCTCGACACCACGGGCTCGATGGCCGAGGAGATCTCCGCGGTGAAGGCGACGATCCAGAAGGTCGCGAAGGTGCTCTCGAGCGACGAGACCACGGTGCGCATCGGCCTCGTCGAGTACAAGGACCGCCAGGACCCGTTCGTCACCAAGGTCTATCCGTTCGCGACCGACCTCGCCGCGTTCGCCCAGCGCGTCAGCCAGATCAGCGCGAGCGGCGGCGGCGACATGCCCGAGGACATGAACGCCGGCCTCCACACGGCGATGACCGAGCTCGCGTGGAGCGATCGCTCCGTCGCGCGGCTGGCGTTCGTCATCGCCGACGCGCCTCCGCACCTCGACTACCAGGACGGTCCGGACTACGCCAACGACATGAAGACGGCGTCGCATCGCGGCATCCAGCTCTTCACCGTCGCGGCTTCGGGCATGGACGGCCTCGGGCAGGTCGTCTTCCGGCAGATGGCGCAGTACACCGGCGGCACGAACATGTTCGTCCTCCGCGGCGGCGCCGGCCCGCAGTCGACGGGCGGCGGCGATCCCGCCTCGAGCTGCGGCGGCACCCACACGAACTACTCGAGCGGCAAGCTCGACGAGCTCATCGTCCAGAAGATCCGCCGCGAGCTCCGCGCGCTCGACGCCGACCCGATGCGCATCGCCGGCCTCAAGACCGACGAGAACGCGAAGCCCTGCGATCAGCGCGTCGTCTTCGCCGACTGAACGGCGCCGTCTTCGCGGTTCGCCGCGGGCGACCCGCCCGATCCGGTAGTCTGCCGGCGATGGACCTCGCGCGAACAAGGCTCGGGCTGCGCCGCCTCGGGCTCCTCGGCTCGGGACTCACGTTCGGCGCGATCGCGATCGCTTCGCTCGTTGCGCCGGAGAAGACCGCCGCGAACTACGCGTACACCGTCGGGACACCGGACGCGTTCAACGAGTTCCACGCGGTCTTCACCGGGTTCTGGCTCGGGCTCGCGGCCATCATGATCACCGCCGCGCGACGCTGGGAAGATCGCCGGCTCGGCGATCTGGCAGGCGCGGCGATCGGCCTCCAGGCGCTCGCGCGGGGCGTCTCGATCGTCCTCCACGGGGCGCCGAGCGCGTCGTTCACGGCCGCGATGATCGGCGAGCTCGTCACCGCCGCGGCGATCCTGCAGGCCGGGCCGATCGCCGCGCGGCTGGCGCGCTGAGCGGACGCGACGCGCCGCGGAGCGCGCGGGCGCGTCGTGCTAACGTTCGCGCCATGGCCGGCGGCGATCCGTTCGTGACGGTGGCGATCCCGTGCTTCAACGAGGAGCGCTACATCGAGAAGTGTCTCGAGGACGTCTTCGCCCAGGACTACCCCGCGGACTCGCTCGAGGTCCTCGTCGGCGACGGGATGAGCACCGATCGGACGCGCGAGATCCTCGATCGACTGGCGGCCGCTCACCCCGGCGCGCTCCGCGTGATCGACAACCCGCGCCGCCTCCAGGCCGCGGCGATGAACGCGATGATCGACGAGGCGAGGGGCGACGTCGTCATCCGGATGGATGTCCATGCCCGCTACGCGCCGGACTACGTCCGCCAGTGCGTGGCCGTGCTCGCCGAGACGGGCGCCGACAACGTCGGCGGCTCGCAGCGCGCCGTGCCCGAGACGTGGTTCCAGCGCGCGCTCTGCGCGGCGCTCGAGAGCCCGCTCGCCGTCGGCGGGGCGAAGTACAGAAACCCGGAGGCCGAGGGCTTCGTCGACACGGTGTTCCTCGGCGCCTTCCGGAGGAACGTCCTGGAGGCCGTCGGCGGCTACGACGGCAACGCCGCCACGAACGAGGACGCCGAGCTGAACCAGCGGCTGCTCGCGGCGGGCAAGCGCATCTACCTGAGCCGCAAGATCGTGGTGCACTACTTCCCGCGGTCGTCGTTCCGCGCGCTCGCGAAGCAGTACTACCGGTACGGCCAGGGCCGCGCGCGCACGCTCCTCAAGCACAAGACGTTTCCGACGCCGAGGCCGGCGATCCCGTTCGCGATGGTGGCCGGCGGCGCAGCGCTGCTCGCTGTGCCCGCGCTGAGGCCGCTCGCGCCGATCGCGTTCGGCGCCTACGGCGCGGCCGTCGCGATCGAGGCGATGCGCGTCTCGCTCCGTCGCGGCCTGACGCTCGCTCCTGCCGTGGCCGCGATCTTCCCCGTGCTCCACGTCTCGCACGGGCTCGGGTTCGGCGTCGGCCTCGTGCGCTACGCGCTCGCGCCGGACTGGGACGAGCACCGCGTCCGGCCGCGCGCGGGCGCGGAGGCGGCAGCCGCGCTCGACGGCGCGAACACGTAGGCGCGCGCCCGCTCACCTCCGCGAGCACCGCGCCCGCTCACGCGGCTTCGGGGGCGGGACGTCCGGCGGCGGCCCCGTCGCCGCTCTGACCGGGACGCGCGTCGACCTCCTCGATCGCCTCGATGCGAGCGCCGACGTCGAGCGCGAGGACGTCGACGCGAGCGCGCGGGCGGAGGAGGCGTCCGGGCAACCCCACCTCCGGGCCGCGGAGCTGGATGTCGATGGCGGGGGCGTCGCCCGCGGCGCGGACCACGTGGAGCGTCGCGAGGCCGTCCGCCTCGACGAGCTCCTCGTGCGCGAGGACGGCGCGCGAGACGAGCTCGACGCGCCTCGCTGCGTCGGTCGCGTCTCGCGCGCCGTCCTCGCGCTCGACCTCGCGGAAGCGGAGCTCCTCGAGCCTGCCCTCGATCGCCTTGCCGAGCATGCGGTGCGGGTGGGCGTGGATCGGCGTCACCGAGCCCGCCTCGCGGACGACGGCGACCAGCGCCCAGCCGGATTGGCCTTCCCAGTAGGTCAGCCAGCGGCAACCCTCGCCGTGACCGAGCGGGCTCGTGCGCGCGGGGATGAGCTCGCCGATCGAAGGGCTGAGCAGGTCGAGGACGCGCCGCAGGAAGGCGTCGTCGAGCGCGCCGGCGCGGTCGCGCTGCTCGAGGAGCACGGTCGCCTCCTCCAGCGTGAGCAGCTCGCCGCCGTCGAAGCGCTGGTGGATCGCGCGGACGCGCGCCTTCTTCCCGGCGAGGGCGCGGTAGAGCGCGTACGTCGAGGCGAGCGCGACCGCGCCGATCGCCGCGGCGAGCCCCGTCGCGCCGCGCGCGAGGAGCGCGATCATCGTGACGGTGAGCCCCGCCATCCAGAGCGAGGCGCCCGCGCCGACGCCGAGCGCCCGCGCGCTCGAGCCGACGATCGTGCGGATCGACAGGTGGAGGCCGATGCCGGCGGCGACCGCCGACATGAGGACGTCGAGGACGAACCGATTCGCCGCGAGCAACGCCGCGTAGGCCGCGGCGTCGGCGAAGACGCGATCGCCGACGGCGCGCGCGATCGCGAAGACGACATACCCGACGATGAAGCCCGGCAGCGCGTCGATGACGCTCTTCGTGAGCTGGTTCGTGCGCGCGCCCGACGGCCGCGCGTCGCGGCGCGCGAGGGCGATCGTCACGAGGACCGGCGCGAGGAGGAGGATGCGCGCCGACTTCGACGCGGCCGCCATCACGCCGCCGCTCTCGCCCATCTGCGCGCCGACGGCGACCGCGCTCGACAGGTCGTTCACGGCGAGGCCGCTCCAGAGCCCCGCGAAGGACGGATCGAGGCCGAGCGCGAGCGCGATCGTGCGGAAGGAGAGCATCGCCGTGACGCTGAAGAGGAACGTCACGCCGATCGCGACGCCCTGCTCCTCGCGGTGGGCGCCGCATGCGGGGGCGATGGCGTTCACCGCCGACGCGCCGCAGATCATCGTCCCGCCCGCGACGAGGTCGACGAGCGGACGGCGGACCCGGAGCGCGACGCCGAGCAGATGGGAGACGAAGAACGTGCTCGGGACGGAGGCCGCGGCCACGACGAAGATCGTCGTGATCTCGGTCTTGCCGAAGAACGACGTCTGCACCTTCAGGCCCATCAGCACGATCGAGATGCGGAGGAGCCACTTGCCCGTGTAGCGGAGGCCGGACGCGTAGCGATCGGGCTCGCGCTCCTTGCCGACCGGTCCGAGGCGTACGAGCCGCGCGAGCGGGCGGACGTTCAAGACGAGCGCGCCGAGGACGAGCGCGACGAGGACGTCGGAGACGAGCGGCGACGGCGGCAAGACCTTCACCGCGGCGACCCCGATCGCGCCGATCGCGAGCGCGAGCGCGATGCCGGGCGCGTCGGATCGCGTCGGGAGCCACTGGGGTCGCTTCATCGCTCGTCGTCTCGCGTGTTCGCTTCGTCGCGTCTCGCCCGCCCGCGCGTGGCCGTCGCCGGCCGAACATCGGACGATGCGCGCGCGTCATAGCACGGCGCGCGGGTCGCCCTTGACCCCGCCGGCCGATCGCCCTTTTGATGCACCGCATGATCGGGCGGCGCAAGCTCCTCGAGGCCGCCGGGCTCGCGCTCGCGTTCTCTCCCTCGAGGCGGGCGCTCGCCGACGAGCTGCTGCGGCAGGGGCGCGATCCGCAGAACCTCGCGACTCCGACGGCGCTCTTCGACCGCCTCATCACGCCGACCCCGTCGTTCTTCGTGCGGAGCCATTTCGGACCGCCCGCGCTCGATCGCGAGAGGCCCCTCCGCGTCGACGGGCTCGTCGCGACGGCGCTCACGCTCGACGCGGCTGAGCTCGAGCGCTCTTTCCCGCCCGTGACGGTGACCGCCGTCCTTCAGTGCGCCGGCAACGGTCGCGCGTTCCACGAGCCGCGCGTGCCGGGCCTGCAGTGGACGCACGGCGCGATGGGGCAAGCGACGTTCACCGGCGTCCGCCTCCGCGATCTCCTCCGGAGAGCCGGCGTGGCGGCGGAGAACCTCGCGCATACGCACGTCCACGTGCTCGGCGCCGACGGTCCGCCGAAGCCGTCGACGCCGGCGTTCCTCCGCAGCATTCCGATCGAGCGCGCGCTCGATCCGACGACGCTCGTCGCGTACAAGATGAACGGCGAGGCTCTGACGCTCGCGCACGGCGCGCCGCTCCGCCTCGTCGTGCCGGGATGGGCGGGCGACCACTGGGTCAAGTGGCTCACCAAGCTCTCGGTGCAGAAGGCCGAGGCGACCGGCTTCTACATGGCGACGGCCTATCGGATGCCGACCGAGAAGGTCACGCCCGGCGCGGCGGTGCCGCCCGAGAAGATGCGCCCCGCGACCACGTTCCCGGTCAAGTCGATCATCGGCTCGCCCGCCGACGGCGGGCGCGCGCCGGCGGGCCCCCAGCGCGTCGCCGGCGTCGCGTTCTCGGGCGACGCGCCGATCGCGAAGGTCGAGGTCTCGATCGACGACGGCAAGACGTGGCGCGCGGCGAAGCTCGAGGGTGAGCCGGGCGCCGGACGGTGGGTCGTCTTCGAGCACCGCTTCGACCGGACCGAGCCTGGCCGCGTGCGCGCGCTCGCCCGCGCCACGGACCGGAAGGGCAACACCCAGCCCGAGCGCGCCGCGTGGAACCCGAGCGGCTACCACTGGAACGCGTGGCACGCCGTGTCGTGGGAGGTCGCGTGACGCGCGCGGGAGCGCGCGGCGGCCGAAGGGCCTTGCTCGGGGCGGCGCTCGCCGTGGCCGCCGGGGCGTGCTCGAAGGATCGCCCCGCGCCGCCGGACGCCGGCGCGACGCGCGCCGCGAGCGTGACGGACGCGGCGATCGCGGAGCCGGCCGGGCTCTCGCCCGAGGAGGGACGCGCGCTCGTGAAGGGCGCCTGCCTCTCGTGCCACTCCGAGGAGATGCTCGCTCAGCAGCGCCTCACGCACGCCCAGTGGACGAAGACGGTGACGAAGATGGTCGCCTGGGGCGCGAACCTCGAGCCGAAGGACACCGCGCCGCTGACGGAGTGGCTCGCCGCGACGTACGGCCCCGACGCCGGCGCGTACGAGCCCGCGGCGATCGACGTGGACGCCGCCGCCGCCGAGCTCGCCGCGCTGCCCGACGGTCCCTACGCGAACGGCGACGCCGAGCGTGGCCGTGCACTCTACACGGATCGATGCTCCGGCTGCCACGGGCCCGACGCGCGCGGTCACATCGGGGTCCGCCTCGTCGATCGGCCGCTGCTGTACCGCGCGCCGGAGGTCGCCGAGACGATCCGGCGCGGACGCGGGAAGATGGCGCCGATGACGATGAGCGACGGGGAGATCGGCGACGTCCTCGCCCATCTCCGCGGACTCCGCTGACCGGCGAGGCGACGCGTTCGCGCCGCCGCTGCCCCAATCACGGCGGCGGCGGCTCCGTCTGGGCGGGCTTCTTCGCGAGGCATGCGTCGAGCGCGCCTCGCAGCCCCTCGCTTCCGGGAGGCAGCGCCGGGACGTCGGGCGTTCGCGCGCGCCCGACGACGTTCGCTTCGGGCACGCCACCGCCCTGCCCGCCCCACCACATGCGCGAGTCGTGGCTGTTGTTGCGGTTGTCGCCGAGCACGAGGTGCTCGCCCGGCTTCGCGTGGTACGGGCCCTGCTCGGAGGCGCTCAGCCCGTCGGCGTCGTGAAAGACGAGGTACACGGCGGCGCCGAGCCACTCGACGAAGAGCTCGCCCGTGTGCACCGTCCCCTCACCGGCCTCCGCGTACGACGCGGTGCCCACCCGGCATTTCGGGACCTCCCAGCCGTTCAGCAGGACGGTCTGGCCGCGCACCTCCAGCTTGTCGCCCGGCATCGCGATGACGCGCTTGTCGAAGAGCTGCTCCGGACGCTCGGGGAACTTGAAGACGATGACCGCTCCGCGAGCCGGCTTGCGATCGAAGCGATCCGCGGTGAACGTGGTCCCCACCTCGAACGTCGGCCACATCGAGCCGGACGGCTGCTTGAAGCGCGCGTGCGAGAAGAGCAGGACGACGCCGGCCGCCGCGAGCACGATCGCGAGGGCCCCGAGGGCGCCGAGCAACACGACGAGGCGCGACCTCGTCTTGTCCTTCGTCCGCTCGACGTCGCCCCCCTCTCGACCCGAGCCGGCGGAGTCCATTCCGGGAGGGTACCCGACCGGCGCGCGCCGAGCGCGCCCGAACGCAGGCCGGCGGACCGAGCCGAGCCGGGCGGCCAGGCCCCCGATCCCGACAAAAGCGCGGTCCCGTGGCGCTCGACGGGCCGGCTTCCATCCAGTCTTGGGCTCGCCGCGGCGTTATGCTACTCGCGGCGAGCGAAGATGGAGGTAGAGGTTCCCGAGCAGGCCCGCGCCACGCGCTGGGCTCAGGTCCGGGGGGTTCTCTGCATCAAGCGACGTCGGAGGCATCGATGAGCCGCAAGCCCACCAAGTTCGTGTTCGTGACCGGCGGAGTCGTCTCTTCGATCGGAAAGGGGCTGGCGAGCGCGTCGGTGGGGGCCCTGCTCGAGGCCCGCGGCCTCCGGGTCACGATCGTCAAGCTCGACCCGTACATCAACGTCGACCCCGGCACGATGAGCCCGTACCAGCACGGCGAGGTCTTCGTGACCGACGACGGCGCCGAGACGGACCTCGACCTCGGCCACTACGAGCGCTTCACCTCGGCTCGGATGACCCGCGCCAACAACTTCACGACCGGGCGCATCTACGAGTCGGTCATCTCGAAGGAGCGCCGCGGCGAGTACCTCGGCGCGACGGTGCAGGTCATTCCGCACATCACCGACGAGATCAAGGCTCGCGTCCGCGACGCGGTCGACTCGTCGCCCAACCGCCCCGACGTCGCGATCCTCGAGATCGGCGGCACCGTGGGCGACATCGAGTCGCTGCCCTTCCTCGAGGCGATCCGTCAGCTCAAGGTCGAGGCCGGTCCGCAGAACGCGCTCAGCATGCACGTCACGCTCGTGCCGTACATCGAGACGGCGGGCGAGCTGAAGACGAAGCCGACGCAGCACTCCGTCAAGGAGATGCGCGAGATCGGAATCCAGCCGGACATCCTGATCTGCCGCACGAAGACGCCGCTGACGAAGCCGACCAAGGACAAGATCGCGCTCTTCTCGAACGTCCACGTCGACGCGGTCATCTCGGCGATCGACGTGAGCTGCATCTACGAGCTCCCGCTGCACCTCCACTCCGAGGGCCTCGACGACCTCATCGCCGACCGCCTCAACATCTGGAGCCGCAGCCCGGACCTCGGGCCGTGGCAGCGCATCGTCCAGAACTTCACCAAGCCCGCGAAGGGCGTCGTGAAGATCGGCGTCGTCGGCAAGTACGTCCACCTCAAGGACTCGTACAAGTCGCTCCACGAGGCGCTCGTCCACGGCGGCCTCTCGAACGAGGTCCGCGTCGAGCTCGAGTACATCGACTCGGAGGAGATCGAGCGTGAGGGCGCCGACCGCTTCCTCGCGAACGTCGACGCCGTCCTCGTCCCCGGCGGCTTCGGCGACCGCGGCACCGAGGGAAAGATCCAGGCGATCGGCTACGCCCGCACGAACAAGGTGCCGTTCTTCGGCATCTGCCTCGGGATGCAGCTCGCCGTGGTCGAGTACGCGCGCAGCGTCGCCGGCCTCGAGGGCGCGAACTCGGCCGAGTTCGAGCGCGACACCGCTCACCCGGTCATCGACCTGATGCCGGAGCAGCGCAGCGTGCGCAGCAAGGGCGCGTCGATGCGCCTCGGCGGCTTCCCCTGCTCGCTCCTGCCCGGCTCGATCGCGGCCGACGCGTACGGGACCACCGAGGTCAGCGAGCGCCATCGCCACCGCTACGAGTTCGCCAACGACTACCGCGAGCAGCTCGAGAAGGCGGGGCTCGTCCTCTCGGGGACCTCTCCCGATCGCAAGCTCGTCGAGATGGTGGAGCTGACGGAGCACCCGTACTTCGTCGGCTGCCAGTTCCACCCCGAGTTCAAGAGCCGCCCGACGGCGCCGCACCCGCTCTTCACCCGCTTCATCCGCGCCGCCGCCGAGCGGCGGGACGCGCGCGGCCAGCAGAGCCGCAAGAGCACGCCCGAGACCCAGCCGCAGGCCAACTGACGCACTCCGCGGCGCGGTAGCCCGCCTCGCGCGCGACGCGGGGCCACGGCGCGCGCGCGCGAACGGTCACGGCGCCGAGCCGACGTGGCCGACGAGCGAGATGCGCAGCCCGACGAAGCCGGCCGCGGCGGGCGAGAGCGGATCGCTCAGGTTCGTCACGACGGCGGCGCCGACGTCGACGTCTCGGAACGCGAGCCGCACCGCGGGCCCGAACGTGAACGCCGCGCGGTGCTCGTCGGAGATGCGGTAGCGGTCGGCGAAGGCCTTTTCGGCGCTCGGCTCGCCGCTCGTCCGCTCGTCCGAGCTGAAGAAATAGATCTGGCTCGCCTCGAGCGACACCTCGAGATCGGAGCGCGCGAGGTAGCCGACGTGCCCGAGCAGGCGCCCCGCGACCTTCGCCCGGTCGATGCCCTCGTTGTCGATGAGGACGTCGATCCCGTGACGCCCCTGGAAGACGAACGGACCGCGGACGATTCGAAGATCGCCGGCGGGCCGCAGCCCCACGCGGTCGGGAAGGAAGTGGACGTAGTTCGTCGGATCGAGCGAGGAGACGGCGTCCACCGCGGAGCGGTTCGGCCGATGCTCGCGGTTGAACGTCGAGGTCGGCGCCGTGACGCCGAGGACGAAGCCGATCTCGAGCCAGGTCGGCAGCGGAAAGACGGCGCGGATGTGCCCCTCGACGTTCCCGGCGATCGTGCGCGCGCCGCTCGGCCGGCCCGCTTCGCCCGGCGCAAGACCACCGTCCGGAGGAAGCGCCACGGCGAACGGGTACGACGCGCCGACGTAGACCCGGCGCGGCACGAGGATCGTCGTCTCTAACGAGGGCCGCACGATCGCGGCGGCCGAGCCCGTGCGCGAGGCGTCTTCCGGCGCGATTCGCCCGAGGAACCAGTCGAGCTGGAGGTCGAGCCGCGCGTGCGACAGCTCCGGCAGGACGAACGGCGCCGGCAGGACCGGCATCGGCGCGTCGCCCGACGAGAGGCGCGCCCGCTCGGGCGGATCCTCCGCGCGGAGAGGCCTCGGCGCGCCGAGCGTCGCCGCAAGAGCGGCGAACGCGAGCGTGGCGCGGACGGCGCGACGCGCCGGGCGTGGCACGAGGTTCTGCACCGACGCGAGCTAGACCCCAGCGGCCCGCCGACGGCAAGCCCAACGGCGCGCCGAGGGGAGAGGCGGGGCTCCGGCGACGGCCCGCGGAGCCGCCTCGGCTCGCCAGGAAAGTCGGCTATCGTGCGCGCGTGATCTCGCCCTCCGTCTTCGCACGCGCCGGGAGCGCCGCCGAGCGCTTCGTCCGGCGCTGGATGCCGGATCCCTTCGTCCTCGTGCTCTCGCTCACGCTCGTCGCGCTGGTGCTCGGCTACCTCCAGGTCGCCGGGCTCACGCTCGACGGCGGCGCCGCGTCGACGCTCGTGACCACGTGGACGGGCGGCTTCGGGAACGCGGAGATCCTCAAGTTCGGGCTCCAGATCATCCTCATCGTGGTGACCGGCGAGGCGATCGCCGCGAGCCCGCCGGCGCGCCGGCTCCTCGCGCGCCTCACGAGCCTCCCGAAGACGCCGGCGCAGGCGCTCCTCCTCGTGACGTCGTTCGCGCTAGTGACCGGCTGGCTTCACTGGGGCTTCGGCCTCGTGTCGAGCGCGCTCCTCGCGCGCGAGGTGGGTCGCTCGCTCGCCGCGCGCGGGGTCGCGGTTCACTACGCGCTGCTCGGCACCGGCGCGTACACGTCGATGCTCCTCTGGCACGCGGGGCTCACCGCGAGCGCGCCCTTGCTCATGAACACGGAGAAGAACTTCGTGAGCGAGGTGCTCGGCGTGAGCGGCGCCGAGGCGAAGGTGCCGCTCTCCCAGACGATCCTCGCGCCCTCGAACCTGATCGCCTGCGCGATCTTGGCGCTCCTCGTGCCGCCGCTGATCGTGGCGATGCACCCGAAGACCGGCATCGTCGGGATCGACGGTCACGACGCCCCTCCGCTCGCGAACGACGAGGCCTCGAGCAGCGACGATCGCGCGGGGTTCACGCCGGCGGAGTGGCTCGACAAGACGCGCGGCCTCACGTTCGTGACCGGCGCGCTCGGCCTCTCCTTCCTCGTCCGTCACTTTCGCGACAAGGGCTTCGACCTCAATCACAACGTCGTCAACTGCGCGTTCCTCATGCTCGGCATGGTGCTGCACCGGAGCCCGGTGGCATACGCGCGCGCGATCTCCCAGAGCGTCCGCGGCGTCTCCGGCATCGTCCTGCAGTTCCCCTTCTACGGCGGCATCCTCGAGGTCATGAAGCACACGGGCCTCTCGGCCTCGATCGCCCATGTCTTCGTCGAGGCGGCGAGCGCCACCACGCTGCCGGTCTTCACGTTCCTCGCGTCGATCCTCACGAAGAGCTTCGTGCCGTCGGGGGCCGGCGAGTGGGCCGTCGAGGGGCCGCCGATGCTCGAGGCCGCGAGGACCCTCGGCGTCCCCTACGGCAAGATCACGATGGCCGTCGCGTACGGGAACATGCTCGGCAACATGTACCAGCCGTTCTGGAGCCTCCCGCTCCTCGGGCTGATGGGTCTCCGCGCGCGCGACATCATGGGCTTCTGCCTCGTGCTGTTCGTCGTCTGCTTGCCGGTCCTCGGCCTCGCCTTGCTGCTGTGATCCGCCCGCGCCCGGCGCCGGCGCGCCGCGAACGAGCGGCGCAACCCGACGGCACTTTTGCACTGCGCTTCCGCGACCTCGCTGGATCCTGTCGGGAAAACCTGACGATCCAGGCTCCACTGTAGGTGTCGGCGCGCGGGCCGAGACGGAAGCCTTTTCCCCACGTCCGCGCAGGCACACGCCGTGCTTTGGCTCGTCTTCGAGTGAGGTGCACGGCATGCGCGTAGGGAACCTCGTCCTCGTCGGTAGCGCTCTCATCGCCCTCCTCGCCGCGGTCGCGTGCACGCAGACGACGCAGACCATCGCCCCCGACGAAGAGGAGGAGGAGCCGGCGGAGCCCGCGAAGACGAAGAAGACGTCGGACGCTCCGTCGAAGGGCAAGACCGACGACACGTGCCTCGGCAAGGCCAGCCTCGCGTTCGACGACGCCACCTGCAACGCCTGCATGAGCGACGACGCGAGCTGCTGCCAGGCGACGATCGCGTGCTTCAAGGACGATCCCGAGTGCGCGGCGCTCCACACGTGCATCCAGGGCTGCAGCGGCGGGGGCACGGGCGGCGGGACGGGCGCGGGTAACCCTGCGACGATCTGGAACGGCGAGGTCTACCCGAAGGTCAACACCGCCTGCGGTAGCTGCCATCGCGCCGGAACGGGCGGCGCGCCGATCTTCTTCGGCGCCGACGCCGCGGCCACCTACACGCTCTTCAAGCAGCGCAACTACCACCTCGCGAACAGCCTCTTCGTGACGAAGGGGCTCCACAACGGCCCAGCGCTGACGCCGGACCAGCGCGCCTCCGTCGACAAGTGGGTCGCCGCGGAGGCGGGCGGCGGCGGCGGTGGCGGGAACGGCGGTGGTGGCGGTGGCGGGAACGGTGGCGGTGGCGGTGGCGGAAACGGCGGCGGTGGCGGAAACGGCGGCGGCGGCGGAAACGGCACCGGCGGCGGGAACGGAAACGGGACCGGTGGCGGCGCGGCGTGCAAGGACGCTTGCAAGGCCCAGCACCCGAACGCCCTCGCGAAGTGGCAGACCTACAACACCTGCGCGGCCGTGACCTGCAAGGCTTCCTGCCTCTGACGCACGCCTCGCCGCGCCTCCCCTCGACGTTCGCGGCCACGCCGCTGCGCGTCCGTCACGGTCCCCGAGCACGCCCTCCGAAAGACGCCGCAGCGTCAGCGCGAGAAGCCGAGCGTCTGGACGAACGCGAGGAGCGACGCCGTGCGCTCCGCGTCGAACGGCACGACCCAGGGATCGACCGCGCCGATCGTGAAGCGGTCACCCTCCGGTCGTCCGCGCGTGCGATGGAGCTCGATCGCCATCGAGAGGAACGGAACGCTCCCGCCGTGGCCGTACGGCGGCGTCACGGCGACGCCGCGAAGCGGAGGCGTCTTGAACGAGCCGAGGAGCCGCGGGGCCGCGGTGAGCGGGCGGCGCGGGAGCTTCGCGTCGCTCCATTTCCCGTCGGCGCGAAACTCGCTCGCGTCGTACTTCGCCGCCGCCTCGATCCGCCCGTTGTCCGGGGTGAAGTCCTCGTGCCCGGAGGGGAAGCGCATCGCGTGGAACGCGTCGTCGGTCAGCCGCGGCCCCCAGTGGCACTGCGCGCAGCCCGTCGCGAAGAACGCCGCGAGGCCGTCCTTCTGCTCGACGGTGAGCGCGTCGCGCGCGCCGAGCGCGTAGCGATCGAGCGCGTTCGGCGAGACACGGAACGATCGCTCGAACGCCGCGATCGCCTTGCCGACGTCGACGAACACGCGCGTCACCGCGTCGCGATCGCCGGGCGCCATCGCGTTCCACGCCGGATCGCCGGGCTTGCCGTTCGGTGGGAAGCGCCCGGCGTCGTCGAGCGCGGGCAGCGGGCCGAACAGCGCTTCGTACTCGTCGCGGTACTCGTCGTAGATGCGGTGCGCGACGAAGAGGCGGGACGAGCCGAACTCCTTCGGGTCCTCGAACGGCAAGAGCGCCTGCATCCAAAGCGTGTCGGCGCGCCCGTCCCAGAGCTGCCACCGCGACCACGCGGAGAGGACGACGCTCGGCGTGTTGCGCGTCCCGCCGCCCACGCCGCCGGTCGCCGTCTCGGCCCCGTCGGTGAACGAGCGGTGCTTCTCGTGGCATCGCTCGCACGACACCTCGCCGGACGGCGAAAGCAGCTTGTCGTCGAAGAGCGTCCGGCCGAATCGCGCCGCGCCGGGACGATCGCCGTGCACGTTCGTGGGATCCTTCGGAGGCGGCCCCGAGAGCACCATCTCCTGGATCATCGCCCACTGTACGGTCGTGAACCGGCCGTCGACACGCGTGACCGCGCGTCGGGCCAGCGCCGCTTCTCCGCGGAGCTCGGCTGCGACCGACAGGGCCGCGTCGGCGATCTCCTCGGGCGCGGGATCCGCCATCGCCTCGCGGATGCGCATCGTCCGCGGATCGACGACGAGCACGCGCGGCAGGATCGCGTCCGTCGTCACGAGCGCCATCGACGGGTCGACGACGACGTCGGTTCGCACGTCCTGCCGCGCCTGCCAGCGGACGGCGCCCTCGACGTCCGGCGGCGCGTTCTCCTCGTCGCGCACGACGACGTCGACCACATGGACGCGCTCGCGCATCGCCGGAGAAAGCCAGCTCGCCGTGCGCTCGGCGCTCGCGCGGCACGTCCCGCAGAACGCCGCGTTCACGCGGACGACGAGCACGCGCGACTCGCCGCACGACGCGAAGCTGTCGGAGAGACGCACGGCCCCGCGCGCTCCGTCTCCCCGCACGCCCTCGAGCGTCCTGCCCTCGAGCACGTCGCCCTTCGAGACGCCGTAAGGACCGGCCGGGTACGACGCCTCCACGCAGGCGGCCGCGCCGCCGTCGGGCTCCCCGGTCTCCGGCGGCGCCGCGCCCTCCGGCGAGCCCGTGCAGGCGCTCAGCGCGAGCCACAGGGTGCTCCGCCCGATCGATCGCGTCGGCGGAGCCATCGTCCGGCTCACTCGAGCGGGAAGATCCGGAGCGTCCGGACCGTCGTCCCGTTGCTGTCGGCGACGAAGAGCCGCTTGTTCGTCTTGTCGTAGGCGACGCCCTGCGGCTTCACGAAACCGGCGTCGGCCTCGATGACCTGATAGCCGCCGTCGGTGAAGACCTGGCGGAGCTGGAGCGGACCGCCGTCGGCGAGCGGACGAAACTGCCCGGTGATGAGCGTGCCGTTGGGCCCCTCGGTGAGCGTGTCGGGGCTCGGGACCGCCGCGTAGACCGCGTACGGCGTGGTCAGGCCGCCGTCGAGCGGGAGCGCGTAGAGGAGGCCGCGCGTCTGCTCGCTCACGATGAGCTGGCCGTTCAAGACGATCACGGCGACCGGCTTCTGGAAACCGCCCGCGTAGTCGGTCTCGCCTTGCAGCGTGACCCTCGTGACGACGCCCGCGTCGTCGTTGCCTCCGCCCATGAAGAAGTAACCGCCCCACATCGGGCTGCCACCGCCGCCTCCCCCGCCCCCGCCGCCGCCTCCACCGCCTCCGCCGCCGCCCGTGCCACGCGCGAGCGCGACGCGCCGGCGGTTCGTCGCGAGCGACGGGACCGTACCCGCGTCGCCGTTGGCGGGGTTCGTGTAGACGACGGCGCCGGTCTGACCGAAGCCGAAGCGCGGAACGACGAGCGTCCCGTCGGCCAGGCGGACGATCTGCCCGAGGTTGGTCTGCCCCGCCGCCGTCGCGGTCGGATCGTCCGGGACCTTGACGAGCTTTCGAAGACCGTCGGCGTCGGTCCACGTCCAGAGCTGGTTGTCGTGGTTGTCCGCGATGAAGAGCGTGCTCGTTCCGTCGTCCCATAGGAGCGAGATCGGGTCGCCCGTCCCCGCAGGGTCGAAGTCGAGCGTGACCGGCCCGCGCACGATGCCCCCCGCGTCGGCGTCCGCCTTGCCCGTGTCGGTGCCGCTGTCGGACGGAGCCCCGTCCTCCTCCGACGGCGCCGAGCCGTCGCGTGAGCCGTCGGTCGTGCTCGCGTCGGGCACCGCGTCGACGCCGGTGCCTTCGTCGTCTCCGCACGCGAGGTACGCGCCGGCGGGCGCGATGACGAGCAACGCAAGGAGCAGCGATCGGTGGCGGCGCATCTCCGAGGCGTAACAAGCTCGGCCGTATTCGGCGTAACAGCTCGGACGGCAGCGTCACAGCTTGGTTACAGCGCCATCATCTTCGCGGACTCATTCCGGCCGGAGGCGGTAGCCGACCCCATGGACGGTCTCGACGACCTCGCCGAACGGTCCGAGCCGCTCGCGCAGCCTCCGAACGTGCACGTCGATGGTCCGCCGCGACGTCGCGACCTCGCCGTTCCAGAGCTTCGCGATGAGCGCCTCGCGCGACCACACCTGATCGGGCGCCTCGAGGAACGTGAGGAGGAGGACGAACTCGAACGGCCGCAGCTCGATCTCGACGCCGGCGGCGAGGACGCGATGCCGGAGGACGTCGACCACCACGTCACGCCACCGGAAGACACGCGCCTCGCTGACGTCGACGTGCCGCGCCTTTCGACGCGCCTCCACCGCCGACGCCAGGATGCGCACGCGGGCGACGACCTCGCGCACGCTGAACGGCTTCACGACGTAGTCGTCGGCGCCGGCGGCGAGGCCGGCGACGCGGTCGGCTTCGCTCCCGAGCGCGGTCAAGAGCAGGATGCCGAGGTCCTTCAGCCGCTCGTCCCGCCGGATCTCCGCGCAGACCGCGATGCCGTCTCCGTCGGGGAGCAGCCGGTCGAGGACGAGCAGCGCCGCGTCCTCGCGCGCGGCGGTCTCGGCGACCGCGCCGCCCGTGTCGAGCCCGACGACCTCGAAGCCCGCGCTCGTCAGGTTGAACTCGAGGAGGCGCCGGACGTCGTCCTCGTCCTCGGCGACCACGACCCGCGTCGCCGGCGGTCGCGAGAGGGAGCTCGCACTCATCATCGCGACGGAGAATAGCGAGCGCGGCAGCGAGGACGTGCAAGGTCGACGCGACACTTTCCCGACATTCGATGTCACAACTCGCCGGCGGCCTCCGCGCGCACGATCGGCGCAGCCGCACACGAACGTCACTGTGCGCCCCAGGTGAGGCGCGCCGCACCGCCGGTCGCCACGCCGACGCCCAGAAACCTGCAGGATCGCGACGAGGCACGCCTGCTGCTCTCGAGCGCGGTGCGTCGGGCGGCGCACGTGCTGCCGGCGAAGAGAACCTCAACCCACCCACGAGAGAACGACCATGAAGCTCGACCGACTCGCCCTCGTCACCGCCCTCGCGCTGAGCGCAGTCGCCTGCGCCCACGACCGCAGCAAGGAGGTCAAGAGCGCGGAGGCGAACCTCACGAGCGAGCAGCAAGAAGCGCGCGCGAACCAGGCACGCCTCGACCAGAGGCAGGCCGAGGAGCAGGCCGCGGCTCAGCAGAAGCCGATGACCACCGAGGAGCGCGCCGAGCTCCAGACCAAGCAGGTCGAGGAGCGTGCCGAGACGACGGCCGAAGGGGAGAAGGACATCGCCGACGCCGACAAGGACGTGACCACGGCGCACGCCGGCATGGCGAACGAGCGGACGAAGGTCGAGGCCGACGCGAAGGAGCGCCTCACGAAGGCGAACGCGAAGGCCGTCGAGGCGAAGAACAAGAGCGCGAAGGTCCCCGCGAACAAGCGCGCCAAGTTCAACGCCGAGATGAACACCTTCAACACGAAGAAGGCGGAGGTCCAGAACCGGATCTCCAACCTGTCGCGCTCGTCGAACGAGGAGTGGAAGGACGCGAAGGCGAAGCTCGACAAGAGCCTCGACGACCTCGAGGCCGCGCTCCATCGGCTCGACGAGGACCTCTGACGAGGCGTGGCGCACGCCGGCCACGCGCCCCACGCGCGTCGGTCGGCGCCGTCGGCGCACGCGAGACATGACGACGAAGCGCCGGTGAGCCCGACGCTCAGTCCGCGTCGCGCGCTCGGCCTTCCCACTCCCAGCGAAGCCCGAGGAGGATCTGCCGGTAGGGGCCGGCGAAGATCCCTTCGGGCCTCCGCGCGATGATGTACGTGCTGTCGAAGAGGTTCTTCGCCGAGAGCCGCAGCGTGATCCCGCTCGGCTTGTGCCGGTAGTGGACCATCGCGTCGACGATGTGGCGCGACTCGATGACGCCGACGAGCCCGTAGAGGTCCTCCTGCCGGGTGTTCGCGCCGTCGGTGAACTGAGGGCCGACGAACGCGTACGCGAGCTGACCGCCGAGCCCGGTCCGGTGCTCCACGTCGAGGTTCGTGTTGAACGAGTGCTCCGGAGCGTACGGCAGGAGGTTCCCGGCGAAGGGTCCGTAGCGGAACGTCGCGCGCGCGTAGGTGTAGCGCGCGCCGAGCTCGACGAGCGTGCGGAGCCGGAGGAGCTTGTCGAGCGCGAGCGAGAGGCCGCTCTCGGCGCCGGCGATGCGCGTCGCGCCGACGTCGGCGAGGTTTCCCTCTCCCGTCGCCGAGGGGTTCACCGCCACCTGGTTCGAGTAGTTCGAGAGGAACCCCGTGGCCTCGCCGCGGAGCCAGCGCGTCGCCTCGGCGCGGCCCCCGAGCTCGTAGCTGATGCCGCGATCGCCCTTCAGCGCCTGCGGTCGGCCTCGCGCGCTGACCGACGACGTGATGCGCGGCGGCGCGAAGCCGTAGTGCATCCCGCCGAAGACGTTCGCGCGCTTCGTGCCGTGGACCATTCCGATGCCGGGGATGACGCCGGTGCTCGGCTTGGTGCCACGGTCGAAGGTGTCGACGCCTGCTTCGCGCAGCGTCGAGGTCTCCGCGGTGACGTGCTCGAGGCGGATGCCCGGCGTGACGAGGAGATCCTCGCGAAACGCGATGCGGTCCTGCACGTACGCGGCGGCGGCCCAGCTCAGACGGCGCTGCTCGAAGTCGAGCGCGCCGGCGTAGGTCTCGGGGTAGCCGCCTCGCCGCTGCTGGTAGTGCGCCTCCTCGCGGAGCACGCGGCCGCCGACGTCGAGCGTGTGCTCGACGAAGGCGGTCTTCATCCGGTGCTCGAGACGGGGCTCGAAGCCGAGGACGCCGTAGTCGCGATCGAGCACCGTGTTGCCCTGGCCGAAGTAGATGGCGCCGCCGGGCGTGCTCGTGTCGCCGACGATGCGCAGGTAGCGCTCGGTCGGCGACGCCGCGCGGACCCACTCGGGGCGGCGCCAGGCGCGATCGGTGATGTAACCGTAGAGGAGCGACTTCAGCTTCGTGTCGCTCGAGAAGCGCTGCTCGTGGATGAGGGCGGCGTCGTACCGGTTCAGGTTCAGGTGCGCCGAGGGCGAGAGCGTGGGGCGGCGGGGCTCCTGCCGGAACATGTCCCGCGTGAGGCCGACGTCGTCGGACGCGGCGTCGTCCCGCTGAAACCCGAGGCGCACCACCGCCTCGCCGTCCTTGCCGGTCGGGAAGACGATCTTCGCGAGCCCGTTGGTCGACTCGAACGGCTGATCGCGGAAGCCGTCGCCGCGGCGGTGAATGATCTGCGTGACCCAGCGCGCGCTCCCGAGGGTGTCGCCGTAGCGGCCGAGCGCGCGCGCGTAGCCGTAGCTGCCGCCGTCGACGTCGAGCACGACGGTCTGGCGCTCGGGCGGCGCGATCGTGACGAAGTTGATGGTCCCGGCCAGCGTCTGCGGCCCGAAGAGGATGTTGCCGCTCCCCTTCACCACCTCGATCGCGCGGTAGCGCTCGATCGGCGGCGCGTGGTTCAAGTCCGGCTCGGTGTACGGATTGAGGGCCATCGGGATGCCGTCCTCGAGCATGAGCACGCGCCGGCTGCGCCCCGACTCGAGGCCCCGGATGCTCACGTCGATGCGCGAGCCGCCGCTGAACTCCTGGCGCACCTGCACGCCGGGGACGCGACGGAGCATCTCGGCCGTGTCGACCGGCTGCGCGCGCTCGAGCGCCTTCGCGCCGATGACCGTACCGGAGCCCGGGATCTTCTGGAGCGCGTCGGCGCGGCTGCCGACGATGCGGACCTCGAGCTGGCGCTCCTCCGACTTGGCCGCGTCCGCCGGCGCGCTCGCCGACTCCGCGGCCGCGCGCTCGGGCTCGCCGGACGCGGGCGGCGCGTCGGGGACCGGCGCCGGCGCGGGGGGCGGAAACGGCGGAGGCTCCTTGGCGAGGAGCGGACGCCCATGGAAGAGCAGGAGCGTCGTGAGGAGCGGAGCGAAGGCGCGCTTCATTGCGGCGGACGGCAGACGCCGCGGTTCGTGCAGGCGCTCGACGGCGCCGGGCAGTCGTCGAGCGACGTGCAGGATCGGGTGCAGAGCTGACCGCGGGCGCCGAACGCCTCGCACGCGCAGTCCTCGCACTCGTCGCTCGTCGTGCACGGTTCGAAGAGCTTCTTCGAGCCGGCCTCGGCGTCCGCCGCGCAGGCGGAGGCGTCGGACGCGGCATCTCGCGCCGGCGCCGCGTCGACGGCACTCCCGCGCGCGGCCGCGTCGACCCCGGGCGTCCCGTCGCAGACGCACGCGCTCGAGGCGTAGTCACCGCGGGCCGAGCACGCCGCGTAGCCGGCGCCGCCGTCCGCGCAGGAACACGCGACGAAGTCGCCCGCGTAGCAATCGGCGAAGTCTTCGCCACAGCCCGCCACGGTCCGCGCGACGACGACGAGCGCGATCGCGACGAGGGTGACGGAACCACGCATCGGAGGGGGAGCCTAACGCGAGAGGTCGAGCGGCGCGCCGTCAGTTGCGCTTGCAGTACCCTTGCTTGTTGCAGGTGCCCGTGAGCGGAGGGACGCAGGTGCTCGTCGGATCTTGCGTCGAGCAGCGCACGGTGCAGAAGCTCTGCGAGTTGCCCTTGAAGCAGACGTTGCTCTCGCACTCGTCGTCGGCGACGCAGCCGTTCTCGCCCAGCTTCTTCTTGCCGTCGCCGTCGCCCTCGCCCTCGCCGACCGACGACTTCGACGGGATCGAGCCCTGGCCCGGCTCACCGACGTCGCCGCCGCAGCCGACCAGGAGAGCTCCCGCGGCCAGGAGCACGAGCGGCGAACCGAGGCGCAGGAGGCGGAGCATCGCCCTCGATCTTCGCACGAACCGTTCCGTCGGCGGCAAGACCTGACGCTCCGGAAATGCGCGTCCTCACGTCAAAAACTTGTTACACGCGTGTAAATCGTCGCCCCGACGGGTGGATCGGGCGAATCACCGTGTGCGGGTCAGCATCAGCAGCCCGTCCGCCAGGCCCCGACGCATCGCCTCGTGTGTCGCCGCGTGCCCCGGCCGCGTGGCGCGCACCGAGCCCCAGGGCGGACCTCCGTGCGCGTAGAGATCGCCGACGAGGTCGAGCAGCTTGTGCCGCGCGGGCTCGTCGGACCGGAAGGGCGAGCCGGCGCTGTGGATCGCGCCCTGCGCGATCACGACCACGCTCTCCGGCGCGACGTGGCTCGCGAGGCCGCGCGCCGTGAGCGCCTCGATCTCGTGATCGAAGCCGAACGTACGCGCGGGCGCGATGCGATCGCGGAAGTCGGTGGCGTCGCCGCTCCAGCGCGCGTGACGCTCGAGGCGCGGATCGTCGAAGTCGACCGCGACCTCGACGCGAACCTCCCCCGGCCTCTCCGGAGGAGAGACGTCGTAGCGGCTCGCGCCGACCTCGATCGTCCCGGCGCGGACGATCGCGAGCACCGGGGGCGAGGGATCGAGCGCGAGAGGGGTGAGCGCGTCGATGAACGCGCGGGCGCCCCCGTCGACGAGCGGCACCTCGGGCCCGTCGATCTCGACGACGACGCCGTCTCGGATCGACATCGCCCCGAGCGCCGCGAACAGGTGCTCGACGGTCCCGATCGCGATGCGGCGATCGCGGGTCGTCGCCCGCGTCGAGCGCGAGGACCCGTCGAGCACGAGCTCGGCGATACGCGCCTCGGCCCCGCCGGCTCGCACGCGCACAGCCCCCGGCTCACGCACGAAGCGCACGCTCGACGGCGCCCCGCCGTGCAGACCGCGCCCGGTGAGCCGCGTCACGCCTTCGCGTCCTCCGTGTCGTCGTCGTCGCCCGCGTCGTCGGCTTCCGCGTCGTCGACGGCTTCCGCGCGCGCGGCGCGGGCCTTCGCGGCGCCGCGCTGGGTCGGGCGGCGCGACGTGTCGCTCGCGGGCGGCTCGCTCCCCTTCCGCGCGAGGATGGCGGTGCCGAGCCAGCCGAGCACGACGCCCGCCGCCGCCCACGCACCGTGGGTCCACGGCGCCGGGGCCGGTACGCGCGTCGCCACGCCGCGCGCCGTCCCGATCGTCGCCTCGACGAGAGGCTCCCAGCGCGTCGCTTGATCGGTCGGATACGAAGCGGTGACGATCGACGTCCCCTCGTCGTCCGGGAACATGAGCTGCAGCTTGCGCATCTTCACCGGCTGCGGCGGCAGGCCGAGCGCGCTCAGGTCCACTTCACGATCGCAGTTGCCCTCGATGAGCCCGACGCGGGCTCCGTCGGCGCGCGTCCGCATCTCGTGCCGGCGAGGCTTCCAGGTGCAGGCACCCTCGAACGCCTTCGGCATTTCCTCGACGAGCTTCGCAAGGTCGACGGCCTCGACGCTCATCTCCTTGGCCGAGTGCGTGAGGATGATGCGGGTGGAGAGCGCCTTCCGGTCCGCCAGGGACCCGTCGAAGTTCTTCTTGTCGGCGGCCTCGTGTACCCACACCTGAGCACCCTCGGCCTCCCCTGCCTTCACGTCCTTCGCCGGGACGAAGCCCTCGGGCGGGTCGTAGGCGAACGGCGCCTTGGCGGAACGGCTCTGAGGTCCGACGAGGCGCGGCCCCAGGATCGCGGCAAGGGCGGCGAGGATCACGCACACAACCAGACGTCGCACCCGCGCGACCCTAGGTGACCGGAGCACCCTGTCAAGGACCCGATGCCGCCGCCCACCCACGGTCGAATTCCATCGCCAGCGCCCCGGTGCAGGGCCGCTTGCGGCTTCATCGGCTCAATTGAAGCGGACAAGATCCAGCGGTCGAGGAAGCGGCGAGCACGGGCTCTGGCCATACCCACATTTCCGCTGAGCTGGCCGAAAGTCCGGGCTGGATCCCGGTTACATCGCAGTTACAGGGAAATAACGCTCGCGACCGATCCGAGATCATCCACGATTCCATGGAAGGCTCCGATGTAGGACCTCCGCGTTCTCATCGGGCATATGCCATGCAGTAGCTCGACCTGGTCATGGTCGGCTTGATTCGTCAGATGGTGGTCGCCGGAGTCCTCGTGGGCGCGCTCGCGTGCTCCAAGAAGACGCCCGAGCCGACGGCCGTGACGAAACCGGCTCCGCCCGCGCTGCCCCCGGCGGCGGCGGCCGCGGAGGCCGCGATCGGCGGCGACGGAAAGCTCGACCCGAACGATCCGAAGCACGGCACCCGGAAGCTGATGGGCCTCGACGCTCCCGTCTTCGTCGACGGAAAGCAGATCGCCGTCCTTCGCGCCGGCGAGATGCCCGCGCTCAAGCCGATCGAGCTCGAAGGCGGCGGCCGGCGCTACAAGATCTACGAGTACCTCGAGGGCATCGGCGTCGCGCCGGCGTCGATCAAGTCGGTCCACTTCCACGGCAACAACGATCGCATCGCGAGCCTCGAAGGCAGCGAGCTTCGCAAGGAGAAGGATCGCTTCCTCTTCTCCTATATCTCCGGCAACACCGGGACCCCGCTGCAGAAGTGGGACACCGACAACCTGAAGAACGAGTTCGTCATCCACGAGATCCGTCGCGTGACGATCTACGTGAAGAAGCCGTCGCCGGCGATTCACCCGCAGCGGCAGTGCCACGTCGGCGCGGACGGAGACTGCACCGACGCCATCCCGTACGCGGACGGCCAGATCGCGAAGGGAACGCGCGTCTACGTCGACGGCAAGATGGTCGGCTTCGTCAAGCGTCGCAACGTGAGCGACGACATGATGACCGGCGCGGCCGCTGCCGATCCGAGCGAGACGAAGTATGCGATCGCCAAGCTCCTCGCGGGCATGGGCGTCGACTACGCCGGCGCCGACAGCGTCGAGATCATGGCCGGCGACGACGTCATCGCGCGCGCGACCGGCGAGAAATTCGCGGCGCTCGCGTCGCAAACCAACTTCACCTTGCCGAAGCACAATCACGGCAAGGTCAGGCTCCATGTCCCCGCCGAGATCCAGGCGCAGGAGCCCGGCGTCACGGACCGCGACGCGCTGGTGAGCGCGGTGCTCGTCTACAAGAGCACCAAGCCGGCGACGAAGCGGGATCTCGTGACGATCTCGGAGGACACGGACCTCAGCGTGCAGCTCGCCGCCATCGACGACGCACGCGGAAGACTCGGTCGTGGGGAGCAGCAATAGGCGAGGTCACCCTCGCCTGGACCCGTTCGTGTTGGAGGCTACGACATGAAAACGTCTGCGATGAATGCTGTCACCGTTGCGATGCTCGCCATGTTTGCTGCGGCGGGCTGTGGCGGCGAAGGAAGCCAGGATCGCCTCGCGGGCGACAACGAGGACCGCTTCCCGCAGCGTGGCGCCACCGACGACTCCGTCGCGAACGACCCCGACACGAAGGGGTCGGGCAACGGCTCGACGAACACCACTCCCGGGAGCCCGTCGAGCCCCGGAGCGGACAACACGGGCACCGGCACGGGCGACGGTAACGGCACCGGCGCCGGTAACGGCACCGGCGGCGGTAACGGCAACGGCGGCGGCACCGGCACCGGTGGCGGCACCGGCACGGGCGGCGGCAACGGCGGCGGCACCGGCACGGGCGGCGGCACCGGCACGGGCGGCGGCACCGGCACGGGCACGACCGTCGTGCTCAACACCTTCTCGAAGGTGTGGGTCACGGGCGACGACAAGGGGCCGAACCGGATCGGGAAGAACACCGGCGCCGGCACGATGGACGCGGCGTTCGCGTGGGACAGCGTCGGCTTCGCGACGGACAAGACCAAGGTCACGCTCGCGACCGCGTACACGCGCTCCGACAACCAGGCGAACGGCAACAACAGCTACATGCAGGGCGGCTTCGCCCTCGCGACGCTCACCGAGAAGGGCGTCGTCCCCGGCCCCGAGGTCGCGCTGCCGCGCCTCACCGGCGAGCGCACGTTCATGCGCCCGATCCTCGGCTTCACGAAGAACCACGTCGTGATCATCGCGGCGAGCGAGGACAACGGGATCAACAACAACCCGCAGCCGGTCATGTACGTCGCCGACAAGGCGACCGGCCAGCTCGTGCAGATCCCGAACACCACGCGCGGCGCCGGCAACCTCAACAAGCCGACGAACCTGATCCAGCAGGCGCTCCAGAACGGCGTTCAGGTCCAGAACCCGAACAACCAGCGCGGCCCGCACACGATCCAGCAGGTCGACGACAACACGTTCGTCGTCGGCATGCAGTACAACAACCAGGCGCAGGAGGCCTTCAGCGTCACCATCGGGGACGACGCGCGGGTGCGGATGAACTGGCTCCGCCGGTACTCGAACACCTCGCAGCACTGCCGCCCGCAGGTCGCCATCGCGCCCGGCGCGACCACCGGCTTCGTCGCCGCGGTCGAGGCGAACAACCAGCCGGCGGAGATCGGCTTCCGCGTGACGGAGTTCAACGTCGCGACCGGCGCGCCGCTCCAGAGCAAGATCGTCGTCCGCTCGCAGCCGAACCAGAACAAGTACGTCTCCGAGCCGGTCCTCGGCCTCCTCGGCGACAAGCTCTCGATCAGCTACGGCCTCGCCGCTCAGGTGCGGCAGAACGCCAACAACGGCAACGGGCACGCGGGCGGCAAGAAGGTCGAGGCCGCCGTCATCGTCAACAAGACCGACCTCTCGATCATCGGCGCTCCCGTGATCGGCGTCGGCCAGTACGGCCGCCACGGAAGCTCGTTCGTGACGGGCTACGGCCCGAACGCGGAGCCCGCGCTCGCGGTCATCAGCGGCTCGTCGACCGGCACCGGCGGCGGCTTCATCCAGATGTACCCGCTGAAGGCGGACGGCTCGCTCGGCGTGAAGGACGCGGCGAAGGTCTACCAGGTGTCGCCGTTCTCGGACGTCGCGAACGTCCAGGCGCGCGGCAAGCGCAACCCCAACAACCAGGCGCGCGGCTTCATCAACGGCCTCGGCAACGTCCCGAACCCGGGCTTCACGACGGACCCGGCGAAGGCGGCGACCAACTTCATGCCCGAGGTGAAGCAGTTCTCCTTCTCGACCGTGACCGGTTATTCGGACGCCGACGGGATGGCCCGCGGCCTGAAGAACTCGATCTGGCTCTCGCTCGTCCCGGCCGCGTGGCAGGAGGGCATCACCACCGTCCCCGGCAAGCCGACGGACAAGCCGGGCGGGAACGAGGACGGCACCGGCCCCGCGCCGCGCTCCACCGGTCCCGGCACCAATCCGAGCGGCGAGAGCGGCTCGTCGGGCAACACGGACGTCGTGCCGGACGGCGAGGACGACGCGACGCGGCCGACGCGCGCGGCGGGCGCCGAGACGAGCAGCGCGGGCTGTTCGACGGCGCACGGCGGCTCGAGCTCGAGCGCCGGCCTCCTCGGTCTTGCACTCGTGGGTGTCGTCGTCGCGCTTCGTCGCAAGCGTGAGGAGGCCTGAGATGAAGACTCGCTACCTGCTCGGAATCGCGCTCGCGGCCGCCACCGTGATGGCCGCCTGCGGGGGCGATTCGACCGACAGCCTCGGCAAGTACGGCGGCACGAAGAAGCCGGGCAAGACGACGTCGACCGACGACGACGGCGACACGAACACTCCAGGGAGCAACACCCCGGACGACTCGACGCCGTCGGGCTCGGTGCCGACGAACAGCCCGGCCGGCAAGGAGTTCTACAAGACCAACGTGCACCCGTTCATGGCGCAGAAGTGCGCCGGGTGCCACGGGACCGCGGGGCCCGGCCCCGGCTGGCTCACCGCCGCTGACGCGGAGAAGTCGTACGCGCAGCTGTTCCAGGTCGGCTACGTCGTCCAGCAGTCGCGCATCATCCTGAAGCCGGCGCACGGCGGATCGACGACGAACGTGCTGTCGACCGCCGAGATCCAGAAGTACAACGAGTGGGTCGCGATGGAGCTCGCCGACGGCGGTCAGAAGGCGCCGCCGAACGTCCTCGAGAAGCTCGGTGACTGCTTCGACCGCCAGAAGTTCGACGCGATGAACCTCGGACAGTGGCGGACGACGCGACGGACGAACAACAACAACATCAACAACGTCACGCCGTGGAACGAGAACGCGGACAACTGCACCGGCTGCGACAACGCTCCGTGCACCACGTGCCACTCGGCCGACGCGGCGACCAACTACAAGAACTCCGTCGGCAACCCGATCCTCCCCGCGGACAGCACGTTCGAGGAGACGAAGCTCACGAACCCGGCGTACATCACCAAGTACTTCGGCGTGAGCCCCGACGGAAAGCCGATCGCGTCCGACTCGCTCCGCAAGAAGGCCGAGGCGTCGAAGAAGGACAAGGCGTACACCCACCCGATGTTCAACGTGAACGGCAACCAGGGCGCCGCCCTCGATGCGTTCGTGAACGACGTCATCGAGAAGTACAACGCCGGCACCTGCGGCAAGTGACCAAGGCCGCCGGCGCCCCGAGCGCCGGCGGAGCTCGAGTCCACGCTCCCACCCGACGCATCGCTCGGCTCGCCGGGCGATGCGTTTTTCGTCTATTCTTTCGAGCGTGTCTCGTCGCCGTGACGAACACCTCGACCCCACGGGAGGCCGTTCGATGATCTTTTGGCGCCGAGCACTGTGCGCGACCGCCTTCCTCGCCGCCGCGAGCGCGTGGGCGTGCGGCGACGAAGCCCAGGCGGACGGCGCGGAGTGCCCGAGGAACAACCCGGAGTGCAAGGAGATCGCGACGATCGAGGCGGGCGCGCAGGCGGTCGTCAAGCGGCGATGCGTCAACTGCCACGGGGACGATCTGAGCGGCAGCGTCACGAAGATGTCCGGCGTCGCGGACACGCTGCAGGGAGACCCCGTCGAGCTCTACCCGCCCAACTTGACCTCCGACGCCACCGGCGTCGGAGAATGGTCCGACGACACGTTGGCCATCGCGATCCGCTCCGGCATCGACGAGGAGAGCCAGGCGCTCTGCCCGCAGATGACGCATTTCTCGCAGATGAGCGACTTCGAGGTCTATTCGATCGTCAAGTACCTCCGGGACATCCCGAAGGTGAAAAAGAAGGTCCCGCGAAGCGTCTGCCCGCCGACGAAGACCAAGGAACAACAACAGTCTTCCGGCTGAGGGGAACGGCGCCCGCGCCGAGACGCGCTAGGATTCCACGATGAGTCGACGACCGAGCGAGGAGCCGCGCCCCGAAGGCGGCGCCGCGCGCGTCGACCCTCGCGTCCGCGTCCTCTACCTCGCCGCGGTCGCGATCGGCGCGCTCCTCGTGAAGGACGCGCGCGTCGCGGGCGCGCTGCTCGGCGTGCACGTCGCCGCGTGGCTCGCGCTCCGCCTCGGCGCGCGCGCGCTCGCACGGCAAGTGCTCAAGCTATGGGGGTTCGCTGCCTTCGTCACGGCGTCGTACGCCCTGACGGCCGAAGATCCGAGCGTCGACCGGTGGCTTCACCTCGACCTCGGCTTCGCGCGCCTCCCGGTGAACGTCGGCGGCGCGGCCGTCGGCGGGCTCATGGTGGTCCGCGTCCTCGTCGTCGTGCTCGCGTCGCGCGTCGCGCGCGCCGGCGACGAGCGCGCCATCGCGCTCGGGCTCCGCAAGCTCGGTACGCCGGACATCGTCGCCACGTCGATCGACGCGGTCCTGGCGCTCCTCGGCGGTGGCGGCGGGCGTGGGCGTCGCGGCGGCGGCGGTGGAGGCGGCGGCGGTGGAGGCGGCGGCGGTGGCGGTGGAGGCGGACGCGGCGGCGGGCGCGGAGGCGACGCTGACGGCCCGCACGAGGGCTTCGTCGCGAGCCTTCGCCGCATCGCGCGCGGCGACGTCGGGCCGATCGTCGACCGCATCGAGCGCCACATCGACCGCGCGGAGAGCTACCTCGAGCGCTCGGAGCACCGCCCGACCGGCGGCGCGTCGCGTGACGTCGCCGTCATCGTCGGGCTGTCGCTCACGATGCTCGGCATCAAGGCGCTGAAGCTCCTGCCGAACATCCCCTTCGCGCCTGGACACAAGCTCGTCCTGCTCACGCCGCTCTACGTGGTGGCGGCGCTGAAGACGCGGACGCGGCTCGGCGCGACACTCACCGGGCTCGTGATGGGCACGGTCGCGTTCCTCCTGGGCGACGGACGCTACGGCATCTTCGAGATCCTGAAGCACGTCGTTCCGGGGATCCTCTGCGACCTCGTCGTGCCGCTGGCCGTCGCCGGCGGCCGCCGCCCGGGCGCGATCGTATGGTCGATCGTCGGAGGCGTCATGGGCCTCGGGCGCTTCGCGACCATCTTCACCGTCACGCTCACCGTGCAGGCCCCCGCCGTCGCCTGGGCGTTTCTCGTCCCGGGCCTCGTGATCCACACGACGTTCGGCGTACTCTCGGGGCTCGTCAGCTCTCCCTTGATCCGCGCGGTCGCAGCGACCGGCACCCCTCGCGTCCCACCGAACGCCGCAGCTCCAATGGCTCCGGCGAAGAACGATCTGGAAACGGAGACAACATGAGCAAGCTCGTGACCGGCGATGGCCGGACGCACATCGAGTCGTCGCTGATGCGCGAATCGCTCGTCGATCGCCGCGTGGTCGCGACCACCGACTCCGACGGCGAGTTCGCGATCCTCCCCGACGTCGTGCTCGTCGGGCTCGGAGGCCAGTCGATCTTCGACCGCGGTAGGGCCGCCGTCATGCCGCTCGTCGAGGAGCTCAAGACCCTCCGCGAGGCGCGGAGGGCCGCGACGGAGCGCGCCGCAGGGAGCGACAAGGTCAAAGACCCGCCCCCGATGGTGCTCGGCGTGGGCGGCGGCACACGCGTGCGCCATACCGTGAGCGTCGCGCTCGATCTCGGCATCCCGACCGGCGGCGTCGCGCAGCTCGTCGGCGCGATGGAGGAAGCCAACGCCGTGTTCCTCAACGCGCTGCTCGCGAAGCACGGCTCGATCGTCATGCAGCGCGAGCACTTCTGGGAGCTGCCGCTCTACCTCGAGAGCGGGATGCTCCCGATCGTGATCTCGATCCCGCCGTACCACTTCTGGGAGCCCCCGCCCGAGGACGGCCCCTTGCCCACGCACGGGTCGGACTTCGGCCTCTTCATCCACGCCGAGGTCCTCGGGATGAAGAAGCTCATCTTCGTCAAGGACGAGGACGGCCTCTACGACAGGGATCCGAAGAAGCACGCCGACGCGAAGCTCATCTCGAAGACCACGCTCGACGAGCTCACGAAGCACATGCCCGACGACGTCATCATCGACCGCCAGCTGTTCGTCTGCTGGCAGCGCGCGCGGCACGTCGAGCAGGTTCAGATCGTCAACGGCCTCGTCCCGGGGCAGCTCACCAAGGCGCTCGCCGGCGAGCCGGTCGGCACGGTCATCACTCGGAACTGACGCGACGGACTCCCAGGAGGCACCCAGATGCACAGCGCAAAACGCCACGAGCGACGCCGGATTTCGAGCAAGCTCGCCGACGCCACGCTCACGACGGGAGGCTCTCCCGAGGGCCTCGACTACCGGCCGGTCGCGATGATGCCCGACGTGCGCGTCCTCAAGATCGGCGGTCAATCGGTGATGGATCGCGGCCGCGACGCGCTCTACCCGATCCTCGACGAGGTCACCGCCGCGAAGGACAAGCACAAGCTCCTCCTCTGCTGCGGCGGCGGCACCCGCGCCCGTCACATCTACGCCGTCGCGAGCGATCTCGAGCTCCCCACCGGGGTGCTCGCCGCCCTCGGCGGCTACGTCCCCCGCCAGAACGCGCGCATGCTCCAGATGCTTCTCGCGAAGCACGGCGGGCTCTTCATCCTCCACGACGACTTCGAGAAGCTGCCGCTCTACTTCCGCCTCGGCTGCATCCCGATCATGACCGGCATGCCGCCGTTCGGGTACTGGGAGAAGCCGACGAAGGGCGGCCGCATCCCGGAGCACCGCACCGACGCGGGCGTCTTCCTCACCGCCGAGGTGCTCGGCTGCAAGCGCGCGATCTTCGTGAAGGACGAGAACGGCCTCTACACGGACGACCCGAAGAAGAACAAGAGCGCGAAGCACATCCCACGCATCACCGCGAAGGAGCTCCTCGAGCAGGACCTGCCCGACATGGTCGTCGAGCGCGTCGTGCTCGAGTACATGCAGCGCTCGCGCTTCTGCACGGAGCTCCAGATCGTCAACGGACTCGAGAAGGGCGTGCTGACGCGCGCCCTGGAGGGCGAGGATGTCGGCACGGTCATCACCCGCGACTGATCGGCGGCGCGCGCTCCTCCTCGTCGCGCTCGTCGCCGCGCTGGGGTGCGACAAGAGCGCGGGCTCCGGCAGCGGAGACACGCGCGGCGACGGCGCGCGCAAAGGCGAGCCTCTCCGCGTCGCCGCCGCCGCCGATCTCGCGCTCGCGTTCAAGGAGGTCGGCTCGGCGTTCGAGAAGGAGAGCGGCAAGCGCGTCGACTTCTCCTTCGGCTCGACCGGTCTGCTCGCGAAGCAGATCGCCGAGGGCGCGCCGTTCGACGTCTTCGCGGCCGCCAACGTCTCGTTCGTCGACGACGTCGTGCGCGAGGGCGCCTGCCTCGGAGAGTCCAAGGCGCTCTACGCCAAGGGCCGGATCGTGCTGTGGGCGAAGGATCCGTGGCTATTGCCGAAGGACATCACCGACCTCGCGGACCCCAAGTACGCCAAGGTCGCGATGGCCAACCCGGAGCACGCGCCGTACGGGCGCGCCGCGCGCGAGGCGCTCACGAGGTCGGGCGCGTGGGCGACCGTGCAGCCACGCGCGGTCTACGGCGAGAACGTGCAGCAGACGCTGATGTTCGCCCGCTCCGGCAACGCGGACGTCGCGATCGTCGCTCTCTCGCTCGCCGTCACGTCTCCCGGCAACTACACGCTCGTCGACTCGAGCCTGCACGAGCCGCTCGATCAGGCGCTCGTCGTGTGCAACGGCGGGAGCAAGGGCGCGAAGGCCAACGAGGCGCGCAAGTTCGTCGAGTTCGTCGGCTCGGACGCCGGCCGCTCCATCATGAAGCGCTTCGGCTTCTTGCTGCCCGGCGAGACCGCTCCCCCGACGACGGGCACGCGCTCGCCCTGACCGATCCGCCGCGAGCTCGAGCCGGCGTCCCGGGGAACGCCTTCAGACGGCGCGCTCGCTCGTCGGCTCGGCCGGCGCGCACGAGGTCGGCGGCGCGCTGACCGCGACGGCCTCTTCGTCCTGGTCGCGCTCGGCGACGACCGGGCGCGCGCGCGAGGCCTCGGCGTCGGCAACGAATGCGCCGCGGCGCCACCAGTGGAGGCCACCGTACAGGTGCTCCTCGCCCGTCGCCTCCAGGCGCTCGGTCGTGAGCCACAGCACCGGACGCCCGTCGAGGACGGGCTTCGTGCACTGCTGGTCCTCGAACGCCGGACACCACGACCCGCTGTTGGCGTAGAGCCCCTTGTCGGTGAAGCGCGCGAACGGGCGATGCGTGTGGCCCATGCAGATCGCGCGGACGCCGTGGATGTCGAACAGGCGGAGCACCGTCGGCGGCGCGGAGTCGTAGGTGCGGATGTCGGGCTTCGGCGTGACGAGCTCGTAGACGACGAAGAGCCCGACGATGACGGCGGCCGCGATCGCGCTCGCGACGAGCCCGCCGAGGAGCGCGGTGACCGCGATCGCGAGGAGCGAGAAGAACGCGAGCGCCACGCGATCGACCCAGAGCTCGCGCACCACGGGGATCATCGTCTCCTCGGCGAGCGGCGTCCGGAGAGCGTGCGTCGCGTCGATCGCCTCGTCGCTGATGTCGACGCCGAGCTCGGCGCGCAGCGCGGCGCGCCCCTCCTCGACGCGCTCGTCCGCGTGCCGGTGCGACCAGATCTCGAAGATGGTGCTGAGCGATCCGAACAGCCAGGTGCGGGCGATGTGACGCCGGCTGAGCGCGTAGAACCGCGCGAAGTGGCCGAGGTAACCGAAGAGGCCCATGTAGAAGGTCTCCTCGTAGTACGGGTTGAAGTACCCCATCCGCGAGCCCGTGCGGCGGAAGGCGAGCTTGCCGAGCACCGGGTGGATGCGGTCGCCCTTCTTCGTCAGCGGGACCGCCGCGTGACGCACGCTGTTGTGGATGTCGTACTGACTGCCGTGCTCGAAGTAGATGCGGTCGTCGGTCAGGTGAAACCAGGCGCGGAAGCGCAGGGTCCGGTCGAGATCGACGACGTCGAGGCGGCGGTCCTCCGCCGGCAAGCTCGCCACGAGGCGCGCGAGCTCGTCGCGGATCGCGCTCCGAACACCGGGCCAGAAGAGCTCGATGTCGTGGTTGCCGGACATGAACGTGACCTCGTGCCCGGCCGCCAGCGCCTTGGCTGCCGCGCGGAAGAACGGCTGGTGGTCCGCGAGGATGAGCCTCGCCTGCTCCGCGCACCCGCCGTCGGTGGGAGGGAGCTCGTCGAACGAGCTCACGCCGTCCTTCACCCAGGGCGCGTCGAAGTCGAGGACATCGCCGTTGAAGACGATCTCGATGCGGTCGTCGCCATGGACCGCGAGCAGATGGTCGACGAGCGCCGCGAACTCGGCGTCGGGGTGGTGCTCCTGCCGCCGGTAGCGCATCCAGAGCGGATCGTCCGGATCGAACGGGTGCGCCTGGCTGAGGTGGACGTCCGAGAGGACGAGGGTGTGTCGCTTCAAGTCAGGCTTCGAGGGCGTCGATAGGAAGCCTTCAGCGTAGCACACGCCACGTCGCCATCGCCGGGCGAAGGCGCGAGGGCGCGAGCGCACGAGGCCGACCGAGGGCGAGCGCGCCGCGCGGCGAGTCAGTTGCGCGTGCAGACGGTGAGCACGCCGCCGCTCGGCGTGTAGCCGTACGTGAACGCGCTGAACGTCGCGTCGACGCAGTCGCTCGGCGTGGTCCCCGGCGCTCCGCCGATGCAGACCTGAGCTTCGGCGCAGTCGAGCCGCAGCGCGACCGCGGCCGCCGTCCCTTGCTTCAGCGACCCCGTGCATCCGGTCGCGTCCAGCGTGAGCTCGGCCTCACTCACCGTCGTGCGAGATCCGTTCTTCGCCTGGCACGTGAACGCCGTGTTCTGGCAGGCCGCGAAGCACGAGGCCGCGCTCGTGTCGCGTCCGCCGTTCCGATCGACGCCGGCCTCGGTGAGCCCCGCGTCCTCGGCGCCCTCGTCTTCACGCCCGCGCCGGACGTCGTCCGCGCTGCTCTCGGGCGCGCACCCGGTCGCGGCGAGCGCGAGGAGCGCGGCGCCGAGCGCCGACGATACCGCCACGCATCGGCGCGCCTCCGTCACGAGCTCCGCCGCCTTCGCGCGACGAGCCCGAGCGCGACCGCCGCCGCCACGCCGAGCACCGCCAGCCTCGATCCGCCGGCCGGGGCCATCCGGCACGCGACGCCCTGGTCGGCCGACGCCATGCGCCTTCGCCGCGAGCGCGTGGAGCCTGTGCTCGTGTCGTCGACGTCGTCCTCCGCCTCGTCGTCGCTATCGCCCGCGGGGTTACCGCTCGAGCTCTTCGTGCCGGACGTCGGGTTCGACGGATCGGGCGCGCCTCCGTCGGCCTCGTCGTCGGGTGGCGCTCCGCCGCTGCCCGACGAGCTCCCCGGATCGGGCGGCGGGGTCGATCCGCCGCCGCCCGTCACCGTGATGTCGCGCGTGGCGTGGGCGGCGCGATCGCCGCCGGTCCCGTTGCCGTTGGCGGCGAGCCCCACCGCCCAGAGCTTCAGCGTGGTGCCCGTCATCGGCGCCGTCACGCGGAAGCGAAACGCGGCTTGTCCGCCCGCGACCGCCCGCGATCCGTCTTGCACCATCTCGCCGAAGCTGTCGCGGAGGCCGCCGCCCGCGAGCGGCGCGAGCACCGCGCCGTCGCTCCCCGCGATCGCCCCCGCGGCCCGGGCCTGCCCGGTGGCCACGACGAGCGAGTACTCGGCGGACTGCCCGGCGGCCAGGGACGCCGGTCCGGTGATCGACACCTGCGGCGTCGCCCCGCCGTTGTGGCACTGGTTGCAGCTCTGCCCTTGCGGCGACGTGGCGGTGGGCTTGCCCGTGTAGCCGGCCACGCCGCCGCCGTTGGCGGACGCCGTGAGGGTGAAGAGCGAGGTCGTGAGCGCGAACGCGAACGCAATACCAAGACGCATCGAGGATGACCTCAGACGAGGGTGGTGTGGGGGTTGGCGCCGAACGGGCTCTGGTCGACCCTCGAAGCCGCGCCGAGGAGCTGCCAGAAGCCCGCGATGCCCGGCGTGTTCGCGGCGAGCCCGACGCGCGCGTCGGTCTTGCCCGAGGTCGCGTTCTTCAGCGCCTTTCCGATCACGAGCGCCGAGAGGTTCGCCTGGTGGTCGGAGCCCGGGAGGCTCCGGTGGAAGTCGCCGAAGATGGCGACGACCACGTTGCGCTCGGAGGCGGCGCCTTCGACCATGCGCGTGAGGAACGTCCGGAGTCCGGGCGCGATGCGCTGCGTGACCATGTTGCGCACGTTGTTGCCGTTCGTGTCTCCGTGCGTGTCCCAGCCGCCGTCCTGCGCGATGACGAAGTTCGTCCCCGAGCGGACCATGAGCTCCGCCGCCGCCATGCGGGCGGCGAAGTTGTTCACGTTCGTCCCGTTGAGGCCGTACGCCTGGTTGAAGTCGGCGACGTTGAACGGCTGAACCGGCTTGTTCAGCGTGGCGACCGCGGCGGTGAGGCCCTGATCGACCGACGAGAGCGACGCCTTGTGCTTCGCCAGCACGCTGGTCGACATCGCCTGCGCGGCCGCGACGCCCTTCGCCGCGCCTCCGCGGTCCGCGATGTTCGGAGCGCTCTGGGCCCCGGCGATCGCCTCGATCGTCGCGCGCATGTCGGTGATGGGTTGGAGCGACACGCCGTTGACCGGGGCGGGACGGGCGCCGTTCGGGAGGCTGTTGCCGCCGACGACCGCCGCCTTGATGGCGCCGCTCCCGCCGATGGAGTCCGCGAGCATGAGCGGCGCGCTCGCGTTGCCGCTCATGAAGAGCGAGCGCTGCGCGTTGCCGTGATCGCTGATGCCGTGGCGGATACCGACCGACGCGACTCGGTTGCGGATCCCCTGCGGGATCGCGTTCGCGAGCGCGT
Organism: Labilithrix sp.; assembly: GCA_019637225.1. Lineage (GTDB taxonomy): Bacteria > Myxococcota_A > Polyangia > Polyangiales > Polyangiaceae > Labilithrix. The sequence continues at coordinate 38,991 of JAHBWC010000037.1, forward strand.
TGTCGACGAAGACGCCGCCCATGTTGGTGGCGTTGTTCGCCGTCACGCCGAACGCGGTGTTCATGAACGCGTCGGCGCCGGTGAAGATGGCGTTGATCCCGCCGTCGAGGTACACGCACACGACCGACGTAGGCTCGGGGGTGGCCGCGCGGGCGACGCCGATGAGCGACGAGCCGGGAATGCGTGTGCCGACGACGGCGCCCGCACCGACGGCCATCGCCTTGAGGAATCCACGACGCGAAAACGGCTTCATGTTCTGGCTCCTCAGTAGGTGGTGAATCCGGCCGACGTCATGACCGACGCGCAGGCGTGTGCCCATCGCCGCCGCGCGACCGGCTCGTCGGCGAGGCCGAGCGTGAAGTCCGCGCACGCCTTCGTCTCGTCGGGCGTCGGCGATCGCTGCCAGACCTTCCGCTGCAGCTTGGCGCACTCGGTCGGCGCGCTCTCCGCGGTCGGTGCCTGGCCGAAGCTCGGCGCGGTGATCGTCTCGAAGCAGGCGGTGAACGCGAGCGTGTACGTCGTATAGAGGCTCACGGCGCCGGCCGTCGGCTCCTGGTACCAGCGCGCCGGGACGTCACCGTAGGCCGCCGCGCTCGCCGCGAGCCCCGCCGGGACGTTGCCGAGCGCGCGCTGGAACTCGGAGCGGAGCGCCGAGTACGGCTTGACGCGCCGGCGGTCGCCGCCGATCGCCCCAGGCTTGCGGTCGCCGACGAAGTCGACGTTGGCGAAGCCGGGGTGCGGGATACCTTCCTTGCACGTGCCGGGCTGCGTGGGATCGGCGCCCGGCGTGGTCCCGTCGTCCGGGTTCGTGCCGTCGTCGACCGCGTTGTCTCCGTCGGCGCCGCCGCGCCCCCGCCTCCCGGTGAGCGAGTCGGTGTCCTCGAAGGCGCAGGCGGCCACCAGGAGCGAGACGATCGTAGTCGCGATGAGTGCTCTCATGGTCGCTCCTTCACTCGCAGAACGTCGGGTCCTTCGCGACGACCGCGAGGGCCGTCGTGATCTTCTTGTCTTTCTTGAACGCGTCCACGCAGGCGTCGAAGACCGGTCCTTCGCAGCTGTTCTCGATCCTGCCGTACAGGTAGCGATAGGCGAGACGGCACGCGTTGACGTTGAACGCCTCGTTCGCGACGAGGGCCTCGGCGAGCTCCCGATCGTTCGAGACCATCACGCCGCCGAGGATGCTCTGCGGACCGCCTGCGGGCGCCGTGAACCGGGTGGTGTCGCCCATCCCGGTCTTCGTCCCGAACACGGCCGCGACCTTGTCGAGCGCGAACCAGGGGTTGTAATGGCAGCCGGCGCACTGCGCGGCCTTGCGCCCGCTCGCGCTGAGGTCGACCTCCGGCGCGTTCGTCGTCGCGGCGAGCGTCAGGCCGATCGTGTTCTGCATCATGCGGTAGGCCGCCACGATGCGAATGCCTGCGGCCTCGTTGCCGGCGTAGCGGACCATCCAGGCGCGGCTGTGGAAGTAGCCGAGACCGTTCGGATCGTCCGTGACCCTCGCCTCGGAGCCGGCCTGCTGCGCGTTCGTCGGAGCGACGTCGTAGCGTCCGACGAACATGTCGGACCACGGCTTGTCCTGCGTGAGGACGAACCGCGCGAGATAGTACGAGGCGTCCTCGGCCGGCGTCGCGCCCGGCGTCGCGTTGAACTGCGAGTTGATGAAGCGGGAGAAGCGCTCCTGGAATCGCGGATCCACGACGAGCGCGGCGAACGACGCCTGGGGGTTCGAGCTGGCGAGCGCCTCGGGCGTCGCTCCCTCACCGACCATCGCCGTGAAGAGACGCGTCGTGCACTTCTCCGCCTTCTCCGCGGCGTCGACGGTGGCGGACTCGGCGACGGCTCGACGCGGGGTCGACGTCGCCGCGAACAAGACGGCCACCGCGATCGGCGCGACGGGGAGCAGCGTTCGGAAGGATCGTTTCATGTCGCCTCCGGGATACGTAAAAGCAGCTCGTGTGCCGGAGGCGGCCGCCGGAGCGACTAGGTCAGCGACGGAACAACTTCGTTACACGGCGACGCCGACGTCCGACCGGGGCGGACGAGTTCGAATTCACGGCCGTAGACGGCCAAGCGCGCGCGATCCAGGTGAGCCGGAGAAGCGGCTGTCCGTCGGTCCGGGTGTCTCAGGTGGATCGGACGATGCGCCGCCACCTGCCCTCGGCGTGCTGCAGCCAACCGTCGACAACCTCGACAGGCGGCGTCTTCGCCTACAGTTCGAGCCTGAGCCCGACGTTCGGCCGCGCTTCTCTCGCCCAACCCCCTCGCTCCTCGTTAGAATCGGCCCGCGCGAGCATGGAGCTCGGTCCCCTCTTCCTGTCGTTCGAGATCGCCGCGGTCGCGACGGTCTTCGCCGCCCTCATCGGCGTCGCGGTCGCGGCGATCCTCGCGAACCTCCGCTTTCCCGGGCGTGACCTCATCGACGTCGTGTTCACCGCGCCGATCGTCATGCCGCCGACGGTGCTCGGCTACTACGTGCTGGTCCTCCTGGGGCGCAGGAGCCTCCTCGGCCACGCGTTCGAGTCGCTCACCGGCACGTCGATCGTCTTCACGAAGGTCGGCGCCGTGGTCGCCGCCGTCATCGGCGCGATGCCCCTCGTGGTGAAGAGCGTGCGAACGGCGCTCGAGGAGACCGACCCGACGCTCATCCTCGCGGCCCGAACGCTCGGCGCGACTCCCCTCCGCGCGTTCGTCACCATCCAGCTCCCGCTCGCCTACCGCGGCATCGTCGCCTCCCTCATGCTCGCGTTCGCGCGGTCGCTCGGCGACTTCGGCGTGACGCTGATGGTCGCCGGAGACATCCCAGGCGAGACGCAGACGGCGGCGCTCGCGATCTACGACGCGATCCAGGCGCACCGCGAGCGCGACGCGGCCTTCATGATCGCGGTCCTCACCGGAATCGTCGTCGTCCTCCTCTACATCGTCGGCAAGCTCACCGCCCGCGAGCGCTCGCCATGAGCGACGCGGCGCTCTCGGTCCGCCTCGCGCTCACCCCCCAAGGAGACGCGCAGACGCTCCACATCGACGTCGCCTTCGACGTTCCGCCCGGAGTCACCGTCCTGTTCGGACCGTCGGGCGCGGGAAAGAGCCGGACCCTGGCGTGCATCGCCGGGCTCGTGCGCCCGGAGCGGGGGCGCGTCGCGCTCGGCGACGACGTGTGGTTCGACGCCGGGGAGAGCCGAGAGGTGCCGATCCACGCGCGCCGCGTAGCCTACGTGTTCCAGTCGCTCGCGCTCTTTCCTCACATGACCGCGGCCGACAACGTCGCCTACGGCCTTCCGCGCGACCTCCCGCGGGAGGAGCGGCGCGCGCGCGCCGTGGCCATGCTGACGCGGATGCACGTCGCCGGCCTCGCCGACCGGCGGCCTCGGACGTTCTCCGGCGGCGAGGCGCAGCGCGTCGCGCTCGCGCGCGCGTTCGCGATGAAGCCACGCGTGGTGCTGCTCGACGAGCCGTTCAGCGCGCTCGACGCGGGGTTGAAGACCGAGCTCCTCCGCGAGCTCGGCGTCGAGCTCGCCGCGCTTCGCGTCCCGACGATCCTCGTCACGCACCAGCCGGAGGACGCCGCACTCCTCGGCGAGCGGGTCGTCTTCCTCGAGAAGGGCCGCGTGTCGAGGACGGCTCCGATGAGCGAGCGCCCGTTCGGCTGAGCGACATCGCGCAGCGTCGGTCCCGCCGCCGTCGACGTAGAACGGGGTCATCAGGGCTCGAGGGTCGTCGTGTGCGCGGAGAAGCGTTCGGACGCGCCGTCCCCGAGCGACGTCGGCTTCTCGCGCGCGGTCGCCGTCACCGCGCGCTCCCGATCGGGCGGCAGCGCCCACGAGACGTCGAAGCCTGGGACCGCGGCCAGATCCGGCAACGTCACCTCGAGCGCGCCGCCGGGCGCGAGCGACGCGTCGACCGACACGCTCCACGCGCGCCGGAACCTCTGCGAGAGCCGGACGCTGGCGAGCACCTCGTAGGTCGCCGCGGCCTCGCGCGTCGGGAGCTTCGTCGCCACGCGCAGGTACGGCGTCGTTGCGGCCACGCTCACGACGGGCGCGGCCATCGGGGCCGGGAGCGCGAACGTCAGATCGACGGCCTCGTGGAACACCGCGAGCACGCCCCGCGACGTGCTCCCTCGCTGGCCGGACGCCACGATCGCCGCGCGGTACCGATCCGGCGCCTCCTGCGCCGCCGCAGGCACGGTCGCGTAGGAGAGCTCCGTCGTCGCCGCGGTCGGGACGTCCTGTGGCCCGACGTCGATGCCCTCGCGATCGTCGCCCATCGTGTAGGCCACGGGAGCCGCGAGCGTCTCGTCCGCCGGATCGAGGCCGCTCACCGTGAGCTTCTTCGTGCCCGGCACGAGGCCGACGGCGTCGAGATCGAGATCGAGCGTCGTGTCGGCGGCGAGAGCTCGCCGGCGCACGAACGCGATCTTCGTCAGCGGCGTGCCCGCCTGCTCGCGCAGGCCGAACGCGAGGTTCCACGTGCCTCCGACGACGTTGACGATCTCGTAGGGCGCGCTGTCGCCGGCCGGAATGATGACCGCGCCGCGCGCGCCGAGCGCGTATCCGAAGTCGAGCCACTCGGTCGACGCCGGGACGTGGGCGAGCGTGCCGTCCAGCACGTACGCGTCCCCCGGCGGCGCGCCGCACTGCTCCTCGAGGACGACATCGAGCGAGGCTACGGACGCCGGGCGCTCGTAGACGGCGACGAGCGACGTCCTGTCGTCCGCGCAGGCGAGCGCGACCGCCCACCGCGGCGACGTCGTCGTGAAGGAGTAGGTCGCCGCGGCCGTCGCCGGCAGCGTGTCCCAGACGCCCGAGTCGTTCCGATAGGCAGCCCAGGTCGCGGGCGCCGGACCACCCGGAGAGACGCTCGACGCAGGCGTCGACGTGCGGACGACGATGCGCGCCTCGACGCCCGCGCCGCCGTCGGGCTCCGGCGCGGCGGCCTCGGCCGGTCCGCCGTCGGCGAGAGCCGCCGGAGCGTCCACGCCGGGCTCGTCCGAGCACGCGAGCGCCGGCGCGAGCGCGACGAGCGCGCTCACGCCGAGCAGGCCTACCCCGAACCGCATCGGCAAATCCTACGACACGCAGCGACGCCGTGCTCAGGAACGGCGGCCGCGCTGCGGCAGGAGCTTCGTGAGCTGCCAGGTGCGCAGAAGGAATGCGTTCTCCACCGCGTCGAGGCGATCCCGAAAGCGCGCTGCGTACTCGGCGGAGAAGAGCACGGCCAGGAGGTGAAAGACCGTGAGCACCAGGAGCGTGGTGGCGAACGACGGCGCCTCGAGCGCGCCGTCCGGGAGGATGACGTCGTCGACGATGTCCATCGAGGGGAAGACGCGAAGCCAGGCGAGGATCGCCGGGACGAGGACAACGAACGAGCCGAGAGCGATCGTCACGTAGCGCCACCCACGCGCGACGACGAGCACGAAGCTCATCGTCGCCAGGGTCGCGATGACCGGCGTCGCGAAGAACGGGCCCGACAGCGCCGCGGTCATCATCGCCGCGAACATCGTGGCGAGCATCGGCCACGGCACGCGCACCGGCTTCCGCCGGAGGATCGAGTGGAGCATCGCGGCCTCGGCCAGCGCCCACGACAACCAGATGACGACGACCGGGACGAGGTGCTTGACCCCGATGAGCATCGCCACCACCGGGAACAGCAAGAGCCACAGCCCGCCGAAGAGCAGCGCCGCGAGCGCCGAGCCGCGGCCCCGCTCCTGCCGCAGACGCTCGACCTCGTTGAGGACGACCGGCGGAGGCTCGGGAGGAGGCTCGGTGATGAGGCGGAAGAGCAGCTGCGTCGCGGCAGGCTCCTCGGGGTGGAGGCGGACCGCGCGGCCGACCTCGCGGAGGGCCACGACGCGCGCGTCGGCCTGGACCTCGAACGCCTCGCGCCGGCCGAACGCCCGCGCGGCGGCGGCGTGCGCCCGCGCGAGGTGCTCGCGCGCGAGGTCGCGACGGACCTCCGCGTCGCGATCGCCCGAGAGGAACGACTCGATCGCCTCGTTGATCGCGCGAGCGCTCGGAGCCGACGCGCCGAGCGTGGTCGCGCGCGCCGAGATCGCGTCGAGCTCCGGCGAGGCGGTCGCGAACGCGTCGAGCACCGCGCGGAGCACCTCGCCGAGGCGCCAGACGTCGAGCTCGGCCGCCTCCGTCGGCAAGAGGACGACGGCCTCGGACCGGCTCTGCCGCGCTCCGGCGGCGGAGGCGCGGAAGCCCTCGACGTACACCTCGCCGAAGCTCCCGAGGACGATGCTGCTCGTCGAGAGCGCGCCGTGCGCGACGCCTCGCTCGTGCGCGTAGGCCACCGCGAGGCAGACCTGACCGAGCGCCGTGAGCAGGCGTCGTCGCGCGCGCTCCCGCGCCACGGCGGGCGCGCCGGTGAGCGCGGCGAGCGCGACGTCGAGCGGCGTGCCGAGGACGAGCTTCGCCGTGAAGAACGCGCGGCCGTCCGAGGTGAGCCCGACGTCGTAGAGCGGAGCGATCGCGGGATGCTCGAGGCGCGCGCGCACGCGGGCGCGGGCTCGGACGATCTCGTCACCGTCGCTGCTCCGAGCGAGGTGGAGCTCCACCTCGCGGTCGAGCCGCCGATCGTGGCAGCGCCACACCTCCGCGTCGCCGGTCGAGTCGACGAGGTCGACCCTGGTGTAGCGCCCGTCGCCGGTGATCCCGCCGTCGCGATCGGGGAGCGGCGGCGGGATCGAGCCGCGGACGCGCGCGTGCGCGTCGTCGCCGTCGCTCACGATGACGCTCGACCGCGGGCGCGTCGCTCCGTTGGCGCTCGGGACGAGGTTCGCGAGCTGCCAGGAGAAGAGGGCGTTCTCGAGCACGCGCGCGTCGAGCACGTCGCGGTAGCGCGCGGCGAAACGCGCGCCGAAGGCGATCGTCGCCAGATGACACATCGTGAGGCCGGCGTAGAAGACGCTGCGCGAGGTCCCGACGGCGCCGTGCACGAGGATCGCGCCGGCGTCGTCGGCCGTGTAGACGTCGAGCAGGCCTCGGAACGAGAGGTAGGCCGGCACGGCCAGCGCGAGCGACTTGAGCACGACGATGTGAGGGCGGTGCCCCTTCGGCGCGACGAGCAGCTGCCCGTAGACGACGGCCACCGTCAGGCTCGGCACGATGAAGAGCGGCCCCCACACGAGCGACGTCAGGGCGATCGCCGCCGACGCGGTGACCGCCGTCCAGCTGACCCGCGTGTCGTGCTTGCGGAGCCAGTGGAGCGCGAGGATGACGGCGCCGGTCACGAGCCAGGCGGCGGGGACGACGAGCGCGCGCCCGAGGTCGCGCACCCCGCCGGCGACGACGATGATCGGATAGCCGACCAGCCAACCGACGAAGTAGATCGCGGCGACCACGCGCTGCATGCGACGGAGGCGCGCGACGTCCTGCTGGGTCCGTCGCGCCCGCACCTCGGGCGGCGTCTCCTTCGGCGGCGACCGGAGCAGATGCACGAGGTGGGCGCGGGCGTCGGGGTCCTCGGGCGCGAGAGCGAGGGCCGCACCGAGCTCCTCGAGCGCCTGCGGGCGCGCGCCGTCGCCGGCCTCGGGGGCGCTCAGCGCTCGGGCCCTCGCGACGTGGGCGGCGGCGAGCCGCTGGATACGGCCTTGCTCCTCGTCCGCGGCGAGGAACGCCTCGACCGCCTCGTGGAGCGCGCGGGCCGAGGCGAAGCGATCGTCCGGCTCCGACGCCGTCGCGCGGATGCAGATCGCGTCGAGCTCGGGCGGGATCGCGCGGCCCGGCGCGCGCACCGAAGGACGCGCGTCGAGCGAAAACGCGCGTCGCGCGCGCGCTGCCCGGATCTCCTCGTCGCCGAGCAGCGGATCGAGCGCGAGCAGCTCGAAGAGGATCGCGCCGAGCGAGAAGACGTCTGCCCGCGCATCGAGCGGGAGCGCCGCGGCCTGCTCGGGCGCCATGTACGCGGGCGTGCCCATCGCGACGCCCCGCTCCGTGAGGCCCGGATCGCTCGGCACCGCCTCGCGCGCCGTGACCGCGAGCTCGCCAGTGACCTCCGGCGAGGCGATCTTCGCGAGCCCCCAGTCGAGGACGTAGACCTCGCCGAACGCGCCGAGCATGAGGTTCGCCGGCTTGAGATCGCGATGGAGGACCCCGCGCGCGTGCGCGTAGTCGACCGCGAGGCACGCGCGCGCGAACGCCGTCAGCAGGCGGTGGCGCGGGTAGTCGCGGAGCGCGGTCGCGTCGCCGTCGCGGAGGCGCTCCATGACGTCGTCGAGGGTCACGCCCTCGACCCGCTTCATCGTGAAGTAGGCGCGCCCGTGGACGTCGTGCCCGACGTCGTAGACCGGCACCACCGCCGGGTGATCGAGGCGAGCCTGGACACGCGCCTCGCGGAGGAAGCGCCCCTCGATGTCGTCGACGTCCGTTCCGGGGCGGACGACCTTCAGCGCGACGTCGCGGCCGGCGGAGCGATCCCGACATCGCCTTACCTCGCCCATCCCGCCTTCGCCGAGGACCTCGCCGATGGAATAGCGATCCGGATCGAGCGACAGCGCGCGGACCGCCCCCGAGCCGGCGGTGGGAGGCGCCGTCGGGTCGAACGCCCCGTCTTCTCGCGTCGCCGTGTCCTCGGACCGTCCGAGCGTGGTGGCTTCCCACCGGTCGCGCCGTGCTTCGGGCATTCGAGCCAAAGCTCGAGCAAGGGAGGTGCCACGCGTTTCGCGCGCGTTCGCGGCGCGGCGCGGGGTGCCTCCGTCGGCAACTCGAGCCCGATCGAGAGCGGGCGCGCGGCGCCTCAGTCGGCGAGCTTGAGCCCGATGGGGAGCCCTTCCCCCATGATCGCGACACGCTCTTCCTCACCGACCTCGGCGAGCTCGCGGACGGCGCGGACCCACGTCTCCTTGGCGTTCATCGCCGCGAGGCGTTTTTCGATCTCCTTCCGGAGACGCTCGTTCACGTCGCGCGCGCGATCGCCCGTGACGCGGGCGAGCTGCACGGCCGCGTGCTGCGCGGTCGCCACGTTCTCCCACTTCAAGCGGAGGAGGCGCTCGATCCAGGCCTCGGCGTTCCTCACCGGGACGACGTGGTGCACGCTCGCGTAGACGGGGACGCGCGCGCCGACGCGGCCGATCGCGGTCCAGAGGCGCGCGTCGTCGTTCGTCCACGTCTTGTCGACGATCCACTCGCCCAGCACCGCGCGACGCGCCGCCGGCGCGCGCTCGAGCGCGGCGAGCATCACGAGGGCCTCGCCGCCGTCCTCGGGGACGCGCTTCGGCGGCTTCAGGCCGGCCTCCTTCGGCGCGACGATCGGGTCCATCGCGTCGCGGATGGCCTCCTGCATCGCCTCGGTCAGCCCGCCCGCCATGCGCCGCCACGCGATGAAGAACTGCTGCCAGCCCTGCGCCTCGTTCGGGAACCCGAGGCGGCCCTCGAACAGCGGCCACGCGCGCTCGATGCGTTTCGGATCGCCCGGATCGCCGAAGCCGGGCCGCATGCAGAAGCCGAGGAGGAGCCAGTAGGCGCGCTCGTGGTTCGGGCTCCGGCGGCGCGAGCCCGTGTTCGAGAGGAGTCGATCGGCGAGGAGGCGGCACGTCTCCATCGTCCACGTCAGGCGATCGCCGATCGCCTTCTCGAGGTCGCGCAGGACGTCCTTCACCTCGCGCGGCGTCGCCTCGCCCTTCTTGCCGAAGACCTTGTCGAGGATCTTCTCGGCCTCGGCGAGACGCGACGGGGCTATGGATGCGCGCACCTCGGTCGAGGCCGGCGGGACGATCGACGGCGGCGCCAGCGACGCCGGAGGCATGCTCGTGGCGCGCGCGCCTTCACGGAGCGCGAACTCGAGGCGGAAGCGACGACCGACCTGTCCGGCCTGCGCGATCTCGCTGCACGCGAGCTCGAGCTGGCCCGTGGTGAGGAGCTCGCCGCCGAGCCGCACGCGCACGCTCTGTTCCTTGCTCGTGGCAGGGAGGTGCGTCACCACCGGCGGCAGCCGCTCGAAGGCGTCGTCGTCGAGCGTGACGATCGCCCCGGCGGCGTCGCGCGCGACGTCCGACGCGTAGAGGTCGAAGCGGACGCTCCGCCCGACGACGAGGTCGAACGTGCGTCCCTCGGCCTCGTGGCGCACGCCCTCCTTCGCGCCGCGCGGGAGGATGCAGACCGCGCGCCCCCCTTCGCGCCGCTCTCCGCTCGACGACGGGACGCCGGCGTCGCCCACGCGGACGTAGTAGCCGTGCGCCGCCCCGCTCTCGACGCGGACGCCGATGCCCTTGCGCGCGAAGCCGTAGCGGACCGCGCCGCACGCGACCGCGAGGTCCGGATCGGAGAGCGGCAGCATCTCCGGCGCCTTTCCGGCCCAGGCCTTCAGCGCCGCCTTCAGCGCCTTGACGATCGGCGCCGCGTTGAACACGCCGCCGTTGAGGAGGACGACGTCGGGGGCCCCGGCGGGCAGCTCGCTCGCGTGGCGCGCGAGGAACTGGCGGATGTGCCGCGTGACGGCGGGGTCGCGCTCGTACGGCAGCCCGAACGCGACGATGCCGCCGCGCGGGCGCGCCGTCGCTTCGGGCTCGACGTCGGCGGGGAAGAAGCCCCGGAGGACGATGTCCTCGACCTCGTCGCGCGAGAGCGTCGTCCCGCGCGCGCCGCCGACGAGCTTGCTCCCTCGGCCGAGCAACGTGACGCGCGCCTCGGCGACCCTGCTCCCCTTCGAGCTCAGGATCCGCTCCTTGGCCTCGCGGCACGCGAGCACGAGCTGCGCGAGCTCGCCGGGCTCGAGGCGCGCGCCGCTCCCGGTGATCCGGCCCTCGGCGAGGTGCGCGAGCGCGAGGTCCATGTTGTCGCCGCCGAGCAGGATGTGCCGGCCGACCGCGACGCGGCGAACGGTGAAGCCGCCCTTGTCCTTCGGCGCGTAGGCGATCGCCATGAGCGACAGGTCGGTCGTGCCGCCGCCGACGTCGCAGACGAGCACCGTCTTCTCTTCCTCGGGCGACCGCGGGACGACGTGCTCGCGGATCGCGTCGACGTCGCGCATCGCGTCGTAGAACGCCGCCGTCGGCTCCTCGAGCAACGTCGGCGCGAGGCCTGCGCCATTGGCCGCGGCGACCGTGAGCTCGCGCGCGACGTCGTCGAACGAAGCCGGGAGCGTGAGGATGACGTCCTGCTTCGCGAGCGGCGCGTCGGGGTGCTCGCGATCCCACTCCCGCACGATGTGCGCGAGCAGCCGCGTGCTCGCGTCGACGGGCGACAGCTTCGCCACGCGCCCGCCGGTCTCGGAGGTCTCCTCCGCGACGCCCCACGGGAGGATCGCCGCGGTCCGGTCGACCGCCGCGTGCGAGAGCCAGCTCTTCGCGGAAGAGACGAAGCGGCCCGTGACCTCGGCGCCGCGACGCCGCGCGGCCTCACCCGCGATCCAGTCGGGATCGCCGGCGAGCTCGCCCGCGAGCGGCGCGTAGAGGCACGACGAGAGGAGCAAGAGCGGCTCGCTCTCGCGGAGCGTCGTCAGCTGCGGGATCGGAAAGACCGTGGGCTCCGGCGCCGTCCTCGTCCGGCGTGGATCGATCGGGGCGTAGGCGACGACCGTGTGGGTCGTCCCGAGATCGATCCCGACGACGAAACGAGGCGCGTCGGCGGCTTCCGGCCGGGCGTCCATCAGCTCGGGCGACGGCGCTTGCGACGCACGGCGAGAGCCAGGGCCGCGGCCGCCGTGGCGAGCGCGCCGCCGCCGGACGCCTTGCCGCCGGCGAACGAGCAGAGGCGGAAGTCGCACGAGCCGCCGTTGCCGCCGCCGACGACGTACACGCCGGCGTCGAGGTTCGACACGACGAGCGGTGTCACGCGGGTCCCGTCCCTCGTCGCGACCGCGAGGCTCGGGATGCCCGCGTCGAGCAGCGCGCCCTCGGGAGCGCCGCCGTCGAAGGCCACGGCGCCGTTCCACGCGATCTGGCTCGCGCTCGCGACGTAGCGCGCTCCGAACAGCGCGTAGCGCGGGGCGCCGCCGAACGGCTTCGGCGCGGAGCTCCCGTCGACCGGAACGACGTAGAGCTCGCCGCCGAGGCGCGAGCCGCCCGCGTCCGGCGGCGGCTCGTCTTCGGGCACGAGCGTGCGCACGAAGAGGATCTCCGACTCGTCGGGGGAGACGACGAAGTCGCGCGCGTACGAGCGCTTCGTGCCGAGGTTCGTGAGGTTCTTCACGACGCGGCAGGGGCCGCCGGGGGTGGTCGGCTCGAGCACGACGACGTCTTCGGTCTGCGTGTCGGCCGCCATCGGGTTCGCGACGACGCGGCCGCCCTTCAAGAACGCGATGCTGCGCGGCGCGAGGCCGTCGCACGTCATGTGGGTGCGCGGCATGGGGTTGGCGCTGTCACTCGCGACGACGACCTCCCAGCCCGCCCCGCCGTCCGCCTGCTTCGCGCGCGCCCAGCCGACGTTCTGGGCGTCGATCCACTGCGGACGCGGCGGGAACACGGCCGGGCTCCAGCACGACTCGACGCCGGGCCCGCAGAAACGCGAGACGACGCGACGATCGTTGCCGTCGTAGCTCACGGTGCCGATCGCGTGACCTCCCGCGCGCTCTTCGACGTAGGCGACGCGCGCGCCGTTCGGCGAAAAATGCGGCTGCACGAGGAGCTCGTTCGGCTTGCCGCCGTCCTCGTCGACGATGTGACGAACGACAGCGGGCGGGTTCGCGCACGTGGTGTCGCTCGAGCCGAGCGCGAGGAAGGCCCCCGATCCGCCGTCGGGGAAGACCTCGAGCGACGTGTACGCGACGCGTGACGGGCTGCCCGGCGGCGCCTCCCACCAGTCCATGCCCATGTCCGCGAAGAGCATGCTCATGAAGAGGAACGCGCCAGCCGCGCCGCCGTCCTCGGGCGGCGCGCTGATGCGGCACGCGATGGGATGGTTGTTCGACTTGTCGGTGCCGATCGTGCGGTACTCGAAGTACGCCGGGTCCTCGCCGAAGTTCGTCTGCATGAAGAAGAGGGGCGCTGCGACCGCCTTCACCTTCACGCTCTTCGTCGCGCTCTCGCCGCCGGCGCCGCGCGCGGTGACCTCGAGCACGTAGTCGCCGGAGACGTCGGCGACGAAGCTCGGCCGCGCGGTCGCGGCGCCCCCGAGCGCCTGGGTCGTCACGCTGCTGCCGGACGGCGCCGTCTTGACGGTCCACGCGAACGACGTCGCCCCGGACTGCGACGCGTCGATCTCCGCGCGGCTGCCCGTGTAGACGGTGACGTCCGCCGCCGTGACGGAGATCGATCCGGGCGGTGCGTCGTCGCCGGCCGACGCGTCCGACGCGTCCGCGTCCGGCGAACCTCCGCTCGAAGCCCCTTCGTCGCTGCCGCAAGCCGCGACGGAGACCGCCAAGGACCAGAACCCGACGAGCCCGCAGGTGAGCCAGCTACGCATTCGTCTCTCCTCCCAGCACGGGCGAAACTACCAGACCGGCGCGGGTGCGGCTACGCTCGCGCCCACCCATGGGGACACGCAACAGGCTCGCGCCGCTCCCGGCTGCCTCGCTCTTCTTCGCGTGCGCGTGCGCGGTCGGATGCACGGCGATCCTCGGCGGCTTCGAGGTCGGCGGCGCGGTCGACGCGGACGCGGGCACCGACGCCGGCGAGCCCGATGCGCCCTCGAGCGACGCCGGCCCCGACGCGAGCTCGAACCACCTGTCGGGCGTGAAGCTCGTCACGCTGGGCGCGCGCCACTCCTGCGCGCTCACGAACGCGAACGAGGTCTTCTGCTGGGGTGACAACGCCGACGGGCAGCTCGGCCTCCCTGCGGCGACGATCCGCAGCGAGCGCCCGGTGAAGATCACGCTGCCGGACGACGTGAAGGAGCTCGTCGCCGGCGCGTTCCACACCTGCGCGGTCACGCGGAGCTTCGACGCGTGGTGCTGGGGACGGAACGCGTGCGGTCAGGTCGGTGCGGGCGACGACGCGAACCCGAGCCGCGCGCCGCGCAAGGTGACGACGCCGAGCTCCGGTCAGCCGCTCCAGTGGAGCGCGATCGCGCCCGGCCTCGATCACACCTGCGGGATCGAGTCGGGCGGCGCGACCTATTGCTGGGGCTGCAACGCGGACAAGCAAGCCGGAGCGATCGGCGCCGCGCCGTCGAACATCCCCGTCAACGCCGGCATCGACAAGCAGAGCGCCGTCGCCCTGAGCGCGGGCCCGACGCACACGTGCATCCGGAGCTCCGCTTCGCCGCGCGTACGGTGCTGGGGCACGTCCACGCTCGGCGCGCTCGGCGACGGCCCTCCCGCCTCCGACGCGACCGACAACGCGGTCGAGGCGAACGTCGGTACGAGCGTCACCGCCCTCAGCGCCGGCGACGCGCACACGTGCGCCCTCGACGCGAACAAGAGCGCGCGCTGCTGGGGCGACAACGCCTTCGGTCAGCTCGGCAACACCGACGCGGGCGCGCTGCTCGACGCGCCCGGCAGCGAGGTGCTCGGCGGCCAGGCCCTCGCGATCGCCGCCGGCGGCGCGTTCACCTGCGTGCTGTCGGCTGCCGACGCGAAGGTGCGCTGCTTCGGAAAGAACGAGAGCGGAGAGCTCGGCCGCGCGGGCACGCCCGACACGGCGACGCACGCCGTACCCGAGCCCGTCGTTCGGCCCGGCTCGCCGACCGCGCAAATCGAAGCGGCGAGCGTCGCCACCGGACGCGATCACGCGTGCGCGGTCCTCACCGGCGACGGCGAGGTCGTCTGCTGGGGCAAGGGCGCCGACGGGCAGCTCGGCGACGGGACGGCGGGCGGCGAGCCGCGGACGTCGCCCGTCTTCGTCCTCCGGCCCTGACGTCGACTTCGCGCCCCGCGGCGAGGTCGAGGTCGCGTCCGACGACGTCGCTCAGTCGCCGCCGCGGACGCTGAGCTCGACCTTCCAGCGCTCGTCCTTCTTCTTCGGCTGGATCGGCACGGCCTCGAGCAGGAGCGTGCCGACCTCGGTCACGCTCGATCGGAGCGTCACCGGCACGACGTCGCCCTTCGCGCGGCCCTCGGCGGGGAGATCGACCTCGATCGGCGCGAGCTCCTCGATCTCGTCCTTCTTCCAGCGCTCGATCGCGGCGCCGACGGCGTCCTTGCGGCGGACGCTCGATCCGAAGAAGCGGAAGTTCACCCGCTCGCCGACGACGACGCCGAGCTCGCCTCCGGCGACGTCGGCGCTCGTCCCCTCCTCCATTCCGAACGGCGCGACGCAGAGCGCGGTGACCGGCGGCTCCATACCGGGCACGGCCGGGACCGCGCCCTCGATGCCGACGTAGTACGCGCGCGCGGTGCCGCCACGGATGCGGACGCCGCGGCCACGGCGGGCGAGCCCGTAGGCGGCGGCGCCGCGCGCGACCGCGAGATCGAGATCGGCGCCCTCGAGCACCCGCGCCTCACCGGCGCCCTCTTCGCCGAGCCAGGCGTCGATGCAGCCCGTCACGCGCTCGCGGAGGAGCGCGCTCTTCATGACGCCGCCGTTGAAGAGGATGCGCGTCGGGCGGAGCATCTTCGGCGCCTTGCCCTTCTTGCCCGCGTCGCCGCCGGCGGAGAGCGCGTCGGCGTGGCGCGCGAGCAGCGCCGCGAGGTGCTTCGTCACGGCCGGATCTTGCGCGTAGGGCAGGCCGAGCTGCGTGAGCGCCGCGCGCGCGCGCACGGCCGGCCGCGCCGCCGAGTCGACGACGGGGAAGAAGCCGTCGACGATCGCTTGCTGGACCTCCTCGCGCGTCACCTCGGTGCGAAGCGTCCCGCCGACGAGCTTCGATCCCTTTCCCGCGATCGCGATCTGCGCGCTCTTCGCCTTCGAGTCGCCGAGGAGCTTCTCCTTCGCGCCGCGCGCCGCGTGCTGGAGGCTGATGCGCTGCCAGCGGTCGAGCTCGAGCGTCCGCCCGGCCTCCTCCGCCTCCGCGACCATCTTCTGCTCGACGATGTGCGCGAGCAGCATGTCCATGTTGTCGCCGCCGAGCAGGATGTGATCGCCGACGGCGACGCGCTCGAGGACGAGCTCGCCGCCCTTGTCCACGGCGGCGATGACGGAGAAGTCCGAGGTGCCTCCGCCGACGTCGACGACGAGCACCACGTCGCCCGCGGCGACGTCCTTGCGCCACGCGTCGCCCTTGCCGGCGAGCCACGCGTAGAAAGCCGCCTGCGGCTCCTCGAGGAGCGTGAGATCCTCGAGCCCGGCGGCGTAGGCGGCCTCCGTCGTGAGCTCGCGCGCCGAGGCGTCGAACGACGCCGGCACCGTGAGCACGACGCTCTGCTTCGCGAGCGCGAGGTCGGGATCGCCCTTCGCGACGACGTGGTCCCACGCCTCGATCAGGTGCTCGAGGTAGCGCCACGAGGCCTCGACCGGGCTGATGCGCTCGACATCCTCGGGCGCGCCGGGCGGCAGGATCGCGGAGCGGCGGTCGACCGACGGGTGGCAGAGCCAGCTCTTCGCGCTGGCGATGACGCGCGCGGGGGCGTCGACGCCGCGCGCGCGCGCGTGCTCGCCCACCACGTACGTGCGCGACTCGTCCCACGGCAAGGCCTGCGCGCCGTCGCTCTCGTGCGCGACGTAGAAGAACGACGGGAGGAGCTCGCGCGCGTCGATCGTCCCCTGCGCGACGAGCTGCGGGATCGAGAGCATCTCGGGCGCGGGCGGGGTCGCCGCGTCGTCCGCCGGGATCGGCGCGTAGGCGACCGCGCAGTGGGTGGTGCCGAGGTCGATGCCGACGACGTAACGCGGCTCGCTCACAGCTCCACCTCGGCCTGCGCGACGATGCGCGCGTCGTGGCCGGCGACGGCCGAAGGCAGCTGCACCGTGACCGCACGCCACCCGCGGTGCCGGAGCACGCCGGTGTGCGGGCCCTTGCCCTGGACGTTGCCCGTGAGCTTCACCTCGTTCGGGCTGACCTCGGGCAGCGTGACCTTCGCGCCCTCTTCTTCGCCGCGCACGGGCTCGAGCTTCACGTGCTCGCGGAGCGCCTTGCGGCAGCCGCCGTGGACGACGCGCGCGGCCGCGCCGATGTCGGCGTCGCTGAAGCTCGCGACGTCCTCTTCGAGGAAGTCGACGAAGCGGCCCTCACGCTGGAAGAGCGCGAGGAGCTGGAGCGCCGCGTCCGTGGGCGGCGGACCCGCGGGGCGGGGCGCTTCGATCACCTTCTCGACGATCTTCTCGACGACCTTCTCCACCACGACCGGAGCGGGCTTGTCGCCCTCGGCGAGCTTCGGCGCCTCGCCCGTCGGCTCGCCGAGCTGCGGCGAGGAGACCTTCGCGGCGAAGACGCCGTCGAACAGGACCTTGAAGAAGACGACCCAGGCGAACCACAGGCGTGTGAAGAAGGGCAGCGGTGCCACGGGCGGCACCATAATCGACCTTCGGCTTTCAGCGAAGGGCGGCCACGATCAGGGCGACCAGAAGCAGGACGAGCACGGCGGCGGCCGTGAGGGCGAGCGGCGAGCGGCGCCTCGCCGCGACGAGGTCTCCGCCGGGGTCCGATCCGCCCGCGCCCTCGAGATCGCCGTCCGGCGCGGACGGGTCGTGCGCCGACCTCGCCGCCGGAGCCGCCCCCGACGCCTGCGCTCCTCCCGGCGGGATCGAGGCGGCGTGCTCGACGAGCTCGTCGAGCAGGAGCTCCATCGCGTCCCAGCGATCCTCACGCCCCTTCGCGCGCGCTCGCTCCATCGCGGCGGCCACCTGCGGAGGGAGATCGTCGCGCGCGGTGAGCGGCGGGGAGCTCGCGGTCGGGACGGCGCCGGTCACGACCTCGTAGGCGAGCACGCCCCACGCGTACTGGTCGCCGAGCTCGTCGTAGAGACTCTCGTCGGTCGTCTCGGGCGGCACGTAGTCGGTGCTCGGACGGGGCGCGTCGAGCTCCTCGAGGACGTCCATCGGATCGCGCTCGCCTCCGAGGTCTACCTTCGTCCACTTCGCGATCCCGAGATCGACGACACACGCCGTGCGATCGGACCGCACGATGACGTTCTCCGGCTTCAGGTCGCGGTGGACGATGCCGGCGCGGTGCATCGCCGCCAGGCCGTCACCGACCTGCCGCAGCCACCGGAGCTTCTCGGAGAGCGTGGTCGTGGGATCGCCCATCCATTTCCGGAGCGACTGGCCCTCGACCATGTCCATCACCATGAAGCTGGTCCCCGCGGCCTCGCCCGCGTCGTGGACGGCGACCACGTGCGGATGCCGGAGGAGCGACGCGAGCCGCGCCTCGCGCGCGAAGGCGCTCCGCGCGAACGCGAGCTCGTCGTCGGCCGCGTGCATGATCTTCACGGCGACCTTCGCCCCGTGCTCCTCGCGATCGCTCGCCTCCCAGACCTCGCCGAGGGCGCCGCGGCCGAGGAGACGCTTCAGGCGGTATCGGCCGAGGTCCTCAGGATTCGCCATGCAGGAGGGGGATGCTACAAGGTTGCCCGCGTCTTCGTCCTTCGCTAGACGAGGAGAGGACGCCCGCAGAAGTAAGGCGTCACATCATGGCCCAGAAGCGAATTCATCTCATCGTCCGTGGTCGCGTCCAGGGCGTTTATTTCCGGGCCGCGGCCCAGCGCGAGGCTCGTCGGCTCGGGATCACCGGCTGGGTGCGCAACCGTCCGGACGGCAGTGTAGAGCTCTGCGCCGAGGGCGACGAGGACTCGATCAAGGAGCTCGCGAGCTGGGCGAACCACGGACCGTCCGCGGCGCGGGTCGACACGGTCGACATCCGCTGGCGCGGCTACACCGGCGAGTTCCCCGAGTTCGCGATCGTCGAATAGGCGGGAAGCCGTAGCGCCGCGCGGCCGTTTCCACGGGAGATCCATGAGACGTTACGCCTCGCTCGTCGTCCTCCTGAGCACGCTCCTCGTGGGGCTCCCGGCGCACGCCGAGGACGACACCGAGCCGCCCGCCGACAAGCACGGCGCGCGGGCGATCGAGACGCTGACCGCGGCCGACCTCGACCGGATGCTCGCGCCGCTCGCGAGCGACGACGTCGAAGCCCGCCGCGGCGCGGCGAAGACGGTCGAGGCGCTGGGCCAGGACGCCATCCCGGCGATCGCCAAGCAGCTCGCCGCGCAGCGAAAAGCGTCGACGGTCTCCGTGCAGGCAGCCGTGAAGGTGGCGCGCGACGCCGCCGGCAAGGGCTCGGACACGGACCTCTGCTCCGCGCTGCTCGCCACGAAGAGCGACGGCGCCGGGTACCGGCCGGCCGTCACGACCGCGGTGCTGCTCCGCGCGCTCGCGCACGCCGGGACGACGCCGGGCCTCCGGCAGCTCGTCAAGGTCGCCGGTGACCACGGCAACGTGTTCCGGCCCGAGGTGGCGCGCCACCTGAAGGCCCTCGGCGACAAGGCGGTCCCGGCGCTCATCGAGACGCGCAAGGAGCCCTCGTCGGAGCTCCGTCACTGGTCGACCTCCCAGCTCGAGGGGATGGGCAAGCGCATCCCCGGCGACGCGGTGCAGACGAAGGACAACCAGGTGCTCGCCGACGTGCTCCGCGCGTTCGCGAACGTGCACGACATGGACGCGCTGCCGGTGATTCTCTCGTTCGTGAACTCCGATCGCATCCAGGTGCGCGGCGCGGCGCGCGAGGCGCTCGGTCAGTTCGGGCAGGACGCGGTGTGGAAGCTGCGAGAGGCCTACTCGAACGTCACCGGAAAGGCGGCCCCCGACGGCTGGCCCGCGGCGCAGATCGCGATGGAGCTCTTCGCCGCGTACGACCGAATCCGACTCCAGGAGGTCTACGGGCTGCTCGACGAGGGGCTCGCGAAGGAGAAGGAGGGCAAGCTCGAAGAGGCCGTCGCCGCCTTCGACAAGGTGCTCGCGCGCCAGCCGATGATCGAGCGCCGCGGCGAGATGGTCGCGGCGTACGTCGCGTACGCCGAGCAGCTCGAGGAGTCGGATCCCCCGCGAGCGCTCGCGCTCTTCCGCAAGGCGGCGCGGCTCTGGCCCGAGAGCCCGCGCGTCCCGCACATCGAGGCGGAGATCGCCTACCTCGAGGGCAAGGAGCTGCTCGCGCGCGGCATCGCCGACGTCGAGCCGTTCCAGCGCGCGCTCCGCCTCGAGCCCGGCCACGAGAAGTCGCGCGCCGAGCTCAATCGCCTCGAGGCCAACGTCGAGGAGCGCCAGGAGCGCATTCGCGCCTTCGCGGCCGCCGGCGCGGTCGTCGTCGTCGCGCTCGCCGGCATCCTCCTCTTCGGCGGCGGACGCCGAAGGCCCCGCCGCGCCGCGCGCGCCTGATCGCGGACCGCGGGCGCCAAACGCCCTGCCGCCAGACGCCCGGCCGCCAGACGCCAGAAGCGAAAAAGGGCGACGAGCTCGCGCCCGCCGCCCTCTTCGCGTGGCCGTGATGGCCGCGTTCGTCGAACGAAGATCAGCCCGCCGCGGCTTCGGCCTCGGGCTTGGCGGCCTTCTTCGCCTTCTTCGCCTTCTTCTCGCCCGCGTCGCTCGCGCCTTCGACGAGCTCGATGATCGCCATCGGCGCGTTGTCGCCGCGGCGGTCGCCGAGCTTGATGATGCGCGTGTAGCCGCCGGGGCGGCTCGCGAAGCGCTTCGCGAGGTCGATGAGGACCTTCTCGACGAGGTCGACCTTCTTCGTCTCGCCGCCCTTCTCGGTCTTCGTGCCCCAGCGCGGGAGGAACGAAGCGATGAGGCGCTTGGTGGCGAGGCGCTTGGCCTTGTCCTTCTCCGAGAGCTTCTCGAACGGCGTGTACGAGACCTCACCGAGGCGGCGCGCCTTGGTGATGAGGCGCTCCGCGACGCGGCGGAGCTCCTTGGCCTTCGCGTCCGTCGTCTCGATCCGCTCGTTGAGGACGAGGTTCGCCGTCAGGTTCCGGAACATCGCCCGGCGGCTGGTGCTGTTTCGGTCGAACTTTCGACCCGCATTCTGGTGTCGCATGGTGCCTTGCTTCCCTTTTAACGACTTTGAGCTGTCGATCGGCGAGGCCCGTCAGCGACGGGCCTCGTAGGTGATTCGCGGGGCTTAGTTCTGCGCCTGCTGGGCCTTCCAGCGCTCGAGCATCTGGGGCCAGTTGTCGATCTTCATGCCGAGCGACAGCCCCATGTTCTGGAGGATCTCCTTGATCTCCTTGAGGCTCTTGCGGCCGAAGTTCTTCGTCTTCAGCATGTCCTGCTCCGTGCGCTGAACGAGCTCACCGATGAGGGTGATGTTCGCGTTCTGGAGGCAGTTGGCCGAGCGGACGGAGAGCTCGAGCTCGTCAACGGAGCGGAAGAGGTTCTCGTTGAGCGGCTCGTCCTCGGGCGTGCCCTGGACGTAGCTCGTCTCCTCGGTCTCCTCGAAGTTGATGAAGATCGTGAGCTGCTCCTTCAGGATCTTCGCCGCGTAGGCGACGGCGTCCTGGGGCTTCACGCTGCCGTTCGTCCAGACCTCGAGGGTCAGCTTGTCGTAGTCGGTGACCTGACCGACGCGCGCGTTCGTGACGGTGTAGTTCACCTTGCGAACGGGCGAGAAGAGCGCGTCGATCGGGATCGTGCCGATCGGCATCGTCGGGGTCTTGTTCTTCTCGGCGGGGACGTAGCCGCGGCCGACGTTGACCGTCAGCTCCATCGACAGCGGGCCCTTCTTGTCGAGCGTCGCGATGAGGTGATCGGGGTTCAGGACCGTGAGGCCGTCGACGAGCTGGATGTCGCGCGCGTAGACGGGGCCAGGGCCCTCCTTCTCGATGCGGACGGTGTACGTCTTCGCGGTCGCCGCCTTGAGGACGACTTCCTTCAGGTTGAGGATGATGTCGGTCACGTCCTCGACGACGTCGCCGATGGTCGTGAACTCGTGGAGCGCGCCGTCGATGCGGATGGCCGTGATGGCCGCGCCCTGGAGCGACGAGAGGAGGACGCGACGGAGCGAGTTGCCGAGCGTGATGCCATAGCCGCGCTCGAGGGGCTCGCACGAGAAGCGGCCGTAGAACTCGGTGAGCGTCTCCTGCTCGATGTGGATGCCGCGCGGACGGATGAGGTCGCGCCAGTTGCGAGTGACGATGTTGCTCATGCTCTTCGTTCCTTCTTCTCGGCCCTTCGGCCGTTCGTCCCGTTCACGCGGCGATCCCGCGGCGCCTTCGAACCCGCTCTCCGGTCGCTACCGTCGCCTGCCCGTGTGTTTCAGTCCCTGTCGTTCGGTGAGTCTCCGGTGCCGCTCGAGGAGGCGACCTCCTCGAGCGAGCACGTGAGGTCGATCAGCGCGAGTAGTACTCGACGACGAGCTGCTCGCGGATCGGCGGCTCGTTGAGCTCTTCGCGAACCGGCGCGCCCTTGAAGACGCCGGCGAAGTTGTTCTTGTCGAGATCGATCCACGACAGCTGCGCGCGGCGCTCCACCTGCGCGAGCGCGGCGGCGATGAACTTGATGCCGCGGCTCTTCTCGCGAACCTCGACCTTGTCGCCGGCGCGGAGCAGGTACGACGGGATGTCGACGCGCTTGCCGTTGACGAGGATGTGCGCGTGCTTGACGAGCTGGCGCGCCTCGTTACGCGACGACGCGAAGCCCATGCGGTGGACGACGTTGTCGAGGCGGCTCTCGATGAGGCCGAGCATCTGCTCGCCCGTGCGGCCCTTGCGGCGCGTCGCGTCGAAGTAGTACGCGCGGAACTGGCGCTCGAGCACGCCGTAGATGCGGCGGGTCTTCTGCTTCTCGCGGAGGCGGACGGCGTACTCCGTCAGCTTGATGCGGCCCTGGCCGTGCTGGCCCGGCGGATAGGGGCGGCGCGTGACCGAGCACTTGTCGGTGTAGCAGCGCTCACCCTTGAGGAAGAGCTTGATGCCTTCGCGGCGGCAAAGCTTGCAGACGGGTCCGATATATCGAGCCATTTCTTTCCTTCAGGCGGCATCCCCGCAATGGGAGCCGGAGAACCGGTTTACACGCTCGACCCCGCTGATAGGGCCGAGGCTTCCATCCCGGCGTGCCCGGATTCCTCGCGAAATTGCGAGGCGGGCGGGAGAACCGCTGGCTTTTAGTCGAAGGGGGCGAAAAGGCAAGCGGATCGGTGGGGCCGTCTAAAGGTATGCTCCGCGCCGATGCCTGGCCTCCGACGCTCGGTCCTCGCGATCGGTCTCGCCCTCGCCGGCCCCTCCGTCAGCGCCTGCAGCGGCGGCTGCAACGGCTGCGCTAGCGCCCCTCCGGTCGCCCAGGCGGGCGACGCCGGGCTCGGCGGGGCCTCGACGGCCGAGGCCGGACCGACGGCCGAGGCCGGAGCCGGGCTGCCGCCGTCGATCCCGGACGCC
This sequence comes from Labilithrix sp., assembly GCA_019637225.1. Classification (GTDB taxonomy): domain Bacteria; phylum Myxococcota_A; class Polyangia; order Polyangiales; family Polyangiaceae; genus Labilithrix. Next base: position 62,109 of record JAHBWC010000037.1, read on the forward strand.
GCGCGCACGGTCAACGCGATCCGACCTTCGCTGCGCGCGTGCTTCGCCGCTCAGCTCGGCCGGAAGCCGACCCCGACGGGGACCGTCACGTTCGCGATCGACGTCGACGCGGACGGCCGGGTGACCGCGGCGACCGCGCGGACGCACGACAACCTCGACGACGAGTGCCTCGCGTGCATGGCCGGCGGCGTGAAGACGGCGACGTTCAGCCGCCCGCTCGACGGAATGCCCGCGACGGTGATCGTTCCGTTCACCTTCCACTCTGGCGCTCCTCCGACTGCGCCGAGCGCCTCGCTCACGCCGCTCTCTCCCTGACGGTGCTCCATCCTTGCTCGGCGCCTCACCGCGACCGAGCGCGCTCGCGACTCGGTGACGCCGCGAACCTCCGCGCGCCCATGTGTCGAGTCGAGTGTCAACGCACGAGGATGCGGCGACGAGAACCTGCAGGACGCCAACCCGCAGGACGAGCGCGCGCGGTGCGCGACGTCGCGTCGCGCGTCAATGCACGAGCGTGCGGCGACGCTCGATCGCGCCGACGATGTGGGTCGGTGCGACGCCTCGCGTCGCAGGAAAAATAATTCAGGCGAACCGGGAATTCGCGCCCGGGGACGAATACCGGGTTTGTTCGGCTAGTTCGGTTGTGGCGCCGCGCGCGCCGCGCGGATTGTCGCGCGGACGCCGCGCGCCGCGGCCGCACTTTGCGATTGACGGATGTGCTTACGCAGGGAGAATGTCCCGCTTGTCCCAATGGGGCCGTAGTGCCCTGTGCACATCGTACGGGGCTGGGAGGACGATAATGGGAACTAGAGTGAGAGAGAGCTTGCGAGGGGTCGCCCTCGCGACGCTGCTCGTGGCAGGTGCCGCGGCAGGCGTCGCGTGCGGCGGAGATGACGACGACGGGCAGAGCAGCAGCGGCTCGAGCGGTTCCAGCGGTTCGAGCGGTTCGAGCGGATCCAGCGGCTCGAGCGGCTCCAGCGGTTCGAGCGGCTCCAGCGGCACGCCGGACTCGGGCACGCCGGACACCGGTACCGACGCCGCCCCCGCGCAGGTCGCGGCCAAGCCCGTCTTCGCACCGGCGGCCGGCACGTTCGCGGCTGCGCAAGCCCCGAACGTGACGATCACGTCGACGACGCCGAACGCGACGGTCTACTTCACGACCAACGGAACCAACCCGACGGTTGGTAGCTCGGCTTACACGAGCCCGATCTCGGTCACGGCGAACACGACGTTCCGCGCCATCGCGATCGCCCCTGGCTTCCAGGACTCTGCCATCGAGACGGCCATCTACACGATCACGCCGCCGACGCCCCTCGAGGTCGGCGCCGTCCAGTTCACCCCGCCCGCCGGCCTCTACACCAACACCCAGCAGGTCGCGCTCACGTCCGCCACCGCCGACGCGACGATCTGTTTCACGACGGACGGGTCCACGGCTCCGACGTGCACGAACGGAGAGTGCGGGATCACGAGCGGGGTCTACAACGCCACGAGCCCCATCACGGTCGCCACGAACAACACGACGATCCGTGCGCTCGCCTGCGCGGCCGGCAAGACGAGCCTCGGCGAGCGGTCCGCGAACTACACGTTCCGGGCTGCCCCGGCGACGACGGATCCCGCCGCGGGCATCGTCGCTTCTGGCACCCAGATCGAGCTCTCCTCGGAGACCCATGGCGCGACCATCCACTACACCATCAACGGTGCGGCTCCGACCTGCCTCACCGGCGACGTGATCGAGCCGCCCGCCGCGGGCGGCGCGCCGGACGGCCTGACCGTCGGCATCACGCAGAACTCGACGATCCGCACGATCGTCTGCAAGAACGGCTACGCGACCTCGGCCGCCGTGTCGTTCGAGTTTCAGGTCCGGGCCACGGCCCCGACGTTCGCCGTCGACTCCGGCGAGAAGGCGAACGATCTGACCGGGGGGACCGCGGTCGGCATCGCCGTGGGCCCCGAGTCCGGCGCCTTCACCTGCTACACGACCAACGGCACCGAGCCGACGTGCAACGCCGTCTCCCCGGCGGCGTGCACCAACGGAACGCTCGGCTCGCCCGCGCTCGTCAACGTCAACCCGACGACGGTGCGCGCGGTCGCGTGCTCGCCGAACCACATCAGCTCCGCTCCCGTGGGGCAGCGTGACTACACGTTCCGTGTGGCCGCCATCACCGTGAACGGTACGGACGATACGTTCTACCAGACCGCGGACGCCACCACGCCGACCATCACCCTCGCGACGGTCACCGCCAGCTCGGGCGACGCGCCGCGAAAGATCTGCTACCGCACCGACGGCGTCGCGCCGACGTGCGCGCCGAACGCGGGCAACACCGACGTCGTCTGCGGCGCGAACAGCGTGACGTACTCCTCGCCGATCACCGGCGTGACCGCGCCGCTGAACGTCAAGGCGATCGGCTGCAAGGTCAACTACCAGAACAGCGTCGCTCGCGACGCGACGTTCGCGGACGCCGCGACGAGCGCCCAGGTCTCGCTCGGCCCGGCACCCGGCCTGTACAACAACGACCAGACGGTCGCGATCACGGCGCAGCCGGCCGACGCGCTCATCTGCTACCGCGTCGGACCGATCTCGGATCCGGAGCCGACCTGCGCGCCCAACAACCCGGGCGGGCCGGCCTCGTGCAGCGCGGGCAGCTCGGTCTACACCGGCACGCCCATCCCGATCACGGCCAACTCCACCTACGTCAGGGCGCGCGCCTGCAAGACGGGCATCGCCAACCAGTCGGCTCTCGCCGGCGGTGAGTACACGCTCAAGGTCGCCAACACCTCGGCGAGCTTCGGCAGTCCTGCCGCACCGGCCCCGAGCGGCACCTACACGCCGGGGACGGTGATCACCTTCGCGACGACCACGGACGGCGCGGAGATTCGTTACACCACCGGCAGCCCGACGGCGCCCGTCCCGGACTGCTCGAGCGGGAACACCACGGGCACGTACACCGTCGGCGGCATCGTCGGCACCACGACGCAGGTGCGCGCCATCGCTTGCAAGAACGGGTACCTGCCCGCCGACGGCGTGACGTGGAACTACACGACGGGCGCGCTCGGGGCGCCGAGGGTGAGCATCCCCGGCGGCAACTACTACGACACGCAGACGGTGCGCATCGACTCCGTCAGCGGGTCGATCCCCGGCTCGGTCATCTGCTGGTCGACCACCGCGACGCCGACCTGCGCCTCCGGGCAGACGGTCTGCAACGTCCCCGCGGGCTTCACCGTCCAGACGGCGCCTGCCGGAACCGGCGCCAACGTCAACGTCACGACCAGCTCAACGACGATCCAGGCGATCACATGCGCTCCGGGGTACGCCTCGTCCTCGGTCGTGTCCAACTCGTACACCCTCAACGTGAGCCCGCTCGAGGTGAACGTCGCGGGCGGCACGTTCACCCCCGCGCAGGCGCCGGTGAACGTCACCGTGAGCCAGGTCGATCCCCCGCCGAACCCGACGTGGGGTCCGAAGACCGCGGGCGCGTACATCTGCTACTCGACCAACGGAACGACGCCGGCCATGTCCAACCCGACGTGCGCGAGCGACGCCGCGGCTGGACGGACCTGCGAGCGCGTGGATTCGAAGGCCTTCACCTTCACCGCGCCCTCGACCAGCCTCCGCTACCGCGGATGCAAGCCGGGGCTCGTGCAAACGGGCCCGACCACGCACAACTACAACATCAACGCGTACGCGCGGACGATCACCGTTGACGGTGTGGTCGACTTCGTCGACGCGGAGAACCTCCTGACGACGAGCGACGCCGGCTACCGCGCGTGGGTCTCGTACGACGGACTCGGCACCCAGGCGAACCCTGGCAACATCTACATCGGCGTCCAGGGCGCGGGTGTTGGCTCGTTCAACATGGCCAACTACGTGCACTTCTACGTGCGCGGCCGGCCGGGCATCACGGCGACGCCGGCAGTCCTCGGCACGACGCCGGACGACCTCGGCACCGGCGAGTTCGGCAACACGGCGCTCCCGACGGAGCTCACGCACCACATCTTCTGGCGTACGGACGGCGGCCACACGGGTGTCCGCTTCTGGAACGGCGCGGCGTGGGCGGTGAGCTCCATGGCCGTCAACGCTTCCCCCGGCGGGTCGGGTGCCACGAGCTACGTCGAGCTCAGCATCACGCGCAGCTGGTGGATCACCAACGCGAACACGGGCGGCGGCCTCCACGGGCCGACCGACCTCGTCCTCGTCGGTGGCTATAACGCCGGCGGCACCAACGTCATGAGCTTCCCCGGACCCAACCTCTGGGGCAACTGGCTCGAGACGCCGTTCAACACGTTCGAGACTCCGAACGCCGCGACGCACATCAAGCCCTGATGTGACAGCGAGCTGACGGTGCCCCCGGGCACCTCGCTCTTCGATGAGAGCCGGGAGGCAGCCGCCTCCCGGCTCTTTCTCTTTCGAAGCCGACGAACGACGCGAGCGCTCGAGAGCGCCGGCGAGAGGCGGATGCCCCTCGCTGCGAACATGAAGGCTCCTCGAGCCGCGGCGCTCGCCCCGGCCTCCGGCTGGCGCCCGTCAGTCGTCGACGATCGCGAAGCGGAAGCTCGCCGTCGCGCCGCCGACGGCCTCGACGAAGCTGTCGAGCTCGTCGTAGAGCACGTTCTGACACCCGACCGACCACGGCCCGACGTACGTCGAGCCTCCGATCGTCGTGCCCGCCGGAGCGAAGCCGTAGTGGATGTAGATGCCGCTGATGCGGTACCCGCGCTCCGCGGACAGCGCGCGCTCCGCCGCCGAGAAGTCGCCGTCGCCGCTCAGATCGCGCCACGCGGGGAGGCCGCCGTCGCCGTCCTCGGTGACGATCTTGAACGCGGCGCGTTCGTGCCCCGGAATGCCGAACGTCACGTCGCCGAGCGCGCGATACACCCCCGGCCGGACGATGCCGAGGTCCTTGCGGCCGTCCCCGTCGACGTCCGGCACGACGGAGCTCGCCGGGTTCGGCATCTGCGCAGGCTTCGTCGTGCCGACGAAGCGCACGATCGTCCCGCTCGAACGAAAGACGACGAGGCTGTCCGCGTACGTCGTCGACCGGGCCACGTCGCCGCGGCGCTTCGCGACGACCGTGGTCTTCCCTGGCTCGATGACCACGCCGCGCGCCTCCGCCCACGCCTTCTCGGCCTCGTACTCCGAGGGCACCGGCGCCTCCGGTGGGCTCGTCACGGCGCCGTCGTCGGTCTCCGGAGTCTTCCCCGCGCCGCTGCGTGCGTCTCCGGCGGGGATCGCCGTGTCGATCGTGTCGGCACGCCCCGTCTCCGGCTTCGCTCCGCATCCGACAGCGAGCGCGCCGGCGCCCGCGAGCCACCCCAGCCTGCGAAGCGCGCTCATCCAGCCGTCATCCATCGACGAGCACCGTACGGGGACGCCCGACGCGATGTCATGCCCAAGACGCACCGCTCCCCCTCGGCCCGACGCGTTTTCAGAATCCGCCGACGCCCCCAACGCACCGCCTGCGGCAGCCGGCGCGTTGCGTAACGGGGCCACCGCTCCCCACTCACGGCGTGCCCATCGACCCGTCCTAGCGCCGACCGGCGGAAGGCTGCGAAGAGGTGCGAGCAATCCGCGCGCGGGCGGCTCCACCCCGAGCTTCTCGGCCGAGGGCGGCGCTATCCTCGACGATCATGGTCCCTCCGAAGGCGTGGGTGGTGACGCTCCTCGGTGCGCTCGCAGTCGGCGCGTGCTCCTCCTCGAACGACGCGGGCGGCGGCGACGGAGCGTCGAGCGGCGGCCCGAGCGGCGGAGGCTCTTCGAGCGGAGATCCCTCGAGCAGCGGAGGCGCGCCGCCGCTGCCGACGAGCCCGGAGGACGGACCGAAAGCGGGCAATCCGGACGGCAAGTGCGCGGTGCCGGCGGACGCTCAGCCCGAAGACATCTCGAACCCGCGCACCGTCGTCGGCACCGGCACGCCGGAGAGCTGCACCGGGGACGCCTTCGTCGCGGCCGTGGAGGCCGGCGGCGTCATCACGTTCAACTGCGGTCCCGCGCCGGCCAAGATCACGCTGACGAAGACGGCGAAGATCCGGAACGACAAGGGGCCGAAGATCGTGATCGACGGCGGCGGCAAGATCACGCTCGACGGCGGCGGGAAGGTCCGGATCCTCTACCAGAACGCGTGCGACCAGGCGCAGGTCTGGACCACGGGCGACTGCAACAACCAGCCCGATCCGGTGCTCTCGCTGCAGAACCTCACGTTCGTCGGCGGCAACGCGAAGGGCCTCGAGACCGGCGACAACGAGGGCGGCGGCGGCGCCGTCTACGTGCGCGGCGGCCGCCTCAAGATCATCAACTCGCGCTTCTTCGGCAACGTCTGCGACGATCTCGGCTCCGACGTCGGAGGCGGCGCGGTGCGCGTGCTGCAGCACCTCAACGGCGGGAGCGTCTCGCGCCCGACGTACATCGTGAACAGCACGTTCGGCGGCAAGGCCGGCTACGGCAACACGTGCGCGAACGGCGGCGCCATCAGCAGCATCGGCGTCTCGTACACGGTCATCAACAGCCTCTTGTCCGACAACAAGGCGATCGGTCACGGCGCGAACGACGGCGAAGGCGGCAACGGCGGAGCGATCTACAACGACGGCAACACGTTCAACCTCGAGGTCTGCGGGAGCGTGATCGAGGACAACAAGGCGAACGAAGGCGGCAGCGCGATCTTCTACGTCAGCAACGACCGGAGCGGGATGCTCTTCATCAAGGACTCGAAGCTCCGGCGAAACCCGCGCGGGACCTTCGAGACCGCCGACTTCCCCGGCCTGTTCGTCCTCGCCAAGTCTCCCCCGCAGGTCGAAAACTCGACGATCGAGCGGTAAGGGCGCGCGACGCCGCCCGCGGCGGAGGCCCCGCCGGTCGAGCCGAGGCTTCCCCCGCGAAGTGCCTCCGTCCTTGCCTCAGCGGCACGGGCAGCGGCGTTCGACCGAGCGTCCTCACGGTCTCGAGCACCGCCGTGGCGTCAGCGCTGCGGATGCTACGATTCCGAGCATGACCGCCGCCTCGAGCAAGCGCATGACCTTCAAGGAGTATGTCGCCCTCGAGGAGCGGAGCGAGCTGCGGCATGAGTTCGAGGACGGCGCGGTCTTCGCCATGGCGGGCGGGACGCCCGAGCACGCCGCGCTCGTCGCCGCCGTCCACCTGGCCGTAGGCGGCCAGCTCGACGGCGGCTGCCGCGCGTTCGTCGAGAGTCTCCGCGTTCGTACCCCGAGTGGCAAAGCGACATACCCCGACGTCGTCGTGATCTGCGGGCCCATCGCGCGAGACCCGGAGGACGAGAACACGATCGGAAACCCCCGGCTCGTGATCGAAGTCCTGTCCGCGAGCACGGAGGCCTACGATCGGGGAAAGAAGTTCGCGCACTATCGATCGTGTCCCTCCTTCGTCGAATACGTGCTCGTGGCTTCGCAGGGCCCGCCGAAGATCGAGCGCTTCATCAAGAACGACGGCATCTGGACGCTCTCGAACGACGCCGGTCCGGGCGAGGTGCAGCGCCTCGCGTCCGTGGACGTGGTGCTCGACGTCGACGCCGTCTATCGCGGACTGGTGCGCGCGGACGGCAGCATCCACCTCCCCTGATCGTCGGACGCTGACGAGGCAGGCCGGCTCGGGTACGCTCGGGAGCGATGGTCGTCGGGGGCACGTCGTCACGCGCGACGCCTGCGCGAGCGACGTGGCTCGTCGCGCTCCTCCTCGCGCTCGGCGCCGGCTGCTCGGGCGAAGCCGGCTCCGCTTCGGGCGGCGAAGAGGCCCGCGCCGGGGACGCGCCGGAAGCCCGCGGCTCGTCGGATCCCGGCGCCGCGGCGTCAGCACCGATCGTCGCGCCGCCCGCCATCGCGCCCCGCATCCCCGAGGTCGCGGAGCTCGATCACGACGCGAACCGGATCGACGACCTCTTCGACGACGTCGAGGCGCGCCTCGCGGCCGAGCTCGCAGCAGCCCCGGACGCCGCGACGCACGACGCGGTCACCGCGCGTCGCGCCGAGCGCGTCGGCGTCGAGGCGATCTTCACGCGCCCCGTCGCGAGGCGCGAGCTCGACGCGTTTACGAGCGCAGGCGGGATCGTTCGGCACGTCTTCCGCGCCGTGAGCTACGGCTTCACGGGGACGCTCCCGCGGAGCGCGCTCGCGCCCGCCGCAGAGGCGCTCGGATCGAGCCTCCTCCTCCTCGCCGCCGACCGCCCCGTCGAGCGGCACCTCGACGAAGCGACGCGCACCGGCCGCGTGCGCCCGCTCTGGGCGCCGGGGTTCGCAGGTACGACCGGGCTCTCGGGGAGCCCGACGATCAACATCGGGATCCTCGACACCGGCGTCGACGCGACTCACCCCGATCTCGCGGGCCGCATGGTCGGATGGAAGGACTACACGCTCGAGGCGACGCCGGCGCCGAGCGACACCGACGGCCACGGCTCCCACGTCGCGGGGATCGCGGTCGGCTCGGGCGCGGCGTTCGGCGTCGGGCCAGGGACGCTGCACTACACGGACAGCGGGGACCTCGCCGCGCTCGCGAGCGGCGACTGGGACCCGATGCCGATTCACCTCCCCGAGACGTTCCTCGTTACGAGCACCGCGATGTGGGTCGGCGGGGCCGCGTCGACGCTGACCGTGATGCGTCACACCGACGGAGCGACCGGCGCCTACACGGCGGTCTCGCCGACGTCGGCCGGCACCTCTCCGCTCGCCCTCTCGTGGAACGGCGCCGCGCCCGCGAACACGCGGCTCAGCCTCGCCCTCACGCAGAACGCCGGTCGGACGGTCGGACGCTACGCGATCGCCACGAGCGTCACGAGCTACCCGGCGGCCGGCGACGGATTCCCCGCCCTCCGCGGCGTCGCGCCGGGATCGGGCTGGTTCGGCGCGAAGATCTTCCCCGCCGTCGGCTTCGCGTCGACGTCGGACATCGCAGCCGCGATGGACGACATGGTCGTGCTCCGCGAGGCGCTCTCGATCAAGGTCGTCAACATGAGCTTCGGGATGACCAACGGCAGCACCGATCCCACGCAGCGCGCCAAGGCGAACACGATGGTCGACAGCGGCATCGTCGTCGTCGCCTCCGCGGGGAACAACGGCGCGAGCGTCTCGACGGGCGATCCGGGCCGCGCCGCGAACGTAATCACGGTGGGCGCGACGAACGATCAGAACGCGCTCACCCAGTACACGAGCGGCGGCCTCGCCGGCGGCGGCGCCGACACGGACCTCAAGCCGGACATCCTCGCTCCGGGCGGCTCCCGGTATCGATCGAAGATCCTCTCGGTCGACTCGAACACCGCGGACGCCGACGATCCGACGTTCGCCGACGTGCGGGCCGACGACTACGCGAACAACATGGGTACGTCGATGGCCGCGCCGGTCGTCGCGGGCTCGGCGGCGCTCCTCATCCAGGCGATCGAGCAGGCCGGCACGCCGTGGAGCTTCGGCTCGAGCGCGTCGCCGCGGCTCGTGAAGATGCTGCTCCTCGCGTCGGCGACGGAGACGAACGCGCCGCGCGAGGTGGGCAGCGTGCACCCCACGCTCGGCCGCGCGACGACGCCGAAGGACCGGTACGAGGGCTACGGCATCATGAACCCCGACGCCGCGATCGAGGCGGCGACGCTCTCGTACGCGGGCGAGATCTTCTCGGCGTCCACCACCGGCGCGCGCGACGACCGACGCGCGTGGGGTCGGACGATCACGGTGCCGGCGGGGCGGACGCTCAAGCTCTCGCTCGCGGTCCCGGCGACGGGGGACTTCGATCTCTACGTCTACGACGGCGCCGACGCGAAGGGTAACCCGCTCCTCCGCACGTGGAGCGCTCGCGCGGGCCACGGCGTAGACGAACGGCTCACCTGGACGTTCCTCACGACCACACGGCTCTGGATGTTCGTGAAGCGCATCTCGGGGAGCGGCACGTTCACCCTCACGGGCGAGATGTTCGTCTGTGGGAACGGCGTCGTCGAGCCGGGCGAGGAGTGCGACGACGCGAACGTCCAGAACGGCGATTGCTGCTCGGTCGCGTGTCAGTACGAGTCGGCGGGCGGCCCGTGCAACGACGGCGACGCCTGCACTCAGGGCGACGCCTGCGACGGCGCCGGCGTCTGCGCAGGCGCTCCTTTGGTCTGCACCGCGGCGGACTCCTGTCACGTCGGCGCGTGCGGGGCAGGCGGCGCATGCGTGTCCACCCCGAAGAGCGACGGCGACGCCTGCGGGGTCGGCGTGTGCAACGGTGGTGTTTGCATCGGCGACGACGCAGGCGCGGCGGCCGACGCGGGCGGAGACGCCACCGACGCGCTCGACGCCGGCATGGACGCCTCCGCCGGAGGCTCCGGCCCCGCGCGCGCAGACGCCGGCGCGCCCGGCGACACGCGCGACGTCCCCGACGCTCGAGCCGCCGCCGAGCCGACGAACGACGCGCCGCCCGATTGGATCGCCAGGGGAAGCGGGTGCACCACGGCGCGCCCAAGCGCGTCGTCACCGGCGGCGCCTTTGATCCTGCTCGCGCTCGCTCTCTGCCGCCGCCGCCGCCGGCACGCTTGATCGGTCCGCAACGTGGCGGGCGAGCGCCCGCAAGGGCGAGCCCCCCTCTACCCATCCCCGCCCTCGCCCGCTACCCCATCCCCGCCCTCGCCCGCTACCCCATCCCCGCCCTCGCCCGCTACCCCATCCCCGCCCTCGCCCGCTACCCCATCCCCGCCCCCACCCGCTACCCCATCCCCGCCCTCGCCCACCAACCCGCCCCCGCCCCGTTCCCCGCATCCTCGCCCTCGCCCCGAAGAGCGAGGACGAGGATGCGCAGGTCAGCGCACCAGGCCGGTAAGGAGAGCGACGAGTCGATCTCCGAGCACGACGCACCGATGTGCGGCTTCCTCGGTGCAATCGCCTACGTGAGCGGAGATCTCGACGGCGGCGACGGCCTCCACCGTTTCACCGCGAGCGATGGCAAAGGCGCGGGCCTTGTCGGCGCGTGTGACGCGGCCGGCGCCTTCCGCACAGTTGAGACACGCGCTCTTCGCGGAGCCCAGCGCATGGGCACGCAGCTTCGCATCCCGGAGGTTGGCGTTCCTGACGGCTGCAAGCAGCTCGACGGCGACTCCGTAAGCGATGAGCTTGTGGTGAGGGAGAACGAGAGGGCGAGCCGTGTTCGGGTTGGTCATGCCGGTCTTCGCGCAGAATCCGTGACGGCGCCGAGCGAAGACGCGTCGGTACAGTCGACGAGGCTCCGGGCGCCGGCGCGGATTGTGCGCGGTAGGCGTGACCAACCCGAACACGGCTCGCGCGGGCGGCCAACCACCGAATCAATGAGTGCCCCGACGCATCGATGCCCCGACGCACCGAGCGTCACGCGGAGGCCTTACTCGTACTCGATCACGGCGGAGCGAACGATGTCGCTGCCGTCGAGCGTGATGTCGTTCCAGGCCGAGTCGAAGTAGTGCCCGTAGTCCTCTTTGCCGCCGCTGTCGTTCGGCTCGCCGTCCCTCCAGCTCGTGAACGACCAAGGCTCTCCCGTGACCCAGACCCAACCGCCCGCGGGCTCGTTGCCGCCGTCCCCTCGATCCGGCTGATAGGCGCCAATCCATGGGCCGTAGGCCTCGACGTACGCGCCGGGAGACGCGCTCATCACCGTCGCGACGAAGGCCTCCTCGCCCGCCGACGTGATCGTCACGAGGTGGCCCCCCGCGCTCACCGCGTCATCGCGCGCCGTGGTCCACGGAACGGCGCTCGGGTAGAGACGCACCGCGTAGCGATGACCGTTCTCCGCCCAGACGAGCCCCTCGCTCTCGGGTGCGTCGGCGAGGGCGCCCGCGTCCGTGGCCGACGCGCCGTCGCCCGCGTCGCCGAGCGCGGCGCCGTCCGAGCGCGCCGCGTCCGCCGAACCGCCCCCGTCGACGTCGTCCCCGCCCGTGAGCCCGGCGGTCGAGACGAGCACCGAGCACCCTACGACCGAGACGAGCGCAGAAGTCAGGCCGAGAACCGCGCGCGCGGACATCTCCCTCGACTGTATCGCGCTCACCGCTCAATGCCTAACGCCGTCGCGCGCCGACAAAAAGCGAAGAGCGCCGCGATCCGAAGATCGACGGCGCTCCTTGTTGTCACGCTCGCGCGAGGTCGGCGCTCAGACGCGACGGCGCTTGGGCGGACGGCAGCCGTTGTGCGGCACCGGCGTGACGTCGCGGATGAGCGTCACCTTGAAGCCCGCCGTCTGGAGCGCACGGAGTGCGCTCTCGCGGCCGGCGCCGGGGCCCTTCACGAAGACGGCGACCGAACGCATGCCGTGCTCCATCGCCTTGCGGCAGGCCTCTTCGGCCGCGAGCTGCGCGGCGAACGGCGTCGACTTGCGCGACCCCTTGAAGCCGCGCGCGCCGGCGCT
>JAHBWC010000038.1 GCA_019637225.1 Labilithrix sp.
GTCTCGTCCGCGGCGGCCTCGGGGGCGGCCTCGGCGGGCTGGGTCGCCTTCGCGGGGGCGGAGCCGCCGGCCTCCGCGACGAGGCTCGCGATGTCCTCGCCGGCGTTGCCGAGGATCGCGACGGGCTGCCCGAGCTTCACCGCGGCGCCTGGGTCGACGAGCAGCTTGAGCAGCGTGCCCTTGTCGAAGGCGCGGAACTCCATCGTCGCCTTGTCGGTCTCGACCTCGGCGAGGAGATCGTCGACCTCGACCGAGTCGCCCTCCTTCTTGTGCCAGGTGGCGAGGACGCCCTCCTCCATGGTGGGGGAGAGCTTCGGCATGTCGAGGATCTTCGCCATCGTCTCTTCTCTTCGCGTTCCTCAGTTCACTTCGGTAGGTCGACTCGGTCGGTTCGTCGAGCGCGTCGCCGTGGGCGCGCGCTCCTCAGTTCCGGCCGCGGTTCACGACGCGCTTCACGGCGGCGATGACGCGGTCGGGCTGCGGCATGCAGAGCTGCTCGAGCTTGGCGTTGTACGGCATCGGCACGTCGAGCGTGGCGACGCGGAGGACGGGCGCGTCGAGCCAGTCGAAGGCGAGGCGCTGCACGCGGTCGGTCACCTCGGCGCCGACGCCGCCGTAGGGCCAGCCCTCGTGGACGACGACGCAGCGGTGGGTCTTCTGGACCGACGCGGCGATCGCGTCCTCGTCGAGCGGGCGGAGCGAGCGGAGATCGACGATCTCGACCGAGATCTTCTCCTTCTCGAGCGCCGCCGCGGCCTCCATCGCCACGTGGGTCATGCGCGAGTAGGTGACGATGGTGCAGTCGGTGCCCTCGCGGACGAGGCGCGCCTTGCCCATCGGCACGACGGCGTCGTCGTCGGGGACCTCGCCCTTGAGCGAGTAGAGCGTCTCGGACTCCATCACGAGCACCGGGTTGTCGTCGCGGATGGCGGCCTTCATCAGGCCCTTCGCGTCGTCGACGAACGCGGGCGCGACGACCTTGACGCCCGGGATGGTCGCGTAGAAGTGCTCCATCGCGTGGCTGTGCTGGCTGCCGACCTGACGCGCGCTCGCGTTCGGACCGCGGAAGACGATCGGGCAGTTGAACTGGCCGCCCGACATCTGGCGCAGCTTGGCGGCGTTGTTCAGGATCTGATCGAACGCGACCGCCGAGAAGTTCCAGGTCATGAACTCGATGATCGGGCGGAGGCCGACCATCGCGGCGCCGACGCCGACGCCCGCGAAGCCGCCCTCGGCGATGGGCGTGTCGATCACGCGGCGCTCGCCGAACTTCTCGAGCATGCCCTCGCTGACCTTGTAGGCGCCCTGGTAGTGGCCGACCTCTTCGCCCATGAGGAAGACGCGCGGGTCGCGCTCCATCTCCTCGGTCATCGCCTCGCGAAGGGCTTCTCGGAATCGAATCGTGCGTCCCATGGTCCTCTTCGTTACCGCCGCAACACTGCCACTAGCAGGACACGGCGCCAAGCGCACAATGCGCGATCTCAGGCTCGACGCAGCGCGCCGCAGTGCGTGTTCGTCCACGCGCGGCCGCGTCGTCGCGGAAGACGACGTCGTGTCGAGCGACGGAGTCTTGTGCCGTTCGCGACGCCGCTAAGGTCGCGCTCAAGCGGCGAACGGGCCGTCGTACGTCGTGCTCTCGAGGAGCGACGGATCGGGCTCGGGGCTCTCGTTCGCGAACTTCACTGCGTCCGCGACCTCGGCCTCGACGTCCTCTTCGAGCGCCTTCAGGCGGCCCTCGCCGTAGCCCTCTTCGCCGAGCTTGGTGCGCGCGCGGAAGAGCGGGTCCTTCTTCTTGCGCTCCTCGAGCTCCTCCTGCGTGCGGTACTTCGCCGGATCGCTCATCGAGTGGCCGCGGAAGCGGTAGGTGCGGACCTCGACGAGCGTGGGCAGGCTCATCTCGCGCGCGCGCTGCACGGCCTCGCCGATGCGCTGCTCGACCTCGAGCACGTCCTGGACGAAGAAGCGGTCGCGGTCGATGCCGTAGCCGAGCGCCTTCATCGACACGTCCTCGACGCTCATCGAGCGCGAGAGCGGCGTGCCCATCGAGTACTCGTTGTTCTCGCAGATGAACACGATCGGGAGCTTCCACAGCGCCGCGAGCGACACGCCCTCGTGGAAACCGCCGATGCTCACGGCGCCCTCGCCGAAGTAGCAGAGCGTCACGCGCCCGTCGGCGCGGTACTTCGACGCGAACGCGACGCCGGCCGCGAGCGGGATGTGCCCGCCGACGATGCCGTAGCCGCCGAGCATGTTCGTCTTCGCGTCGAACATGTGCATCGAGCCGCCGAGCCCCTTCGAGCAGCCCGTCGCCTTGCCGAAGAGCTCCGCCATCAGCGCGCGCGCGGTCATTCCCTTCGCGAGCGCGACGCCGTGATCGCGGTACGTCGTGACGACGTAGTCCTCGGGCTTGAGCGCCGCGATCGATCCGACCGCGACGGCCTCCTGGCCGATGTAGAGGTGGAGGAAGCCGCCGATCTTGCCCTGCGCGTAGGCGCGCGCGGCTTCTTCCTCGACGCGCCGGATGAGGAGCATCTGGCGATAGAGGTCGGCGAGGTGATCGAGCTGCCCGCTCGGACGGGTGAGCGGCGACTCTTGCTGGGCGATCTGCTGGGTATCCGACTGGCTCACAGGACCATGGGTTAGTCGAGACTGGATGGCGGGGAAACCCCTTCTGTCCGCGCGGTTGCGAAACGTCGCGATCGGTCGAGCGCGAGGGGCGAGCGTCGCGCAGTGCGTCGTTGCAGAGCGCGTCACGTACATTGTCGTACCGAAATCGCTCTGCGGGTCACGGAAGGGCAAGGTCGACCGACGACCACGCGTTCCATCAAGAGGAGGAGGACCGAGGCATCGTCGCTAACCCGGCGAAATGTCGAGGCTCGAGGTGTGTCCCGCGTGGCCGCCCTCCCACCATTCCGCGTCGCCCGGTTGGGTGACGGAACTTTCACTGATCCCAGCCGTCAGAAGGGGACCCCAACCATGAAGATCGTCAAGCTCGTCGCCGTTGCCCTCGCCCTCGTCCCCGCCGCCCTCGCCGTGACGTACTCCACGGACGCGAGCGCGTGCGGCATGTCGATCCGCATGGACCCGACGCCGCAGAAGGCGACGCCGGTGCAGGAGATCGCGCGCGCCGAGAAGGCCCTCGAGAGCGGCCAGAGCCTCGCCGCCGCCAAGGCGGTGCTCGGCCAGTTCCCGAAGGTCCGCGTGGCGACCGCCGGGGCGAACCCGCTCGAGACGCGCGCGCTCCGCGTGTTCGCGCTCGCGGTCGTCCGCTCGAACGGCGCGGTCAACGAGAAGACGGCGGGCTTCATGAAGGGCGCGGAGGACTGGACGCGGACCGCGAACCTCGAGTGGGCGGTCCAGTCGATCCGCGAGATCGACGCGAAGCGCCCGAACGATCCGACGGTCCAGGCGGACCTCGGCGAGGCGCTCAGCAAGCTCCCGCACGGCCAGAAGGAGTCGATGACGATCCTCCAGGGCCTCGCGCAGAAGGACCTCATGGGCTCGCCGCACGCCTACGCCGCGCTCGCGAAGCTCCGGAGCGAGCAGGGCGACGACGCGGGCGCGCAGGCCGCGATCAAGCGCTGCGAGGAGATGTCGAAGTCGCCGGGCGTGTGCAAGCCCGCGGCGCCTTCGAAGCCGATCTTCGCGGCCAAGGCGTGACCGCCGTCGGCGCCGATCGCCGAGACCCGAATACGAGAGTGAGATAGAAGCGATCGCATGCGGTCTCCTCGCCCGCTCGCCGTCACCTTCGCTCGCGCTGCGTGGCCCTTCGCGCTCGCCGCCGCCCTCGCCGGGTGCCCGAACAAGCCCAAGCCCGATCCCGCGTCGAGCGACGCGGGAGTCGCCGCCCTCCCGAGCGGAGCGCCGCTCGTGCCGGCCGAGGTGGCGCCCGATCCGGCGCACGGCAAGGAGCTCGTGCTCACGTTCCAGTGCAACCGCTGCCACGACGGCACCGGGCATCCGGCCGCCGCCGAGGGCAAGCACTGCGTCCACTGTCACAAGAAGATCATGGACGACAAGTTCGAGGCGCCCGCGGCCTCGATCGCCCGGTGGAAGCCGCGCGTGAAGGAGCTCGCCGACGCGCCGTCGCTCGAGGCGACGGGCAAGCGCTTCACGCGCAAGTGGGTGACGAGCTACCTCCTCCAGCCGAGCGATCTGCGCCCGCACCTGCAGCAGTTCATGCCGCGCCTCCCGCTGACGCCGGCCGAGGCGCGCGACGTCGCCGCGTACCTCGTCCCCGACGCCGATCCCGCCGGGTCGACCGCTCCGGTTGCCGAGCTCGCCGGGGGCGATCTCGGCAAGGGCCGCCAGCTCCTCGAGACCCGAGGATGCGGCAGCTGCCACGTCTTCACCGGCGTCGCGGCCGTGCCGGTTTCGGCGCCGCCCGCGATGGACGGCAAGGAGTTCGAGCGCGGCCGCAAGCTCGCGCCCGATCTCCGCTTCACGCGCGAGCGCATGACCGCGGCGAGGCTCGTCGCCTGGCTCGACGATCCGAAGGGGATCAAGCCCGACACGCCGATGCCGAAGCCGGCGCTCTCGGCGGCCGAGGTGAAGGATCTCGCGGCCTACCTCCTCACCGCGGAGATCACGGCGCCGGCTCCGCGCGACCGGCTGGCGAGGCTGCCGGTGCTGACGCGCAAGGTGACCTTCAAGGAGGTCGACGCGAAGGTCTTCCACCGCACGTGCTGGCACTGCCACTCCGAGCCCGACTATGCGATCGGCGACGGCGGGCCGGGCAACTCGGGCGGCCTCGGCTTCAAGCCGCGCGGGCTGAACCTCTCGGATTACAACGGGATCGCCGCCGGCTACCTCGACGACAAGGGCGAGCGCGCGAGCATCTTCGCGAAGGACAAGGAGGACGTCCCGCGGCTCGTGAAGGCGCTGCTCGCGCGGCACGACGAGGAGAGCGGCGCCGAGACCGGGCCGGTGCGCGGAATGCCGCTCGGGTACGATCCGCTCTCGGCGGAGGACATCCAGCTCGTCGAGTCGTGGGTCGCGCAGGGCCGCCCGCAGTGAAGAGCCGTCCAAGAATTGGACGATGCGGGGAGCTCGAGGGGTGAAACCCCTCGAGAAAAGGAGGATGCGAGAGAGCTGTCGAAGAAATGGACAGCTCTCGAGAGGCGTCGCGTGCGCGCTCGCGGGCCTCGCCTTGCTCGCGGCGTGCAATCCCTCGCCGGGGCCGAAGGGTGGGATCACGACCGACGGTCCCGCCGCGACGGCGATCGCGACGACCGGCGCGAGCGCGGGCGCGGGCGCGGGCGCGGCGACGTCGGACGCGTCGAGCGAGGCGCGCGCCGGCGCGCGCCTCCAGGTCATCGAAGCGACGGCGGACACCGACGCGCTCTCGCTCATTCGCGCGAAGCGGCTCGAGGCGAAGGCCGGCGGCCGCGTCCTCGTCGTCTACGTCGGCGCGACGTGGTGCCCGCCCTGCAAGCGCTTCAAGGCGGAGGTCGCCTCCGGCCGGCTCGACGAGCGCCTCGCCAACGTGACCTTGCTCGCGTTCGACGCCGACAGCGACGGCGATCGCCTCGGCGCCGGCGGTTACACCTACCAGTTCGTCCCGTTCGTCGCGCTCCCCGGCCCCGACGGGCGCCCCGCCGACACGCAGCAGGCGACAGGGAAGGGCGGCGAGGCGTGGCGCGAGCTCCTCGGCAAGCTCGACGCGTGGCAGAGCAGCGCCGCCGCGCGCTGAGCGGCGCGCGCGTCAGTCGTCGCGATCGAGCGTCTTCGCGGCGGCGTCACTCGCGCTCTCGCGCGGCGCGGGGCGCGTCTCGTCGGCCTCGGTGGGCTGCGGCGCGTCGATCGCTCCGGCCGACGCGGAAGGACGCGCGGGCGGCGCGGGCTTCGGCTTCACCTGCGGCCGCGGCGCCGGAGCGGCGGACGCGGGCAGGGCGGCGCTCGGCGTCTCCGCGGACGCGCTCGCCGCGCCCTCGACGTTCGGCGTACGTCGCCCGAGGAGCACGAGCGCGACGATGACGACGAGCGCGATCCCCGCCGCGATGTTCTGGAACCGATGCGTGCGCTTGCGGAGGAAGATCGACGGCCGCGGCGTCTCGGTCCCGAGGACGCCGCCGTGCTCGCTCATCGCGCGCTCGACGATCGCGAGGCGCGACGACAGCGGCGTCCGCTCGATCTCGATGAGCCCCGGCACCGGCGTGAGGAGCGACGCCGAACGGCTGCCGTGCGCGCGCCGCGGAGCACCGTCCGTCTCGATGACGCGCGCCACCTCCTGCCCGAGCTCCGCGCACGAGGCGAAGCGCGCCTCCGGCGTCTTCGCGAGGCCGCGCTGGAGCGTCAGGTCGAGCGCGCGCACGGTCGCGTCGGGCCCGATGGACTCGTGGAGCGGCGGCGGCGGCTCGCTCGACACCTTGCCGGCGGTGACGATCGCGTCCTCGCCCGCGAACGCACGTCCGCCGGTCGCGGCCTCGTAGAGCGTCGCGGCGAGCGAGAACTGATCCGACGCCGGCCCGAACTCGCCCTTCGAGAGCGCCTCGGGCGCGGTGTACGCCGGCGTGCCGAGCACCGTGTTCGCCCGCGTGATGGTCGAGTCGGGGATCCGCGCGATGCCGAAGTCGGCGACCTTGAAGCCGCTCCGCGAGAAGAGGACGTTCTCCGGCTTCACGTCGCGATGGATCACGCCGGCTTCGTGCGCGAACGTCAGCGCGCTGCCGAGCTCGCGCGCGAGCTTCGCGACCTCGGAGAAGGCGAGGGGGCCGCGCTTCAGGCGATCGCGGAGCGAGAGCACGACGTCGGCGCCGGCGCCGATCGCCTCGCCGCCGTCGTCCTTCGTCGTCACGTACTCGAAGACGAGGAAGAGGCCGACGGCGTCGTCCTCGCCCATGTCGTGGAGCGTGACGATGTTCGGGTGGCTCACCGCGGCCGCGGCGCGCGCCTCGTGGCCCATCCGGACGACGAGCTCGTCGCGCACCGGCGGCGGCAACGCGAGATCGTCGCGGAGGACCTTGATGGCGACCTTGCGCCCGAGGACGGTGTCGCGCGCCAGCCAGACGCGCCCCATCCCGCCCTGACCGAGGAGGCGCTCGACCTCGTAGCGGCCGATCGTCTTCGGCTGCGCGGTCCGCTCGAGCGCGGCGGCGGACGTCCTCCGTCCCACGGGAGGATCTGTGTCTGTCGGCTCCCCCATCGCTCACTCCATGTGGGGGTTCCAGCAGGCGACCTTGTGACCCGACCCGAGCTGCTGCTCGGTGAGCGCCGGGACCTCGCGGTCGCAGGTGTTTTCGATCCGGCGCGGACAGCGCGGGTGGAACGGACAGCCGGCCGGAGGATCGATCGCGCTCGGGGCGTCGCCCTCGAGCACGATGCGGAGCCGCTTCTTCTCCGGATCGGGCGCGGGCACGGCGCCGAGGAGCGCGCGGGTGTACGGGTGCTGCGCGGCGCCGTAGACCTGCTCGACGGCGCCCTGCTCGACGATCTTGCCGAGGTACATCACCGCCACGCGGTGGCTGATGTGACGGACGACGCGGAGGTCGTGCGAGATGAAGAGGAACGCGACGCCGAGCTCGTCCTGCAGGTCCATCAGCAGGTTGACGATCTGCGCCTGGATCGAGACGTCGAGCGCGCTGATCGGCTCGTCGCAGACGATGAACTCCGGCTGCACCGCCAGGGCGCGCGCGATGCCGATGCGCTGGCGCTGCCCGCCCGAGAACTCGTGCGGGTAGCGGCCCATCGCGTCCGGGCGGAGACCGACCTTGCGGAGGAGGCCGGCGACCATCTCCTCCTCGTCCTTCTTCGTCGCGGCGAGCTTGTGGATCTGGATCGCCTCGCCGACGATGTCGCGCACCGTCATGCGCGGGTTGAGGCTCGAGTACGGGTCCTGGAAGATGATCTGCATCTTCCGCCTCCGCTCGCGCATCTCGCCGGCGGAGAGCGGGAGGATGTCCTGGCCGTCGTAGACCACGCGGCCGAACGTCGGCTCGACGAGGCGCAGGATGAGGCGACCGAGCGTGCTCTTGCCGCAGCCGCTCTCGCCGACGAGGCCGAGCGTCTCGGCGCGGCGGACGCGGAGCGAGACGCCGTCGACGGCGCGAAGGAGCTTCTGCGACCGCGCGAACAAGCTCGTGCCCACCGGGAAGTACTTCCCGAGGCGCTCGGTCGCGACGAGCGTGCGCGGGCGCGCGGTCGCTTTCGCCGCTCCGCCCGTCGTCTCCAGGTTGTCTTCCGAGGTCGCCGACACGTCAGATCCTTCGTAGCCGAAACGCGGGGAGACGTCAGGTCCGCTCAGACCTCCTCGGCGCGGATGCACCGCGCGAGGTGCTTCGGATCGCCGCCGACGGGCTCGAGCGAGGGCTCGGAGCTGCGGCACGCGTCGACGACCATCGGACAGCGATCGGCGAAGCGGCATCCCGGCGGCAGCGCCATGAGGTCGGGTACGATCCCCTCGATGACGGGAAGCCGCGCCCTGCGCCTCGGCCCGTCCGTCGTCGCGGCCGGCGCCGCCTCGAACGACGGCAGGCTGCGGAGGAGGCCGCGGGTGTAGGGGTGGCGCGGCCGCTCGAACAGGCTCGCGACCGGAGCGCGCTCGACGACGCGGCCGGCGTACATGACGACGACGTGGCTCGCGACCTCGGCGACCACCCCGAGGTCGTGCGTGATCAGGACCACCGACATCCCGAGCTTGTCGCGCAGCTTCGCGATGAGCTCGAGGATCTGCGCCTGGATGGTGACGTCGAGCGCGGTCGTCGGCTCGTCGGCGATGAGCAGGCTCGGCTCGCAGGCGAGCGCCATCGCGATCATCACGCGCTGGCGCATCCCGCCCGAGAGCTGGTGCGGGTAGGCGTCGATGTTCGTCTCCGGCGCCGGGATGCCGACGAGGCGGAGCATCTCGATCGCGCGCTCGCGCGCTTCGCGCCGCGACTTCTTCTGGTGGAGGCGGATGGCTTCGATGATCTGAGCGCCCACGGTGTAGACCGGGTTGAGGCTCGTCATCGGCTCCTGGAAGATCATCGAGATCTCGTTGCCGCGGACCTCCTGCATCTCGCGCTCGGAGAGCCGGAGGATGTCCTTGCCGCGGAGCTCGACGGCGCCTCGCTCGATCGCGCCCTGCGGGTGGGGGATGAGCCGGAGGATCGACAGCGCGGTGACGCTCTTGCCGCAGCCGCTCTCGCCGACGATCCCGAGCGTCGCGCCCTCGGGGACCTCGAACGAGACCTCGTCGACGGCGCGGAGCACGCCCTGCTCGGTTCGGAAGCTCGTCACGAGATCGCGCACGCGAAGGAGCGGGACGCGCGCGGCGCTGTCGCTGTCGGCTGCGGCGGTCTCCACCATGGAGGGGCATGCTAAGCTCGCCGCCGTGCGACGGCCAGCTTGGGGAGATCCCGGACCACGGCGCGCTCGGCGCGGAGGCGCGCTCGCGCGATCGTGCGCGGCGGCGACGCTGCTCGGGTCGAGCTTCGTGGCGGTCGCGACCGGCTGCGTCCCGCGCGCGCGGATGTGCACGGTCTCGAGCGACTGCGCCGCCAAGAGCGCGTGCGTCGCGGGCCGTTGTCAGCTCGACAGCGTGACCGTGAAGCCGGCCGTCGACAGCGCGCGCCGCGTCGTCGTCCGACCCGTCGACATCGCCTACGTAAGGAGCGGCGACGGCCCCGCGGGCGGCGCGCTCCCGACCGTGTTCGTGCTCGGTAAGGACGGCGGCAAGCTCTTCCTTCGGTTCTCGGTGGCGGTTCCGCCGAACGCCAACGTCGTCGAGGCGTACGTCGTGCTCCGGCGATCGCCGGCCGTCGACGACGATCCCGCGCCTGTTGTCCTACACGCCACCCGGATCGTCGATCCCTGGGAAGGCGGATCGGTCTCGTGGGCCATCCAGCCGCGGTCCGTCGAGACACGGTCGCCGTCGACGAAGCTCGAGCCCGGCGGAGCCTCGCTCGTTCGCCTCGATGTCCGCGAGCTGGTTCGACATTGGGCGCGGCGCGATCCTCGTGACCAGGGGATCGCCGTCGTGGCGGAGAACGAGACGACGTCTGGTTCGACGTTTGCTCTCAGCGGGGTCGGCGCGGAGCGCGCATCGACCGACGTGGTCGGTGTGGGTCGACCTGGGCTCGCATCCTTCTCGGGTGTCTCGCCGGACGCGGAGCCCTATCTGGAGCTCTATCTCCGTTGACGGAGACGATCGAACGAGTGAAAACGGTGAAGGTTCGAGCGGGTCGTCCGTCCAACGTCTCCGAAGCGCGTGCTCGGACGAGCGGCTTGACCCTTCAGCAACCTCTTGACCCTCCCCGCCGTGGAGGGAAACAATCCACGAAGTCCCGGCTGGCCCGGGAAGGAGAGAAAACGATGCGAGTGTCGAAGGTCCTGGGCTCTTTCGTGGCGGTCGGTGCGGCGATTGTGGCGATGTCGACGACGTCGGAGTCGCGCGCGGGGGGAGACGAGGATCTCGTGAAGATCACGTGCGCAGGCGGCACCGTCACGGCGACCGCGAAGGCGCCGTGGCACACGAACGACAAGGCCCCGTGGAAGTGGGACAAGGGCGACAAGGTCTCGGTCGACGAGCACGCCGCCAAGTTCAAGGGCGCCAAGTGCGAGGGCACCGTGAAGGCGTACATCTGCAATGGCGACCAGTGCAAAGGACCGATCGCCATCGCGGTGAAGTGAGCTGAGCGACGCGCGCTCTCGAAGCGCGCCCGTCGAAGCGGAGTTGCCCACGGGGTAGCTCCGCTTCGTTGCTTTTGTGCGCATGCGCGGCTCGATCGCCGCCGAGCCGGTTGGCTGAGGTCGAGCGCCCGGTGTGCGCGCTTGCCGTCTGGGTGTAACCTCCGGAAATGCCCCAGACGGAGAGCGAGAAGAACGGCGTCGCGGCGGAGATCGCGGCCGTGGCGGAGAGCGTCGAGAAGCGGTTCCAGAAGGGACGACGCGTCCTGTCGTTCTCGGAGTACCTCGATCTCTTCGGCAGCGATCCGGTCCGCTACGCGCGCGACGCGAGCCGCTACCTGCGCGACTGCTTCGACCACTTCGGCACCGTCGTCGTGGAGCAGCCCTGGGGCAAGTTCACGCGCTGGCGCCTCTTCGACCTCGCCTGGGACCCGTCGCAGAGCCACCACGCGCTGATCGGGCAAGAGCAGGTCCAGGAGGAGATCTACCGGAGCGTCTCGAACTTCGTGCGCGAGGGGCGCCCGAACCGGCTCGTGCTCCTGCACGGCCCGAACGGCTCGGCGAAGAGCACGATCGTCGCGTGCATGATGCGCGGCCTCGAGCACTACTCGACGCTCGATCAGGGCGCGCTCTATCGCTTCAACTGGGTCTTCCCGTCGTCGAAGACGCTGCGCGGAAGCCTCGGCTTCGGTCAGAAGGAGTCGTCGTCGCAGGTTGGGACGTACGCGCACCTGCCCGACGACCAGATCGACGCGAAGCTGCTCGTCGAGGTGCGCGACCACCCGCTGTTCTTGATCCCGATCGAGGAGCGGCAGCGGCTGCTCGAGCGTCTCGCGAAGCAGAAGGGCGAGGCCTCGGTGAGCGACGGCTTCAGCGACTGGATCATGCGCGGTGAGCTCTCGCACAAGAGCCAGACCGTCTTCGAGGCGCTCCTCTCGAGCTACGACGGCTCGTACACGGAGGTGCTGAAGCACGTCCAGGTCGAGCGCTACTTCGTGTCGCAACGCTACCGCGTCGGCGCCGTCACGATCGGCCCGCAGATGAGCGTCGACGCCGCCGAGCGCCAGCTCACGATGGATCGCTCGCTCGCCTCGCTGCCGGCGTCGCTCCAGGCGGTCACGCTCTACGAGGCGAAGGGCGAGCTGGTCGACGCCGCAGGCGGCGTGCTCGAGTTCAGCGATCTCCTGAAGCGGCCGCTCGACGCGTTCAAGTACCTCCAGCTCTCGATCGAGACGGGCGAGGTCGCGCTCACGCAGCAGAACGTGCTGCTCAACTGCGTGATGACCGGCAGCGCCAACGAGCTGCACCTCGACGCGTTCCGCGAGCACCCCGAGTTCGCGAGCTTCCGCGGGCGCCTCGAGCTGGTCCGCACGCCCTACCTGCGGAGCGCCGTCCACGAGCAGCGCATCTACGACACGCACGTGGTCCCGCACATTCGCCGGCACGTGGCGCCGCACGCGACCGAGATGGCCGCGCAGTTCGCGGTGCTCACGCGCATGCGCAAGCCCAACACGGACAAGTACGCGCGCGCCCTCTCGAACGCGCTCTCCGGGCTCACCGCGGTGGAGAAGATGGATCTCTTCGCCACCGCGCGCGCGCCCGAGCGGCTCGAGCCCGACGCGCAGAAGATCCTCCGCGCGGGCGTGCGCGAGGTCTTCGAAGAGAGCGACTCGTACCCCATCTACGAGGGGCGCATCGGCGCGAGCCCGCGCGAGATGCGCGGCGTCTTGCTCGACGCGGCGCAGTCGACCGCGTACCGCTGCCTCTCGCCGCTGGCCGTGCTCGACGAGATCGACCAGCTCTGCATGCGCAAGGCGGAGTTCGAGTGGCTCCAGCAGGACACGCAGGCCGGCGGCTACCACGACGTGAAGCTGTTCCGAGAGACGCTCGCGTCGCGGCTCCTCACGGCCTGGGAGCAGGAGCTCTACGCGTCGAGCGGCCTCGTCGACGACCAGCAGTACGACGATCTCTTCGAGCGCTACGTCCAGCACGTCAGCGTCTGGGTCAAGAAGGAGCGCATCCGCAACCGGCTGACCGGCGACTACGAGGAGCCCGACGAGGGGATGATGCGCGAGGTCGAGCGCCTCCTCGACGTGAAGGGCGGCGCCGAGGACGCGCGCAAGCAGATGATCAGCGCCATCGCCGCCTGGGCGATCGACCACCCCGGCCAGAAGGTCGAGGCCGCCGCGGTCTTCCCGCAGTACCTCCGGCGTCTGCGCGACGCGATCTTCGCCGACAAGCGAACCGACGTCGCGAAGATCGCCCGCGACATCGTCATCCTCGTCCGTGACGAGGGCTCGGGGCTCGACGGCGCCCGCGCCCGCGAGGCCCGTGCGTCGCTCGACCGGCTCGCGTCGCGCTTCGGCTACTGCGACGCCTGCGGCGTCGACCTCGCGAGCATGCTCCTCCGCAAGCGCTACGGCGATCTGATCGTCGCCTGAGTACGCTCCGGAGCAGCTTCCGCGGGGATCGCGCCGCGAGCGCCGCGCTGGCGCGCGAGGTCCGCCGCCTCGCGGTGCCGGCGATCGCGCACTCGCTGTTGCAGACGCTCGTCTTCGTCGTCGACCGGGTGATGCTCGGACGGCACGGTGAGGCGTCGCTCGCGGCGATGCAGATCGGCGGCGCGCTCGAGTGGTCGATCTGGAGCGTCTTCGCCGCCTTCGAGGTCGGGACGATCGCGCGCGTCGGGCGCCACGTCGGCGCGGGAGACTCCGCCGGCGCGCGTCGCGTCGCGTGGCTCTCGCTCGCGATGGCGGCCTGTGTCGGCGTCGCGCTCGCGCTGGCCACGCCGCTCGTCCTCGCCGCGCTGCCGCTCGTGACCGGCAGCGTCTCGGACGCCGCGATGACCGAGGCGCGCGCGTACCTCGGCGTGACGATCGCCGCGTCGCCGCTCGTCTTCGTCGCGGCGACCTCCACCGCGACGCTCCAGGCGGGTGGCGACACGCGGACGCCGCTCGTCATCGGCGTCGTCGCCAACGTCGTGCACGTCGGGCTGAACCGCGTGCTGATCCTCGGCGCGTTCGGGCTCGTCCCTGCGATGGGCGCGCGCGGCGCGGGCATCAGCACGGCGATCACCTTCGCGATCGAGGCCGCGCTCGCGACGCTGGCGTTGACGAGCCGCTCCCGTCCCGTGTCGCTCCGCGCGGCGCCCGGGGCCGGAGACGCGGCGGGGGAGGACGCCCCAGCCTCGCCTCGCTCGCGTCCGGCTCGAGAGGAGGCGCGGCAGCTCGTGCGGATCGGCCTCCCCGCGTTCGCCGAGCGGGTCATCTACCATGTGGGGTTCATGGTCTACGCCTTCGTCGTCGTTCGCCTCGGCGACGCGGCGATGGCGGCGAACCAGTCGCTCATCAGCGTGGAGTCGATCTGCTTCCTCTCCGCGGACGGCTTCGGCGTCGCGGCCGCGGCGCTCGTCGCGCAGAAGCTCGGCGCCGGCAAGCCGGACGAGGCGCGCAGCGCCGCGTGGATCGCCGCGCGCTACGCGATCGTCACGCTGACGACGTTCGGCCTTGGCGCGCTGGCGCTCCGGGACGTCATCTTGCCCATCTTCTCCGGCGACGCGGGGGTGATCGCGATCGGCCGCTCCGCGATGCCCGTCCTCGCGGTCGCGCAGCCGTTCATGGCGACCGGGCTCGTGCTCGCGCAGGCGCTCCGCGGCGCCGGAAAGACGCGGCAGGCGCTCGGCGTGAGCCTCCTCGGCGCGGTCTTCGTGAGGCTCACCGCGACGTGGGGCTTCACCGTCGTCGCCGGTCTCGGCCTCGTCGGCGTCTGGATGGGATCGACGACCGACTGGCTCGTGCGGGCCGCGATCCTCGCGGCGCTCTTCCGGCGGCGAGGAGCGGCGTCGCGAGAACCTGCGAGCGCCCCGCGGCTGGATTAGACTGTCGGGCCATGCGCGCGCCGTTCGCTCTTCTGATCACCGCCCTGTCCCTCGCGCTCGTCGTCGCCTGCTCGACGGACGAGGCGGCGCCCACGCCCACGTCCGGCGATGAGTCCGACGCCGGCGGGGTCGTCGGCGAGGAGTCGACGGACGCTGGTGCCGGCGACGCGGAGGCGAGCGTCGACGTCCCCGCTCCGGAGAAGGCGACCCGCGTGGAGGCGAAGATCAACGACGTGTCCCGCACGCTCGAGCGCGCGCAGTTCGGCGTGACGAAGGAGGGCGCGAGCGAGACCTTATACTTCGAGGCGCACGAGGGCGGCGTCGAGGCGTGCCCGGAGACGGAGACGCCGAAGCGGACGCTCATCGTGAACGGCGTGCCCGACGGCGCACCCGGCGCGCGCTTCACGATGAGCGACGGCGTCCGCGTTTCGCTCATCGACTTCGCGGGCGATCAGATCACGACGCCGAAGCCGCTCACGACGGCGACCGCGGTGACGGTCACGATCGTCGCGGTCGAAGGCGGCAAGTCGGCGGAGATCGAGGTCGAGGCGACGTTCGCCGAGGGCACGGCGAAGGGGCGCGTCTACGCGACGTATTGCGCGGCGATGTCGCAGTAGCTCGGCTCGGCGCTCGCGACCGAGACGCTACCGGTACGGCCGCGGGCGCCCCTCGAGCTTCATGCGCGCGGTGAGGACGCCGAAGGCTACCGGTACGGCCGCGGGCGCCCCTCGAGCTTCATGCGCGCGGTGCGGACGCCGAAGAGCTCGTCGCCGGCGGGCGCGAGGATGGGCCCGAGCAGGGCGCTCGCCAGGATCGCCGCCAGCGTGAGGGCGACCCGATCGTCATCCGACTCGCGCACGACGAGCCAGACCATGGGGCAGCGATGGGCGAGGAGCGCCATCCCGTGGGTGGACTGGGCGCGCTCCGCGGCCTCCGCCGCGGCGCGGTCGGCCGCGTCGGTCGGTCGGCCGAAGCAGAGGCGCGTCCCGGACGCGGCGCCGTCGTCGCTCGCGAGCACGATCCGCGCGGCGTCGCTCGCGGGCGGCGCGTCGACGTAGCTCTTGGCCACGGTGAGCCCGAGCTTGGTGTCGAAGAAGCGCGACGCGTGGGTCTTCAGCGCCGCGATGTCGAGCGCGGCGTCGCTCCGCTGCGCGAAGACGGTGAACACGGCGCTCCGCTCGGGCGGCGCGAGCGCGCCCGGCCGGAGGAGGCCGCGCGCGTCGAGCAGCTCGCGAAAGCGTTCTTCGCCGAGGGCGCTCACCGGCGGTACCATAGGGCATGCCCGAGACCGGGGCCATGTCGCTCATCGACACCCATTGCCACCTCGATCCGCAGTACTTCCCCGCGGGGCCGGACGAGGCGCTCGCGCGGGCCGCCGCCGTGGGCGTCCGCGGCTTCGTCGTCATCGGGGTCGGTCGCGATCTCGCCCCGGCGCGCGCCGCGGTCGAGCTCGCGAAGCGGCTGCCCGAGAGCATTGGCGCCGCCGTCGGCGTCCACCCGCACGACGCGGTCACGCTCGACGACGCGGCGTACGCCGAGCTTGCCGAGCTCGCGAAGGAGCCCGCGACGCTCGCCGTCGGGGAGATCGGCCTCGACTACCACTACGACCACTCGCCCCGCGACCGGCAGCGCGAGGTCTTCGCGCGCCTCGTGAACCTCGCGCGCGAGGTCAAGAAGCCGATCGTCGTCCACACGCGGAGCGCGCCGGCCGACACGCTCGACGTCCTCGAGCGCGAAGGCGCGCGCGACGTCGGCGGCATCATCCACTGCTTCAGCGAGGACCGCGCCTTCGCCGAGCGCGCGCTCGACCTCGGCTTCGACATCTCGTTCTCGGGGATCGTGACCTTCAAGAGCTCCGCAGCGATCCAGGACGTCGCGCGCTGGGCGCCGATCGATCGCATCCTCGTCGAGACGGACAGCCCGTACCTCGCGCCCGTGCCGCTGCGAGGCAAGCCGTGCGAGCCGGCGTTCGTCGTGCACACCGCGCGTCGCGTGGCGGAGCTCCGCGGCGTGCCGTTCGAGGCCCTCTGCGAGGCGACCTCGGAGAACGCCGAGCGAAGGTTCCGCAGGACGTTCGCGTCCGGCTGAGCTGCGCCGCCCACTCTGTGTGCTTACATGGGCTGTGGGCGTCGTCCGTCCAACGATGGCGACCCCGGCCCGATGACGTACGCTCGAGAGTAGACACCTTGGTGGAGCAACGTAGACACCGCGGCCCCGCGAAGGCCTCCTGGTCGATCGTCGGCTCGCTCGTCGCGCACCTGATCGCCGTCGGCGGCGTCGGCTGGATCGCCTACCGCTCCCTCGCGGCGAAGGAGGCACGCGAGGCCGAGCGTCGCGCGGTCGAGGCGCCGACCGCGGTCATCGCGATCGAGCTGCCGGGCGTCGCAGAGGGCACGCTCGTCGCCGATCGCGACGTGATTCCCGAGGGCACGGCGCCGTCGGTCTACGGCGGCGCGACGGTCGCGCGTCTCGACACCGGCTCGCCGGGCTCCGGCGGGGACGTCGCGGGGGCGCGCGCGACGAACCTCGCCGCGATGAACGACGAGATGAAGCTCGATCCCGATCCGACGAGCCGCCTCGATCGCGATCAGGTCCAGCGCCTCCGGACGGCGTCGCGCCGGACCACGCACGAGGACCGCCGCGCGACGACGCACCCGATGGAGCTCACGTTCCTCGCGACCGGCAAGGGCGAGCGGCCCGAGCGTCGCCCCGACTCTCCCGCCGATCCGAGCCGGGGCTCGCGGATCGCCGGCGCGCCGGCCGTCCTCGGCGGTCACGTCGGCAGCGGCGCTCCCGACGAGCAGGCGCCTGGGTCGTCGCCCGGCGCGGACCGCGCCGGTCAGCTCTTCGGCAGCCCCGGCGTCGGCGTTCGCGACGGGCGCTCGGGCGCCGATCACCGCGAGGCCGCGCGCGTCGCCCGCGCGCGCCCTGCGGTCGCAGAAGGCGCGCCGACCATTCCGGGCATCTGGAACGGACGCCCGAACGACACCGTCGACAGCGATCAGGAGGTGGCGAGCACCGTCCAGAGCCTCATCCACGCGAGCGTCGCCGGCGGCCTGGCCGGCGCGGGCAGGGGAGGCTCGGCCTCGCCGGCTCCCGACCCCGGCGCGGGCGGCGGCCCGGTCGGGCGCGGCTCGGTCGCCAAGCCGCTCGGCTCCGGCGACGGCGATCTCGTCGACTGGAACACGAACGATCCCCTGCTCGTCCCGTACTTCCGGAAGGTCCACGCGAAGGTCGACCCCCTCTGGGCGAACGCCTTCCCCAAGAGCGCGATGCTCGAGTTGAAGCAGGGCACCGTCATCCTCGAGTTCACCATCGCCTCCGACGGCAGCGCGAAGGTCACCTGGCCCCCGGTCCGCACGAGCGGGATCGACGAGTTCGACCGCAACTGCGCCGACGCGATCCGCCGCGCGAGCCCGTTCGAGCCCATCCCGGCGGTGCTGAAGGAGGCGGGCCGCACGACGCTCCGCATCCGCGCGCCCTTCGTCGCGGCGAACCCCATCATCAAGTGAGCGCCGCCGCCGCGCTCGACGTCAGAGGTCGGTCACTGCGGCTTCGGGCGTGACAGGACACGCCCGTCGGACAGCGTCACGAAGACGAACTTCGCGTTGAGCGCGATGCCGCGGGGGGCGACGACATTGTCGAATACCACCTCGGCGGCGCCGCCGTCCGTTGTGGTCTTGGACGCACGCATGACGACGTTCGCGTCGGGGACGGTGAAGTAGACGTGCTGCGAGTCGACGGCGAGCGCGCCCGGCGCCTGGCTGGCCAGGGCCACCACCGCCGAGGCGCTGGCGTTGCTGGCGGTCACGCTCTTCGAGCGCACCTCGTTGGTCGCGTTGGTCGTGAAGTAGACGCGCGAAGCATCGACGGCGAGCGACCTCGCGCCGACGACGTTCCAGTTCATGGTGGGGTTGAACGTCGGCTTCGCCGCCTTGGAGATGCCATTCGCCGCGATGTACCAGACCTCGTCCGCGGTCGCGGACGCGGACGCGAGCACCTTCGGCATCGTGACGCTGTGCTCTTCCAGAGGGCGCGCGCCACACCCGAAGTCGGCGAGCGTCGCGCAGTATGCGAGCGTGTCGCCGCGCAATACGAGCATCGTGTCCGATGTGCGGAGCGCGGCGACCACCGGCGCGGTGTTCGACGGGATGGCCGGTCGCGTGCCGCCGTCCGCACCGTCGGCAGTGGTCCCGAAGCGCACGGCTACGCCGGTCGCGTAGTAGAAGCGGGGGCCGTACAGGTGCAGGCTGTGGGGGAGATCGTCGGGTCCGGCCAGCGTTTCTGCCGGGCCCGAAGAGACCCCGCCGCCGCCAAGCGCCACGTGGCGGACGAGGCCCGTCCCGATCTTCGCGGTGGTCCACAAGACATGGTCCTCGTCGGCGACGATCTCGTCGGCGTTGACCTCGCCGGTCGCGATCTCGCAGACCCCCTCCGCCGTACACGTGCGCGTGGAGGCGTCGGGGCCAGCGTCGCCTGTGGTGGGGGCATCGGCCGGCGCGGTATCCGGCGCGCCGGCCTCCGCCTCCGGCGCGTCCGCTTGGCTGAAGCTGGAGCACGCGACGGCGACGACCGCCGGCGCGAGGCAGAGACATCCGAGACCGAACCAGGCGCGAGACGAACTCATCACGATGCTGAACTCCAACTCGATTCCGGAATGAGGATACGATAGCTGATGCTCACGTAGCCGTCCGTGTCGAGCGGTCCGTGTCGTCGACGGCGAGCGCGCCGCCGGTGGCGGCAGCGAGCGATCCTCGCCCAGCTCGGTCCCTCGGTGCGAACGCGTCCGGTCCTCCCGGACACAATCGAGGCGGCCGCGGCGCTCGCGCGCGAGGCGCCGCGGTCGCTCGGGGCCGGAAGAGCGGCGAGTTTTCACGGCGCTTGCCAAGAGGCAGCCGCCGGTTTAGATCGCTCCTCCTTCAGCCATAAGACCCGACCGCCGGAGTAGCTCAGTTGGTTAGAGCGGGCGTTTCATACGCGCTAGGTCGGGGGTTCAACTCCCTCCTCCGGCACTACAGGGCCTCGGCTTTTCCCAGCTGAGGCCTTTTCGTTTGGCCAAAAGCTTGGCCAAACGAGCTCGTTGGGCAGGGCGGGGAACACCTTCCCGTGCAGCTTCTCGCGGTCCTCGGCTTCCTTCACGTAGCCGAGCGTCGTGTTGATGTCGTCGTGGCCGGCGCGACGCTGCAGCTTGTGCACATCGACGCCGTCGATGGCCGACCACGTGATGCCCGTGTCCCGCCACGAACGGAAGCCCACGCGCATCCTCGTCGCGCTGTCCTCGGTGAGCCGTGGATGCGTGACGCCGGCGAGCTCGAGGTGTTCGCGAAGCATCCCCGCACCCTTGTTCTCGCCGGAGCGCGCCATGATGGGGAGCATGTTGTCCTCGGGGCCCTTGCCCTCGCAGAGCCGGGCGAGGAGCGGGACCAGCGCTGCAGGGACAGGCACCTCGCGGACGCCGTTGCGCGTCTTCGGCGCCTTCACCGCGCGCTCCTCCCAATCCCACGCGCGGGAGACGGAGACCGTCTCGAGATCCATGTCGACGTCCTTTCGCCGGAGCTCGAAGAGCTCGCCGGGCCGCAGGTAGAGGTAGCAAGCGACGGCATAGAGCTCGCGCCATTCGAGCGGCACGGCCTCGCACGAAACGAGCTGCAGGAACTCGTTCGGGTAGATCCATGTCTTGCGGCGCGAACTGCCCTGTTCGGGCGGCTGGACGTTGGCGCACGGGTTGTCCTCGCGCACACGCAGAGCCGTCGCGCGCTTCGCCGCGCACGCCTGCTTGAACGCGGTGGTTACGACCGTCCACACGTTCTGCGCCGCCTTCGGCATGAGCCGGCGTTCGTCGCGCTTCTTGGCGCGCCCATGTTCACGAAACGCCGCGATCGCGTCGTCGAGCCCATCGCGCACGGCCTCGATGTCGTCGCGCGCGACGGCGGCCATCGGCAGCTCGCCGAAGGTCGTCGTCCCGCCGCGCACGGGTGTCTTACTGACCCACTTTCGCCAGCGCCCGCGGCTATCCTTCACGTTGCCAACCTTGCCCTCACGCGAGGTGAGGAAGCGCTCGTGCCATGCGTCGGCGGTCTCGCCCTCGCAAGGCACGCCGTGCTCGCGCGCGGCCTCGCGCTGCCCGGCGCGTTTCTGCTCGAGCAGGCCGCCTCGTGCGTCTTCCTGCGCCTGCATTAGCACGACGAGCGCGCGAGCTTCCTTCTCATCGAGGCCCTCTTCGACGTCGTAGTGCTTCGTCTTCGTCCCATCTGCGAGCCGCAGGCGGAAGCGAAAGCGAGGCGCACCCGACGGCCACGGGGTGGGCCAGCGCTCGAACGTCCCGCTTCGCTTCCGAGGCATCCCTACTTCCTCCGCGTCGTCTTCGTCTTCGTCTTCGTCTTCGTCGCCCGCGTCGACCTCGCGCTTTTCGCACTTGGCTTGCTAGCGCGAGCGCGAGCCGGCCGCTTCTCCGAGACGGCTTTCGGTCGCGCAGGTGTCGCGGGCGGAGGTGTCGCGGGCGGCGCCTTGTGCTCACGCACGAAGACGAGCTTGCACCCGCGCTTCTTCTCGAGCCGTCTTGCCTCGACATCGGCGAGCTCGCGCGTCTCTCGTTCGACGAGCTCCTCGAGGCCGTCGAGAGCGCCGCCCCGTTGCTTGTAGACGAAACCGACTCTCTCGGGCGGAATGCCTCTCTCGAGCACTCCCAGGAGGGTCCAAGCGATGATGTCGAGTCGAGTCGGCATCGTCGCCCTCAGCCGCTCTCGGCGGCGAGGAGCTGACGCCGCGCGTGAATCGCATCCGCGTCCGTGCGGCCCGGAGAAGTGGGCGTCATCGACTCTTTCGGGACGCGACGAAGTACGAGGACGGCCTCGTCTTCGTCTGCGTTCCACCATCCGTCCAGCATGAAGCCGCTCGGCGAGTAGCCCTCCGAGGCGAGCTGACCGTCGAACGTGGCGACGCACTGCCCGAGCTTCTCGAGGACAGCGTGCACCGCGGCGATCGCAGGATGCTCTCGCCGCCGCCCCCGCCACGTGTCGAGGAGCGCATACAGGCCCTCGGTCAGCTCGTGCCAGTCGGCGGGCAGGTCGCTCGTCGCTTCGACGGGAAGTGAGTTCGGGATCGGGGCCGAGCGCTCGACCGTGATGCCGTAGCTCGCGCCGAGCGTGCGATCGATTCCGGGATTGAAGTGCACGATGGTGCGGAGGCCGCTCGCCTCGGTGGAAGCGTTGAGGGCGGTGATGTCGTCGACTGCGGCGTGGGCCGCAGTCGCGAGCGCGGCGACGGAATGGCCTCCGCCGGGCGCGAGCGTTCGCCAGGCTCGGCGGTTGGACGGGCACTGTTCGAGCTTCTGCGCTAGGTTCATGATGTTCGACTCCTTCGTGATGGTTGGGGAACGGACGACGGCGCCTCGAGTGTTGCTGCACTCGGGGCGCACCTATGTTCGGGATGGCCTGGGGCCGGACTCGCGTGCCCGACGAGAGCACGGACAGGGAGCCGAGGGCCGAGGGCCGACTTGCTCGCTCAGCGTCGCGGCTTCTGCGGAGCGAGCGTGATCCCCTCGCGCTCGATGACGTCGAGGCCCGCCATCAGCGCAACGCGCACGAGCTGGCTCTTCGGCATCGCCGGGAAGAGGCGCGCAACGTCGTTCAGGCGCTTCTGCTCGGCTTCCGTGAGTCGGATGCCGAGGTGCGCTTCGCGTCGCTCGCTCGCTTTCTTCTTCGGGGGCATCTCTGCTGCTTGCACGGTGCTCTCCTCTTGCGTGAGATTCCAAGTTTTTGCGCAGTCTTTCGCGCGCCGCCTCGCCGCGGAGCTGCGGAAAGCGCGCCACGAGGGCGTCGAGGCCCCGGAGCGCGCGCCGCACGCGGGCGAGGTCGCCGGTCGCCGTCATCCGGCCCTCGCGAGCATCCGGGCTACCTGCGTCTGTCCAAACGGCCCGCCCGCGCGGGAGACAAGGCTGCGCGCCTCGAGCTCCCGGACGATCGCGCGCTGCGAGAGTCCCGCGGCGCGGAGCTCACGCACGGCGACGAGGACGCCCTGCTCGGCCGGGTCCTCCTCGAGCCGCACGCCGTCCGTGGCGAGCCGGTAGCCGTACGCGATTTCGCCGGTCCGCTCGCCCTTCGCCGACTTGGCCGCGAGCGCGGCCTTCGTGCGCATGCGGATGAGGCCGCGCTCGTACGCCGCTGCGCCGTCGATGACAGTTCGCATGAACGCATCGGCGGGCGTGTCGCCGTTACCCGTCCCGTCCGCCGAGACGAGACGCGCGCCCGCGTGCGAGGCCGCGCGCTCGACGGTCGCGGCGACGACGACGTCACGGGCGACGCGGTCCCGCTTCGCGACGACGAGGACGCCCGCCCCGTGCTCGCGGAGGGCCGCCAGCGCCGCGCAGAGCGCCGGACGGGCCTCGATGGCCGCGGCCCCCGAAGCGCCCGCGTCGATGTGCCAGGCGATGACGGAGACGCCTTCCCGAGCCGCCCACGACTCGATGGCCGCGCGCTGCGCCTCGGGGCCGAGGCGCTGCTCGTCGGTCGACACGCGGAGGTAGGCGATGGCCGTGGAGGAGGAACCGGGGCGAGCGCGCTTCGTCATGAGGAAAAGCATTTGCATGTGTGGTTGTTTTGTCAAACAAATGAACAACAAAATGACGCGCGCACCCGAGCGGTGCGTTGGACGTCACTTCGCCTCGCGCACGTAGGGCGTCGTCGGCTTGTCGAGCGGAACGCTCTTCACGCTCCCGCCCTGCAGGTTGTAGAGCATGTTCCCCTCCGGACTCGCGCCGGCGGCGATGTTGCGCTGCTGGTGATGCAGCGAGCGGCGGACGTTCTGCAGGGCGCGACGAAGCGAGCCCGCGTCGCCGGCGCCCTCGAGCTCCTTGTTCAGCTCGACCTTCTCGCCGTCGGTGAGGCTCGCGCCGGCGATGCTCTTGCGGACGCGATTCTTGACGGCGGCGACGGCCTGGCGGCCGGCGACGGCGCGGTCCGGCATGAGCCAGTCCGGGACCTTGCCGACGATGGGGCCGATGCCGGGGATGTCGCCGTCGCCGAAGGTGTCGATCATCTGGTCGACACCCTCGAGGTTCGCGAGCGCCGCCGGAACGCCGGCGGCTTCGTACTTCTCCGAGAGCCACTTCGCGTCACCGCGCGCTTCCTTGCCGATGCCCGCGCCGCCGATGTACTTCGGCTGCGCGTTCACGTCGTGACGCACGACACGGTCTTCGGTGATCGCCTTGAAGTGCGCCGTGCGATTGACGAGCTCGTCGTCGAGCTTTGCCTGCAGGCGCTCGTAGCCCGCGAGGAGCCTCGGGTCCGCCACCTCAGGATCGCCGAGGTTCTTTGCGAGCTCGACCTTCGCCTGCTCGAGGTAGGCGATGCGCGCGGCCTCGCGCGCGACGCCGACGTCGCCGTATTGCTGCTTGAGCTGCCCGAGGAAGTTCATCTCGCCCTTCGCTCCGCGCTCGAGCTTCTTGAGGTCCTCCTCCTGCTTCCCGAGGTTCGTAGCGATGGTGTGCTTGACCGCGTCGAGCCCCATGTTTTCGCCGCGCTTACTCGCGAACGCGCCGAGCCCGATGGCGATCGCCTGGCCGATGCGCGCGACGCCGGCGTTCATGCCCCCGAACGGGTCGACCTGCGCCTCGCGAATCTGCGCGCGGAGATCGTCGAGCTTCGCCATGTGCGAGTCGACCTGCTCGGCATACTTCTGCGTGCGCGCCGACTCCTCGGCGGCGAACTTCTCCGAGGCCTTCGCGTGGCGCTCGAGGTAGCCGCGCTCGAAGTCCGCGGCCTTCTGGCCAGCCATGAAGTCGAGGCCCGCGGCGGCGCGGTTGCGCTCGTCGGCGCTCCCCACCGCCTCCGACGCCTGCGTGCCGAGGTCGAGACCTTCGTTGATTTGCCAGCTCTGAGCGCGCCGTCCGCCCTTGTCGACCATCACCGGCGCGCCGCCGTACGGATTCGCCACGCCGCCCGCGGCGCCGCCGGCGAACGTAGCGCCTTCGAGGTTCTTCTTTCGCTCGTCCTCGTCGAGCGCCGTCTTGACGTGGCCCTTGGTCGCGTCGCTGTTGTTCGCCACCTGCTGCATCTGCGCCATGACGTTCGGCTTCACGGCGGCGGGCGCCGTCGAGACGTTGTCGCCCGTCGCGAGGCGCATCTTCGGGGGCGCGGCGGCCTTCGGAGGATCGGCGAGAGAGAGCCCGCTCGCCGTGGGCGCCATGCCCTGGAGCGTCGCGCCCTCGTAGGAGGGCGCGGGCGGCGGAGGGGGACCGGCCGGCGCCGGCGCGGGCGGCATCATCCCCTGCAAGGTTACGCCCTCGTAGGAGGGCGCGGCGGGGGCGCCGGCCGCCGCGCGCCAGTTCGGGATGCTGGCGATCGGAAGGCCAAGTCGCTTCGCGAGGGTGTCGTAGCTGTCAGCCATGGCCGTTCTCCTCTCCAGCGGTCGGTGGTTGCATGCACTTGGCGATCGCAGACTCGATCCGTTCGGAGACGCGCCCACGGACGGGCAGACCGAGCAGCTTTCGCATGACGGAGCGTGGGTGCGCGCGGGCCTGGTCGGAGATCCGACACACAAGCTCGTCGCTCACGGGCTGTTGGACCATGCGGCCATGATGTCGCGGTAAGTCCTCAGTCCTAAGTCCCGCGCCGACCAGCTGGCACTTCTGGCACCTTGCGAGCCGCGTCGCGGCCTCGATCAGCACGCGCCACCTCGGGCGAGTGGGACGATCGGGAGCTGCGCGAAGCGCACCGCGTCCTCGCAGAGGACGACGATGCGCACGTGCCCAGCCGGCAGAGGCGAGGTGAGCACGTGCCGGGCGGCATCGATATTGGGAAAGAAGCCGGCGAACGTCTCGAGGAGCTCGTCGACAGGCGCGACGAGACCGCGGTCGATGAAGAACTCGTGTGCGATGTACGCCATCGTCCTCAGATCGGAGACGCCGTCGGCAATGAAGAGGTGCTCGAGCTTCGTGAGAAGCTCCGTTCCTCGCTTGTCGAGATCGAATCCATAGATGCGCGCGGTCATCGCTTACCCCACACGACGACGAGGACAGCGCGCGCCTCGGCTGGGATGACGTCGCCTTCGCCGAAGATGGCGCGCAGCACGCCGCCGCAGAATCGCGTGAAGGGAATCGGCGTCACGGCGTGGCCCTCCTCGAAGAGGGAGCTGCGCACGACGGACACCGAAGATCGACGCCCTCCGCCGGACGCGCGAGCGCGACGACGACGCCCTTGCAGCTCGGGCAAGCCCACTCCCACGCGCGCGCTCGGAGTTCCGCGCCCGCCAGCTCGTGCGGCTCGAGCTCGTCGGGGCGGAGCCAGCCGCAGGCGACGTGTGCGTAGTCGACGCCCCAGGCGCGAAAGAGCACGGGCGCGCCTTGCGCCGCCGCGAGCCCGCAGACGCGGCACGTCGCGCCCCACGGGGGCGCCGGGCGCTCCGACGGGAGCATCGAGCGTCCGAAGGACCGAGCCGCCCCCCGTGTCATCGTCCGCCTCCGAGGTCGCGCCGCAGCGACTCGCAGGCCGAGTAGACGACAGCGTCGGCGAGCTCCTCGTCACGCTCGCGCCGCCAGTCTCGGGCGTCGGTCGCGAGGCGGAGCGGGCCGTAGGCCTCCTGTCCGGCGAGGAGCCGCTCGGCAATGAAGCGCACCACGCGGAGCTCGTCGGGGCCGAGCAGCTCGAGGACGTCGCGGAGCTCCGCCCCAAGCGCGGGCGGGGTGACTAGCGCGCGCGCGTCCGCGGCGCCGGGGAGCTCGGTCGGTTGCAGCGCACACGCGGGACCGCCCAAGGTCCCGCCGCGGGCATCGCGGGACGGGCAGGGGTGTGCGTGATGCGAAGCGTCGTCAGGGGCCGTCTCGTGACGCACCCCGTCGCCGTTCGGCTGAACACACACCGTCCGGTCCGTGTTCATGTCGGGTCGCTCTTGCATCGCTACCGTTCCTCCTTTCGGGATTCGAAATCGGCTGAGACAGCGCGAGCCTCTCGCCACCGCGCCCAGCGCTCGCGCGCCGCTCGTGCGCAGCGTTCACGACCCTCAAGCGTCTTTGGTCCCGTGCTCAGGCCGCCGTGGAGTCGGCACCGATCGGCGAGCATCACGCGGCCGAGCACGTCACGGCGGCAGACGACGGGCATGCGGCACGGCGCGCCGCCGCGAGAGCGCGCTCGAGCTCCGCAGCGCGGAAGGTCGCGCATCCGAGGCGCCTTCTCCCGAGGCGCGTGAACCCCGTCCCGCACGCCGCGCTCGAGGAACGTCTCGAGCAAGAGCGCGTGGGTAGGAGTCGCGGCGACGTGCTCGAGGATGCGCTCGAGCTCGGCGCGCCTCTGTCCGGTCGCGTGTGCGAGCTCGTGCTTGAGCAAGGCGTCGTGGTCCGGCGAG
The DNA here is from genome assembly GCA_019637225.1 of Labilithrix sp. Classification (GTDB taxonomy): domain Bacteria; phylum Myxococcota_A; class Polyangia; order Polyangiales; family Polyangiaceae; genus Labilithrix. Next base: position 26,822 of record JAHBWC010000038.1, read on the forward strand.
AGCTCGATGCGCTCGCGCCACGTCGCCCACGGGGGCGACGACGGCGTCGGAGCGGACGCGCGCCGCGTCAGGCCGGCGAGGAACTGCTCCGTCTCGGCGAGGAGAGCGGCGGCCGAGGAGGTCATCGCGTCCCGCCTTCCCGCACGCGGCCGTGGCACCCCATAACTCGCCCGCGCGCGCACGGGAGGCGCGCCGCGTGGTCTCGGCGGCGGTCGCCCGCTTCTCCGCGCGCGCGCGCGAGAGCCGGGAGAGTCGTGTCTCGCGGGGCGCCGGCTACGTCGAGCGCGCCACACCCACTGACGCCCGAGCTCCAGCCAGTGCCGGATGAGGACGACGACGGCGAGCTCGTCGGCGCCGTGCTCAACCTGACGGTCGTGGCACCCCATGACGTGTACGCGCGCGCGTGACGCTGCGGGGCGTTCCCCAGCACGGCGGCGGGCACGGTGCCGCCGTCCTGAGCCGTGGGAGCCCATGACGCGCGCGCGGGCGCATGACCGCACGCGCGAGTGGCGCGGCGGGTCACTCGAACCCCCAGTCGCCGAGGAGGCCATCGGCCATGTCCAAGCCCACCTCGCCCTCGTCATGGTGGGGATGGTGGTGACGGAGGCCACGTTCCGCCCGCGGCCCCTGAGAATCCACTACGGATTCCCCGTCTGACAGTTTCTTCGCGTAAGGGGAAACAATGCCCCCATCACCACCATCACCACCGGGGAGAGCCTCGGCGTGAGCGCCATGGGGGTGATGGGGGGGATGCACGGCAACGACGCTCCACTTCAACGTGTTGCCGTGGCCGACGCGGGCATCGAGGCAGCGCCCGCCGATGTTCCGGCGACGAGCGTTGCGGAGCACGTAGCCGAGTCGCGCGGGCGAAGGCGTCTTCCCGTGCGGCGCGTTCGTCAGCAGCTCTACCGCTTCGCGGAGGTTCTCAAACCCGTCCGGCGGGCCAGCCGGCAGCTTCGCGCTCGGGTAGAGCGCCTGCACGATGTTGCGGACCGAGATACCGCCGTCGCCCGCGAGGCGCGGGAGCTCCTCGAGCAGCGTCGCGAGCGCGGCCTTCTCCGGTTCGACGACGGCATCGCCCGACGGGCGGGCAGCCATCGGGTCCGCGGCGCCTGCCCAGACGAGCGCGGGCGGGACGAGCGCAGCCCAGGCCTCAAAGCTGCCCCAGGACTTCGTGCCGACGCCAGGCCGACCCGCGACGTGCCACGCGCGGAGCAGCGTCAGCGCGGCCACGACGAGCCGGTGACGGTGCTCGCGAACCCAGGCTCGGAGGTTCGCGATGCGGAAGCCGCTGCGGTCCTCCGGCGACTCCTCAGACGGCTCGAGGCGGGAGAAGATCACGCGTCGCGCGGTGTCGCCGACGAGCTGGATATTGTTTCCGGTGCCGAGCAGGAGGGCGCGCCAGCGGAGCGCGGGCGCCTCGCTGCGTCCGAGGATGCGGAACTGCACTGCGTCGCCGGCCGTGAGGCAGAGGTCGATCGGGCCGCCGCCGAACGGGCGCACGACGTTGTCGAAGGCGACGAGCGCCGCGCCTTGCAGCGCGAATGCGCCGAGGGCCTTCGCGAGCTCCTCGTCCGTCGCCGGGTACTCCGCCTTCGCCGCCTCGCGGCCCGTCGCGATGATGGCGACGACGTCCGCCTGGAGCGTCTTGCCCGATCCGCGCGTCGACGCGTCGAAGAGAAAGGCGGGGACCGCTCCCATGATCGCCGGCCTGGCGACGAGCGTGAGGATCGCCGCGATCGTCGCGCTCCGGTGCGGCTCGCTTGCGAAGGGGAAGTCACGGAGCGGCTCGGCGAGCTCGGCGAGCGCCTTCTTCGCATCCTCGTGCGTGGGCCGGTCCGCGATCGGAGGGAAGGCGCCGGCGCCGAGCAGGTGAAACCCTGTCGCCGGGTCATAGCCCTCGCTTTGGATGACGCTGCCGTCCGGTCGGAGAGACGGCGCCTCGATGATGCCGACGAGCGGCCGGATGCCTTTCCACTGCCCGCGCTCGGCGAGCGCGTTCACGACGTCGTTCGGAGGTACGCATGGCTTGAGGCCGCCCGATCGGCCGTCGTACTTCACCCAGCGCGCAACCTTCGCCAGCCGCTCGCGCAGTGTTGCGTGCGCCATCGTCCGAATCTGCGGACTGCCGAGGAGCTTCGCCGCGTCGCTCTCGCTCTCGGCGATGCGCACGACGTGAACGAGGGCGCCGCTCCGCTGATAGACCTCGAGGTCGGTCCGTAGCGCGCCGACGCCGACGTCGACGACCTCGCAGATGTCCTCGGTCACGCGGATGAGCGCTCTTCCGTCGTCCTCCGGACGCAGCGGGATAACCGGCGCGACGTTCGACTCGAGGGCAGGCTGCGAAGCGTGAGGCCGTCGAGGGAGCGGCTTGAAGACGCGCAGCTTCTTGACTAGGTCGTTTACGCCGACGCGTAGGTCACATCTCGCGCAGTAGAGCGTGAACGCATCGAGCTCGACGAGCTGCTCCGCGTCGCAGCCACTGCACGCCGGCGGGTGCCCGAGCCGCGCGATGACCGTGGGAAGCACCTCCGCGAGCGTCAGGGGCGAAGCGCTGTCCGTGGGGCCGTGGCTCATGCCGCGTAGCCCTTCTTCGTCTCCACACGCACCGCTGCCGTCGCCCGGACTGCGAGCTTGATTCCGGGCGCGCGTGCCCGCGGCTTCGCGGAGAACAGCCATTCGAGGAGTTCGTCGGGGAACACGTTGTGCCGGTGGGCAATCCCGCAAATTGCAATGTCGCAGAGACGGTGACGCCGACGACGCAGCGCTTCCGCGATGGCCGCTCGCATCTCGGGGAGCGGTACGACGCGCCAGTTATCGTTTGCGGGCTCGGAGCGGAGCGCCCCTCGCGCTTTGGTCGTCATGACGGGCGGCTCTCTTTCTCTTCCCTCGGCTCCAAGAAGCGTTCGACAGCTGCGAGTCCGCGCTCAGCGTCCTCGACGAGCTCTTGAAGCTCGCGCACGTCACCCATGAACGCCGCGTCCGCTGAGAGCGTGAGGGCCTTGAGAGGGTCTCGCGCGATCGTCGCGATCTGTTCTGGGCTTCGTCCCTCGTGGCGCAGACGCGACGTCAAAAGCACAACGTTCCGCATCGCCCTGAGCCAGCGGCGAGCCCAGTCACTGCGCGCATTCATCGGCGCCCCCGTCGTCCGCCCGTGCCCGTCGCGACTAGCTCGGCGTACGCGTTCGCGGCGTCGACGGTTGCGGCGCCCGCGCTCGGCTTCGCCTTCTTCGGCGCGGGCATCTTCTCGACGGCGCCGACGACGTCTGCGGGCCGGACGCATGTTTTGCGACCGATCTTGACCGTCGCGATCTTCGCTGCGCGGATGACGGCCTCGAGGCCCTTCCGCTCGAGGCCCCACTCGTCAGCAAGCGCCGCGACGGGCCGGAGCTCGTGAAGGCGCGGGGACGCGACGGCGCCCGCGCGGAGAGCGGAAGCGACGACGGTGAGTGCGCTCGCCTGCGCGTCGAGGGCGTCGGCGATCGCGGCAAAGTCCGGAGGACGTGCTACAGCATTCAAGTTCGTGCTCCTCGAGCGGCTCGCGCGGTCCTGCCCGGTCCCAGCGAGCCGTTCGGCTTCTGGGGTCAGGCAGCCGTGCGCGGCTGCGAGTCGGACGAGAGCTGCTGGGCAGCTGAAAGCTTCGATTCGACGAGCGCGAGGGTCGAGCGCAAGACGGCGGCTCCGCTCGCGACGCGACCAACCGATGCGGTTCCTACGCCGAGCCGCTGCGCGGTCTCGCCGATGCCGAACTCACGAACGAGCCGCGATACCTCGCGACGAACCGCGGCCGAAGCCGCTACGCCATACTTCCGAGCCACCTTGCACCTCTTCGAGGTCAAAGGGCGACGGCACCACGTCGCTCAGGCTTCGGCAGCATTCACTAGCGGAGCCCCGCCGAGGGCTATGTCATCGTCGAGGAGAAGGCCCCGGTGCGACGATGCTTCCTTCGCGTCACGCGCGCTCGCGGTTGCGCGTTGCTACTAACGCGGAGGATGGTTTATCGATAACCGATGGGCCCTGAACGCGCAAGCAGTCCTGCAGCGGCCTGACACCATGCGCTCAAGCGGTTGCTCGTAAGTGCTGGTTTCTCGCGCATCTTCCCTGAGCGATGGCGGCTTCGCGCGGTGCGGGGCCACGTCGACTTGTAGACTCCAGGTGGACGCGCGACGGACGCGCGTGTCGGGAGGAGAGACCTGCATGCGTTCACCCGCCGCCGTCGCCGCCGTCGCCGCCTACGCGGCGAGCGTTCGCGCCGGAGCCCTCGGAGGCGAGCTGCCGAACGTTCCTGAGCAACGCGAGCGGCTCATCTACGAGCGGCGTCGCGTTGGGCGCATCGAAGCCGACGAGGAGCGCGCCGCGCTCGGGGAGCTACTCGACGCTGTCGAACGCGTCGTCGATTGCATCGAGACCGGCGACCATCGTGCGCTGGCGGTCCGGGCGCTCGACGCGTCGACGCGTCGACTCGACTACCTTCCTCGGTAAACCGCCGGTGACCGAGCTTCGCTCGGCGCACGCTGAAGCTACCCTTCACGAATGGGGCTCTGGGACCGGCTTCACAATTCGCCCGCCGACCACGCGCAGCTCGAGGAGCGCGTGCGGCTCGCCTTGCTCCTCCAAGAGAGGATGCGCGATTGGGAGAGCGCGGATCCTGAGAACGTTTCGTCCCCCCAGTGCTTCACGTGGGGACGCGCTTTCCTCGTGGAGTATGGCGTGCTCAACCCTTCGGTAGCCGAGTCGATCTGCGAAGCGGCCTACATCGACATCATGGCCGACAAGCTCCGCGTCGCGGGCGCCGAGGCCGCGTTGCGGGCCGTGCAGCGCGAGGAGGCCGAACTGTCGGCCCGCGTGAGCTTCTCGCCCGACGTGATCGAACGCTACGTGGACGTCATCGAATGGCGCTACCGGTCGCTCTACGATGCTGCAATGAAGCACGGCGCCTTCACCGGCGACGTCGCGCGGAAGCTCTACGCGAAGCACCAACCACGTCCCCGCTGACCGACGAGTCCCGACTAGTTCGTGCATCCGCAGACCCCGCCGTGGTGGGAGCAGCATCCGCGGCCGCCCCCGCAACCGCACGTCGGCGACGGAGTTCCGTCGCAGCAGAGCGCTCGTGTGCCGCCGCCGCTACCTCGGGAACGGCTGCTCGCGCCGGAGGCCTTCGGGGTCGGGGGAGGCGAAGCCGCGGCGCGAGCTTGCGCGACGATGGGCTTCGCCTGCTCGCCGCACTCGGCGATGCACGCATCGCGCCGATCGGCGAGGTCATCGGTGGCGCTGTCGGGCAGCACAAAGCGGCAGTCCGGCTTCGCTTGTCCGAGCGACGAGGCCACGCCGTCGATGCATTCGCGGACCGCGCGCGTGTACGTGCTCACCTTCGCCCGCTCGACGGCGAGCGCGCAATCGGTGAGACACGAGACGCGAACGTCGTCGTCGAAGGTCGCGAGCCGGTCGCACGGCGCAAGCGCCATGGCGCGCTCGCAGTCGCGGAGCGCCGAGCTCATCTCCGAGGCGAGTCTGCGCGCTCGTCCCTCGGCCTCGCGGCGCGCACTCTCTTCACGTTGGAGCTCTTGCCACGTGCGCTCCTCGGCGAGTCGCTCTCGTCGCTGGTCCTCCTGGTGCTTCTCCGCGTAGCGACGAAGGTACGCTTGGACCTCGTCGAGGTCCGCGTCGGCGTCGCGGCATCGAATCTTGCCGATCGCGTTCGGCTCGCAGTCGGCGATGCGCCGCCGCGCGTCGATCGCCGCCTGCTCGCAGCCGCTCTCGGTTCGGCACCGGTCGGCGATCTGCTCGCGGAAGCCGTCCGTCTGCCCCCACGCGGCGGGGCTGCACGCGGCAAGCGCCCACGCGGCCCAGGCAGCAAGTCGCTCGTTGCGCATCCGGTCGAAGCTACGAGGCCGTCGACGTGTGACCATCACCCCGCGGGACGATGAGCGCCTGCGCAGGGGTGCACCTGGGCGAAGCGTCGCGGAGGTGCGGGTCCCGCGCCGATCGCGCGTAGCGTCCCGCCCCGTCGGTCCGGCGGACGGTCCAGGAGCACGGGAGCTACACCGCCGTGTCGGCGTCACCGCGCGCGCCGCGGTCGACAACGAGCACGAGGTGACCGCGTCTTGGTCGTGGAGGCTCCTCCGAAGCGAAGGCCTCGGCGAGCAGCTGCTCCCGCGTCCACGCGCGTCCGCAGAGGGGCCGAATGTGGCCTGCGCGCTCGAGCGCGCGGAGGATGCGCCACTCGATGCGGACGCGGCGGGCGTAGTTGGGCGAGGCGGCGTGCTCGCGCGGGCGGAGCTCGCGGAGGACGGCGAGGAGAAGACGGTGGGTCATGCCTTGCCTGTCGGCCAGCGATTGGAGATGGTTGCGAGGGACGAGCACCACTGCACCAACGTTCATCGCCGCGCGCGTTCGTCGTTGAACTCAGACGAGCGATCCGACGCACGGCGAGCGCTCATCGCTTCCGATTGAGGCGTCTGAAAGCGCCTCTGGCGGCTCTTTGGGTTGCCGCCCTCTCCTTCGCGGCGTCGTCCTCGAGCGTGCGCGACCAAAGCACCATTCCAATGAGATACTGCTGAACCGTCTGTAGGACCGCGTTCCACTCCATCAGCGCGCCGAATACTGCGAACAGAATCGCGGTGGCTCGAACTCCCATTGCCAGATCTGGATGGGCAACCGATTTCGCAGCTCCGTAGAACATCATCGAGAGAGCTCCCAGGAGACCGCACAAGAATCCCCACACGAGCGGCATCACGAACTCGAGCGAGTAGCTAGGTCGCTTGATGAGCATGAGTTTCGCAATGCTCTGCCCCGGCAGACCTACGCTCAGGCTCAGAATCGAGAGGAGAAGCAGCGCGCCCGTGAAGAGCGTCTTCGCGACGTCTCCGGCGTAGGTCTCCACATCGGAGAGATCCACACCAGCCAAGGCGAGTCCGACCCAAAGAGCGAACGCGAAGGTGACGTAGCGGTTGCCCCGGACGCTGCCGTCCGACCGCTTCCAATCACTCCACTCGAGGGATCGATCCCCTCGAACAAGAAAAACGGCGATCTCTACCGGCCACGGCAGAAGCCACTCCCACGCGTTTATCGACCACAGGCTCCGAATGAGCCATCGCCGATGCGTGAGCATCTGCATGAGGCGTCTTCGTTCTGCAGCACTGTCCTCGGGTGTCGTAACGACGGATGCCTCTACAGATACGTTGCCCTCGGCGGCGATCGCGACGGCATGAACCGCCGACTGCTCAGTCGGCGTCTTCACCGTAGTCGTTCTCGTTCTCGTCGTTGTCGGCAACATCGTCGTCGTCGTCGTCATCACCCGCCGCGACTACCGACAGTACCAGCTCGCTGAGTGCAAAGAGCACATCGCGTCGGGTGACACCAGCGGTGACCTTGCGACGTTCTGGGCTCCTGCGCGTCGTTACGTTGACCAACATCTCCCCGAGACGACCGCTGATCCAAGCGATGCCGTTCTTCGCACTCTTCTCGATGTGGCTGATCGCGAGCCCAAGCTCGTTCCTCTTGTCTAGCACCGCCTCCTTCGATAGCTGGGCGCCGGACCTTGCGGTCACCGTTTCCTTGATCTCAGAAGCGTTGAACTGCTCAAGCAGACGGTCGGCGTTGCGCTCGCCGGGGCTCTGGGAGTGCCTGTACTTGACGGAAACCTGGCGCACCGAATCGAGCGTGTCGAACCACTTCCGGACGTTCCTGCGCCGGAGGCGCGGAAGGATCATCAGTTCGACGCCCATATCGCGGTAGGGGGACGCGCTCGATCGTTGCGCAGAACGCACGAATGTCCGCAGGCGCGTGTAGGGGATCGCTGCACGCTCCCTGAAGACAAGGACACCGGCAGCTTCGTGGTAGGCGAACAGCGCGCTAGCTTCGGCTGTCGTCACCTGTTCGCCACCACCGTCGTCGCCGAAGACGTACCCCTTGCTCGGGTCCTGATGAACGACGCTCCTTTGAGAGTCGCGCAGGAGATCGATTCGGCCGGTCCAAATATTCTTGCCGGACTTCTCGAAGCTCCCGGCCTGGTAGCGCGCACGGCTGTCCGTCTCGCCTTGAAGCCGTAGAGCTGGCGTCTCCGCGAAGACCTGTCTCATCAGGTCTGCGACGGTGACTTCGTCAGTCGCGCCCTCAACCTTCACGTCGAAGACGACGACTGAGAACGAACGCTCAGTCTTCTTCTTCCGCGCGGTCTTCTTCGCAGTCGTCGTCGTCGTTTTCTTCGCAGCCATCGTCCCTACTGGCGAGGTCGTTCAGGCACGGGCGCCGCGCCCGTGCCTGCGGCCATCGCAAGACCGTCGACGATGCGGCCGGACGGCACCATCACCCGGTGGCATGATGAACGCGTGCGCAGTGGAGCGCACGCTGAAGCGCTCGCCGCTCTCTCGGGCAGCGGACCACCTCGGGCGCCCCCTCTATGTCTCTCTCGAGCCAGCGGCGCATCGTGTCATGTGGACGCATTCTTGGGTCACGAACCGCCGTTGGCCGCGCGGTGAGGTTCACCGCTTCAAGCAACGGCCCCGGTCGCACTCGAACCCGATCCCGCACTCGGTGGCCCAGCGGCACTGTCGCTCGCCGGGGCCCACGTTGGCGCGTGGAGTCGTGAGCACGGGCATGCCCATGCCGTTCACCGCTCGCGCGCACTCACCGCTGAAGCTACCTGCCGGCTTCGCGCAGACGTAGCCCATGCCGCAGGCCATGTCGCTCGAGCACTCGCGCGGAGCCTCGGCCTTCGTAGCCGACGCGGGAGACGAGATCGCGCTCGGCGTCGTCGACGCTCGCGGCCGAGACGCGCTCGACGCGTTCGCCTCGGACGCCGGCGCCTGGTGGGTCGGCCCGCGGAATGGGAAGGCGGGGCGAGACGCGGTCGCGAACCCCGTGCATTGGAACGTCAGCACGTACCACGTGACCGGGCCGGGCAACGCATCAGCGAGAACGCCGCCGGCGTGCGCCTCGCTGTCGAGCACCTCGTAGCCATCGCTGCACGTCGAGCGAGCGTCGGCGATGCAGTCCGCCGACGAGCTCTGACACTTCGCCTTGTAGATCGGCTCGCCGCCGACGCTCCGCACCTGCCGAACGCCGGTGCCCGCGCAGCCGACGAGCAGCAAGAGCACTCCAACGCGTGCATGCTTCATGACCCCTCCCCAGGGAGAGAGCAGCACGCAACGGCTGGCGCAGCAAGACCGGGCCCGGCTGCCTCCTCGTAGGCCGCGACCCCTCCGCGATAGGCGAGGCGCGCCGCCGTGATATCGAGCCGGCGCACCTCTCGGCGCTCTTCGTCCGTGAGCGGCGGGCGAGGAGGCCATGCGTAGGGCCGCTCGATCGCGTCGGCCTCGGCCCGGAAGAGCCGCGCGAGCTCGTACAGGAGCGCGGACGTCACGTGTCCGCTCCGCGGAGCTGCGACTCGAGCAGGAGGTGCAGGACGCCGCGCTCGTCGCGGACGCGGTAGAGGTTCTCGCTCTCGCGCCTCTCGCCGTGCTCGGTGCTCTGGACCACGGCGGCGCCGGCGACGGGCGAGTGAGGGAAGGCGCCGACGACGCGCTGCCCCTCGGCGTAGAGAAGCGGCGGGCGCTGCATCACCGCGCGCAGCGCCTCGAGCATGCCGGCGCGCATCTCCGGGCTCGCGTCCGCGGGGATGACGAAGCTCATCGCCGGCCGGTCCTCTCGCCGCGTCGAGGCAGCTCGACGACGTTGGGCTCACGGGCGAGCCGGCGCGCCTCGAGCTCGCGCGCGAGCTGCGCGACGACGTCGAATCGGCCCGCGGCGGAGGCCTCGGAGAGCGCCTTCGCGAGCGCCCGCTCGACGTCGTCACCTTGGCCAAACGATTGGCCAAACGCCTCCGCGTCGGCGGCCTTTCGGCGCCCTTCGTCGGTCGCGGAGGGGGCTCGATGGCCGGAAGTCTGCGAACCCTCGTCGACGTCGACTGCTCGCGCGTGTTCAACTCCCTCCTCCGGCACTGAATTCTCGATAGTTACATCGTTCCTGACCGGCTCGCTGACCTGCCTGACCGCGAGTCGCTGACGACGGGGGACGGGAGCGGGGGAAGGGCGAGCCGAGGTCACCGCTCAGGTCCTCGGCCAGCTTCACGTAGCCCATTGTCGTCTGCACCATGTCGTGGCCGGCTCGGATTCACACGCAGTCGGCAGCGTCGGACGGGACGACGCGCAGCAGCGCTCGCGCCTCTCCTGACAACTCGCCGTCAGATCTCCGCGCTCACGCTTCGTCGGGCTCCGCAAGCACGATGCGATGCCCCGTCTTCGGGAAGACGAACGCGACTTCGCACTCCGCGCCCAGCGCCTCCGCATAGCGCTGAAGGGTCGAGAGCATCATGTCGCGACGGCGCTCGAGCTTCGACACCTCGGCCTGATCGCTGCCGAGCGCGGCCCCGATCTCCGCCTGCGTCTTGCCGGCCGCCTCACGCATGCCGCGGAGCGGGAGCTTCAACTCGCGATCGGAACGCGGTCCGCGCCGGACGATCTTCGCGTGCGAGAGGTCGAGCTCCGGGATTTCTTCGAGAGAGGACTTTGACGGTCGAGCCATGGCGTTCACCCTTGGGTGTAGAGATCTTCTTCGGCGGCGGTCGCGAGCCGGGCGCTGATGATGCGATCACGCACGCCACGCTCGACGAGGACCACGAGGAGAAAGCCGTGCGGCGGCCGACATGCCGATCGCCGCGAAGCGTTCCTCTCCGTCTACGTCGCCGGCAGGAACGTACGCGGCGCGCGGGTCCTGAAGAGCCGTCACGGCCTCGACGAATGAGACGCCATGCTTCGCGAGGTTCGCCGCCGCCTTGTCGGCGTCCCACTCGTAGCTGCCGACGACGATCGTGGCCACGAGGCAAATATGTGCTCAAGCACATGAAGGGTCAAGCGCTGCCTTGATAGCCGCCTCAGCGGGGCGTCGGGGTCGCTCGGTAGCGCTTCCGGCGTCGACTCGCCGACCAGAACCGGCGACTGCGTCGTCGACTCGCGGATCGCGGATCGGCCGATCTTGTCGGCCGCTCGCGCGCTTTCAGTCGACGAACCGCGCTCACTCCCGGCGGCGTGTCCGGTGGACCGGCGTCCGCCCAAGAGCCGTCGGCGATCCGCGCGGGGGGAGGCCCCGTGAAAGGCCCGCGCGGCGTCAGTCGGCCCGTTTCACCCTCACAAACCCCGTGGATTCGCGAGGCGGAGATGTGGCGCGATGTGTGCTCGATGGGCGACGGAGGCTCATCGTGCGCTACCCGCTTCGTGTCGTGTCGGTCATCGCGGCTTCGGTCGTGTCGGTCCTGGCGTGCTCGCCCGAGGGGGCAGCGCAGACCTCGGACGAGGATCTCATCGGCGGCGAGGCCGCCCGCGCCGGGGCCTTCCCGTCGACGCTCCTCGTGCGCGGCAACTGCACGGTGGCTCGCGTGGGGCCGCGGCACATCCTCACCGCGGCGCACTGCGTCTACGACGAGGGGCGCCAGGACGTCCGCGCCGAGTTCGCGAGCGGCAGGACGATCCACGTCACCGATCGCGTGGAGGCCGACAGCGTCGCCGCGATCGATCCGGCCGTGTTCCGTCCGCTCACGATCGCGAAGGTGCACGTGCCGGGGAGCTACCGCGAGCGGCTCGTCTACGGCGTCCGCGTCCTCGAGGACGAGGCCGATCCCGACGTCGCGGTGATGGAGATCGCGCCCGAGAGCGAGGCGGCGCTCGACGGGATCCCGATCGCGAGCGTCGATCTCACGCCGGTCGGCGCGGGCGAGCCGGTCGTCATCATGGGCTACGGCTGCGAGGCCGGCGTGGACGGGCCGAAGGACTATTCGAAGCAGCGGCTCAAGGTGCAGAAGACCCGCGCGCTCTCGCGCGACTCGCAGGAGCACCCGGGCGGCTGGCTCGCGACGCGCACCGCCGACTACGGTCACAACGTCGAGAAGCAGTACCTGTTCACGCCGGGCAACGGCGCGACGACGGAAGAGGCGAGCCTCTGCCCAGGCGACTCGGGCGGTCCGGTGTACCGCGACGACGGACAGGCGCGCACGATCGTCGGCGTCAACGCGTACTACTCGTTCCGGTCGCCCGGCGAGGACGCGAGCCGGATCAGCGTGACGAACTGGCATACGCGCCTCGATCGCGACTCGCGCTTCGACACGGGCGCCTGGCTCGCATCGCTCGGCGTCCGCACGGCAGGAGGGGAGCCGACCTCGCACTACGCGTCGTGCGACACGTCGAAGACGGGCCGCCTCGTCTGCGGCGCGTTCCGCGCGAAGCGCGACGAGGCCGGCGGCGAGGCGTCCTTCGGCGCGGCGACGAAGGAGGCGCGGAGCGAGCGCGACGCGAGCGGCGGCTGGACGTGGACGCAGCGCTTCGAGAACAAGATCGCGCGTCTCGACGGCGACATCGTCACTATCGAGGAGGTGAGCGTCGCCGGAGCGTGCGCGGGCAAGCGCGACGGCCACTACTGCGGATCGTTCTTCGCCGATCCCGACCCGCGCGCGCTCTACCGCTGCGCGGGCGGCGCCGTCGGGGAGCGGACGCTCTGCGATCTCGGCTGCGAGGGCATGCCGGCCGGTGTCCCCGATCGCTGCCGCGCGTCGAAGGTCGATCCGTGCTCGAAGGCGAACGCGGGCGACGGGCGCTACTGCGGCCAGTCGCTCGGCGACGCCGGCAAGGCCCTGTATCAGTGCAAGGGCAAGGCGACGTTCTCGCGGATCGAGTGCAGCAAGGGCTGCGAGGCGATGCCCCGCGGGGTGCCCGACCGCTGCAAGCCCTGAGCGCGCGAAGCGACGACGCGAGCGCCGCCGCGCGTCCTCAGGCGGAGCCGCTGTGGAGCTCCACGCGCTGGAGCTTCGTCGCCGCGCGCGAGGCCGTGGCCATCACCTTCGCGAGCTCGCGGAGCGCGCCGCCGAGGGGCGCCGACCGCCGCCAGGCGAGGCAGATCGTGCGACCCTGCGCGCGCCCCGCGAGCGGCCGTACGGCGAGCTGGCCGCGGCGGTTCTCGACGTCGACGGCGATGCTCGGCAGGAGCGTGACGCCCGCGCCGGACGAGACCATCTGCACGAGCGTCGCGAGGCTCGTGGCGCGCAGATCGGTCTCGCGCGCGCGCGCCCGATGACACAAGCTGAGCGCTTGCGTGCGGAGGCAGTGGCCGTCCTCCAGCAGGAGCACCGGCTCGTCCTCGAGATCGTCGAGTGAGACCGCGCGCTTTCGCGCGAGCGGGTGCGCGCGCGGGACGGCGGCGACGAAGGGATCCTCGACCACGCTCGCGCGCTCGAGGTCGTCGAGGCCGTCGACCAGCGCGAGCAGTCCCGCGTCGAGCGTGCCGGCGCGGAGCCCGGCGAGCAGCTCGTCGGTCTTCGCCTCGACGAGCGCGAGGCGCAAGCGCGGCCAACGCGCTGCGATCGCAGGCGTGACGAAGGGCAAGAGGTACGGCGCGACGGTGGGGATGACGCCGACGCGGAGCGTCCCGGTGAACGGATCGGCGGCCTCGGTCGCGGCCGTGACGAGATCGTCCACGGCCACCAGCACCCTCCGCGCGTGCGCGACGACCGCCTCGCCGGCGGCCGTGACGAGGACCTTGCGCTTGTCGCGCTCGAAGACGCGCACGCCGAGCAGCTCCTCGAGCTTCTGCACCTGCGAGCTCAACGTCGGCTGGGACACGCCGCAGCGCTCGGCCGCGCGGTGGAATCCGAGCGTGTCGGCGATCGCGACGACATATTGGAGCTGCCGGATCGAGAGGTCGTGCGCGGCGACGGCCCTGATAGTCATGCTCTATCAGTGTATTCGATTATTCGTGTTTGGCGAATCAATCTCGGCGCCGTAGGTTGGGTAGCGATGAACGACACGAGGACGCGAACGGTCGACGTTGCAGTGATCGGGGCCGGGACGGCCGGGCTCGCGGCGTACCGCGCTGCGCGGAAGGCGGGCAAGCGGGCCCTGCTCATCGAGGCGGGCGCCTACGGAACGACGTGCGCGCGGGTCGGCTGCATGCCGAGCAAGCTCCTCATCGCGGCGGCGGAGGCGGCGCACCACGCGACGCACGCCCGGCCGTTCGGCGTGAGCGCGACCGTCGCGATCGACGGTCGCGCGGTGATGGATCGCGTGAGGAGCGAGCGCGACCGCTTCGTCGGCTTCGTGATCGAGAGCGTCGACAACATCCCGCCGGAGCACCGCCTGACCGGGCGCGCGCGCTTCACGGGGCCGGACGCCCTCGACGTCGACGGCACGCGGGTCGAGGCGCCTTCGATCGTGATCGCGACCGGCTCGTCGCCGTTCATTCCGCCCGTGTTCGACGCGATCCGCGATCGGCTCATCGTCAACGACGACGTCTTCGCCTGGGAAGATCTCCCGCGGTCGGTCGCCGTCTTCGGCGCCGGCGTCATCGGCCTCGAGCTGGGTCAGGCGCTGCATCGCCTGGGCGTGCGCGTGCGCGTGTTCGGTCGGAGCGGCACGGTAGGGCCGCTCGGGGACCCGGTCGTGAAGGAGGCCGCCGCGGCGGCGCTGCGGGCCGAGCTCGACGTCGACTTCGACGCGAAGGTGCGCGCGGTCGAGCCCGAGGGCAAGACGGGCGTGGCCGTGCGCTTCGCGGACGCCGACGGGAACGAGCGCGTCGAGCACTTCGAGGCCGCGCTCATCGCGGCCGGCCGCCGCCCGAACCTGTTCGACCTCGGCGTGGAGCGCGCGGGGATCGGGCCGGACGCGACCATCGACCGCGAGACCTTGCGGTGGGGCGACACGCACGTGTTCGTCGCGGGCGACGCCAACGACGACGCTCCGCTCCTCCACGAAGCGGCCGACGAGGGGACCATCGCCGGCGACAACGCCGCGCGCTTTCCGGACGTGCGCACGGGCAAGCGCCGCACGCCGCTCGCGATCGCGTTCACCGAGCCTGCGCTCGCGGTGGTCGCCGGCGGGTTCCGCGCCGTCTCGGAGCGCGGACCGTTCGTCGTGGGGCAGGTCGACTTCGGCGATCAAGGGCGGAGCCGCATCATGCTGCAGAACAAGGGCGTCGCGCGGCTGTACGCGGATCCGCGCTCGCGGCGCTTCCTCGGCGCGGAGATCGCCGGGCCGCGCGCCGAGCACCTCGCCCACCTGCTCGCCTGGGCCCATCAGGCCGAGCTGACGATCGACCAGATGCTCGCGATGCCCTTCTACCACCCGGTGGTGGAGGAGGGCCTCCGCACCGCGCTCCGCGACGTCGCCGCGAAGCTCGACGCGGAGACGACCAGCGCCGGCGCCAAGACCGGCGCGTGAACGGCAGGCGCCGGCGCGAGGCCCGGCACCCGAACCAGGAAAGAGAGAAGAGGAGAGTCAGATGAAGAACATGGAAGGTCAGCGGGTCCCCGACGTCACGTTCCGCACGCGCGAGGGCGCGGCGTGGAAGGACGTCACCACGAAGGAGCTCTTCGGCGGCAAGAAGGTCGTCGTCTTCGCGCTGCCGGGAGCGTTCACGCCGACGTGCTCGTCGGCCCACGTCCCGCGCTACAACGAGCTCGCGCCCGCGCTCGCCGAGCGCGGCGTCGACTCGGTCGTGTGCATCTCCGTCAACGACGGCTTCGTCATGGAGGAGTGGGGCAAGGCGCAGCACGCCGACAAGGTCGTGTTCATCCCCGACGGCAACGCCGAGTTCACCCAGGGGATGGGCATGCTCGTCGACAAGCGCAACCTCGGCTTCGGGCAGCGCTCGTGGCGCTACTCGATGCTCGTCGAGGACGGCGTCGTGAAGAAGATGTTCGTCGAGCCGGAGGTCGAGGGCGATCCCTTCACGGTCTCCGACGCCGACACGATGTTGAAGCACCTCGATCCGAGCGCGAGACCGCCGGCGGACGTGCTCATGATCGGACGCGAGGGCTGCGCGCACTGCGCGCGCGCGAAGAAGCTCCTCGAGGAGAAGGGGCTGCCCTTCGACGAGGTCAAGGCGACGCCGCGGAACCTCCGCGCCGCGACGGGCAAGACCTCGACGCCGCAGATCTTCATCGACGGCAAGTACATCGGCGGCGCCGACGAGCTCGAGAAGCACTTCGCGCAGGCGAAGTGACGATCGCTCAGGGGCGCGCGCGACGGCGGCGCACGAGGACCCCGGCGGCGGCGACGAGCCCGACGCTCGCGAGCAGGGCGCCGTCGGGGCCGCCGAGGCCGCGCCGGCTCTCGACGCGGCAGGCGCAGCCGCCGCCGACGTCGAAGCGCTCGTCGACCGCCTCCTCGTCGAGCGGGCACTCGAGCGGCTTCGACGCGCGCTGCGCGGTACCCTGGTCGAGCCTGGTGGCGTAGTTGCCGGTGTTGGCGTTGTCGTGGTGGAAGGACTCCCACTGGACCGCGCCGTTCGCGGTGCCCTTCGTGTGCCAGGCGAAGAGCCAGCCGTCGCGCGTGCCGACGACGACCTCGAGGCTCTTCTGCGAGTCGCCGTCGATGTCGCCGACCGCGGCGGTGGCCGCGATCCAGCCGTTGGTGAACTTGGGGAAGCCTTCGGCCTCGCGGCCGCAGCCGTCGGCCGCGTGGAGGAAGTAGCCGCCGGTGCCGGTGATGATCTCGGGGTACTCGTCGCCGCTCACGTCGGCGATCGCGTGGTTGACGAGGAACGTGTAGTCCTCGACGAGCAGCGGCATGCCGGGGAGCATCTTCCCGGTCTTGCCGCTCCAGGCGGCGATGAGCTGCTGCGCGCGCTCGGCGCGGGTGCCGCCGCCGGCGAGCGCGCCCGCGAGGCTTAAGGATCCGCCGGACGCGACGACGTCGGGGACGCCGTCCTGGTCGAGATCGCCGACCGACGGCTGGCTGAAGAGCGGGAACATGACGTCGGGCGTGAACGCCTTCGAGCGCTCGCCGAAGATGCTGGTCGCGTCGAGGCCCTTCTGCTCGACCCCGTCCTCGTTCGTCACGACGGGCAGTCGGTTCGGCGGCTCCTCGAAGCGCTCCTGTGCGCCGGGATCGGCCTTCATGACGAGCGGGCGCGAGCCGTTGCCCTGGATGACGATCTCGGGGAGACCGTCGCCGTCGAAGTCCGCGACCGCCTGGGACGCGACCATGCCCTCGGCGACGACGGGGAAGAGCTTGAGGCTCGCCATCGTCATCGGCCAGTTCGGCAGGTACACGCTCGGCGCGGCGTTGCCGCGGCCGTCGACGACGAAGACGGGACCGGCCGCGCCGCCGCCGCCGATCTGCTGGTTCGAGCCGCTGATGATCTCGGGGATGCCGTCGCCGTTGAGATCGGCCACGGTCGGCGTCGCCATGATGCGGCTCGGCGTGTCGGACTTCGGCGAGACGAGCGCGACCGGGAAGCCCTCGAGCACCGACGCGTCCGCCTTGAACACCCAGATCTTGCCGTCGAAGCCGCCGATGACGATCTCCGGCTTTCCGTCCTTGTTCATGTCGACGACGACCGGCGCGCTGTACGTGCCGCGGGCGTAGCCGCGCTTGAGGTCCATGCACGTCTCGGGCTGCGGGGCCTTCGGATCGTGCGGGCACGACGGGACGAGCGGGAGGCGCTTGGGCCAGCCCGGCAGGTCGCGGCCCGCGCTGTCGATGACGTAGACGCTGCCGGCCCACGACGTGAAGACGATCTCCGGCTTGCCGTCGCCGTCGAGGTCGGCGATCGCCGGCGCCGCCATCAGCGACTCGCGCGCGATCGCCGGATCGACGCCGCCCTGCGCGCCCGCCACGTAGGCCGGCGCGGCGAGGTAGCTCGGCACGGTGGGCTCGCCGAGGTCCTTCGCGAAGCCGTCGATCGGCCGCGTGAGGTACGGGAAGCCGGGCAGCTCGGCGGGCGCGCCGGTCTTCATCGAGTACACGTGCACCTTGCCCGAGCTGTCCGGGGCGACGATGTCGCGGACGCCGTCGCCGTCGATGTCCGCGAGCTTCGGGCTCGCCTCGGCCGAGGCGCCGAGCGCGATCGGGAAGCCGGGGAGGAGATCCTTGTCGAGCCCGTTCTTCTCGTTCGTGACGGAGACGACGCGCCGCGCCTCGCCGGGGACGTCGAACGCGTCGTAGTGCGCGACCGCGCGTACGCGGATCGAGATCGAGCGATCGTTCTCGCCGAGCGCCGAGTCGGGATCGCGCGGGTGCGCCGTGTCGATCTGCGCCGGATCGAGCTGCGCGAGCGGGACGACGCCGCCGCTGACGGTCGCGGCGGGGATGTTCGTCAGCGGCGCGACGACGTCGCGGTAGTCGGACTCGGCGGGCTGCACGCCGGGCGCCCACTGCACCTTGAAGTCGTACGACTTGGCGCGCGACGCGGCGACGCGGCCCATGATCTGGATGGGGCCGCCGGAGCGATCGGCGTGGATCGGCGCGAACCACTCGGGCGAGACGATGTCGACCTCGGGCGGGATGCGGCGCGCCTTGACCGCCTCGACGAGGCGGAGCGCGTTCGAGCGGCCGTACCCGAACCGCTGATCGAAGCCCGCGTGCGAGTAGTAGTACTTCGGCGACTCGGGGACGCGCGACTCGGCGACGTCGATGTCGTCGGCCTCCATCTTGAAGAGCTGGATCGCCTCCTCCGCGGTGAGCGTGATCCCCTCGGCCGCGGCCATCGAGTAGAGCAGCCCGGCGATGCCGGAGCCCCGGCCGGTCGCCTCGCTCGAGCAGCTCGTGCCGCTCACGCTGAGCGAGAGGTGCCCGCCGTAGTTCGAGCAGGTGTCGAACGCCACGAAGGTCGTCGCCTGGCTCGGGTTGCCCTCGTTGTAGCGGATCGAGTGGACGGTGAGGACGTGGTTGGCCGTGGCGGGCATGTTGTGGTGGCGGGCGTTCTCGTCCGCCATGCTCGCCACGATGATGAGGCCCTTGTTGTACGCGTAGTCGATCGCGGCCTTGGAGAACGCCGACTGGTTGACGGTGCCGAGCGCCTCCTGAACGACCTTCGCGCCGATGTCGGCGGCGTAGATGACCGCCTTGGCGAAGTCGTTGGCGTCGCCGATGAAGCTGTCGCCGACGCGGAGGGGGATGAAGGTGCAGCCCGGGCAGACGCCCGGCTCGCCCTCGCCGTTGTTCGCCTCGGCGGCGCTGTCGCGCGCCTCGCCGGTGCCGTGGCCGTAGCGCGTGTCGTCGTAGGCGTCGTTGTCGTTCTTGAAGAAGTCCCAGCCGCAGATGTCGTCGGTGTAGCCGTTGGCGTCGTCGTCGACGCCGTCGGAGAACATCAGGATGATGTCGCCGGGATCGAGGATGCAGTTGCGGTTGAGATCTCCCTTGATGCGATCGCCGCCGGGCTTGGTCTTGTCGTGTCCCTTGAAGCACGGCTCGCCGGTGACCACGGGCGAGACGCGCGGATCGTCGCGGTAGTCGGCGACCGTGAACACGCCGTCGCCGTTGCAGTCGTAGCCGGCGAGCGGACCGGAGCCGCCGCACGCGGTGTCGTCCGCCATGCGCGGCTTCGCCTCGTCGCGCTTCAGCTCGCCGAGGTTCAGGGCGGCCTTGTTCACGAGGTCGGCCGCGTCCCACTCGATGCCCGAGTCGATGACGGCGATCTTCACGTCGGGTCGGCCGATCGTGTGCGTCCACGCGCGGTCGATGCTCATGCCGGCGGCGCCGAGCTTCTGATCGAAGGCATCGATCGGCCCGGCGGTGGGCGCGCGCTCGGGGAAATACGAGATGTAGTTCCAGCGGGCGTTGAAGTCGTTCGGCCAGTTCGCCTTGTCCTTCATGTCCGCGCCGGGCGCGGGCGGCCACGCGGCGTGCGCGCGCACGGCGAACGTCGCCACGAGGGCGAGGCAGCAGAGGGACAAGGCCCGAACGAAGGGGGACTTCATGGCGGCGGCAGGCTAACACGGCCTGCCCCGCCGGCGCCCCGCACGGGCCCGGTTCGGAGACGCGGATGATCCTCGGGAGGCGCCGCGGCGAAGACGAAATGCCGCGGTGCTCCGCGCCGTCAGTACTCGCCGAAGAGGTCCTGGATGCGCGACTCGAGGGCGGTCGCGATCTTGTAGAGCGACGAGATCGACGCGCTCGACTCGGCGCGCTCGATTTGAGAAAGGAGCGAGACGCTCAGGTTCGTGCGCCGCGACATCTGCTTCAGCGTGAGATCCTTCTCCTTGCGGAGGTTTCGGATCGTGTCGCCGATCACCTTGTGGAGCTTCTCCTCGGGCGTGCGCGCGAGCCCCTTCTTGCGCATCACGCGGTCGAGGACCTCGCGGAACTCGTCCACGTTGAACGGCTTCTTGATGTAGTCGACGGCGTCGAGCTTCATCGACGCCACGGCCGTCTCGAGGTTCGGGTAGCCGGTGAAGATGACGACGGCGACGTCGCTGTCGATCTTGCGGATCTTCTTCAGCGCCTCGATGCCGTCGAGCTTCGGCATCATCAGGTCGAGGATGATGAGGTGGTAGCCGCCGTTCTTCACCTCGTCTTCGATCGTCGTCGGATCGCTCATCGTCTTGACGGCGTATCCATCGCGCTCGAGCAGCGTCTGCATGTACTCGCAGATGGCGCGATCGTCGTCGACGATGAGGATCTTCACGGCGGGCAGCTGGAGCTCTGAGGGCTGTGCGGTCATCGCGTCTCCGTTGAGGCGTGGTGAAAGGTCGCGGCGGTGCGCTCGGTCTGGATGTCGGAGGCGGTGAGCGCCAAAGCGCGCTCCGACCTCCTGCCGTTACAGTGTAGCTTGACAGAGATCCGCTGAGAGTGAAGGGAAGAGGTCACGGCTGACCGGAAAAAGGTAGGAGTCATGCACGGTTGGATGATTCCGCCGAAGGCGGAATGGTCGTTCGCGTCGAATCGCGTTGACGCGGGTGCCGCGCCCGCCCT
Source organism: Labilithrix sp. (assembly GCA_019637225.1). Lineage (GTDB taxonomy): Bacteria > Myxococcota_A > Polyangia > Polyangiales > Polyangiaceae > Labilithrix. Next base: position 47,500 of record JAHBWC010000038.1, read on the forward strand.
ATCTAGCTTCCCCCTCGACATCACTCGTTCGCGAGTGACGGCGAGCCTCGGGGCGTAGCGCAGCCTGGTAGCGCACCTGGTTCGGGACCAGGGAGTCGGAGGTTCAAATCCTCTCGCCCCGACTGTTGGCCTTCGCGGTAACGCGAAGGCCGTGTCGTATCCGAAGGCCGCGTCTCGCTCCGCCGGGCGGAGCGCGCGGCCGTGCTCAGCCGCCGGCTCGGCGAGCGAGGCGAAGCTGCCGTGTCGGCTTGGTCGCGCCGACTGCGAGGCGCTCAGCGGGAGATCTCGACGCGCTCGATCCGGACCGGCTCGACGGGGCGATCGTCGGACCCCTTCGTCACGCGGGCGATCTCGTGGACGACCGAGACGGGCGAGCACTCGCCGAAGATGGTGTAGTTGCCGTCGAGCTGCCGCGTGGCCGCGTCGGTGATGAAGAACTGCGAGCCGTTCGTGTTCTTCCCGCGGTTGGCCATGCAGAGCAGACCGGCACGATCGTGGGTCGCGCCCGGCCAGATCTCGTCGACGACCTCGTAGCCCGGTCCGCCCATGCCGTTGCCGAGCGGATCGCCGCCCTGGATCATGAAGCCCTTGATGATGCGGTGGAACGTCGTGCCGTCGTAAAACGGCCTCTTCACCCAGCGGTCGTCGGACGCGCGGAAGGGGCGCGTGCCTCGCGCGAGCCCGACGAAGCTCGCGACCGTCGCCGGCGCCTTGTCGTCGAAGAGCTTGCAGCGCAGCACGCCGTGGCTCGTCGTGATCGTCGCCGTCAAGGGACCGCTGCCGTCGAGCCCGGCCGTGGCGTCTTCGAGCGAGAACTTGCCGCCGGTCGGATCGCGCCCGTCAGGCGAGTCGACCGCGATTTCGGCGACCGGCGGCGCGGGCGGCGGGCGCTCGGCGGCGGCGGGCGCCGGCGACGGAGGCGGCGCCGGCGGCTCGGGCTCGACGGTCGGAAGGCCGGGGGGCTTGTCGAGGCAGCCCACGAGCAGCGCCGAGCCGAGCACGAGGGAAGCGAAGCGGAGCGCGAGCATGGCGCCATCCTACCTCGCTCCGGCGTGCCTGCGCGTCTCGCGGCGCGTCGGATGCTCGGGATTGCCGTCGCCGCGTCGAGGTGATGCGCGGCGCGGGCGGTTGGCCTACGCTCGCTAGCTTGAGCTCGAGCGCGCCGGAGATCGTCGCCGTCACGGAGGAGCACCCGCTCCCCGACGGCGAGGTGCGCCTCCTCGGGGCGGTCCGGCAGGTCACGGGCGCGATGACGCGCGTCGACGCCGGCGGCCGGCGGATCCTCGTCGACTGCGGCGTGGCCCAGGGCCGCGAGCAGATGGCGTTCCCCGAGGCGGCGCGGGACGCCGAGGCGCTCGTGCTGACGCACGGCCACCTCGACCACATCGGCAACGTGCCGACGCTGCTCGAGCGGGGCTGGGACGGGCCGATCTACGGGACGCAGGCGACGCTCGAGATCGCCAGCCTCTCGCTCGAGGACAGCCTCGGCATGCAGCGCCTCGCCGAGCGCGAGATCGACCGGCTCGTCGCGCGCTTCCGGAGCCTCTCGCGCGCGGTGCCGTACGGCGAGCGTGTTCCCTTGTTCGAGCTCGGGCTCACGCTCCACGAGGCCGGGCACATCCTGGGATCGGCGAGCGCCGAGATCGTCAGCGACGCGAGCCGCGTGATCGTCTCGGGCGATCTCGGCCGCCCGGACAGCCCCATCCTGCGCGATCCGAACACCGCGTGGGCCGCCGGGCGCCCGGTCGACGTCGTCGTGATGGAGTCGACGTACGGCGCGCGCGAGCACGCGCACTCGCACGACGACATCGAGCGAGACCTCGAGGCCGTGCTCAAGCATGCGATCGCCGACAAGGCGAAGGTGCTCGTGCCGGCGTTCGCCATCGGTCGTACGCAGACCTTGCTCTACTTCCTCGACGCGCTCGTCGAGGCGCGGCGCATCCCCGAGGTGCCCGTGATGATCGACACGCCGATGGGGCTCGCCGTGACGAAGACCTACAAGCGCTTCCGGCGGCTCTTCGACAAGGAGTCGCTCGACAAGCTGGCGCGCGGCGACGATCCCCTCGACTTCAAGGACCTCTTCGCGGTCGAGCACGGGCGCGACTCGCGCAAGCTCCGCGACGTCGAGGGACCGATGGTGATCATCGCGGGCTCGGGCATGTGCACGGGCGGGCGCATCCTCGGCCACCTTCGCGACGGGCTGCCGAGCCCGCGGACGACCGTGCTCTTCGTCGGCTACCAGGCCGAGGGCACGCCGGGCCGCAGGATCCAGGAGGCGGCGAAGCGAGGCGGCAAGGTCCGCGTCGACGGCGAAGAGGTCGTCGTGCGCGCGCGCGTCGCCACGCTCCGCGGGCTCTCCGCGCACGCCGATCGCAAGGAGCTCCGCGCGTGGCTCGGGAACATCCCGGAGGTGCGGCGGGTCGCGCTGCATCACGGTGACGTCGAGGCGCAGACCTCGTTCGCGGCCTGGGCGTCGCGTCCCGAGGCGGGTCGAGCGCGCGCGGATCGGCCGTCGCCGGGGGATCGATGAGCATCGGGGACCGTCGGCCTCACGCCGGCGGAGGGAGCTGGGCGGGGACATGTACGTAGGCAAGAAGCACACGGCGGTTCGCTCCGCCGAGGTCGAGCGGACCTTCACCTGCAAAGGGTGCGGCTACGCGAGCCCGGTGCGCGTGGTCGGCATCGGTGAGGGCACGGGCCAGAGCCCGTACTTCCTCGATGGCGACGGCGCGAGGAGGCGCGCCGATGACGAGGCCGGGACGCGAGCGCTCGAAGACGCCGAGGTCGTCCTCGCGATCGTCCCGTGCCCGAAGTGCGACCAGCGCGATCCCGAGGCCGCGCGCGCCTTCAAGACCAAGGGGCTCCTCGCCACCGTCGGCCTCCTCGCGTTCGGCTGCGCGATCGGCGCCGTGCTCGCCGTCCTGATGAGCCATCGCAGCGGAAGCATGGGCCTCGTCTTCGGCGTCGGCACCGGCGTCCTGTCGGCGGGCGCGGGGATCTACGTCGACCGGACCAAGCGGCGCGCGACCTGGGACGGGGCGATCCTCCGCGTGACGTTCCTCCGGGAGGGCGACGGCGGGTAGCCGGCCGATCGACGGGCTACGGTCGAGGTTTCGTGGCGCCGTGCGAACGGAGCCTTACGATGCGATCCGATGGATCCGGCCAGCTTCCTCGGGCTCGCGGTCGCGGCGTTCGGCGTGGCCGTCGTCGCGTTCGGCGGTCTTCGTCAGGTCAACCAGTGGGAGACCGCGCTGAAGTTCACGCTCGGCAAGTTCTCCGGGCGAAAGGGTCCGGGGCTCAACTTCGTCTTGCCCGGCTTCCAGCGGATGGTGCGCATCGACATGCGCGTGCGAAACCGCGACCTGCCCCAGCAGGCCGTCATCACCGCGGACAACGTGACCGCGTGGATCGACGCGGTCATCTACTACAAGGTCGTCGACGCGGAGAAGGCGACGCTCAACGTGCAGGACTACGAGCACGCGGTGCGCGACCGCGCGAAGGTGGTGCTGCGCGACGTCGTCGGCGAGACGAGCCTCGACCAGCTCCTCGCCCACCGGGACGAGATCGCCGCCAAGGTCCGCTCGGCGGTCGAGCAGTTCGTGGCCCAGTGGGGCCTCCACGTGGAGCTCATCGCGCTCCAGGACATCCAGCTCCCGCAGCAGATGCAGGAGGTGATCGCGAAGAAGGCGATCGCGGAGCGCGACCGGCAGTACGTCGTCATCAAGAGCCAGGCCGACCTCGAGAGCGCGAAGAACTTCGCCGAGGCCGCCCGCATCCTGCACCAGTCGCCCGGCGCGATGGAGCTCCGGCGGCTCGAGGCGCTGCAGAACCTCTCGGGCGGGACGAGCAAGGTGATCTTCGACCTTGCGAAGCCGCAAGGCGCCAGCGAGACGCAGGCGGCGGCCGTCGCCGCGGCGCTCGGCGGGAGCGTTCGCGTGGCCGACGAGCAGCCCGAGGTCGAGGAGGCCGAGGGACAGGCGCGGCCGCGGGCGATGCGTCGCTGAGCGCCTGGACCTGGGCGGCGCGCTCGGCCGCGTCGTTGTCGCTCGGCTCGGGGCGATGCGGTAGCGTCGAGGGATGCGCCGCGGCGAGGACGACGGGCTACGCCTCCTCGCGCTCGAGACGCTCGGGCCGTTCGGATCGCCGCTCGCGCGCGAGGCGCTGGAGCGCGGCGTCACCGACGTGGAGCCGGACGTGCTCGCGTGGACGGGGACGATGGGCATGGTGCACGGCCACCTCGTCGTGCTCTGGCTCGAGCCGGATCTCCACGCGCGCGTCGTCGAGATCCCGTCCGTGGTCGACGCGCTGACGGCGGTCGTCGCCGCCGCCGTGGCCAGGGTCTCCGGCAACGCGCTCGCGGAGCTCAAGATCCTGGCGCGCGCCGAGCGGCACGCGAGGACCACGCCCTACCGCGGGCGCGTCTGAGAGGAGCCGGCTCAGCCGTTCGGGAACCGCGAAGCCGATCACGCACTCGGAGTCGTTCCGCGACCCATCGAAATCGACGGCTCGAGGTACTAGAGTGCCGCCGGAAGCGAGAGGAAAGGCGAAGCGATGCGCGTGACGGTGCTCGGTGCAGGATACATGGGTAGCGCGATGGCCGAGGTCGCGGCGATGCGCGGGCACGACGTCCGTCTGTGGGGGACGTGGCACGACGATGCGCTCGTCGAGGCGATCGAGCAGGGCAAGGACCACCCGCGGCTGAAGAAGAAGCTCGACGCGCGCGTCACGCCGCTGCGCTCCGACAAGCTGGCCGAGGCGCTCGCCGGGGCCGAGCTCGTCATCCACGGCGTGAGCTCCGACGGGATCATCCCGGTGCTGACGAAGGCCGCCGCCCACCTGCCGGACGTCCCGATCCTCAGCGTGACCAAGGGCTTTCTCCTCGGCAAGAGCGGCAAGATGGAGCGCATCGACGTCGTCGCGTCCGAGATCGCCGGCCGGCCGTTGAAGTACGTGCACGCCGCCGGGCCCGCGAAGGCGATCGAGGTCGCGCGGCGCGTGCTCACCTGGATGGTCTTCGCGTCCGCCGACGTCGCGAACGCGCGCGCGTGCGCCGCGGCGGTCGGCGGCGAACACCTGCGCGTCACCGTCAGCGACGACATCGCCGGCGCGGAGATCGCGTCCGCGCTGAAGAACGCCTACGCCACGGGGCTCGGGCTGTGGGACGGCCTTGTCGGCGCCGACTGCCACAACGCGCGCGCGGCGTGCTTCCAGCAGTCGGTGGTCGAGATGGCGAAGCTCGTCGTCCTGGGAGGCGGGCGCGCCGAGAGCGCCTACGGAGCGGCGGGGGTCGGCGATCTCCACGTCACCGCGGCGGCCGGCAGAAACCGCGCGTTCGGAGAGCGCGTGGGGAAGGGCAAGCCGGCGAAGACCGTGGCCGCGGAGATGCTCGCGACCGGCGAGCTCACCGAAGGGTATCCGGCCATCGCGTCCGCGCGGCGCTGGGCGAGCGAGCAGGGCGCCGCCGAGCTCCCGTTCCTCGAGGCGCTTCACCGGATCGTCTGGGAGGGCGCCGAGGTTGCGCCGACGCTCGCGGCGCTCGAGCTCTCCACGTGACGCGCGGCTGTCCAAGCCCGCCGTTGCGTGTAAAATCCGGTCCCATGACGTTTCGGCGCACGCTTCTGCTGTCGATCCTCGCCGTCGCTCTCGCCGCGGGCTGCAAGGACAAGGCCTCTTCCGCCGGCGGCGCGCCGCTCCCGCCTGGCGCGATCGAGGTCACGGCCGACGAGAACGGGTTCAAGCCGAGCTCGGTGACCTTCAAGAAGGGCGCGCCGGCGAGCCTCGTGTTCACGCGGACCACCGACGAGACCTGCGCTACGGAGGTCGTCTTCCCGGCGCTCGACGTGAAGAAGGACCTGCCGAAGGGCACGGCCGTGACGATCGACATCCCCACCGACAAGGCGCAGAAGCTCACGTTCCAGTGCGGGATGGGGATGTACAAGAGCGCCGTCGTCATCGACTGACGCGCCACGGTCGGAGCGTCGCTCGAAGCCCGCCCCGCTCGGAGCGCCGCCTCGTTCGGAGCGCCGCCTCGCTCAGCGCCCGCGCGCCGCTCGCTCGGAGCGTCGCCTCGCTCAGCCCGAGCGCCGCTCGCTTGGAGCGTCGCCTCGCTCAGCGCCCGAGCGCGGTGTTCGCGCCCTCCGCGGCGCGGACGCTGTCGTGGCCGTGGTTCGACATGCTCCCGCCGCGGGTTCCGAACATGTAGAGGACACGCGCGAGGAGCAGCGCGACCGCGAGGACGCCGAGGACGCGCCTCGCCTGGGTGAAGCCGCTCGTCCGTCGGGCGGGCGCGCGCTCGACGTGGCGCACGATGACCTGCGCGGGCTCGGCGCTCGTGAGCTGACCGGAGGCGCGCCGCGCCGCGTGACGCACGACGGCGCCGAGCTCGCCGGCGTCGAGCCAGACGCCGTGCTCGTGGCACACGTCGATGACGACGCTCGAGGACGCCGCGAAGCGGCCGCGCTCCATCTGTCGGGCGCAGCTCGGGCACGGCACGAGGTCGAGCAGGGCGCCGAGCGGCGCCGAGCTCCCCGGAAGTCGGCGCTCGACGTCGACGGCGAGCGCAGGCTGCGCGACGAGCGCGCACCACGCGCGTGGCGGCAAGAACAGGCCGTGGCACTTCGAGCAGCAGTGGAGGACGGAGCCGGCGCGGTCGATGCCGACGGCCAGCACCGGCCCGCGGCAGCGCGGGCACTCCGCGCGCACCGGCACGTGCGCGACCGCGGGATCGGGGATGCGAACCAGGCAGGCCTGGCACGTCCTGCCCGGCACGCCGACCGCCGCGCAGAAGAAGCAGGCCGCCTCCGTCGCGCCGCCGCCGAAAGCTCCTTGAGCCGGCCCACCCTGCACATCTCGGAGCGTATCACTGCTCGGGGCGAAGGCGCCGCGTCGGGGCGAGGGCGCCGCGGTCAGCGCCGGGCCGCCCGGACGCTCTCCTCGAGGATGCCGAGGAGCGCGTCGAGGTCGGCGTCGCCGATGACGAGCGGCGGGCAGACGTAGACCGTGTCGCCGAGCGGACGGAGGTACGCCCCGCGCTTCTTTCCCTCCTCGTAGACGCGCCAGCCGGCGTCCCCGAGGTAGCCGCCCGCGCCGGAGGGCGCGAGGTCGGCCGCGCCGATCATGCCGATCGAGCGCACCCGCTCGACGCCGGGCAGCGCGGCGATGCGATCGAACGCGGCCCGGATGCGCGGCGCTTTCGCCTCGACCTGTGCGACGACGGCCTCGTCGCGATAGATCGCGAGCACCTCGCGCGCGAGCGCCGCGCCGATGGGGTTACCGCAGAACGTGTGGCCGTAGTAGAGCGCGCGGTCCTTGCCGCCGCGGAACGCGTCGAACACGTCTTCGGTGACGAGGGTCGCGCCCATCGGGACGAGCGACGAGAACGCCTTTCCGAGGCACATCACGTCGGGAGTGACGCCCGCGTGATCGCAGGCCCACATCCGGCCGGTGCGCCCGTAGCCCGCGAACACCTCGTCGACGATGAAGAGGACGTCGTTCTTCCGCGTGAGCTCGCGGAGCTCGGAGAGGAACCGGGGCTCGTAGACGCGCATGCCGGCAGCGCCCTGGACGATGGGCTCGACGACGACGGCGGCGAGCGTGTCCTTGTCGCGCTCGACCATCGCGGCGATCGTCGCGAACGCGCGCTCGTAAGCGTCGGCGGACGGGAAGGGCGCGTGGACGCAGTCGAAGACGATGTCCGCGAACGGGCGCCGGAAGACGTCGACGCCGCCGAGGCTCGTCGCGCCGAGCGTGTCGCCGTGGAACGCGCCGTCGAGCGCGAGGAAGCGCGTCTTCTTCGGGGCGCCGCGCTGCCGCCAGGCCTGGACGGCGATCTTCACCGCCACCTCGACCGAGCTCGAACCGTTGTCCGTGTAAAATACACGTGAAAGGCCGCGCGGTGCGACCGCGATGAGCTCCTCGGCGAGCGCGGCGGCGGGCTCGTGGGTGACGCCGGCGAGCGAGACGTGGGCGAGGACCTCGGCCTGCTCGCGCAGGACGCGGAGCAGGCGCGGGTGGCCGTGGCCGAGGGCGGCGACCCACCACGACGAGTTGCCGTCGAGGTAGCGGGTGCCGTCCGCGTCCCAGAACGCCGAGCCCTCCGCGCGCGTGACGACGATCGGCTCGGTCTTCTCCCAGGCGTCGATCGACGTGTACGGATGCCAGACGCGCGCGCGGTCCAGGTCGACGATGTCGCGGCGCGCGCGCGTCGTGGTCATTTCGTTCCGCCGCCGCCCATCGGCGGGAGCGTGTTCGTCATCGTCGGAGGCGGCGCCGGGACGGGCGGGGGCGCCTTCGCGGCTCCGCCGTCCTTGGCGGCCGCCGCCTTCGGCGCGCCCGCGTCCGCGGCGGCGTGACCGCCGTGCGCGGCGGCGAGGTCCGCCGGCGCGTCGTGGTCGATCTTGATCGAGCGCGTCGTGGAGTTCCACGGCCCCTCGATGAGCTTGTTCGAGCCGTCCACGAGCTCGGTCTTCACCTCGTACGAGCCGTTCTGGAGGTTGTCGAGGTAGAGCGGCGGCCCGAACTTCTCGACCTTCGCCTCGAGCGGCTTGTCGATGCCGGGGCCCGTCACCGTGACGTTCACGTGCTCCTTGCCTTCGGCGAGCGTGACGTTCGTCACGTAGAAGTCGATGAGGACGTGGTTCGCCATCTCGCCCTTGTATTCGCCCTTCGGCCGGCTGTAGACGAGCATCGGCTTCTTCGTCGGGTCGTCCTTGGCGTCGCCCTTCTTGCCGACCCAGAACGGGACGACGACGAACGCGCCCTTGGTCTTCACCGACTCGTGGTTGGCGCGGCTCGGGAACGCGACGAGGACGTGACGGCCCTCGGCCAGCGCCTCGCCGCCCGTCAGCTCGGAGAGCTTCACGGGCTGCTTCGTCTCGTAGATGGCCTTGTACGGCCTGTTGTCGAGGATGAGGTGGACGTGGTTCGAGCCCAGCACCGTCTGCCAGTTCTTCACGTCGAGCTTCACGGAGAAGTCGGCGGCCTTGTCGCTGGCGATGACCTGCTCCTTCGTCGGCGCGGTGATCGCGACGGTCGGGAGCGGCGCAGCCGGATCGGGGCTCGCCGCGCCCGCGGTCAGCGTGACCGGCGGCGGCGGGGGCTTCGGCGCTCCGGTGCTCGCCGGCGGCTCGGTCGTCGTCACCGTGGCGGCCGCGTCCGTCGCCGGGACGGGCGGGGGAGGGGGCGGCGGCGGGAGGTTGTCGCTCCCGCCTCCGCACGCGAACAGCACGGCGGCTCCGATCGCGGGGAGCGCGAGGACGGAGGCGATACGGACGGAGGACGAGCGCGGTTTCTGGAGCGAGAGCATGGCGCGGACTTTGGCACCTGAGCTGGGCGTCGAGCAAGGCCTGTCTGCCGCCGCCGGGGCCGCGCGCCGGTGTCCTCTTGACGGCGCTCGCCTGCGCGTCGAAGGTTCTCGTCGAGCCTGCCGTCTCGTAGCCTGCGCAGCGCGGGCGCGGCGAGCGGGCGCCCCGCCGCATGCCCCACCGAGAACGCTACCTCTTCATCTGCACGAACCGGCGTCCCGACGACCATCCGAAGGGCTCGTGCGCGCAGAAGGGCAGCGAGGAGCTCGTGACGAAGCTCAAGGCTGCGCTGGTCGCCCGCGGCGCTGCGGCGCGAGTCCGCGCGTGCACGTCGAGCTGCCTCGACCTTTGCGAGATTGGCGCGAGCATCGTGCAGGAGCCCGAGCACGTCGCCTACGGGCACGTCACGCTCGCCGACGTCGACGCGATCGCCGACGCCGTCGTGAAGGGTGAGGTCGTCGAGCGCCTCGTCGTGTTCGGCTCGAAGAAGGCCGAGGGCTGAGCGATGGGGCTGGGCTTCGAGCTGTCGGAGTCGATGACCGGGAGCTTCCACCGCTTCGACGATCCGATGAAGGACGGCGTCCTCCGCGTGACGCTGCGGCTCGGCGTCGACGGCCTCCGCCGCTTCGCGCGCGAGCGTCGGATCGAGGCCGACGGCGTGATCGTCGCCGAGGGCCTCGCCGAGAACGGCGGCTCGGGTCGCACCGTGCACGGCACGATCACCTGGAAGCTCCTCGACGAGAACCGCGTGCCGTACGCGCTGACGTTCCAGGGCGACGACGAGAAGACCTACCACCTGCGGGGCCAGCGGGACTTCTTCCTCTACAACGCGGTCGGCTCGCTCACGACCATGTCGGCGAGCCTCTACGACGATCGCGATCGCGAGATCGGCCGCGCGGACCTCGCGTTCGAGCCGCGGATGGAGATCCCGGCGCTCGTCCGATCGTTTCGCCCGCGCCTTCGCGTGTGGTCCTTCGGCCGGAAGAAGAAGAAATAGGGAAGGAACCGAAGATGGACCGACTCGATCCGAGCACCACCCTGATCCTCGTCGTCGACGTGCAGGAGAAGCTCGCCGCTGCGATGCCCGAGGACGGGCTCGCGGCGCTCGTGAAGAACACGGGCATCCTGCTCGAGGCCGCGAAGGAGCTCGGGGTCCCCGTGCTCGCGAGCGAGCAGTACCCGAAGGGCCTCGGTCCCACGCTGCCGGCGATCGCGGACAAGCTCGCGGCGCTCGGCGTCACGCCGATGCCGAAGATGGCGTTCGACGCGTGCTCGGACCTCGCCATCGCGCGGGCGATCGCGGACGTCGCGCCGCGCGCCGTCGTCGTCGTCGGGATGGAGTCGCACGTCTGCGTGTTCCAGACCGCGCGGGAGCTCGTGAAGCGCGGCTACGTGACGCACGTCGTCGCGGACGCCGTCACCTCGCGCCGGGAGGACAACCGCCGCCTCGGGCTCGCGCTCGCGGAGCGGGCCGGGGCCGTGGTCACCGCCACCGAGACCGTGGCGTTCGACCTCCTCGGGCGTGCCGGGACGGACGCGTTCAAGGCGGTCTCGAAGCTCGTCCGCTGAGGCAGACAGCGCCAAGTAATTGAAATGGTGAGCTCTACGGAGCGTCCTTGACGGAAAGTCTGCTTGTGACAAAGTGGACGGGTGATTGACGAAACGGCACGGGGCGGGGACAGAGCGTCAGAGGGGGAGCGTCCGGCGAGCTCGGAGGAGGGGACGACGGTGCTCGTCGTCGACGACGAGCGGTCGAACGTCGAGTCGCTCGAGAAGATCTTCCAGCGCGAGGGCATGCGCGTGCTCGTGGCCAACGACGCCAAGCACGCCCTCGAGCAGGTGCGCGGCCACCGCGTGCACGTCGTCCTCACGGACCTGATGATGCCGGGCACGACGGGGCTCGAGCTGCTCCGCGCGATCAAGCAGGTGCAGCCCGAGGTCGAGGTCGTCCTGATGACGGCGTACGGCTCGGTCGAGGTCGCCGTCAGCGCGATGCGCGAGGGCGCGTACGACTTCGTCGAGAAGCCGCTCAAGCGGATGACGATCGTGAAGAGCGTCCGCAAGGCGGCCGAGCGCGGGCGGCTCCTCGAAGAGAATCGAACGCTGAAGGACGAGATCAAGATGCTCACCAAGCGTGAGATCATCGGGAGCTCGGTCGCCTGGCGGCGCGTGATCGAGGTCGTCACCCAGGCGGCGCCGAGCATGGCGACGGTGCTCGTCCTCGGCGAGAGCGGCACGGGCAAGGAGCTCCTCGCGCGCTACATCCACGAGAGGAGCGCGCGCGCGAAGAAGCCGTTCGTGGCGGTCAACTGCGCCGCGATCCCCGAGACGATCCTCGAGAGCGAGCTCTTCGGCCACGAGCGGGGCGCCTTCACCGGCGCCGTGACGAAGAAGGACGGCCGCTTCGCCAAGGCGACGGGCGGCACGCTCTTCCTCGACGAGATCGGCGAGCTCTCCCCGCAGGTCCAGGTCAAGCTCCTCCGCGTCTTGCAGGAGGGCGAGTACGAGCCGCTCGGCGGCAACACCGTGAAGGCGGACGTGCGCATCGTCGCCGCGACCAACCGCGATCTGCTCGCCGAGGTGCAGGCGGGCCGGTTTCGCGAGGACCTCTACTACCGGCTCAACGTCATCGCCGTCACGGCGCCGCCGCTCCGCGCGCGGCGCGAGGACATCCCGCTCCTCGTCGACCATTTCGTCGGTCTCTACGCGAAGAAGAACGGCAAGGCGCGCCTCGGCGTCGCGCGGGCCGCGCTCGAGCGGATGATGGACTACTCGTGGCCGGGCAACGTGCGGGAGCTCGAGAACGTGATCGAGCGCGCGGTCGTGCTCTCGCGCGCCGACACGCTGACGGAGCACGACCTCCCCGAGGCGATCGCGAAGTCGGCGAGCACCGCGCCGCGCGCGCTCGACTTCCCGGTCGGGACGCCGCTCGCCGAGATCGAGCTCCGCGCGATCAAGGAGACCCTGAAGCACACCAAGGGCGACAAGTCCCTCGCGGCGCAGCTGCTCGGCATCTCGACGCGCACGATCTACCGGAAGCTCGACGAGGTCGGTCCCGCCGAGAGCGTCCCGCCACCGGCCGAGAGCGCGTAGCGGGCGCCCGCCGTTTCCGTGCGGTTGACGCCGCGATCGAGGTGTGAGCCTCTGACGACTCGCGCTCATGAAGCTGACCATCAACGGAGTCGCGAAGGACGTCCCCGACGAGCTCTCGGTTCGCGATCTCGTCGTCCATCTCGGGCTCGGCGACGGTCCCGTGGCCGTCGAGCAGAACCGCGAGATCGTCCCGCGCGCCGAGCACGCCACCCGCCGCGTCCACGACGGCGACACGATCGAGATCGTACATTTCGTCGGCGGCGGCTGAGGCGGCGGCCCGGGTTCGGGCGGCCTACTTCTTCAGGTAGTCGTTGCTGACCGGCTTCGCGCTCGGGCGCGCGCCCTTCATCATCGTCTTCGAGCCGAAGCCGTCCGCCGACTCCTTGTACTCGTTGACGTTCGCCGCGGGCGTATCGCGCTGCTCCTTGATCGCCTGGGCCTCGACGTTCTTCACGAACGTGTCGACCGACGACGCCGGCGGCGCCGGCGCGGTGCTGGGCGGTCGGCCGGCGGTCTTCGCCTCGGCCCGCGCCGTGATCGCGTCGAGCGCGATGCTCGCGACGACCTTCTTCCGCGCGAGCTCGAAGACCTTGTGGTGCGAGAACCATCGCGCGCCGCGCACCTCGCCGTCGATCGCGTAGGCGACCCCGACGAGGTCGGTCTGAGGCGTCACGGTGGCGAGCACGCCGTCGATCTGGGCGACGAGCGCGCTCCGCTCCTTCACGACGGCGGCGTCGTCGAGGGTCGCCATCAAGGTGTCGGACGACGAGCGCTTCTGGTGCGCGGCGTTGGTCGACGAGACGTTCGACCAGACCTCGCTCTGGCTCTTTTTGTACTGCCCCGCCGCGCGCACCTTCGACGTCGCGACGACGCCCGACGAGTCGAACTTGCCAGCCGTCACCTGGCCGTTGCGCTGGCCGTTCCAGCGGCCGTGCTCGACGCAGAAGGCGTCGACCGGGGTGGTCTTCTTGCTCTCGATGATGAAGTCCTGGCCGATCTGGCGGTCCTGGTTTCCGCCCTTCACGACGGTGCCCGCCAGCACGAAGATCGGGACCGAGCCCTTGTTGTCGATGACGAGCTGGTTGACCGTGCCCCCGCCGTTGTTCTCGCGGATCTCGGCCTCGCCTTTCGCCAGCGCGTCGTCGAGCGAGACGAGGGGGCCGACGTCGACCTGGGATCGTGAGGTCACGGGGTAGATCGCGAGGTTGCCGAGCACCGTAGGCGCTCCGAACGTGCGGTCGTCGACGGCGAGCGCCGCGCGCGCCGGACCCCCGGACCCTGCCAGCGGGCTCGCGGTCTTCGAGACGTTCGGCGCGTTCGCCTGCGGCGCTACGGGCGAGGTCTCGCCGCCCGCGACGTCCACCGCCGGCGCCCGTTGTTGCGCCGAGTCGGCCTTCTGGGGTTGTCGCGCGCAGGCGAGAATCGAGAGAGCGAGCGTGGCGACCAACGAGACGCGAGCGACGATACGCATGGGGAGTCCTCCGATCGGTCGAGCGCCGTCCGCCCACGCGCGCGTGGGGAGCGGCGCCGCCGTGCCCTCCGGTCCGGCGGTCGGACGCGCGAGGGCGACCCGTCCTTGGGCCGCCGGAGACTTCTTCGTCCGGCGTCCCGATGCAGCGTCGATCGGCGGCCGCGTTCTGTGACGTGCGGCGTCGTCGTTCCCGCGGCGCGTGCGCTAAGGACCGACGAGGGCGCGTGCCTCGAGGACGAGGCGGCTGACCTCGGCGTGGGCGCGCTCGGTGAGCTCCGCGGCGCGGACGCCCTTGGCGGGGATGGGCGGCCCGACGGCGATGCCCATCCGGGTCGCGTCGCTCATGGCCATCCGGCCGAGGTGGGCGAGGAAGGTCTCGTCGACGAAGGCGGCGCCGGAGCTCGCCGGGTAGGCGAGGCCGACCGGAAGGACGTCGACGCCGGCGCGCGCGGCCGCGATGAACGCGCCGCCGTGGAACGGGCGCACCTCGTCGCCGGCGAACGTCGTCCCTTCCGGGAAGAGCGTGATCGTCTGGCCGTCCTCGAGATGCTTCTGGATCGCGCGGATGGTCGCGGCGCCGCTCTTGGCGCTCGAGCGATCGACGAACACCGTGCCGACCGACCGGGCGGCGGCTCCGACCACGGGCCAGGTCGCGAGGTCGGCGCGGCTCACCATGGTGCCGCCGAAGGTCGCCAGGATGACGCCGACGTCGATCGCCGAGCGGTGGTTCGTCACGATGAGGCGACCGCGCTCGCCGCGCTTGGTCGGAGGCGGGACCGCGCCGCGGACGACGACGTCGACGGCGAAGAGGTCGAGGAGCCCGCGCGCCCAGCGCCTCACCCAGAGGTCGCGGACGACGTCCTTGTCGTCGTCGGGGACCCGCCGGTGGTGCGCGAGGTAGAGCGGCAGCATCGCGGCCGTGGCCGCGACGAAGCCGCCGGCGCGGTAGGCCTGACGCGCGCGCCTCCGGATCACCACAGCTTCCTCAGCGCGTAGGCCATGTACTCGACGCCGCGGCGGGCGAGCGGGCGCGCGCGCCACTCGTAGAGGTCGAGGTGCGTGGAGCCTTCGACGTCGCGATCGAACCACTGTCGCACGTGGGTGGCGAAGGCGACGTCCTCCACGGCGACGTTCACCTCGAGGTTCTTCCTCCGCGAGCGCTCGTCGAGGTTGTAGCTCCCGATCGTCGCGAAGCGATCGTCGATGATCGCCGTCTTCGCGTGCATCATCGGGCCCGAGTGGCAGTACATCTCGACGCCGTTTCGGAGGAGCGACTCGTAGAGCGCCTCGAGCGCGAACTGGACCACGGCGACGTCGCTCTTCGCCGGAACGAGCACGCGCACGCGCACGCCGCGGAGCACGGCGCGGTAGAGCGCGCTCCTCACGTTGCGATCGGGGATGAAGTACGAGTTGGCGATCTCGATCGAGCGCTCGGCGCGGTTCAGGCGGGAGAGGTACTCGCGCCGCAGGTTGCGCCGGCTGCGGCGGAGGCTCGCGAGGACGTAGACTCGGCCCGACGGCCGCCGGCTCAGAGGGACGAGGTCCCTCGGGAGCGACAGCGAGCGGAGCGGATCTTGCGGCAGGCGGAGGATGCCCATGCGCCGCCACGTCTTGTAGAAGAGCGTCCGCAGCTCGGCCGCCGCGTGGCCGACGACCTCGATCATGTCGTCGCGCCACGCCTCACCGCCGTCCTCGAGCGGGAGCCACGGGTGCGCCAGGTTGATCCCGCCGGTGAAGCCGCGCGCGCCGTCGACCACGAGGATCTTGCGGTGGTTGCGCTCTTCGATGCGGGCGAGCTCGAACGCCGGCCTGAACGGCGAGAGCGGATGGTACTCGCGGACCTCGCCGCCCGCGCGGACGAGCGCGTCCCAGAAGCTCGGCGTGATGGAGAGGCTGCCGACGGCGTCGTAGATGACGCGGACCGTCACGCCGGCGCGCGCCTTGTCGGCGAGCGCGTCGCGGAACCGGGTCCCCACGGCGTCGGCCCCCACCCAGTACATCTCGAGGATGATCTCGCGCTCGGCGGAGGCGATCGCCGCGAGCATCGCGGGCAGCGCCTCGACGCCGTCGCGGAGCAGGCGGACCTCGTCGCTCCCGACCTCGAACCACGGGCCGAGCCCCTCGGTGCGTTCCCACCAGGGCGCCGCGGCCGCGATCATGGCGTCGCCGGAGGTCGCGGGGGACGGGCCGCGACGACGACCATGCTCTCCTCGACGAGGTGCTTCTGGCCGAAGGCGCGCACGTCTTCGAGCGTGACGCGGGTCGGGGTGGTCGCGGTGACGGGCTCGCCCCTCCACGTGGCCACGACGCGCGACCGCGGGTCGAGCGCGGTGGCGAGGGCGGTCTTCGCACGCGCGGCCTTCGCGCGCTCGAAGTCGCTCGCGGGGAGGCCACCCTGGTGGAGGCGATCGATGAGGGCGCGCGCCTGCATCACCGCGGCGTCGAGCGACGCCTGCGCGGCGACGATGCGGACGACGAGAGCGGGCGCTCGCGGCCATCCGAGGACGCGCGCCGACGCTTCGCGGGCGAGCGGGGCGGCGCCGCCGAGGGCGGTGTCGAGGAGAGCGTCGTCGCCCTCGGAGAGCGCCGCGGCGACGAGCATCGCGGCGCCGTGGGCGGCCTCGTCGCCGGGCGGGAACGGGAACGCGAGGTACGCCTCGGGGATCGAGCCGGGACGCGGCGTCGCGGCGTAGGTGCCCGGCCTCGGCGGCGCTGCTCCCGCGGGCACTCGGCACGCGCGCGCGGCCGTGGTGCGCCGAGCCACCCAGCGATCGGCGGCGCGCACGGCGGCGTCGGCTTGCGACGCGTCGGCGTTGGCGAGCACCGCGACGCGGAGCGGACCCGAGCGGAGCGACTGCGCGCGCAAGACGACGGCGCCGTCGGAGGAGCGCGCGAGCGGTTCGCTCGAGCCCCACGGGACGATCCACGCCGGATGCTGCGGAGAGAGCGCCGACCCGAGCACGGAGAGCGCCGAGCCGTCGCCGCGGGCGTCGCGACGGAGGAGATCGGCGCGCGCGCGTCCGAGCGCGGCGCTCGTGATGGGCTCGGCGGCGAAGCTCCGCGCCGCGATGTCGGCGAGGCGCCGCGCGTGGGCCGAGGCGGTCTCGCCCGGCAGCGCGGGGCCGTGGACGAGCACGCCGGCGCCGTCGGCGGCGACCCAGGGCTCGACGCGGACGTCGGCCGACGTCTTCGCCCCGTCGGCCGCGGCCGCGGCGAAGAGCGCGGTGAGCCCGGCGTCCGCCTCGGTCTCGTCCTCGGTCCCGCACGGCGAGCCGACGAGGACCCAGGCCTCACCCTGTCCGGACTCGACGCGCGAGCGCGCCTCGACGACGGGCCTGTTCCACGCGGCGGTCGCGCGCGTGAGCGCGGCGGCGAGGGCGTCGCGCGCGGGCTCGGTCGGGGCGTCTTTCGCCCCGCGCCGCGACGGGACCGAGAGCGCGATCGAGCCTCCGCCCGGTCGCGGCGACGCCGGCTGATCGACCAGCGCCCACCACGCGGCGCGCTCCGCCGCCTCGCGCGCGTCGCCCGAGCGCCGCGAGAGGACGCGCCCGTCGCGGGCGGCGCCGGTCTCGGCGAGGAAGACGGTCGCCTCGAGGCGCACGAGCGCGACCGCGTCGGCGACGCGCAGCGCGAGGTCGCCGCCGGCGAGAGGCGCGCTCGAGGCCGACGCCGGCGGAGCGGCCTCCAGCACGACGCCGACGCATCCGCCCCGCGCGTGCGCGGCGCCCGTCACCTCGCGGAGGCGAAACGGCAGATCGAGCTCCGAGAGCCGCGCGGCGAGCGGCCCGCGCGGATCGCCCAGCGCCTCGGCGGTCGTGACCGCGGCGCTGCTCGTCCCGACGTCGAGCGTCGCGTGCAGGACCGGTGTGGAGGCGGCCTCGGGCGCGGCCTCGAAGACGTCGACGGTCTCGGCGCCCTCGGCGCGCGCGGAGATCGGCGCGCCGCTTTTCCACGCAGGTCCGCGGAGGATCGTCGACGCGACGGCCTCGGCGACCGCCGGCGGTCCCGTGACCGCGACGGCGACGCGCCCGAGGCCGAGGCCGGCGGCGCGCCAGCGCTCGAGCCGCGCGACGTCGACGTCGGCGTAGTCCTTCCCCGCGCGCTCCGGCAAGGCGTGCGGCGCGCCCACGCAGCGCGCCCAGCGGACGAGCGCGCCATCGCGGAGCGGGCGCTGGCCGAGCGCCGCGAGCTTGCGCCGCGCGGCCGCGAGATCCGCCTCACCGGCGGGCGCGAGCAGCGCGTCGCGGAGCGCCTCCGCGAGCCGGCGCGCGTCGGCCTCGCTCGTCGTCAGCGTCGAAGCGCGGATCCCGTCCCACGACGGCGTCACGTCCGCGTCGATCGCCTTCGCGCGGAGGCGCGACTCGACGAGCCCCGCGAGCGCGGTGGCGGCTTCGGGATCGTCGCCGTCCGCGTCGCCCCACGGGATGCCGGTCGTCGTCACCGCGACGGCGATCGCCGCCGCCGGATCGCCCTGGCGCGCAACGAGGACGACGGGCGGCCGACCGGGCGCCGTCCGGACGTCGGGCAGGAACGCCGCATCGCTCCCGGCGGCCGAGCGCGCGGGCTCGCGCGGGCCGCACGCCGCGAGCGCGAGGGCCGACGCGAGGACGACGAGACGGCGGACGGCTCGAGATGCGGCGACGCGGGGCGTGGAGGAGCCGCTCGAGCGCATCCCCTTCAGAGCACGACGTCGGCGACGCTGCGCGGAGCGATCTGGAGGTTGCAGAAGAAGGTGACGACGCCCGTGACCGACTTGATGACGGTCTGGTCCGTGAGCTCGAGCGGCGCGAGGTCGGCGAGCGCGTTGACGAGCGTGGGGACCTTGGGGAACGGCGCGTCGCACGCGACCGGGCCGCTCGTGATCTGGGGGAGGAGGTTATAGCTCCGTCGCCCGCCGCCGCCGAACGGGTTGCCGTGCACGGTGACGTTCTTCACGGTGACGAGCATGTTGAGCCACTTGCCGCCCTTGGCGTAGTCGGCAAGATCGTCGATGTCGATCTCGACGGGGGCGGGGACGTCGGCGTCGAAGCGGAACGTGCCGATCGCGTTCGACAGCTGAACGAGGAACGCGCCGGGCGCGAACTTGATCGGGATGTCCTGGTTTTCCTGGAACTCGCCGCGGAGGTCGAGCGCGTCCCCCGCGCCGACGCGCAGGTTGCCGGGGATGAACGACGGGTTGAACAGGCTGATGCCCGAGTACGGCTCCTTCGAGCCGAGGTCCTGCACGTAGATCGTCCCGGCGCTCCGGCCGTTGCGGGTCTCGTCGAATTGATCGACGGCGACGACCACGGCGCCGCTGACCTGGACCTGCGTCCGGTGCGCTGCCTTGCTCGGGCTCTCGGGATCGCGGATCTCGTGGATGCGACGGTCTTTGCCCGCGGGCGGCGGGACGAACGTCGGCGAGGGGAGGTCGCCCTCGCGGGAGTCGCACGAGGCCACGCACGTGAAGAGCACGAGCGAGGCACAAAAAGGTAGAAGCCGCGCGGGATGCACGGCTCCTGATTAGCACGGAAAAGCGCGAGAGGAGAGACGGAAGCGGCGAAGCTCAGGCCGCGATCCGGCGGGGCGCCGAGCGCGTGGCGAGGACGGACTCGAGGCGCGACTGGATCTTGTGCTTCTTCGAGTACACCGTCTTCACGCTGATGTTCATCTTGTCGGCGATGTCCTGCGGGTCCATGCCCTCGCCGAAGTAGAGCGCCGCGAACGCGCGGTCCTTCTCGCTGAAGTCCTCGAGGGTCTTCTGCGCGATCGTCGCGCGCTCGTGCTCGCTCGTGAGCTCGAAGGGGTCCGGGAGATCGCACGAGAGCTCCATGGCCTCGGTGATGCACTCCTTCTGCGGCTCGCGCTTGAGCGTGCGGAGGTAGTCGTAAGCGGCGTTGATCGCGAGGAGGCCGATCCAGGAGGAGAAGCGGTTGCCGCGCTCGGGATCGAAGGAACGAAGCTTGTGCATGTCGTTGCCGAGGAGCGACACGTAGAGCGTCGCGTAGACCTCGCGCACGTCGTCCTGGCTCACGATCGAAGCGAAGCGGCGCGTCACCTTCGTGATGCAGCGGAGGATGAGGCGGTCGTAGCGGCCCTGGAACTCGCGCCACGCGGCCGGATCGTTCGCGAGCATCCCTGCGATGAGGTCGTCGTCCGACTCGAAGCGATCGGCGGCGATGCAGGGGAAGAAACCGGACTCGCGGACATCGTTCATCATCTCTCGCATCCTCTCCAAGGGCTCGGCGTCGTTTCCCGCCGGCGGGAGGGCCTACAGCACTGCTTGTGCCAGGCTCGTCCGTTCGGGTGACACGACCTAAGGCCATGAAATGGTTGAAGAGGCGAAGGTGACGGGGTGTTACGGCCCGGCGTAACAGGCGTAACAACCGGCGTAACACTCGAGCTCGAGCGTGACGCTCCATGGCTGGAAAGTTACGGTGCGCGCGCAACGCCGAACGCCGCCACCGCGTCGAGCGCGTGGAGCGGAGCGCCGGGTGGGGTATCAAGCGGCCGTGCGAACTCATACGGAGCTCGCGTGCTTCGCCCTCCTCGGAATGACCTTCCTCGCGGTCGGTTGTGCGCCGCGACCGTCGGCACCTCCGCGCGCGCCCGCTCGCGCCGAGAGCCCCGTCGCGCCGGAGGCGCAGGGGGCGGCGTCCGCGGCCGGCGAGCCGCGCGCGGACCGCGCGCGCGCCGACGGTGAGCCCGAGCAGGTGGGGCTCGCGAGCTGGTACGGCAACGCCTTTGCCGGGAAGCCGACGGCGAGCGGCGAGCGCTTCGACCCCAGGCTCTTCACCGCGGCGCACCGGAAGCTGCCGTTCGGGACGTGGGTCGAGGTCCGGCGGATCGATACCGGTCGCGCGGTCCGCGTCCGCATCAACGATCGGGGGCCCAACGGCCGCGCCGCTCATCGCGTCATCGACCTGTCCCGGCGCGCCGCCGAGGAGCTCGACATCATCCGGGCCGGCGTCGTTCGCGTCGAGCTGCGCGTCGTGGCCGGGCCGTGACCGGCGGGCTCGCGCCCGCGCGGTGACCCCGTCGGGTCAGTTCCGGGCGCGTCGACGGCGCGGCGCGCGCGACTCCTCGTCGTCTGCGTCCACCTTCGTTCGATGGGCGACGAGCGCGAGCGCTTCGCGCTCGAGGCCGGTCAAGATGCGCTGCCACTCCTCGCGCGGGAGATCGCAACGTGAGAAGGCGTAGTGCTGGCGCGCCTGCTCGAGGACGATCTGGCGGAGCTCGGACGGCAGCTCGTGCATCCAGAGGTACTCGCCCGCGGACGCCGCCAGGTTGGGAGGCATCACGTCGCTCCGTCCGCTGACGGGCTCCCGGCTGGATGAAGGCGGCTCCTCGCCGAGCGCAAGCGCCTCGAGCTGCGCGTACGTGAACCCCCAGTGCGCGGCGACCTTGCGACGGAAGTCTTCGCCCGGCTGACGCGAGGGGGTCGCCGAGAGCATGTTGCTGAGGTGCGCGCCGGAGACATCAAGACGCTTCGCGAGCCTCGCCTGCGCTCCCCGAGGAGCGTTGCAGAGCTCCTCTCGCAGCCGCGTCAAAACGTATTGCTTGATACGGCGGACGCGTTGGTCGTCCTGTCCCACGGCCTGTCAACCTAAGACGCGGAACCTTAACGGGAGCTAACTTCGGCGACATTTTACGAGCCGAGCGCTTCCCTACCGCGCGTCCGGTTGGCGCCGAGCTCAGCTGGCGAACCGAGCTCAGACGGGCTTCACGTCGGTCGCGAACTCGCGTGCGTACTGCACGTATAGTCCACCCGCGCCGGCGATCTCCGCCAGGTCGGCGTCGCTGAGCGTCCGCGCGACGCGCGCGGGGCGGCCGACCATCATCGAGCGCGACGCGACGCGCATCCCCGGCGGCACGAGCGCGCCGGCGGCGATGAAGCAGTCGTCCTCCACGACGGCGCCGTCGAGCACGATGCTCCCCATGCCGACGAGGCAGCGGCTCCCGACGGTCGCGCCGTGAACGAGCGCGAGATGGCCCACGGTCACGTCGTCGCCGATCGTCGTCGCGGCCCTTCCGCCGGTCACGTGGACGACCGCGTTGTCCTGGATGTTGGTGCGGGCGCCGATCCGGATGGGAAACACGTCGCCGCGGATCACCGCGCCGAACCAGACGCTCGAGTCGTCGCCGAGGACGACGTCGCCGATCACCGTCGCGTTCGGCGCGAGGTAGACGCGCTCGCCGAGGCGCGGGGTCACGCCCTTGTGCGCGTAGAGGGGCATCAGAGCACCAGCGGCAGCGCGCGCCGCTTCCTCGGTGGCCGCGTCGCGCCGGAGTCGAGCGGCAGCTTGGCGACCGCGTCCGCCGTCGGCGCGCCGGCGAGCGAGTGCTTGAACGCCTGCGTGATGTCGACCTCGACGATCTCGCCGGCCAGACCTCGACCCTCGGCCGGTCGACCGTCGACGTGGACGATCTCGTTTCGTGCCGTGCGGCCCTCCCAGCTCTGCGTCGTCTTGCCGGGCCCCTCCACGAGGACCTGCTGGCGCGTCCCGACGAGCGCAGCGAGGTGCGCTCGCGTCTGGCCTTCGGCGACCTCGAAGAGGCGCGCGAGGCGGTCGCTCTTCTCGGACTCGGAGACGTCGTCGGCGAGCTTCAGCGCCGGCGTGAACGGGCGCGGCGAGTACTTGAAGCCGAAGAGCCCGACGAACCCGATGTCGCGAACGAGCTCGAGGGTCGCCTGGAAGTCCTGTTCGGTCTCGCCGGGGAAGCCGACGATCACGTCGGTCGAGATCGTCATGTCGTCGCGCGTCGCGAGCAGGCGGCGTACGCGCTCGGTGTACTCGGCGCGCGTGTAGCGGCGGATCATCCGCTTGAGCATCCGGTCGCTGCCCGACTGCACGGGCATGTGGACGTGGCGCGCGAGCAGGTCGAGCTCGGCGTGGGCCCTCGCGAGGGCGGCGGTCGCGTGCCGCGGGTGCGGGCTCGTGTAGCGCAGGCGGCGGAGGCCGGGGACACGCTCGGCGATCGCGCGGAGCAGGGAAGGGAACTGGCTCTCGTCCGGATCGGCCGAGGCAGGCGGCGGGAGCGACGGATCGCGGTAGCTGTCGACCGTCTGGCCGAGGAGCGTGACCTCGCGCGTGCCGCTGTCGACCCAGCGGGCGACCTCGTCGACGATCTCCGCCGAGGGCCGGTAGCGCTCGGGCCCGCGCGTGTACGGGACGATGCAGAACGAGCAGCGCTCGTCGCAGCCCTTCATCGTCGTGACGAAGGCGCTCACCGGCGCGGAGCCGGGCTCCGGCGCTGCGGCGAGGAAGCGCGGCGCGTCCAGGTCGAAGACGGTCCGGGCCCGCGGCGGCGCTCCGGCCATCTGATCGGCCACGAGCATGGGCAGCTCGGCGAGGTTGTCGGGCCCGATGACGAGGTCGAGGTGCGAGACGCGCGCGAGGAGCTTTTCGCCCTCTTGCTGGGCCACGCACCCCGCCACGGCGAGCACGAGCCCGCGCTCCTTCCGGCTCTTCAGCGGCGCGAGCTTGCCGACCTCGGAGCGGAGCTTCTGCTCGGCCTTCTCGCGGACGCTGCACGTGTTGAGCACGACGAGGTCGGCTTCCTCGACCGACGCGGCGCTCGTCCAGCCGTGCGCGCGCAGCACCTCCTCCATCCGGTCGGAGTCGTGCGCGTTCATCTGGCAGCCGAAGGTGTGGACGAGGTAGCGGCCCAAGGCGGGGCGGTCACATAGCACGGGCCGCG
>JAHBWC010000039.1 GCA_019637225.1 Labilithrix sp.
CGCCGGTCCACGCGCCCGCGCCGCCGCGAGCGTCGTCGATCCCGCCGTCTCCGTTCTCGCTCGAGTCGGGAAAGGACGACGACGTCGCGCTGGTCCTCGACGCGCGGACGGGTTTCTCGCACCTCCTCCCCGGTCGGCCGTCGCTCGCGATGGCGCGCCCGGGCGATCCCCCGGCCGACGCGACGGTGCACCTCCAGGACGCGCCGGTCACCATCCGCTACAAGCTCGAGCAGCCGAGCCTGCACGCGTCGTCGCTCGGGGAGCTCGCGCGCCTGACGGCCGAGCGCTTCGCCTGCTGGCGCGCCCAGGCGCACGTCACCGTGGACTTCGCGAATCCGAGCTGGCTGCTCTCCTGGGGCGCGGAGGCCGCCGCGGTCGCCACGTACGACGTCGCGCCCGGCTCGAGCCCGCCCGCGCGCGAGGACCTCTTCGTCCTCGTCCGCCAGGGCATGGTCTACCTCGTGACGTGGACGTATCCGCGGGGCTTCAACGACGATCCGGCGTACGCGAGCTTCGCGTCGGTCGCCGAGGCGACGATGATCTGGGACCCGATGCGGTGGGAGCAGCGCGGGCGCGTCTGGCCCGAGAGCGCCTTCGTCGGCGCGGGGATCTACGCGCAGCCGAAGCCGCGGCACGCCGAGACCGCGCGCTGGCTGTCGAGCGTGACGCTCCCGGACGACGAGCGCGCCCACGTCCTCGGCGTCCTCGCGAGCGTCGTCAGCAACGCCGGCGCGCCGTGGGTCGAGCTCCGGCCGGACGTCCTCGAGCGGAGCCAGAGCGCCGTGGTCGCCGCGTTCCGCGCGCCGGAGCTCCAGGCGTTCGTGCGGGGCGCGTTCGCCGAGGTCAGGACCGCGCACGATCTCCGCGGGCTCGCCGTCATCCTCGGGCGCGCGCTCGACGCGCGCCGCTCGTCCCGACCGAGCCCGCGCTAGTCTGGCAGCGGCGCGACCGCGCAGCCGCCGCGACTCAGCGCATGACGGCGTAGCGCGTGCCGCCTGCGACCCACGTGCGGAGGCGCGGCGGCGGGCCGAGCTCGGGTCCGGCGCCGATCGCGGTCGCCGTCGCTGGCGTCGCGAGCATCCACGCTTGCTGGAGACCGCGGTCCATCGCCGGCGGCGCCGGGACGTCGTGCGCGCGGAAGCCGAGGCGCTCGGGGCTCGGCGCGCCCGCCGGATCGGTCGTGTACGCGACGGCGAGGGCCGCCGCCGCCGGGAGGAGCCTCGCCCCGAGGTCGGGCGCGAAGACGTCGCGCGCGCGCGCGTACGTGTACGGCGTCGCGAACGCGGCGTAGGGGACCGGAACGATCCGCGCGTCGCGCGGGTCGAGCGGACCGTCGACGCGCGCGCGCGTCGGGCGCGGGCCCGGCGAGATGCGCCAGACGTGCGCCGGCGGAGTCGGTCCCCAGCCGATGACGCCGTCGTCGCCCGCGCCGTGCGGCGCGCGCCAGTCGACCCACGCGCCCGCGTAGCGACGCCCGGCGACCCAGGCCCAGCCGCGATCGCCGGTGAAGGCCCAGCGACCGTAGTGGAACGTGACCCAGCCCCAGGGCAGATCGCTCACCCAGGTCCACTCGTGGAACGGAGCGTGGCCGGACTCCGTCACCGCCGCGAGCTCGCGGTGCGTCCAGCGGCCGTGCGTGCCGTACGGAACGAACGCCTCGCCGATCGCGTCACGCGACGGGATCCACACCAGGCCGAGGCGTGAGTCGTCGCTCCACACGCCGTACGGCGCGAGCACGTCGTGGAACAGGCGCACGGCGTCCGCGTCCGCGTCGTCGAACTGCGGCGGCGCGCGGCGCACCGGCGGCCTCATCGAGACGCCCACCGAGTCCTCGTCGAGCCCGCGCTCGAGCGCCGCGACCGTGCGCGCGGGCGGCGCCGTCTCGGCGTGCTCGGCGCACGCGAGGACGAACACCGGCAGCGCGAGGACGCAGGAGCGAAGCGGCGTGAGGTGGGCGAGGAACTTCATCGAGAGGAGAGTCGACGGCTGTGCGCTGGAGGTGTCAATGAGGAGCAGACGGGATCCCGTGGGCCGTGACAGGGAGCCGACGAACGGTGTTCCCGGTATGCTGACCCGAGTGGACGATGCGCGCGCGGGGCAGACGGAGTTAGAGCGTCGGCGGTGGAGAGCGAGGGAGCGGTGGAGGCAAGGGCTCCCGCGACCGCCGACGAAGACGCCCTTGCAAGGAGCGCGCTTCGCTCTCATCGCTCTCGCCGTCTCGGTTTTTGCCTGCGTGCCGAGCTCCGAGCCGCGCCCGCCGTCAACGCCCGGATACGACGACGTTGCAGGAAGCGACGACGATCGCGTCGACGACGGAGCACCGGCCCCCGCGCCGGTGGGGCCTGTCGGTCCGAGCGGCAATCAGCGCATTCGATCGTTCGACGAGGCGAAGCGCGCGCTCAATCAAATCTACGAGCGGCATCGCGTCGATCTCTATTGCGGCTGCGCGTTCGTTCCCGAGCAGGGCCGCGGGCTCCGCGTCGACCTCGTCGGATGCGGCTACACCGTCGCCCGCGACGCCACGCGCGCGGGCCGCATCGAGTGGGAGCACGCCGTGGCCGCGTCCAGCTTCGGCCGGACGTTCACCGAGTGGACCGCCGGCGACGAGCGGTGCGTCGACGGCAAGGGCAAGCGCTTCAAGGGCCGCCGGTGCGCCGGCAAGTCCGCGGAGTTCGCGCGGATGGAGGGCGACCTCCACAACCTGTTCCCCGTCGTGGGCGAGGTGAACGCGATCCGGAGCGATCTCCCGATGGGCGTCCTCGATCCTCCGGATCGCGCGCCCGCCCATCGCAAGCCGACGAGCGACGTCTTCACCTTCGGGGCGTGCAAGAGCACGATCGACCGCGGCGTCTTCCTGCCGCGTCCCGAGGTGCGCGGCGACCTCGCGCGCGCGGCGCTCTACATGGACGGCGCTTATCCGTCGCGCCGCATCCTCGACGACGCCCACCGCGCCCTGTTCGATCGCTGGAGCGCCGACGACCCTCCCGACGACTGGGAGCGCGAGCGGAACCGCGCGATCCTCGCGCGCCAGGGCAACGGCAACCCGTTCATCGGCGCCGGCGCGCCCGAGTGAGCGGGCGATCGGTCGAGCTCAGCCGCTGACGACGCGGGCGACGAACCAGATGCCGCCCGCGAGCGCCACCGCGCCGCTGAGGAGCCGAGCGCCGCGCGGCTCGAACCAGGTCTTTTCCCGGAGGAACAGGACGAGCGGCAGGAGGAGCGCGAGCACCGCGAGCTGGCCCGCCTCGACGCCCAGGTTGAACGAGACGAGCGCGGTCGGGACCGCCGCGCGCGGCAGCGCGATCTCCTGGAGCGCGCCGGCGAAGCCGAAGCCGTGGATGAGCCCGAACGGGAACGTGATCTTCCAGCGTCGGCTCGCGTCCTTGACGAAGAAGTTCTCGACGCCGACGTAGGCGATGGAGAGCGCGATCGCGGGCTCGACGATCCGCGAGCTCGGCGCCCATACGTCGAGGACGGCGAGCGCGAGCGTGATCGAGTGCGCGAGCGTGAACGCCGTGACGATCGTGAGGAGCGAGCGGAGGCGCGCCCGCGCGAGGACGAGCCCGAGGATGAAGACGAGGTGATCGTAGCCCGTGAGGATGTGCTCGATGCCCATCCGGAAGAACGACCCGAACCCGGCGCCATGCTCGGCCGCGCGCTCGGGTGCCCCCCCGCCCGCCGCCGGCGCGGCGCTCTCGGCGGCCACGGTGAACCTGCGCTGATCGCCGTAGAGGACCTCGTCGTGCGTCGCGGCGCCGGTGACGGCGCGCGCGACGTGGCGATGACCGCGCGCGAGATCGTCGAGCAGCGCGACCTCGACCTCGAACGGAGCGTCGGCGCGCGCGCAGTCCCATCGGGCGGAGAGGAGCAGGCCATCCTCCTCCGTGAGGGCGGCGTCCGTGAGCACGGCCGGGCAGCGCTCGGCCCCCGCGCCGACGACGATGCGCCCGAGCACCTTCTCCTTCAACACGCCGCGCGCGGACGCCACCTCCGCAGGAGTCAGGTGCCCGTCCCGGTTCGCGTCGACGCTCGGCGCGAGCGAGGCGACCTCGCCGCGCGCGAAGGCGAGCGTCGCCACCACGCTCGACCCCCTCGCCGTGTACTCGCCCGTCGAGAGCCCGATCGCGTGCGCCTCGGCGCGCGGCGCCCAGAAGAGCCCGACCGCGATCGTCACCACGGCGACGAAGGCCATGGCAGCCATCCTCTTCCCCATGCACACGCTACGCGTCAGCGCGCTCGCTGGCTGCACCACCTGGGCTCTCACCGACTACCAGACGTAGAGATAGCGCAATCTCCGCGGGGAGAGGGCACACCTGCCACAGCCGACCCGGCGGTCTCGGCGCCACGTGCCCCACCTGCAGCACTCTCAGGCGCGCCGATGGAGCGGCGAGCTGCCCGAAGCCACCGATCTGCGGAGCGAAATCGGCGCGGCCAGCAGGACGGTACGGCGGTTGCTGCATGGGGGCAGAGAGAAAGGAAACGACCATGTCCGTGCTCGAGCTTCTTCTCCTCCTCCTCATCGCAGGCGTCTGCGGCGCCGCTGGCAAGGCCATCGCGGGGTATTTCCCCGGAGGCTTCCTCGCGTCGGTCGGCGTCGGCTTCATCGGTGCGCTGCTCGGGACCTGGCTCGCGAAGCTCATCGGCCTGCCCGAGCTCTTCTCGGTGAACCTCGGCGGGACCGCGTTCCCGATCATCTGGTCGATCCTCGGCTCGGCGCTCTTCGTCGCCCTCATCGGGCTCATCAGCGGGCGCTTCTTCCACCGCCGTTCGTACGTCTGACGGACGACGCGACCGGCGGTCCACGTCGGGGCCGAGGCGCCGCGGCCGTCAGCGCGCGGCGAGACGCTCGCCGAGGAGCGCCTCGGCTTCCTTCACGCCGGTCGCGTCGAAAGCAGGGTTCATCTTCAGCGCCTGCGCGACGAGCGCCTCGCCCTTCTTCTTCTCGCCTGCCGCGCGGCGGATCGCCCCCTCGTGGAAGACGAGCCGCGCGTCCGGCGTCCCGAGGCGCCGGGCGCGAACGATGCTCGCCCTCGCCTCGTCGATCTCGCCGCTCCGGTAGAGCGCCCACGCGAGCGCGTCCTCCGTGAGGATGTCCTTCCTGCTCGCGTACTCCTGACGCGCGAGCTGGAGGGCGCCGGCCGCGTCCGTGCCCTTCGTCGAGAGGAACAGCGAGAGCGTGCGCGGATCGGTCCTTCGGCCGTCGCGTTCGACGCGCGCGTACGCCTCCTCGGCGCCCTTCGCGTCGCCCGCGAGCGCCCGCGCGTCTCCGAGGAGCCACGCGGTCTCGACGAGCGGGCTCACCGCGAACGCGCGCCCGAAGAGCTCGGCGGCGCGCCGGTGCTCGCGGCGCGCCATGGCGACGCGGCCCTTGCCGACGTTCGCGGGCGCGTAGTCGGAGATGCGCTCGAGCGCCCTGTCGAAGCCGGCCTCGGCGCCGTCGAAGTCGCCCTCGTTCCAGAAGATCATCGCCGCCTGCACCAGCACCCAGGCGCCGGGCTCGGGATCGCGCTTCGCGTCACGGCCGGCGTCGAGCGCCGCGCGCACGGTCTGTTTCGCGTTCGCCACGTCGCCGCGGAGCCACTGCAGATGCGACGCGCGGCTGTACGACGGCAGGTTCGGCTTGAGGTCGACCATGCGCTGCGCGGCGACCGCGGCCTCGTCGTAGCGTCCCATCTCGAGCAGCGCGTCGCTCGACGTGCCCCACGCCATCGGATCGTCGGGGTGCTTCGAGACGATCTTCGCGGCGAGGTCGGCGGCCTCCGCGAACTCGTGCCCGTTGAGCAAGACGAGGCCGCGCAGGCCGAGCGCGAGCGCGTGATCGGGGTTCTGCTCGAGGACGACGGCCGCGCAGGCGTCGGCGTTCAGGTAAAAGCCGGGATCGTTGCTCTCGCGGGCCTTCCGGATCCAGGCGCGACCGAGGACGATCCAGCCGTCGTCCTTCGTCATCTGCCGGCGAACGGCCGCCTTCGCGTCCTCGACCGCCTTGTCCGCGCCGCTCGTCCCGGTGAGCTTCTGGAGCGCGAGCCGCGCCTTCGGCGACAGCTCCGCGTCCGCGTCGTCCGCCGCCGCCTTCTTCGCCTCCGTCGCGGCACCGGTGGTCGTCGCCGGCGCGGCCTTCTCGGGCTTGCCGCCGCAAGCCGCCGCGGTCAGGAGGAGCGCCAGGGAAACGAACGCCGAACGGGTGCGCGTCATGCTCCGAGGTACGCGCCTCGCTCGCTCCTGGATCGGGCCTCCCGGTCCGCGTCCGCGCTCGAACCGTGCGGCCGAGAGGCCTTCGCCGGCGGCCGAGGCCTCCGCCCGGATCCGGCGCGACGACCGAGCGGGCGCCACAAATAGACAAACCCCCGAACGAACCATTTCGTCCGGGGGCCCCAACCACGCTACGCCTGCCAACGCAGCAGGGCTGTTCTGTCGGAGCTACGCGTCGACGCGGCGAGCGGATCGCCCGGTCCGGCGCTCCTCGTTCAGGGGGCTTCGGCTGCACCGGTCCGACCGATCCGCGAACGCGAGCCCGGCGAGTCCGGACGAGGGCGCCTCTTACCGCGGGACGACGCGGAGGACCCGCTGCGGGACGGCGACAGGCCGGCGGACGACGCCCGCGCGCGAGTGGTAGGCGTCGATCATCTCGCCGTTGCCGATGTAGAGGCCGACATGGTTTCTCCACCACAGGATGTCGCCGGGCTGCATCCGCTCGAAGGGCACGTCGACGAGCGCGCGCCCTTGCGCAGCGCTCGTCCGAGGGAGCTTGACGCCGCCCGATCGCCACGCCGCCTGGACGAGCCCGGAGCAGTCGAAGCAGTCGGGCCCGGTGCCGCCCCAGCAGTAGCGCTTCCCGACCTGCGCGTGCGCGAACCCGAGCGCGGCCGACGCGCGCGGGTCCGCGGTCAGCTCCGGCCAGGAGGCCGTCCACGCGCCCGGCGCGCTGCGCGTCGACGGCGACGAGCAGCCGAGCGCTGCGATCGCGAGGAGCAGCGTGAGGGCTACCCGACGAACCATCCGGCGATCGTCGTCGTCCGACGCCCGACGGGCCAAGTCCGTTGCAGCTCCAACGACGGGGGCGGGCCGTCCACGGGCCTGGCCCGATCTGGCGCGGGCCAGGCCGCCGCCCGCCCAACTGCGCGATGACCCATGCCGCGATCGCGGCACGCGATGTGCGGAGCCGTCGACGTGACCGCGCCGCCGCCGCAGGCATGGGGGCCTCGACGCCGTGACGGACGGATGGTCCCAGCCTACGCTGGGGTCATGCGAGCTCCGAAGCGACCGGTCGCGATCTACCCGGAGAGCGACGACATGGGCGAGCACGAGCTCCAGCGCTTCATCGCCGAGCTCCTGCGGCCGATGCTCGCACGCTTCCTCGCCGCGCGCGGCGTCGTCGCGCATGCCGGCGCCGATCAGTTCTTCTACTGGGCTCCGGGAAACCCGACGAAGCGCGTCGCGCCGGACATCTACGTGCTCCCGCGCGTCCGGCAGGACATCGCGATCCGATCCTGGAAGACCTGGGAGACCGAAATCGTCCCGAGCTTCGTGCTCGAGGTGGCGAGCGACGACGTCACCAAGGACTACGAGGACAACCCGGTCCTCTACGACGAGCTCGGTGTCGACGAGCTCGTCATCTTCGATCCGCACGCGCGGCCTGGCTCGCGGAGCCGCCGCGTCCGCTGGCAGGTCTACCGGCGGATCCGCGGGCGCGGCTTCGTTCGCGTCGAGGTGTCCCAGAGCGACCGCGTGCGCTCGAAGGTCCTCGGCGCATGGCTGCGCGCCGTCGGCACCGGTGACGCGATGCGCGTCCGTCTCGGGATCGGTCCTCGGGGAGAGGAGCTCGTTCCGACCGAAGCGGAGGAGGAGCGCGCCGCCAAAGAAGCCGAGCGCGCCGCGAAGGAAGCGGAACGCGCCGCCAAAGAAGCAGAGCGCGCTGCGAAGGAAGCGGAACGCGCCGCCAAAGAAGCAGAGCGCGCGCGACGCGTTCGCGTCGAGGCCGAGAACGCTCGCCTGCGAGCGCTCCTCGCGAAGGAACCCGCTGTCCGGAGCGGCGCGTCCAAGAAGCCGAAGCGAGCGCCGCGCTGACATGACGACAGCCCCTTCGTCTCGCAGCGACGTCACGTTCGAGTCCGACGGCGCTCGCTGCGCCGCCTGGCTCTATCGCCCGCGCGGCGGCCCGACGCCGGCTCCGTGCGTCGTGCTCGCGCACGGGTTCTCGGGGCTTCGAGGCCATCGACTCGCCGCGTTCGCCGAGCGCTTCGTCGACGCGGGCCTCGCCGCGCTCGTCTTCGACTATCGCCATTTCGGCGCGAGCGAGGGAGAGCCGCGCAGCCTCATCGACATCGACCTCCAGCTCGCCGACTGGCGCGCCGCCATCGCCTACGCGCGCTCGCTCGAAGGCGTCGACCCCGGCCGCGTCGCGATCTGGGGCTGCTCGATGGGAGGCGGCCACGTCCTGAAGACCGCCGCCACGACGCCGGACCTCGCCGCTGTGGTCGCCCTGGCGCCGTTCGGCGACGGGCGCCTGGTCGCGTCCCGGACCCCGGCGCTCGCGGCGCTTCGGATGATCCGCGAGGGGCTCCGCGATCGAATCGGCTCGTGGTTCGGCCGACCGCCTCACATGATCGCGGTCGCGGGCCCGCCGGGCTCGGTCGCGATGCTCACCTCCCCCGACGCCGAGCCGGGCATCCTCGCGCTCGCCTCGGAGGACGCGCCCGTCGACAACCGCGTCGCCGCGCGCATCGCGCTGCACATCGCGACCTACCGACCTGCGAGCACGGCCGGCGAGATCGCGGCGCCGGTCCTCCTCCAGGTCTGCGACGACGACGTCGTGGCGCCGCCCGAGCCGATCGTCGAGGCCGCGAGGACGATGCAGCGCGCCGAGCTTTTCCGCTACCCGTACGGGCACTTCGACGTCTACCTCGGCGAGCCGTTCGAACGCGTCGTGGTCGATCAGGTCGCGTTCCTCCGCCGCCACCTGCTCCCGTAGCGGCGCCCGGCGAGCACCGATCGGCAGAAAAACGCCCGACCCGTGTCGGGCTCCTGCGCCCTTTCGCGGACGGAGAGGAGCAGGAGAAAGTCATGCATACGTCCTCTCGATCACTGCTTCGTCCGCCGCCCGATCTCGCAGTCCTCGGGATGCGCGCGATGCGCATGGTCGGCGCCGCGGGCGGTCCGCTCCTCCCGGGAGCACGTCGGCTCATGCTCGCGGCGCAGCGCACCTTCCTCGACGTCGACATCCCCGTCGACGACCTCGCGCCGATCGAGCCCGCCGAGCTCGCGCGGTCGTTCCCCCAGCCGCTGCGCGAGCAGATCGTCCGCGCGATGATCGTCGCGACGCTCGTCGACGGCGAGCCGAGCGCCGCGGCCACCGCCGTCGTCCGTCGGTTCGCGGAGGAGCTCGGCGTCGAAGAGCCGGCGCTCCGCACCGTGGAGCTCTTCGCGCACCGCCACTTCGCGCTCGGCAAGGTCGACTTCCTCCGGCGATCGAACGTCGGCAGGATGGTCCGGACCGAGATCGAGGAGCACGGGCTCATCGAGGGTGCGCTTCGCCTCCTCGGATCGCGCGGCTACCGCGAGGATCCGATGGTCGCCGCGCCCTTCCTCGCGCTCGAGGACTTGCCGGAGGGCTCGCTCGGCCGCGCGCTCTTCGCGCACTACCGGACGAACGGGTTCGCCCTCCCTGGCGAGCGCAACGGCTTCCCCGAGGCAGGCGTCTACCACGACCTCACCCACGTCCTCGGCGGCTACGGGACCGATCCTCTCGGCGAGCTCCAGATCGGCGCGTTCACCGCGGGGTACATCCGGGACAACCCCTTCTACGTCGCGATGCTCCCCTTGCTCCTCTTCTGCGCGGAGATCAACGTGACGCCCATCCCGCACGATCGCGTCGATCACCTCTTCAGCCAGCCCGGAGTCGCCGAGCGGTACCTCCGCGCGTTCGAGCGCGGAGCCAAGGTGACGCGCGACCTGTCGGACCGATGGGACTTCTGGCCCGAGCTGCGGCGGCCCATCGATGACGTCCGACGCGATCTCGGCATCGAGCCGCTCGAAGCGCCGTCCGACGCGGAGGTGTCGCCTGCCTGAGCCCTCGCGCGGGGCCCGCGAGCGGCTCGCGCCCCCAGGATTGCCGGCGCACCTCGCCTCGACGACCATGGCCTCGATGGACGCCGACCGACCGCGGAGCGCCGCCGAGCTGTTGCCGCTGCTCTATGACGAGCTGCGCAGGCTCGCCGGCGCCCACATGGCGCGCCTTCGCCCGGGACAGACGTTGCAGCCGACGGCCCTGGTCCACGAGGCGTACCTCAAGCTCGTCGGCGACGCCGATCCCGGCTGGAACGGCAGGGGCCACTTCTTCGGCGCGGCGGCGCGAGCGATGCGCGAGATCATCGTCGATCACGCGCGCCGTCGCGGCGCGCGAAAGCGCGGCGGCGGTCAAGAGCCTCTCCGCCTCGACACGGGTCTCGAGCTCGCCGACGCCGGGGCTCCGGCGCCGGACGACGTCCTCGCGATCGATGCGGCGCTCACGAGGCTCGAGCGGGACTACCCGCGCAAGGCGGAGATCGTGATCATGCGCTACTTCGGAGGTCTGACGATGGACGAGATCGCCGACGCCCTCGGCATCGCGACGCGCACCGCCGAGCGCGAGTGGCGCTTCGCGCGGGCCGTACTCGCAGAGGAGCTCTCACGAGACGAGCGAGCGCCGTGAGCGCCGCGAGGGTGGACGCCGAGCTCGTGGAGGTGCTCTTCGACGCCGCCGCGGACCTCGAAGAGACCGAGGCCAGACGCCTGCTCGACGCCACCTGCAAGGACGCACCCGACCTCCGCGCCGCCGTCGAGCGCTTGCTCGCGCGCGATCGCGCCGCGCCGTCCGGCTTCCTCGCCCCCGACGCCGAGCACGCGGCGCGCGCGCTGCGCGAGCACGTCGCGGCCCTCGAGGACGGCGTGACCGACACGGCCGCGAGCACCTTCACCGAGGGTGCGCGGAGAGCGAGCGGTCCGGAGCCGACCGACGCGCGCCGAGGCGCGAGCGAGGCCCGGCGACGGGACGGAGCGCACCGGCGGGAGCGCGCGCGCGCCGGCGCGCTCCGCGAGTCGGCCCCTGTCGGTCGCTACCTCGTCCTGCGAAAGCTGGGCGAAGGCGGGATGGGCGACGTCTACGTCGCGTACGACGAGTCGCTCGATCGGCGCGTGGCGCTGAAGGTGCTGCGCTCGAGCTGGATCCCCGAGGCGTCGCTGCGCCGGGAGGCGCAGGCCCTCGCGCGGCTCTCGCACCCCAACGTCGTGCAGATCCACGAGATCGGCGACCACGACGGACGCCCCTACGTCGCGATGGAGCTCGTCGACGGCGTCACGCTCCGCCGTTGGCTCGAAGACGAGGAGCGGAGCGCGGACGACATCCTCCGGATGTTCGTCCAGTGCGGTCGAGGGCTCGTCGCGGCGCACGAGGCCTCGCTCGTCCATCGCGACTTCAAGCCCGCGAACGTGATCGTCGGCACCGACGGCCGCGCGCGCGTGCTCGACTTCGGGATCGCCGCGCTGCGCGAGGCCAAGGACGGAGGCGGCGACGGCGACGCAGGCCCCGCGCGGGACGACAGCGACGTCATGCTCGCCGGTACGCCGCAGTTCATGTCGCCGGAGCAGCTCGCGGGGGAGCGCGTGACGCCGGCGAGCGATCAGTTCAGCTTCTCCGTCGCGCTCTATCGCGCGCTCTACCGCGCGCCGCCGTTCGCCGGCGACGATCTCCTCACGCTTCGACGGAACGTCCTCGCCGGTGCGCTGCGCCGCCCGCCTCCGGCGCAGGTTCCCGAGTGGGTCGCTCCCATCCTCCTTCGCGGCCTCGCGCGCCACGCGGCCGCGCGGTACGAGTCGCTGGCAGACCTGCTCGCGGCGATCGAGAACAGGCTGCCCCGCGATCCGGAGCTCGATCCGAGCGTGAGCCGGCGCGGGCGACGCTACCTCGCGATGCTCATGCTCGGCTGCGCGGGGCTGATCATCGCGGGGATCCAGCTCCGCGGCGGCTTCGGCGCGCTGACGGCGCGCCATCTCATCGTCGTCTCGGCGCTCGTGTTCGGCATCGCGACCGGCGGCGTGGTCGTCTTCCGACGGCACGTGCTCGCCAATCGCTTCGGCGCGCGCGTGGCGGCGGTCGTCGTCGTGGGCACCGGAACGCTCCTCGTGCACCGGGTGCTCGCGGTCAAGTTCGGCCAGCCGCTCGCGCAGATGCTCGCGGTCGACATGCTCGTGCTGGGCTTCGAGGTCGCGCTCGCGGCGCTCCTCGTGCAGCGCTGGTTCGCGTGGAGCGCCGCGTTCCTCTTCGGCGGCGCGCTCGTCGCGACGTTCGCGCCCGCGTGGTCGATGACGGCCATGGTCGCGGCCGTCATGGCGACGCTCGCGGGCGGGGTCGTCGCCTGGCGCCGGGACTGAGCACGAACGGCCCCCGACCGGAGGCCGAGAGCCGCTCGAGCACGACGACGCGGCGGCGGATCGCTCGGCGCGGAGGCACGAGCGATCCGGCGCTCGCGGCGGATCACTTGTCGGTCGCCGTCCCGTGGCCGCCCGAGAAGCCCTCGTGGGGAAGCGCGAGGTAGGGGAAGCCGGCGAGGTAAGGCTTGTCGTTCGACTGCGCGCCGTCGGAGATCGCGACGGTGCCCTTCGAGAGGATCACCGAGAGGAGCACGTCGGTGACGTCGGCCTGCTCCTTGTTGGGCGCGGCGCCGTACGGGATCGGACGGCCGTTCGGGAAGCGCGAGTCGAGGCCGAGGTCGACGCGGAGGACGTCGCCCGTCGCGCTGAGGGGAATGTCGTGGCCCGAGGCCTTCAGGTTGATGGTGTCGATGATGTCGAGGCGGTTCGACTTGAGCGACGTGACGACGTCGTCGGGGACGCCGAGCGCCTTGTAGATGCCGACGGCCTCGGCGTCGCGGACGACGACCGGGTTCAGGAAGTAGGCGCCGAAGTTCGCCACGTCCTTCGCCGGGCGGGTGCGATTGTACTTGTCCTTGTCCTGGAGGCCGATGAGCGCCTCGTTCACGAGCGGGAGGCCGAGCCGCGAGACCTGGACCCACGAGCCGAAGTTCGACTCGCCGGGGCCCTGGTGCAGGACGCGGACCTGACGGCGGCTCGCCGAGGCCCAGACGCCGATCGTGTTCGCGTCGCTCGCGCCGGCCTTCGGAGCTTGCTTGTCGGCGGTGAGCGAGGCGGTCGGGATCTCGAGGGCGATCGCGTGGCAGTTGTAGCCCGCGACGTTGTCGCGCGGCGTTCCGCCGAGCAGGTTCGCGAGGTCGAAGATGCGACCGATGTCGACGTAGAAACCGTCGTCGCGCGGGCCGGCGAAGACGCGGCCCTCGCCGCCGTTGAAGCCGAGGCCGTGGACGAACTTGCCGGCGAAGGCGTCGTCGTACTTCTCGGTGCCGTAGACGATCTTGTTCGTGTTGGGTCCGATGTTGACCGGCGCGACGGCGAGGCCCTGCCCGAGCACGGTGCGCGTGGTCTTGCCCTTCGCGTCCCTCTCGACCTTCGTCAGCCAGTAGGTCTGCTTGCGACCGGAGAGCTGCGAGAAGAACTCCTTGCCGCCGCCGACGGGCGCGCTGAGGTTCGCGGGATCGACGCGCGGGTAGTCCGTCGACGAGAACTGGATCTGGTAGGTGACCACGTCCTCGAGGCTCTTGTTGCCGCGCGTGATGTGGACCTCGTAGAGCACGTCGTCCGAAAACTCGTGGTAGTTCGGGCCGCCGCTCGGCTCTTCGAGCGGGTTGTAGGCGGCGACGATCGTGAGCTTGTCGTGCGCGCCGTCGTTGACCCAGGCCCAGACGTCGGTGTTGTCGGCGGCGGGGTCGAAACCGATCGCCGGCGCCTCGCGGTGGCTGGATGCGCCCGCGGTGGCGACGACTCCGGTGAAGGCAATTGCGGAAAGCGCGCCTGTGGCGATGTGCCGAAGCTTCATTGTCCTGATCCTCCCAAACGGGTTCCGAGAAAACTTTCGTTCACTGGCCGCGCAGCACGTAGACCGTGCCGGTGCCGTTGGCGTGGCTGTCCGCCCACGCGAAGACGTCCGCGTTGCGCGCGCGGTGGAGACCGGCAGACTCCGAGAACTCGGAGATGCCGTCGGTGAACCGACCGACGGCGCGCGACGCGGCGTCGATCGTGAAGACGACGTCGGTGCCCTGGGCGGGGTCGAAGCCGCTCACGTAGATCGTCTTGTCGTCGTTCGACAGCGCGATGCCGGCCGGGTGGCCGACCGAGAGCCCGTCCATCACGATCTCGGTGCGGCCGTCGGGGAACACCTTGACGACCGACGCCATCGCCGCGCCGTGGACGGCGCTGCCGGAGTCGACGACGTACGCCTCGCCGCTCCGCGCGATCGCGACGCCGCTCGGATCGACGAACATGTCGCCCGCGGCGACCTCCGTGACCGCGCCGCCGGCGAAGCCGGTCTTGTAGAGGCCGGGCTTCCCGTCGCGCTTGCCGGTGATGAAGAGCGCGTCGCCCATCACCTCGACGCCGCCGGGCGCGAGCCCGTCGGTGCCGGAGAGCGGCGTCGGGGAGCCGCCGCCGACGCCCATCGAGTAGACGCGGCCGTCGGACCGCTCCTCGCTCGTCACCGCGCCGGAGTCGGCGATGTAGAGCGTCTGGCCGTCGTTCGAGATCGCGATCCCGAAGGGCGCGACGAGCGGCTCTCCCTGGAAGAGCTTCGTGATGGCGCCGCCGGCGGCGGAGACCCTGTAGATGGCGGCCTGGCGGAAGGCCCCGATGCCGTCTTCGTCTGGCACCTTCGAGTTGGCGATGAAGTAGACGTCCTTGCCGTCCGGCGACGGCGTCGCGTCGACGGGCATCTCGATGTCGGGATCGTTCGCGACGGGTCCGATGCTCGGCGCCCCTCCGCTCTCTGTCGTCTCGTCGGCGCACGCCGCGCTCGCGATGACCGCCGTGGCGACCGCCCCCAGGATCAGCGCGACTCGAGCGATGCGTCGAGCCTTGTTCACGTTGGCTTCCATGAGCCCTCCTTGCACCCCACCTACGCCGGCCCGCGAGGGGCGGTTGCACCCGAGGGTGCGTTCTCACCGCGAAGAACGAAGCCGAGCGGCGCGCGCACTTTCCGGCGATCCGGCGCGCCGTCAGGCGCGTTGCTCGGCCCCGCGACGCGACAGTCGCTCCTCCCGGAGCCCGTCCGCGCGCCCCGCAGGCGCGGCGCGGGCGCCACGTCCGTGCTATCCAGCGGCCGTGAAGGAGCTCGTCGTCCGGCCCGTCGGGTTCGTCCGCTCTCCCTTCCGCGAGAAGGTCGAGGCGCCACGGCAAGGCACGGCCCCCGGCGGCGCGGCGGGCACGGTGGAGCTCCTCTCCGAGTACAAGGACGCGCTCGCCGACCTCGACGGCTTCGACCGCATCTGGCTCGTCTTCTGGTTCGATCGGGCCGAGGGCTGGCGCCCGAAGGTCCTCCCGCCCCGAAGCGAGGACAAGCGCGGCGTCTTCGCGACGCGCTCCCCTCACCGGCCGAACGCGATCGGCATGACCGCGGTGCGCCTCGAGCGCGTCGACGGGCTCGTCCTCCACGTCCACGATCTCGATCTCGTCGACGGCACGCCCGTCCTCGACATCAAGCCGTACATCCCGTACGCCGACGCGTTCCCCGAGGCGAAGAGCGGCTGGCTCGAGGCTCCCGACGCGCGCGCGGCCTGGACGGTGGACGTCGAGCCCGCGGCGGCGCTCGAGCTCGCGTGGATCGCGACCGAGACCGGCAAGGACCTCCGCGCCCGCGTCGAGGCGGCGCTCTCGCTCGGCCCGCAGCCGCACGCCTACCGCCGGATCAAGGAGACGGCCGACGGCGGCCGCGTCCTCGCAGTGAAGGAGTGGCGCGCCCGGTTCCGTGTCGAGGACGAGGCACGGCGCATCGTCGTCGAGCGCGTCCTCTCCGGCTACCGCCCGCGCGAGATCGAGCAGGGGCGCGAGCCCGTGCACGCCGTCCACCGCGCGTTCGTCGAGCGCTTCGGCGCCCCGTGAGGGTCGCCGCCGGCGATCGAGCGCGTCACTTCCAGCGCATGCAGCGGCCGCCGGAGTAGCCGGCCTTGTACTCCGGGTTGAGGAACTTCGCCGGCGGTCCGTTGTTGCCGCCGGCGCGCGCGCTGCTGTAGCCGATGCCGCGGTACTTCAGGCCGAAGTTGCCGGTGAACGTCGCGCCCGTCATGTCGAGGACGATCTCGTGGACGTTGCCGTGGAGATCCATCCAGGGCTCGTCGCCGGCGTTGATCCGAACGACGTCGCCGACGATACGCCCCGGCGTGGCGATGCGGGGCGATCCGTCGTTGGTCACCCCGTTCGGATAGAACGGAAAGTTGTAGCGGTTGCCCGCGTTGCCGGAGTCGCTCGACTGGTGGACGTCGTTGATCGGCGCGCAGCGACTTCCGCAACCCGCGGCGTTCCCGACGTTGGCGGGCGTGTTCGTGATGAAATCGAGGACCTCGTCGGTCGCGAGCTGCCCTCCGTCCCAGTGACAGAAGGCCGCGAGGAGCGCGCTCGGGATGCACGTCATCGACTTCACGTCGAGCGCCTCCTGCGCCGGGATCATCCCGCCGGCGCCGTCGAATCCCGCCGGGCGCGCGGCTTCGCCCCGTGCGGTCAGGACCGCATCCGGATACCAGAAGGTCGGAAAGCCGTAGTCGCCCACCGCGTTCGCGCAGTTGTGACCGTGGACGTAGATGTAGAGCGGGCCGCCGAAGACGAAGTCCGCTCCGACGTTCCGGTTCCACGGCTGCGCCTGCGGCGGGTTCGTCGGCTGGCGCGGCACGGTCACGCTCGCGGCGTTGTTGCCGCTCGGCATGAAGAGGCTCCAGTCGTCGCTCCAGATGGGCGGCTTGTTCGCCGTCACCCACGCCTTGATGTCCGGCTGGCCGTTGTTCGCGGTCGCGATCGCCGCGACGAACGCGCGGACGCGCCCGGCGGTGACCTCGTACTTGTCCACGAAGACGGTCTTGCCCGGGTTCTTCGGATCCGTGTACCCGGTGACCGGCAACGTCCGGCAGCAGCTCTCGTTCGTCGCGGTCGCGGACATGTCGCCCTGCTCACCGGGATGGAGTGGCTTGCCACCGCAGGTGTCGCCGCCGAAGTGAGGCTTGCAGCTCTTCACGTCGACGCACTTGTCGGCGTAGTTGCACGCGCCGTTGCAGTCGGTGTCCGCGAGGCACGCGAGGCCCTCGTCGCATTTCTTGCCGCTCTCGCCGCCGCAGTCGACGTCGGTCTCGGTGCCGTTCTTCACGCCGTCGTCGTTGCGCGGCGCGACGCACTTGTTCTCCTCGGGCTTGCACCACCCGGTGGCGCAGTCCTTGTCGACCGCACAGGACTTGCCGTCGGCGCACGCGGGCGCGTTCGGACCACCGCAGTCGACGTCGGTCTCGTCGTTGTTCTTCTTGCCGTCGGTCGCGCTCGGAGGGCCCTCGCCCGGACCGGTCGGCTCCTGGCAGACGTTGTTCTCGCACGAGCCGCTCCCGCAGTCCGCCCCACCGGTGCACGGCTCGCCGGGGCACTTCCCGCACGCGCCGCCGCAGTCGACGCCGCTCTCGCCCTCGTCGCGTACGCCGTTCTGGCACGCCGACTTCGCCGGGTCGCCGTTCGATGCGGGATCGCTCGCGCACGCGGCGTGGCCGACGACGAGAGCGAGGAGCGTGACCGCGAACACACCGCGTGCGTTGAGCAAACCTACCTCCAGGGCTCGACCGCGAGGCTACACTCAACGGTGACACGCCGAGCGGAGCGCTGTCGAGCGTCAAACCGCACCGGGACGCTCCGGAGCCGGGTGGATCGCCGACGGCGCAGGCTCGGCCGAGACGACGTCTTCGCGCCCCGCGGGCCGGCGGCGCGTTACGCTGCGCGCATGGCCGAGCCGATCGAACAAGGCGCCGTCCTCGTCCTCGATGAAATCGTCCGGCGCGCCGTCCGCGCCAAGGCGAGCGACGTGCACCTCGAGCCGAAGCGCGATCGGCTGAACGTCCGCTTCCGCGTCGACGGCGAGATGGTCGAGGAAGAGAGCGTCCCCGTCGACGTCGCGCTCGAGGTCGTCTCGCGCGTGAAGGTCCTCGCGCGGATGGACATCGCGGAGCGAAGGCTCCCCCAGGACGGGCAGCTCACGCTCTCGCCGAACGGCGAGCTCGTTCACCTCCGAGCCTCGACGTTCCCGAGCTCGCTCGGCGAGAAGGTGGTGCTCCGCATCCTCTCCGGACAGACGCTCATCGTCTTCGACCGGCTGGGGCTCGAGCCGGCGTCGCAGATGATCGTCCGCGAGCTCGTCGATCGCCCGCAGGGGTTCATCGTCGCGAGCGGTCCGACCGGCGCGGGCAAGACGTCGACGCTCTACTCGTTCATCCGCCTCATCGACACGCGACGCACGAACGTGATGACGCTCGAGGACCCCATCGAGATCGAGCTTGCGTCGATCACGCAAGGTCAGACGAACCTCAAGGCAGGCTTCACGTTCGCGACCGGCCTCCGCGCGATCTTGCGCCAGGACCCGGACGTCATCATGGTGGGCGAGATCCGCGACGCCGAGACCGCCGGCATCGCGCTCCAGGCGTCGCTGACGGGCCACCTCGTCCTCTCGACGCTGCACACGTCGGACGCGGTCGAGAGCATCGTCCGCCTGGTCGACCTCGGCGTGGAGCCCTGGATCATCGCCAACGCGCTCACCGCCGTGCTCGCGCAGCGCCTCGTGCGCATCGTCTGCAAGGGGTGCCAGGAGGAGGTGACCCTGACGCATCCGATCGTCGACGGCGACGAGACGGTCATCCCGGCCGGCGCGAAGGTCATGCGCCCGCGCGGATGCGCGCAGTGCCTGAAGACCGGCTACAAGGGGCGCACGGGCATCTTCGAGCTCGTCGTCGTCGACGACGACATGCGCGAGCTGGTCAAGGCGAAGGCGAGCACGCGCGAGTACCGACAGCTCCTCAAGAAGCGCGGGATCCAGAGCCTCCGACGCGTCGGCCTCCAGCTCGTGAAGGCGGGCCTCACGACGGTCGACGAGGTCGTGCGCGTCACGACGTAGTCGAGCGAGCGCGAATCGCGATCACGCTCGGCGGAGCGCCGGGAGCGCCTTCGGCAGCCCGGGCGCGTCCGGATCGACGATCGGCGCGAGCTGCTCGATCCGAGCGCGGAGCTCCTCGCGGCTCTCGGCGCGGATGGTCACGTGCCCGAGCTTGCGCCCGGGCGACGCGTCCTTGCCGTAGGCGTGGAGGTGCGCGCCCTCGACCGCGAGGACGCGCTCCCTCGGCGGGAGCTTTCCGATCGCGTTGAGCATCGCCGAGCGACCGACCATGCGTGTCGAGCCGAGCGGGAGCCCGAGGATCGCGCGGACGTGGTTCTCGAACTGGCTCGTCTCGGCGCCCTCGATCGTCCAGTGCCCGGAGTTGTGGACGCGAGGCGCCATCTCGTTCGCGACGAGGTCGTCGCCGCTCATGAAGAGCTCGATCGCCAGCACGCCGACGTAATCGAGCGCGTTCATCACGCGCGCGGCGTGCGCCTCGGCGCGGCGCTGGAGCTCGGGCGTCCACGCGTCGCTCTCCGGGACCGAGACGCGGAGGACGCCGTCGCGGTGCTCGTTCTCGACGAGCGGCCAGAAGCGCGTCTCGCCGGTCGTGCCGCGCACGCCGAGGATCGACAGCTCGCGCTCGAAGGGGACGAGGCCCTCGACGATCAAGGACGCGGCGCCGAGCGCCTCCCACGCGCGCGCGACGTCCGCCTCGGTGCGGAGGACCATCTGACCCTTGCCGTCGTAGCCGAAGCGCCGCGTCTTGATCACCATCGGCAAGCCGATGTGCCGGACGGCGGCGTCGAGCTCCTCGCGCGAGGAGACCGGCGCGAACGGCGGCGTCGGGATCCCGAGGCGCTCGAAGAACTGCTTCTCGTCGAGCCGGTCCTGGCTGACCTCGAGCGCGGCCGGCGGTGGGTACACCGGGACGAGCTCGTTCAGGAAGCGCGCCGAGCCGACGGGGACGTTCTCGAACTCGTACGTGACGACGTCGCTCTTGCGCGCGAGCTCGGAGAGACGCTCCTCGTCGTCGTAGGCCCCGACGCGGAGGCTCCCGACATGGCCCGCGGACGACTCGGCGCCGGGGTCGAGG
This sequence comes from Labilithrix sp., assembly GCA_019637225.1. Lineage (GTDB taxonomy): Bacteria > Myxococcota_A > Polyangia > Polyangiales > Polyangiaceae > Labilithrix. The sequence goes on from JAHBWC010000039.1 coordinate 20,085, forward strand.
AACACGAAGCGCTGCCCGAGCTTGTAGCCCGCGAGCGCGATCATCCTTCCGAGCTGACCACCCCCGAGGACGCCGACGGTCACGTCCCCGCCTGCTCGGGCTCGTCGGCGTCGTCGAGCGACGTCGCGCTCCGCCGGTCGGAGTCGGGCGTGGACAGAGAGCCGGGCGCGGACTCCTCGGCGTCGGGCGGGACGCGCGGATCGGGCCGGTCGAGGACGCTCTGCGTCTGGGCGTCGCGATGCCGCGCGAGCGCGGCGCGGGTCGCGCCGTCGCGCCGAGCGAGCAGCTGTGCGGCGAAGAGCGCGGCGTTGATCGCGCCGGCCTTTCCGATCGCGAACGTCGCCACCGGCACGCCCGACGGCATCTGGACGATCGAGAGCAGCGAGTCGACGCCGCGGAGGACCTTCGACTCGACGGGGACCCCGAGCACCGGGAGGAGCGTCTTTGCGGCGGTCATTCCGGGCAGATGAGCCGCGCCGCCGGCGCCCGCGATGATGACCTCGAGGCCGCGGCTCTCGGCCTTCGAGGCGTAGTCGAACAGGAGGTCAGGCGTCCGGTGGGCCGACACCACCCGCGTCTCGAACGAGACGCCGAGGCTGTCGAGCATCGCCGCGGCGTGGCTCATCGTCTCCCAATCCGACACCGAACCCATGATGATGCCGACCTTGGCGCTCATGTAGCGCGCGAGGATACCACGCACCGACCCGGAACGGCGCTCCCGTCACCGTGCGCGCTTCGGATATCCTCGGCGAATGCACTTGGGCTTTGGTCAGCTGGGCTCTCGACGGTCGGGGACGGGACTCGGTCGAGCGATCTTGTTCGTCGCGCCGGCGTGCGCGATCGCGTGGGGCGCCGGGTGCGCCGACGACCCGAGCCCGGTCGGGCCCGACGACAGCGACGCCGGAGACGCCGGGGTGATCGAGGCGAGCCCCGTCGAGGACGCCGGGCCCGACGCCTCCGAGCTCGACTGCGCGAAGGATCTCGACGCGGACGAGATCTGGAAGCACCTCGAGTGCTCGGGGCTCTACGCGTCGTTCGCCGACAAGACCGTCGCGCCCGACGTGAAGCCCTACAAGCCGGGCGTCGAGTTCTGGAGCGACGGGGCCGAGAAGCAGCGCTGGGTCTACCTCCCGCCCGGCTCGAAGATCGACATCAGCGACTGGAACGAGTGGACCTACCCGCGCGGCACCAAGCTCTGGAAGGAGTTCAAGGTCGGCGGCAAGCGCATCGAGACGCGCCTCTTCAAGAAGCTCGCCGACGACACCTGGGTGCACACGACCTACCGCTGGAACGCCGACGAGACCGACGCCGTGCGGAAGGACGGCGGCGAGGTCGTCGCCGGCCTCGGCCCCGACGCGGGCCCCTACGAGGTCCCGAGCACCGGGCAGTGCGATCAGTGCCACATGGGTCGCAAGGATCAGGTGCTCGGCTTCGACGCCGTCGGCCTCGGGCTCGCGACCGCGACGGGAGAGACGCTCGCGAAGCTCGCCGCCGACGGGGCGCTCTCGGCGGCGCCGCCGGCCACGACGCTCGCGTTTCCGGGCGACGCCGTCGCGAGCTCAGCCATCGGCTGGGTCAACACCAACTGCGGGTCGTGTCACAACGCGAACGCGGGCGCGAGCGCCGGGTTCAAGAGCCACTTCCTCGTCCGCGCGAGTGATCTCGCGCCCGCCGACGGCGGCGCGCCAAAGGCCGTCGAGGAGCTCGACCTCTGGACGCAGGGCTACTGCGTCGACGCCTTCCGCGCGGATCCCGACGGCAACACCTACATGTACATCCGGGGCGGCGCCCCCGAGCGGAGCTTGATGTCGATCCTCGCCGGGAGCCGCGTACCCGCCGGCGAGCTCCCGACCGCCGGGGTTCAGATGCCGCCGATCGTCAGCCGCGCCGTCGATCACGCCGGCGTCAAGCTGTTCGACGACTGGATCGCGACGCTCGACGCGTGCCCGCCGCCCTGAGCGGCCAGCGCGCGGCTCGTCGACGAGATCCGGTCGCCGGAAAAGGCAGCGGGCCCCCGCCGGTCGGCGAGAGCCCGCTAGACGTTCCTTACCGGCTGGGTCGTGTGCGGATTGTCATGAACCCCTAGCCCGAAGGCTAGGTGGGCGGCTCTGACCGCGCTTCAGGCTTCCGAATTATCCAGAGCTCCGGAGAGATGGTCCGGCGTGCACAACGAGCGGTCGCTTGCCTCCCTGGTTCATTTACATAAGGGGATCATGAAAACCGCGAAGCACGAACCCGACAGAGGGAACGAATCACAGCGTAGGAAGCTCCTTCGGATCGGTCAACGGGCGCCGCTCCTTTCCGACGCTCGCGGCGCGTTCCCACCGCGGTCGCGACGCATCGCAAGAAAGTGGGCCAAACGGCGCCGAATCGGCACATCTCGAGCATGCAGCAAGAGGAGCTCGACTGGGGTGACGGTTACCGACTCTCGCGCGACGTCGTGTCCGGCGGACGAGCGCACGGCGGGCGGGAAGAGCTCCGCGGCGCAGTGGTGTTCGCGAGCGTGGAGCAGCAGTCGCAGCGGTGCACCGAGCTCCTCGGAGCCGGAGCGCTCCTCGTCATGGTGCCGCCTCCCGCGAAGGAGATGCGCGGCCGGCTCGGCGAGGTGCTCGAGGAGCTCGTCGAGCGCGAGCTCGCGCGCATGGGCGCGCCTTCTCCTTACCTCGCGGCGTGGTCCGCGATGCCGGAGGATGCCCAGGCGCGCCTCGCCGATCAGCTCTTTCGGGCGCGCACCGTCGGCGCGACCGGGCTCGCGATCGCGATCGGATCGCTGGGCGCGATCGCCTCCGCGGCGCTGACGCCCGACGACAGCGCGACGCTGCGGTGGCTCGCCGACACGGCGGAGGACGCGCCGCTCGTCCTCCTCGTCGACGACTCCGATCTCGGGCTGCTCGGCTACGCCGCGCCGGTCCCGCTCGGCGCGCTCCTCGCCGCGCGGGAGGCGATCTGGGAGACGGCGCCGTCCTCGAGCGGGAGCTTGGCTCCGCCGCCGAGCTCGGGCTTCGCCCTCGACGTCGAGGTCGCGAGCGGCGGCGTCGCGGCGAGCGGCGACGTCGACGTGGCGACGGGGATCGACGAGGTGGCGACGGGGATCGACGAGGTGGCGAGCGACGACGTCGGCGCGGGCGCGATGGGGATGGACGACGTCGCGGCGGAGATGGGGATCGACGCCATCGCGGCGGCCGCCGCGGCGATCGACGACGACGACGACGGGCCGCTCGTGCTCTCCGGCGACGACGCCACGACGAACGACACGCGGGTGTCGTCGATCGACGCCGGCGAGGCGATCGTGCTCGCTGCCGCGCCTCCGCCGAGCCTCGCGGACGTGCCTGCCGCGGCCGAGCCGCCGGCCGAGCCGCTGATCGTTCCCGGCGTCGTCGCCGAGACGGTCCGCGCCGCGACGACGCACGCCGAGCCGCGCGAAGCGACCGACGCCGTGACGCCCGAGCCCGCCGCAATGCCCGAGGCCGCCGCGACGGCGGAGGCCGCCGCGACGACCGAGGCCGCTACAGCGACGGAGACCGCTACGACGACGGAGGCCGCTACGACGACGGAGGCCGCTGCGACGACGGAGACCGCTACGACGACGGGGGCCGCTACGACGACGGAGTCCGCCGCGACGACGGAGACCGCTACGACGACGGGGGCACGGACGTCAGCGCGCGAGCGCCGCGCCTCGCGTCGCGTGAGCGCCGGCGTCCCGATGAGCGGGCCGAGCGACGCGTGGCGGAGCTGGGCGATCGCCCTCTCCGCGGCGCGCGGAGCGCAGTCGCTCGCCGCGTTCGAGCGCCTCTTCGCCGAGAGCTACGTCCCGCTCGCGAACGCCATCGCGGCGGGACTCGACGATCCCCGCGCCGTCCGGGCGTTCGACGACTTCCGCCGATCGTTCGAGCGCTCGTACACCGACGCGTTCACGGCGTTCGGCGCGACCAATCGCCGTCCGCGCCTCGTGATGGACGCGTACGACGTCGCGTCGAAGCAGGCGCGGCTCTCGAACGCGCGGTCGTCGCACGTCCTCGTCGTGGACTCGATGCGCTACGACCTCGGGTGCCTCGTCCGCGACGCCCTGTCTCGCGAGGCGACGGGCATCGCGACGCTGACGTCGGAGACCATCCTGTGGAGCGCGCTGCCCACCACGACGATGCGCCAGATCGAGACGTTCGCGCGCGGCCTCGACGCGCTCCGCGCTCCGGCGCGCGAGGAACCGACCGAGTCGCTGCGCGGACGCGCGGCCGAGGTCGTTCGCCGGCTCCGCGTCGGCTCGCGCGAGCTCTACAAGCTCGACCTCGTGCCCTCGTTGCTCGCGGGGGCGGCCGACGTCGTCGGATCGCTCGAGGGGATCGCGACCGCGACCGCCGAGGCGCTCGCCCGCCACGTCTCGACGCTCCCGCCGAGGACGCTGCTCTTCGTCGTCGGCGATCACGGCTTCAGCGTCGACCGCCGCGGCGAGATCCGCACCGGCGGCGCCTCACCCGAGGAGGTGCTCGTGCCTGCGTTCTCCTGGCTCGTCGGCGATCTCCACTGAGCTCGACCGCGAGCGCGCGGGCGAAGCGAACCGTGTCGCCGGCGGCTCAGGGCTGCTTGAAGCACGCGAGGCGGGCGCCGGGGACGCCGGCCGCCTTGCAGACGTAGTTGAGCGGACACGGGCAGGCGTGCGTGCACACCTGCTTGCCCGAGTCGGTCCTCATGCACGACAGCCCATCCTGGCACTGTCCCTGATCGCCGTCGCAGTCTGCCTGCCCGTTGCTGCACCGGCACTCGGCGCCGAGGGAGCCGACCGGTCCTCGCGAGGCGGCGATGCCGTCCGTGGGGTCGACCGCGCACCCCGCGACGAGCGCGACGACGACGACGACGAGGGAGACGAGGCTGCTGCGGACGACGGTGGTCATGGATGTCTCACGAGGTGCTGAGGAACGCGATCGCGCGGCTTCCGCCTGCTCCGACGGTGTCGATGCAGGGTGCAAGCAAGCGTGCCCTATCTTGCGTCCGGATTCGAGAGTCCGCTTGCGGAGAGCCCCACGCTGGAGCTGCGCCGCGCGGCGCCGATGGGCTGCCTACGAGAAAGCAGAGTCCGTGCCGCATGTCACGGTCTGGGGGGAGGCTCAAATGCCGGGCGAAACGCGCGCGGCGCGCGCGACGGCGGCGCGGCCCGCGAATCGCGCTTCACAGGTCGGGCGTTCACGATCGTTCGTTCGAGAGCGCTCACGAGCGTGTCGGCGCTCGGTCGTCGGGGGCGAGGTCGGGGGCGAGGTCGGGGTCGGGGTCGGGGGCGGGGGCGGGGGCGAGGGCGCGGGCGGGGTCGGGGGCGTGAGAGTGGGCGCGGGCGTCGACGTGCTCGTGCTCGTGGGAGTGAGCGTCGGCGTGCTCGTGCCCGTGAGCGTGATCGTGGGAGTGAGCGTCGGCGTGCTCGTGGTCGTGGTGGAGGTCCGGGACGTGCGGGTGGTCGTGGACCTGCCGCTCGTGGCGATGCGCGTGGGTGTGCTCTCCCTCCGGCATCGGCTCGTGTGTGTGATCGTGGTGTCCGTCGTCGTGGCGATGGGCGTGCTCGTGCTCGAGCGGCTCGTGCACGTGCGCGTGGCCGTGGCGCTCCGTCAGGTGGAGCACGAGGCCGGCGATCATCGCGATCGCCGAGACGGCCGTGACGACGCTCGCGGGCTCGCCGAGAGCAGACGCGAGGGCGGCTCCCCAGAACGGCCCCGAGGCGAAGACGGACGCCGTTCGCCCGGCGCCGATCGCGCGCTGCGCGCGGAGGTAGAGCTGCAAGCTCGCGCCGTAGCCCGTCGCGCCGACGAGCACGAGGCCGGCGGCCGCGAGCGCCGGCGGCCATGCTTCACGGAGGGCGAGCGCCGCGCCGAGGGAGAGCGCCGCGCCGATGGCCCCCTTCCCGGCCACCACCGCGGCCGGATCGAGCGCGGAGAGCGGCTTCGCGAGCGCGTTGTCGAACGCCCACGCGAGCGCCGCGCCGGCGATCGCGGCGAGCCCGACGACGCTCGACGCGCCGCCCGCTTCGCCCGCGCGATCGAGCACGAGGAGCGCGCCTCCGGCGAGCAAGACGAGCGCGGCCGCCGCGACGCGCCGACCGACGTGCTCGCGGTAGAGCAGGCGCGCGAGCGCGATCGTGAAGAGCGCTTCGAGGTTCAGCATCAACGACGCCGCGATTCCGCTCGTCCGCGCGAGGCCCCAGGCGAGCAGCGCCGGCGCAACGGCGGCGCCGGCGAGCGCGACCGCGAAGAGACGCGGGACGTGCGTCCGCCCGAGCGGCGCCTCGGCCCTCGAACGCGCGCCGGCGCCGACGAGCGCGGCGCCGGCGTAGAGGAGGAGCGCGATCGCGAACGGGCCGGCCCCCCGGCCAAGCCGCTGCACGAGCGGCGTCGTCACGCCGAACGCGAGCGCAGACGCCAGCGCGAGCAACGTGCCGCGGAGAGCCGGACCCGCACCCACCGCGGGCATCGTAGCCCCTCGGCCGCGCCACCGCGCGCGCCGCGGTTGCGCGAGGCGCTGCGCACACGTGCGCCGAGCGCGGATCCGTCGCGCCCCGCCCGGACCTGATGCGCCGGCGCACCAGGGTGATCCACTTACGTGGCGGATGCAGGTTTCCCCGGACGCCCGCGCGCGGCACGCGCCTTGCGCATCGGGCGATCATGAGCTCGCGCAGCCGAATCCTCCTTCTGCTGACGCTGGCGGCGTCCGCCGTCGCTGGATGCAACGACGTCGCCGACTCCCTGCGGGGCGATCGCGCAGGTTCGGGCGACGAGGATCCCGCCGTCGCGAAGCTCCGCGAGGCGCTCACCGCCGGCCCCGCGATGACGCGGAACCTCTCGAACCGCGAGTACCTCAACGCGGTCTCGGACCTGATCGGCGAGCGCCTCCCGCTCGATCTCCAGAAGGCCTGGACCGCGACGACGCAGTTCTCGGGCTTCGACGCCGTGCCGTGGACGAACCTCGACACGAAGGCCGTGCGCGATCTCTCCGAGGCGCTCGAGGCGATCCTCGACCGCGCCGTGGCGTCGCCGAAGGTCGTGACGTGCACGGCCGCTTCCGCCGATCGGCTCCCGTACGACGTGTGCGCGAGGTCGATCGTCGAGGCCTTCGCGCTCCGGGCCTACGGCCGCCCGCTCGCGCCCGCCGAGACCGCGGCGCTCGCGCAGCGCTACGAGGCCGGCGTCGCGCTCGCGAAGGGTGCGCTCACGGAGCCGAGCGCGATCTTCCTCGACGGCGTTCGCGCGGCGCTCGGGAGCGTCCTGCTCGCGCCGCAGCTCGTCACGCGGATCGAGGCGCCGCCCACGCCGGACTTCACCGGCGAGCGCGACCTCGACCCCTACGAGCTCGCGAGCCGCCTCTCGTTCATGTTCGTCGCGTCGATCCCCGACGACGAGCTCTGGGCGAAGGCCGTCGACGGCACGCTCGTCGAGCCCGAGATCCTCGGCGCACAGGTCGCGCGCCTCGTCGACACGCGAACCGACGTCTTCGTCCAGAGCTTCATGGGGCAGTGGTTCGACTTCCGCGCGTACGACAGCACCGCGCCCGGATCGCTCGAGCACGCGATGTGGAACGAGAGCTGGCGCGTCATGGCGGACGTCCTCAAGGAGGACCTGCCCGTCACGGCGATCGTCCAGCCGGGCTTCACCTACCTCAATCAGGATCTCGCCGCGCACTACAACGTCGTCGGTCAGTTCTCGACCGAGCTCACGCGCGTCGCGATCGCCGAGCGCGGCGGCGTCCTCCAGCAGGGCAGCTGGCTGTCGCTCAGCGCCTCGCCGCTGAAGACGAGCCCGATCCACCGCGGCCGGCTCGTCCAGGACCGCCTCCTCTGCAAGGTGGTCCCGCCGCCGGACTCCGCGCTCTTCGAGCAGATCCAGAAGGTCTCCGAGTCGATCCCCGCGAACGCGTCGGTGAAGGAGCGACTCGAGGTCCACCGGAACGCCGGCCCGGCCTGCGCCGGCTGCCACGAGTACATGGACCCTCTCGGCCTCGGCCTCGAAGGCTTCGACATGCGCGGCCGCCTCCGCAACGCGTACGCCGACACCGGCAGGCCGGTCGAGACGGAGAGCACGCTGCTCGGCAAGCCGTTCAGCCGGTTCGGCGAGCTCAACACGATGATCGCGGCGCTCCCCGACTATCACCGGTGCGCGGCGGAGAAGCTGACGGTCTACGCGACGCGGCGAATCCTCGACGCGGCGTCGAAGCCGGACGGAGACCTCCTCGCGTACCTGACCTACCCGGTGGCGGGCGCGCCGCCGAGCCTCCGCGCGATGATCACGCGACTCGTGACGAGCAAGGCCTTCCTCAAGGTGAACCACGGAGGCGCGAGGTGACCATGAGCTCTCGACTGTCACGACGCAACGTCCTCCGCGGCCTCGGCGTGTGCATCGCGCTCCCGCTCTTCGAGTCCGCCCTCCCCGTCCGCCTCGCGCACGCACAACCGGCGCCGACGAAGAAGCGCTTCATCGGCTGCTTCTTCGGGAGCGGCGCCCCGATGCCCGACGCCGCGAACGGCGACTGGGGCTACGCCGGCGCGCGAGGAGGCGCGCTCAAGCCCCTCGCGGATCTCGGCGTCTCGCCGAACGTCGCCGTCATGCGCGGCTTCAAGGCCGTGAACAACTTCGACGTGCACTGGTCGGGGACGGCGGGCTTCCTCTCGTCGACGCCCGTGGGCACGACGAACGCGCAGAACCCGAGCTCGGACCCGAACTACCAGCGCTGCGCCAAGTCGCTCGACCAGATCATCGCCGACACCGAGCCGAAGGCGGCGATCCGGAGCCTGCACGCGGGCTTCAACCAGGTCCCGAGCTGGGACGAGGGGCACGATCGCGTCGGCTCGATCAACTACGTCAACTCGATCGCGTGGCGCGACGCGACCAGCCCCATCTCGAACATCATCGATCCGCTCCAGATGTTCACGCGCGTCTTCGGCTCGAGCGACAAGCTCTCGAACGCGCAGGCCGCCTACCTCCTCGCGCGGCGCAAGAGCATCCTCGACGGCGTCCTCGACCAGTACAACCACCACAAGTCGACGCTCTCCGCGGCCGACAAGCAGCGCCTCGAGGCCTACGCGCAGAGCATCCGCGAGGTCGAAGGCGAGCTCACGAGCGCCGCGAGAGCGACCACCTGCGTGAAGCCGGCGGCGGAGACCGCGGGCGAGAGCTACGTCCGAAACTTCCGCACGATGCAGAAGATCATCATCGCCGCGATGCAGTGCGGGCTCACCCGCTCGGCGACCATCATGTACAACGACGGCATCGGACCGAACAGCCCGACCACGACGGTCCCCGCGGAGCAGCACGACTCGGCGCACAACAACTGGGCGACGCTGATTCAGATCAACCAGGTGCAGGTCGGTCTCTGGGGCGAGCTCATCGCCGGCCTCAAGGCGGCGAACCTGCTTCGCGAGACGGTGACGATCCTCGGCAGCAACATGTCCGACGGACGGACGCACAACTCCGCCAACGTCCCGCTCCTCGTCGCTAGCGAGAACGTCGCGGGGGAGATGAAGCTCGGTGGAGAGGTCTACGGGACGCCCACCCCCGCGGGCGTGACGGAGCTCGGGCAGAACCGGAACATGTCCGACCTGCACGTCGATCTCCTGAAGCTCTACGGCGTCAGGGTGACGAGCCTCGGCGAGGGGGCGTACAAGAGCACGGGCCGGCCCTCTGGTATCCTGACCTGACCGCCTTGAACCTCCTCTCGAAGAAGCGCGCTGGCGTCGTCGTCATCCTCCTCGGGGCCGGCATGCTCGCAGGCGCGTGCGCGCCGGACGAGCCCACGTCGCCGCGCCTCCTCGTCGGGCGAAGGACCGCGGACGCGGACGCCGGCACGGCCGCCGACGTCGACGCCGGCGACGCGGCGCCGGCGGGCCCGTCGTGCTCGAACGGCGTCCGCGACGGCGACGAGACCGACACGGACTGCGGCGGCGCCACGTGCCCGGCGTGCGCCAACGGTCGCGCGTGCGCCCTCGCGCGCGACTGCGTGAGCCGCGTCTGCGCCGACGCGAAGTGCACCAACGACGCCGGCTGCGCCGACGGCACGCGCGAGGGCTTCGCCTCGGCGGCGACGTTCCCGAACATCGCCGCGTGCGCGGGCGGCTGGTCCGTGCCGGGCCTCGGCACGACCACGACGCCGGCGTGCGGGCGCGCTTCCGGCAACGACAGCGCGAACCCCACGGGCCAGGGCTGCAACGTCGCCGATCTCTGCCAGGTCGGATGGCACGTCTGCGAGACCCCGGCCGCCGTCGCGACGAAGTCCGGCGGAGAGGGCTGCGCCGTCTCCGGCATCGCCGATCAGAGCGCGTTCTTCGCCGTCCGGCAGGCGGGCTCCGGCGGCGCCGCGTGCGGCCCCGGCTCGAACGATCTGTTCGGCTGCGGCGACGTCGGCGAGGCGCCCGACGCGACCACGTGCGCGCCGCTCGATCGCTTCTCGAACGATCTCTGCGTCTCGCTCCCCGCCACCTGGGCGTGTGGAGCCGACGGCGAGAACGAGCTCGGCAACGTCACGAAGACGGCGAGCGAGGGCGGCGGCGTCCTCTGCTGCCGCGACTGATCCGGCGCCGGCGGCTCACGCGAGCAGCGCGCGCACAGCGTCTTCCTCGAGGTGCACGAGGAGCACGACGAAGTCGGCAGGGCGCGCGGTCGCGAGCGCGCCACGCAGCGCGTCGACCTCCGACGCTGCGATGGTGACGGCTTCGGGCGCGAGCCCGAGCGCGAGAAGCGCGCGGCGGAACACCTCCGGGACCTCGCCCGGCGCACGCCCGCGGAGGTAGTCGGGCAGCTCGCGGAGGACGACGCGATCGGCGCCGGCCTCGACCACGGCGCGGGCCACGGCGGCGATGTCGCGATCGCTCCGGTCGCCCGGGCTGCCCGTGATCACCGTGAGCGCGCCGCGCGCGGGCGAACCGCGGAGCGACGTGACGAGCCGCATCACGGCGCGCACGCCCTCGGCGTTGTGGCCGAAATCCAGCACGATTCGCACACCGTCACGCTCGACGACCACGCTCCGGCGAGGATTGTCTTCCGCGGTGAACCCCTCGAGCGCCCGCGCGATCGCCGCCGCGGGCAGCCCGAGCGCGAGCGCCGCGGCCGTCGCGCCGAGGGCGTTCTCGACGTTGAAGCGCGCCGAGCCGCCGAACGCGATCGGGATCGCGGCGACGTCGGCCAGCGCGGTCTCCTGCTCCCCCCGCGCGTGGACGATCCGCCCGGCCGCGGCGAACACGACGTCCCCTCCGGACGCGCGGTGCCGCGCAATCACGCCGCGCGCCGCGTCGGTCTCGGGCCCGTCGGCGTCGAGGTCGGCGAAGAACGTGACCCGCGGACGTCCGCCTCCGAGCGCGACGAGCCGCGGATCGCGCGCGTTGAGGACGGCGGTGCCGCTCGGCAGCAGCGCCTCGACGATCACCGCCTTCGCGCGCGCCATCGCATCGAGATCGTCGATGCCGTAGCCGCCGACGTGATCGTCGCTCACGTTGGTGACGAGCGCCACGTCGCACCCGTCGACGGCGAGCCCGCGCCGCAGGATCCCGCCGCGCGCGGTCTCGAGCACCGCGAGGTCCACGTCCGGCCGCTGGAGGACGACGCGCGCCGCGGCCGGCCCGGTCCAGTCGCCTTCGTCGATCACGTCGGTCCCGATCGTGATCGCGTCGCTCGAGGTCGAGCCCACGCGCAGGTTCGCCTCCCGCCCCATGCGAGCGAGCAGCCGCGTCGAGGTGGTCTTGCCGTTCGTCCCCGTGACGAGGGCGACCGGAACGCGGCCGAGGCGCTCCCAGTCGACGGCGTCCGCCGCCGGGAGCGCGCCGCGCGGCCACGTCTGCGAGCGCGCCCCGAGGCCGAGGCTGACCTGCGCGTCGTCCCACAGGAGAGGGACGTCACGCCGCGCCGCCTCCTCCGCGAGCCGAGAGAGCGCGGCGCTCCGATCGCGCGCGAGCATCGCCGCGATCTCCGCGCGCTTCGGCTCGAGCGCGAGCGGTGCCCTGCCGAGGACCCGCTCGCACGCGGAGAGCGCCGCCCACTCGCTCATCTCGGCGCAGGCGAGCATCACGTCGATCGGCGCGGCGTAGCCGAGCACGGTGCCGCCCGCGTGAGGCCGCTCGATCGGCGAGACCTCCGGCGAAAAGCCGAGGGCCTCGCGCATCCTCCCGAGCTCCTCGAGGTACGTCGCGCGCACGCGCGCGCGATCCTCCCCTTCGTCGATCGCCAGCTCGACGATCACGAGCGGCGAGCGCGAGAGGAGGTTCGGCCCCGTCAACCGCCGAGCGTCGACGAGCCGGGCGCCGGCGGCCACCGGGGTAGCGTCCTCGGGTGCGGTCACGCGCGTCAGTCGTCCGTCTCGCGCGCGAGTCGGACGCCGCGCTCGTCCTGGATCATGGCGGCGCCGTCGAGGAGGCCGTCGCCGAGGGTGAGCGACGAGCCGAGCGCCGGCGGGAGGGCGCCGCTCTGCGCCGGCGGCGGCGACGAGCCCCCTGTCGCCTCGACCCACTCGGGCTTGAAGTAGATGACCTGCTTCCAGGTGCGCGAGACCTTGTCCGCGAAGAGCAGGAGCAGGTCGCCGCGCTTCGCCGAGCGGAGGGCCGCGTCGATCGCCGCCTGCTCGTCGGGGACGACCTCGAGGCTCTCGCGCGGAAACCCGCCGGCGAGGAGCTCGGCCTCCATCATGCGCGGGATCTCGTCCGACCCGCGCCCGCGCAGATCGTCGTCGCGGCGGAGGATGATGCGGTCGAACACCTTGCCTGCCGCGCGCGCGATCGCCCGGATGTCCTCGTCGCGCCGGTCTCCCGGACCCGACAGGACGCACACGCGCTGACCGGTGCACTCGAGCCGCTGCGCGAAGTCGCTCATCGCCTGCACGGCGGCCGGGTTGTGCCCGTAGTCGACGATCACCTTGAACGGCAGCTCGTCGTAGACGTTCGTGCGGCCCGGCACCTGGAAGTACGAGGTGTCGAACGTGCGGAGGCCCTGACGGATGTTCTCGACCTTGACGCCCATCGCGTACGCCATGACCGCGGCGAACATGGCGTTCTGCACGTTGTGCATCGCCTTGCCCTCGAAGGTCGCCGGGACGAGGTGCGTCCAGAGCAGCGGCAGGTGCGCGCCCTTGTCGTAGAGCGTGATCATGTGGCCGTTGATGCCCTCCTCGAGGACGACCGCGAGCCCGCCGGCGCGGAGATGCTTGCGCACGAGCTCGTGGCGCGGGTTCATCGTCACGTAGGCGATGCGCGCCGCCTTCGTGTGATCGGCCATCCGGAGGCAGTGGAGATCGTCGGCGTTGAGCACCGCGCAGTCGCGCGCGACCTCGACGACGATGCGCTTCACCTCGGCGAGCTGCTCGAGCGTGTCGACGCCCTTGGTCCCGAGGTGGTCCTCGGCGATGTTGAGCACCGCGCCGACGTTGCACGTCCGGTAGCCCATGCCCGCGCGGAGCAGCCCGCCGCGCGCGGTCTCGAGGACGGCGAGGTCGACCGAGGGATCGCGGAGGACGATCTGCGCGGACTGCGGGCCGGTCATGTCGCCGACGACCGTGCGCTCGCCGTCGATGTAGACGCCGTCGGTAGTCGTGAGGCCGACGGTGTGCCCGTTCATCTTCTGGATGTGCGCGAGCATGCGCGCGGTGGTCGTCTTGCCGTTCGTGCCGGTGAGCGCGGCGATCGGGATCCGCGCCGGAGCCCCGGCCGGGAACAGCATGTCGAGCACGGGGCCGGCGACGTCCCGCGGCTTGCCCTCCGTCGGCGCGACGTGCATTCGGAAGCCGGGCGCCGCGTTGACCTCGCAGATGCCGCCGCCCACCTCGCGGTAGCTCTCGGAGATGTCGGACGTGATGAAGTCGACACCGCAGACGTCGAGGCCGATCGCCTTCGCCGCGCGGACGGCCATCTCGCGGTTGTCGGGGTGCACCACGTCGGTGAGGTCGATCGCGGTGCCGCCCGTCGAGAGGTTCCCCGTCCCGCGCAGGTAGAACACCTCGCCGCGCGGCAGCACGGTGTCCTTCGTCACGCTCTTCGCGGTCATCAGGCGCTCGGCCTGCGCGTCGAGCTCGAGCCGCGTCAGCACCTTCTCGTGGCCGATGCCGCGGCGCGGATCGGCGTTCACGAGCTCGACGAGCTCGGCGATCGTGCGCTCGCCGTCGCCGACGACGTGTCCGGGGACGCGCTTCGCGACCGCGATGAGCTCGCCGCCGACGACGAGCATGCGGTGATCGAAGCCGGTGAGAAACGTCTCCACGACCACGCTGCGGGCGTGCTCGCGCGCGCGCTCGAAGGCGACGCGCACTTCTTCGTCGGTCTTGAGGTCGAGCGACACGCCGCGGCCGTGGTTGGCGTCGAGCGGCTTGACGACGACGGGGTAGCCGAGGCGGTTCGCGACGGACACGGCGCCGTCAGCCGTGCGGACGAGACGCTGGCGCGGCACCGGGAGGCCGAGATCGCCGAGGATGCGGTTCGTCTCCTCCTTGTCGGAGGCGATCGACACCGCGATGTGGCGCGTCTCCGAGGTCACGGTCGCCTGGATCCGCTTCTGGTACTTGCCGTGCCCGAACTGGACGAGGCTGTAGTCGTTCAGCCGGAGCCACGGGATGTCACGCGCCTCGGCTGCGCGGACGAGCGAGCCCGTCGACGGGCCGAGCTGCCGGCGCTGCGCGTAGTCGATCAGCTCGACGAGCTCGGTCTTGAAGTCGAACGGCCTCGCGTCGGCGCCGGCTGCGGGCCGGAGCTCCTCGGGCAACAGATCGTAGAGGAGCTTGATCGCGAGATCGCCCGCGGCCTCGCCGACGCGCTCCTCTTCGTACTCGTAGACGACGTGGTAGCGGCCCGGAGTCCCCTCGCCGCGCGTCTTGCCGAACGAGACGCTCGCGCCCGTCAGGACCTGGAGCTCGATCGCGACGTGCTCGAGGACGTGCCCGAGCCACGTGCCGCCGTCCTCCGAGAGACGCCGGAGGAAGCCGCCCTCCACGCCGAACGAGCACGTGTGCGCCTGGAGGCTCGGGAGCGCGCGCACGAGCCCCTCGTTGAAGCCGGGGATCTTCGCGCTCGGCCAGGCCTCGAGCGGGCCGAGGTCGATCGTGAGGCGCATCACGGGGAAGTGCGCGTAGAGGCTGGGACCGCGGTAGATGCGACGTTCGAGCAGATCCATGGCTCACTCCCCGGGTGCGCTCGCGCGGCGCGTCTCGAGATCGAAAGACCCGCCCGCCGTGAGGACGTGGAGGCGGACGTTGGTGAGACACACCGGGCGGCCCTCCTTCGTCTCGGCGATCGACGAGTGCGTGAGCTCGGAGGCGTCGACGATCGTGAGCGCGCCGGTGCCGACCACGGTGAGCTTGCGCGTGTGGTCGATGAACGCCGCGGTGTCCTCGTCGAGCCCGACGCCGACGGCGAACGGGTTGTAGGCGAGCGCCGTGAGGAGGCGCCCGAGGCGGTCGCGCTGCCGGAAGTGCTGGTCGATCATGATGCGGTTCGTCAGGCCGAAGCCGGGGACGAGCGCCACGGCGCCGGCGTGCGGCGTGTGACCCTCGGCGCCGAACGCGATCATGTGCTCGCTGAGGATGGCGGCCCCGGCGCTCGTCCCGCCGACGGCGACGCCGCGCGCGTTGGCGCGGCGGATCGCCTTCGCGATGGCGGTGCCGCCGAGGATCGTCGTCAGGCGGAGCTGGTTTCCGCCGGTCACGAAGATGCCGTCGGCCTTCTCGATGTAGTCGAGCCACTCGTCCTTGCCGGCGTCCTCGCGCGAGGCGAGCGGCAGCGCCTTCGCCTCGTCGGCGCCGAGCTTGCGAAAGAGCTTCTCGTAGCGGCGGCCCGTGTCCTCGAGCTTCGACGCGGTCGGGATGATGACGATCCGCGAGCCGGCGCCGCCCGACACGTCGACGAACTTGCGGAGGATCGTGGTCGTCCCCTCTTTGTCTTCGGCGCCGCCGATGGGGACGATGAAGCCGCGCTTGTTGTCGGCCTCCACTCTTGCTGGGCTCATGTCGAAGGTGCTCTCGGTCCGCGGGACGGAAGCGTCCGCGCGCCCTCCAGTCTCGCATGCTCCGACTCCCGTCAAGGGGAACGAATCGAGGCGCCCGCCCGCGCCGGTCGGCAGCGGGTCGCCTCGTCGCGATCGGGAGCCTCCCCGGCCTACCGGGCCGGGGCCCGGCGCTCGAACGTGCCCTCGACGACGGGGATCCCCCGGCGCACCAGGAAGCGGCCGCGGGCCATCACGTCGCGGGGGCCGCCGCGGTCGTCGAGCGCGACCAGGTCCGCGTCGGCTCCGAGCGCGATCCGGCCCTTCGACGCCAAGCGGAGGACGGAGGCCACGTTGCTCGTGAAGACGGGGAGCACGTCCTCGAGCGCGTGACCGCGCGCGAGCAGGAGAGAGAGCGTCTCGGCGAGGGCGCCCGGGCGTCCGACGTCCATCGCCGCGATCCGCCCGTCGGCGTCGAAGGTCGGGAGGCAGCCCCCGCCGTCCGAGCTGCACGTGAGGAGCTCTCGCGGCGCTCCGCTCGCGAGGTACGCCGCGACGGCGTCGGGCGCGGAGAGCGCGTCTTCGCCCTCCTCGACGGGGAACGCGGTGACGTCGACCGGAACGCCGTCCTTCGCGAGGGAGAGCGCCTCGTCGAAGAGCCGCTTCTTCCGGTTCACGTGGGTCGGATAGAACGTGCTCGGAGGCAGCTCGGTCTCGTCGAGCGCGCGCCGAACGAGCGCGAGCCCGCGCGGGCCGTCGCCGAGGTGGAGGTGGAGGACCCCCGCCTTGCCGCTCATCATGCCGGCGACGTGGCAGTCGGCGGCGACGCGCACGAGCTCGTCGAACGTCGGCTGCGACGAGCGGTGATCGCTGATCGCGAGCTCGCCGACCCCGAGGATGGGATCGACGAACACGACGTCCGAGCGCACCGAGCCGGTGAGGGTCAAAGGCGGCATGGCGTAGCCGCCCGTCCAGCAGTGCGCCGAGAGCCCTTCGGCGCGGAGCCCGAGCGTGGCGGCCACGAGCGACGCCATCGTGCGCGTCGTGCCGTCGGTCCCGAGGACGCCGATCGCCGTCGTGATCCCGGCGGTCGAGAGCTCCGACAGGAGCACGCGCGGGACGCGCGAGGCCGGTCCCGACTCGCCTCCGCCGCCCGTCAGGTGCACGTGCGCGTCGACGAAGCCGGGGACGAGCCGCGCCCCGTCGAGGTCGACGACCTCGCAGCCAGGGACGGCGACGGCGTCGATGCGCTCTTCGATCGCGAGGATCGCGCCGCCGCCGAGGAGCAGATCGCGGCGGCCGAGCCGAGCGGGCGCGTAGACCTCGGCGTTGCGGAGGAGCGTGAGGGCAGGCGTCGTCACGCGTCCCGTGTTAGCCGAGGCCGCGGCCGGCGGCCATGGGCGGCTGTCCTCGCTGCGGCCGGGCCGGCCGAGTCGTAGTAAGGAGGACCCTCGATGAGCCAGCTGCTCGCACGCTTCGCCGCACGCGCGGACGATCCCCGCGCCGCCGTCCTCGAAGAGCCCCTCGACGCCGGAGCGCGCGGAGGCGCGACGCACTCGTACGCGAGCGTCGTCCGCGGCGCCGTCGCGATCGCCGCGGCGCTCACGAGCGAGGGCCCGCTCGCGCCGGGCGAGCGCGTCGCCCTGCTCGTTCATCCGAGCGCCGGCTTCGTCTCCGCGTTCTTCGGCGTCCTCTACGCGGGCGGCTGCGTGGTGGTGCTGTCGCCGCTGCACCCCGCGCCCGAGACCGCGTACTTCTGCGCAGACGCCGGCGTCCGCACGGTGCTCGTGTCGGCGCCGATGCGCGAGCTCGCCGCGCCGTTGTCGAGCGCGTGCGCGATCCGCGAGCTCGAGCCGATGCTCGCGACGCCGGCGAAGGGCGACGCACGGACCCTCGCCGACGCCGTGGCCGAGAGCGCGCCCGCGCTCCAGCTCTACACGAGCGGCACGACCGGCAAGCCGAAGGGCGCCGTCCTCACCCACGCGAACATCGGCGTGCAGCAGGAGCTCGTCGGCCGCGCGTGGGGGTTCTCGGAGAGCGACGTCCTCCTCCACGCGCTACCGCTCCACCACATGCACGGCCTCGCCATCGCGCTGCTCACGGCGCTCGGCGCCGGCGCCGCCGCGCATCTGCGGAGCTTCGACGCGCGGGCCGTATGGGACGACATGGCGCGCGCCACGGTCTTCATGGGCGTGCCCGCGATGTACCACCGGCTCTTCCTCGCGTTCGACGCCGCGACCGACGACGAGCGCGCGCGCTGGTCCGCGAGCGCGGCGAAGCTCCGTCTCGCGACGAGCGGCAGCGCGGCGCTCCCGGTGACGCTGGCCGAGCGCTGGCGCGGCGTGACCGGGCTCATCCCGCTCGAGCGCTTCGGCATGACCGAGATCGGCGTGGGGATCACCAACGCGCTCCATGGTCCGCGCTTCGCGGGCTCGGTCGGCCTCCCGCTGCCGACGGTCGAGACGAAGATCGTCGGCGAGGGTCCGGCCCACGAGGACGCCGACACGGGCGAGCTCTGGATCCGCGGGCCGAGCGTCTTCGCCGGCTACCACCGCAAGGAAGCCGAGACGGCGAGCGCGTTCGTCGCCGATCCGCGCGGCGGCGCGCCGTGGTTTCGCACGGGCGACACCGTCACGCGCGACCTCGCGCTCGAGGGCGCGCCGTTCAGGATCCTCGGGCGTACGAGCGTCGATATCCTCAAGAGCGGCGGCTACAAGCTGAGCGCCCTCGAAATCGAGGAGGTGCTCCGCGAGCACGCCGCCGTCGCCGAGGTCGCCGTGGTCGGGATCGCGGACGAGGCCTGGGGTGAACGTGTCGTGGCGTGCGTGGTTCGACGCGGTGACGCGGCGTGCGAGCCCGCCGATCTCCGCGCGTTCGCCCGCGAGCGGCTCGCGCCGTACAAGGTGCCGAAGGACGTGATTTTCCTCACGGAGCTCCCGAAGAACGCGCTCGGCAAGGTCGTGAAGCCGGCGCTCGTCGCCGAGCTCGCAGCGCACCTACCTTCACCTACCCCCTCCTCCTGAGACGCGGTCGATCGTTGCGAGGTCGAGCGCTTGCGCTAGGTTCCGGCCCGCCCATGGTCGCGCCCCGCTCGCTCTTCGCTCTTGGCCTGGTTTTCACGCTCGCCGGCTGCGCTTCGAGCGCGGAACGCAAGGGCTTCGACGAGACGAAGCCGCCCGCGGGCAACGACGACACGCCGGCGCCGACGCCGACGGGTGACTTCGGCACCGAGCCGCCGCCGGAGGCGCCCGAGCTGCCGGAGGTGCACGAGGTCTTCGGTCAGAGCGCCACCACGCTCTACAAGCTCGAGCCCGCGACGAAGGCCGTCACGGTCGTCGGCGACTTCAAGAACTGCGAGCGCATCATCGACATCGCCCTCGACGAGAAGTCGACGCTCTACGCGGTCTCGGACAACACGCTCTACACCGTCGACAAGACCACGGCGGCCTGCACGAAGCTCCACAGCGGAAACTACCCGAACTCGCTCTCGTTCGTCCCGAAGGGCACGCTCGATGCGAACGAGGAGGCGCTCGTCGGCTACGACGGCGGCGACTACGTCCGCATCGACGTGAACGACGGCACGCGCACCGTGGTCGGCAAGCTCGGCGGAAACCTCGTCTCGAGCGGCGACATCGCCTCCGTGAAGGGCGGCAAGACGTTCCTCACGGTCAAGGGTGGGAGCTGCAACACGTACGACTGCCTCGTCGAGATCGATCCGACGACGGGAAAGCTCGTCAAGAACTGGGGCTCGGTCGAGCACAAGAAGGTCTTCGGCCTCTCGTTCTGGGGCGGCAACGTCTACGGGTTCGACGAGCAGGGCAACCTCTTCGAGGTGGTCTTCGGTTCGAACAAGATCGTCACGACGACGATCCCGATCCCGCAGAAGCCGGCGGGCCTGAGCTTCTGGGGCGCCGGCTCCTCGACCTCCGCCCCGCTCGTCGCCGAGCCGCAGTGACCGAGGCCGCCCGCAGGGCGGCGAGCTCATCCGTTCGCGCTTCACGAAATCGTCGCGCGCCGTGATCGGTCTCGTTACCTCGATCACACTGGACGGCGCCTGCAGGTAGGCCGGGGCAGCACCGTCGTGCCTCGCGTCGCTCGCGGCGACTCGAACCATGCTTCACACGATGCCGAAGGCCCGCGCCGCGGGAGCTCTCGCTGCGTTCACGCTGGCGCTCCTCGCGGCGTGCGCGAACGGCGGCAACGAGCTGCTCGGTACGATCGACACGCCGTCGGACGCGGGGCCGGCCTTCGAGCCGCCGTTCTGTCCCGCGCGGTGCACCGAGGACAAGCGCGCGATCGTCAACGGCTGCAACGACGCCGCGTTCGTGGCGTGCGGCCCCACCGAGGAGTGTCGCGACGATCGGTGCGTCGACGCCTGCAAGCAGGCGGAGGAGCAGAAGTCGTCGGTCGGCTGCGACTACTACGCGGTGATGATGGACATCCTCGCGCCGGACGGCCTCGGTTCGTGCTTCGTCTCCTTCGTAACCAACACCTTCAGCACGAACGCTCACATCACCGCGAGCTTGTACGGCAAGCCGATCGACCTCGCCAAGTACGCGAAGCTCCCCGTTGGGCAGGGGCGATCGCTCGACTACGCGGACTACGATCCGGAGCGGGGCCTCGCGCCCGGCGAAGTGGCGATCCTCTTTCTCTCGAACTGGGGCGGAGTTCAATGCCCCGTGCCCGCCCCGCGATCGACGGGCGCCTTCGTGAGGGGCTCCGGGATCGGACAGGCCTTCCACATCCAGAGCGACGTGCCCGTCGTCGCCTACCAGATGCTCCCCTACGGAGGCGGCAACGCGGCGATCACGGGCGCTTCATTGCTGCTCCCGACGAGCTCGTGGGGAACGAACTACGTCGCGGTCAATGCGTACAAGGCGCTCGGACAGGGCGCGAGCCCGTCGCTCGACATCGTGGCCTACGAGGACCGGACGAGCGTCCAGATCACGCCGCGCGTCGACATCAAGGGCGTGCAGGGCCTCCTGCCGGGTGGGCCCGCCGGGGTCTCGATCACGTACACCCTGAACGAGGGCGAGGTCCTCCAGCTCACGCAGCTCGAAGAGCTCACCGGCAGCCCGATCATCTCCGACAAGAAGGTCGGCCTCTTCGGCGGACACCAGTGCATGAACGTCCCAACCGACGTCGGCTACTGCGATCACGCCGAGCAGCAGATCGCTCCGGTGCAAGCGCTCGGCAACGAGTACGTCGCCGCCCCGCACCGCCCGCGCCAGACGACGAAGGCGGAGAAGTACCTCTGGCGCATCGTCGGCGCCGCCGACGGCACGACGCTCACCTACGACCCGCCGCTGCCCGGCGCGCCCACGACGCTCGAGCTCGGCGCCTTCGTCGAGCTCGAGACCGACGGCCCGTTCGTCGTGAAGAGCCAGGACATGAAGCACCCGTTCATGTTGTTCGGCTACATGAGCGGCGGCGACCCCTTCGATCAGTACGGCGATCCCGATTTCGTGCGGGCCGTCCCGCCGCCGCAGTGGCTCGACCGGTACCTCTTCTTCACGGATCCGACGTACCCGGAGACGAACCTGGTCGTCGTTCGCAAGCGGACGCAGGCCGGCACGTTCGAGGACGTCACGCTCGACTGCCACGGCAAGCTCGAGGGCTGGACGTCGCTCGGTCCCGACTACGAGATCACGCGAACGGATCTCGTCCGCCACGACTTCGCGCCCCAGGGCAAATGCGACAACGGCGTGCAGTCGATGACGTCGAACGCTCCGTTCGGGGTCACCGTGTGGGGTTGGGGGACGCCCGAGACGTCCAAGGGCGTCTGCGACGCCACGACGGACCCGCTGAGCTTCACCTGCAACGTCAGCTACGCCTACCCGGCCGGCGAGCGCGTCCTCGACGTCAACGACGTCATCGCCGGCCCTCCCATCGTCAAGTGATCGCGATCGCGCTCGTCGAGCGCTCGCGACGCTCCTGTCCCTTGCTTGCTGTTCCGCCTACGGAGGTCACCTGATCATGCGACGCCACATCATGCTCGCCGCTTTCCTCTCCGCGCCGATCGGCCTCGCCGCGGCGGGCTGTTCGTCCGACGAGTCCGACGCGCTCGCTCCGGGGCCGGACGCCTCGCCGGACTCGACACCCGGTCCGAAGGAGGACGCCTCGGTGCCCGACGCGCCGGGGCCGAAGCCCGACGCGGGGCCGCACGAGCCCGGGTGGGACCCGAGCTTCTCGCTCCCCGGCGTCTCGGGCCGACTCGGTCCGGCCGTCAACGCGATCGCGCGCATCGCGAACCGGCAGATCGCCCTCGCCGGTAACTTCGAGCAGGCAGGCTCGATCCCGACCAAGTTCGTCGCTCTGTGGAACGGAAACCAGTGGCTCTCGATCAGCACCGGCCTCACCGGCGCGATCGACAAGATGGTCGCCACGCCGACCGGCGAGCTCTTCGGGACCGTCCGCACCGATACGGGCGCCACGCTCTTCAAGTGGAACAAGACCGTCTGGACCGAGGTCGCCCAGTTCGACGGCCACGTCACCGGAATCGACATGGCGCCCGACGGCACGCTCTACGCGAGCGGCGCCTTCACCACCATCGGTGCCAGCGCCATCGCAGACCTCGCCAAGTTCTCGAACAACACCTGGTCGGCCGTCCCGAACGCGCCCGAGGGCGCGGAAGTCGTCCGCGTCGTCGGAACGTCGATCTGCGTCGGAGGACGCTTCAATCCGTGGAGCGGCGGGCTCGGCGTGCAGTGCCTCGAGAACGGGACGTGGCAGGACAAGCCGTTCGGCCCGGACGCGAACGGCAACATCGCCGATATCGGCGTCCAGAACGGTACGCTGGTCGCCGCCGGACAGTTCACCCTCGACATGATGAGCGACGCGGGGAGCCTCGCGCGATGGAGCGGCTCCGAGTGGGAGCTCATCGGCGGCGGCCTCGAGGGGATCGGCGCCGCCAACGTCGTGGACATGGAGATCGACGGCGACAAGATCTACGTGACCGGCGGCATCCGGTTCGCGGGCGGACAGCAGGTCAGTCACGCAGCGATGTGGGACGTGACGGCGCAGCGATGGTCGTCGCTCAACGACGGCATCTTCGGCAGCTCGGGTGGCGTCGGCCTCCTCGGGGCGCCGCCGGGTCGAGTCCTCGCGCTCGATCAAGGAGGCGAGCTCTACGTCGGAGGGCAGTTCTCGCTCATCGGCGGACGCAACGCGCTCGCCATCGCGCGCTGGGACGGCAACCAGTGGAACCCCGTCGACGATCCGAAGGCGAAGCGGCTCGGCGTCAACGGCGGCGTGAGCGCGTTCGCCGAGACCTCGAGCGGCGCTCTCTACGTGGGCGGCTCGTTCGTGTTCACCGGCGGAGACGTGGCGGCCTCGTCCGTGGCCCGCATCGAGAACGACGTCTGGTCCGCGCTCGGCGCCGGCTTCGACGGCGAGGTGAGCGCCCTGGCTGCCGGCGCGGGGGTCGTCTACGCCGGCGGCGACTTCATGCGGAGCGGCGTGGTCCTCACGAAGAACGTCGCCGCGTGGAACGGGTCGACCTGGACCGGCATCGGCTCGGGCCTCGACGGAAGCGTGGCGGCCCTCGCCGTGGGCCCGGACGGCAACCTCTACGCGGGCGGCGACTTCACCGAGGCCGGGAGCGTCGTCGTGAACCACGTCGCGAAATGGAACGGCACGAGGTGGTCGGCGCTCGGCGCCGGCTTCGATGGTGCGGTTCGCTCGCTCTTCTTCGACGCGAGCGGCAAGCTCTACGCGGGCGGCGACTTCGCCAAGTCGGGCAACACCGACGTGAAGCACATCGCCGCGTGGAGCGGCACGAGCTGGAGCCAGGTCGGCCCGGGTCTCGACGCCGACTACGGGGCGAGCGTGAGCGCGATCGTCACGTACGACGGCAAGCTCACCATCGGCGGGAGCTTCGACAAGTCGGGGACGACCACCATCGGACACGTCGCCAGCTTCGACGGAACCGCGTGGCGCGCGGTGGGCGGCGGCATCGCCCAGGGCGGCGTCGCGGGCCTCGCCGTACGCGGGAAGGAGCTGCTCGTCGCCGGCCGGTTCCAGGCGGCGGGCGCAGACGACGGCGGCGCCGCCACCGCGTTCGGTCACGTGGCATCGTGGAACGGCGCGAGCTGGTCCAACCTCGGCGGGGGCCTCGCGGACACAGCCAACGCGATCCTCGCGACGAAGGACGCCTTCTGGGTCGGCGGCACGTTCACGTTCGCCGGCGACTACGGCTCGCACCACATCGCCCGGTTCTGGTTCACGCCCTGATCCGTCCCGACCGGAGAACGGCAGAGAGCATGTCTTCGCACCGCCGCCTGCTCGCCCTCGTCCCGATCGCGCTCGCCGTCGCGTGCGCGATCGGCGACGACGCCGGCGAGGCCAACCCCACGCCCGCGCCGTCGCTCCCGACGTTCGACGCGGACCTCGACGCCGATCCGACCAAGTGCCGCGAGTCGAACGGCGTCGACGACGACGGCGACGGCTACACCGAAGCCGAAGGCGACTGCGACGACTGCAGGCGGGCGATCAACCCCGGCGCGTACGACTATCCCGGCAACAAGACCGACGAGGACTGCAGCGGAACGCCGGACGACGAGCCGGCGGGCTGCGACGTCGGCGCGGCGCTGGACGATCCCGACGCGCGGGCCGCCGTGCGCGCGCTCGGGCTCTGCCGGTGGTCGACCGCCGGCGCCGCGGGCAAGGACAAGACCTGGGGCGTCGTCGCGGCGAGGTACGTCAAGCCGGACGGCACCCCGCTGACGGAGCCGCTCTCGCACGGCATCCTGTCGTCGTTCGGCGTGAACGAGCCGCGCGACGGCAAGTCTTTCCTCGCGCTCTCGAGCGGCACCGCGCGCGCCCCCGACATGCCGGGGTACAAGGACATCCTCGGCTTCCGAAAGGGGTACACGAGCGGCGTCCCCGCGGGCTACCCGAAGGAATCGCCGGCGTGTCCGGGCACGGTCTCGGGCCTCGCTCACGACGGCGCGGCGCTCGAGCTCGAGATCCGCGTGCCGACGAACGTGAAGTCGTTCCACGTCGATCAGAACTTCTTCACCGTCGAGTTCCCAGGGTACGTCTGCAGCAAGTACAACGACTTCTACGTGCTCGACATGGACCCCAAGGTCCCCGACTACCCCGACGGCAACGTCGCCTTCGACAGCGCCGGCAATCCCATCAGCGTGAACAACGCGCTCCTCCAGGTCTGCAAGGCGCGCACGATCGACGGACGACGGTACGACTGCCCGCTCGGCCCCTCGTCCCTCACGGGCACCGGCTTCGACACGGTGCACGACGACTACTCCCCTGCCCCGCACGCCGCCACCGGCTGGCTCACCACCTACGCGCCGGCTCCGCCGGGCAAGGTCATCCGCCTCCGCTTCGCGATCTGGGACTCGTCGGACGGAAACCTCGACTCGACCGTCCTCGTCGATCGCTTCGAGTGGTCGGACAGCGAGCAGCGCGGGACGACTCCGTCCGGCCCGCGCTGACAGAGACCGTTCGCGCCCGTCACGGCCGGATCAGATCGCCGACGAGCGAGAGCCTCAGGCCAGGACGGAGATCGAAGGGCGCGAGCACGTCGCGCTCGACGCCCTGCTCGCGGACGACGTACGCGCGATTGAGGAGCGCGTGTTCGAGCACGCCGGTGAGGACGACGTGCGCGGACGACGTGACCCGCACGTCGAGCCCGACCGACCAGCGAAGCACCGGCGTGACGCGCGAGCGCTTCGCCTCCACGACGATCGTCGTCGCCGTACCTTCGACGCTCCCGACCGACGCGCGCGGCTCGATCTCGTTGACGTCGACCCCAGGTCCGACGCCGGCGCGCAGCGCGAGGCGCGGCGCGACCTCCCACGCGGCGTCGACGGCGAGACGGAGCGCCTTCGTGTCGAGGCGCAGGCCGATCGGATCACGCTCGACGACGACCGGCGCGCGCCACTGGGCGGCGACCTCCAGGCCGACGACGAGGCGCCCCGCGGGGAGCGTTCCGCGCAGGGAGGTCGACGGCCCGTGCGCGATCACGCCGCTCGCGAACGCGATCGCCTCGTACCCCGCGCCGAGGCTCGCGCCCGGCCTCGACGGAGCCGGAGCCCGCGGCGGCGGCGCGAGCGGCGGCGCGAGCGGCGGCGACGGCCGGGGGCCCGGCTTCGACGGGACGGGGGGCGCGACCTCGGCGCGCGCGACGCCGATCACGCCACCGGCGAGCATCGCCTCGACGGCGGAGATGACGATCTGCGCGGTCTCTTCGCGCGTCACTCCGTCGTTCCCCGGTGGGCGCGGGATGATCCGCTGGTGGATTCGCTCCCACGGCGCGTCCGCGATCGAGACGACGCAGGTGTCGGCGCGCATGTCGATCCATGCGCGCGCGAACGCCGGAGGCGGCCGCGCGGGCGGCGCGGTGATCGAGGCCGGGTCGAGCTCGGGCACGACCGTGACGTCGAGCGCCACCGGCGGCAGCCCCTCGGGGAGGTGCCCGAAGAGGTCCCTCAGCGTCGCCTCGGTCGCGCCGGGATCGGAGTCGCCCGCGATCGTCACCCGCACCAGGCGTGGCGCGACGTTCGCGGCTCGAGCGGTCTCCGACGGCGCATCGGGCGCGGGCATCTGGGCGTGCGCGGCTCCGATCGACGACAGGACGACGCCCAGGACGGCGGGCGCTACGAGCGGGCGCACGGTCCGAGCGTATCAGTTGCCGAGATCGACGAGCCGCTGACGCGCACGCTCGGCGTGGAGCGACCCTGGATGCCGCTCGAGCAGCTCGAGCCACGCCGCCGCCTCCCCGGCGCGATCGCCGAGGCGCATGAGCGCGAGCGCGCGCCCCGCACGCGCCTCCTCGGCGAGCGAGCCCGACGGCTCGTCCGCGAGGTAGCGGTCGAACGCCGCCCGAGCCCGCGCGGGCTCGTCGGCGCGATCGAGCAACAGGCGGCCGAGCGCGACGCGCGACGTCGACGCCTCGCGCGAGCCGGGGAACCGCGTCTGGAGCTCCTCGTACAGCGTGATCGCGCGCTTGGTCTCGTTCGCGCGGCGGGCTTCGTTGGCGAGGGCGAAGAGCCCCGCTGCACCGAGCGACGGAGTCTCCGGCGCGAGCTCGCCCGCGCTCTTCGCGGAGGCCGGCGCCGCGGCCAGCGACGGGCGCGTCACCGGCGCGCTCGCCGCCGGGAGCGACTCCGGTGACGCGACCTCGGCGGGAGGGGGCACGGCGCTGACCGGCTCGAGGGGCGGACTCACGCGGGAGGGGCCCTCGGCGACGGGGCTCGGCGCCGTCGTCGGGATGTCCGTCGAGGACGAGCTCGGGCCGGTCTCGCGGTGCCCCGCTGCGTAGGCGAGCGCACCGACGGCGAGCGCCGCGGCCACCAGGTACACGAGGGAGCGATGCAGAGGCCCCCGCCGCGCGCGCCGCGGCGCGCCGAGCGTCCGCCCGATCGCCGCCTCGATCCGGGCGTCGTCGTCGTCCCGCGGCGCGAGCTCGTCCGAGAACGCGCGACGAAGCGTCCGATCGAGCTCGCCTCCGGCGTCCGCCGCGCCCCCTTGATCGTCTCGCGTCACGGCGCGCCCTCGAGGAGCTGCTGCAGCTCCGGATCGGCCTCGATCCGCGCGCGGAGCGCCTCGCGCGCGAGGCGCACGCGGCTGCGGATCGTGTTGACGAGCGCGCCGGTGACCGCCGCGATCTCCTCGAGCGAGTACTCGAAGACGACGCGCAGCGCGAGCGCCTCGGCCTGATTCTCGGGAAGCTCGTCGAGGAGCATGCGGAAGGCCTCCCGCCGCCGCACGTTGAGGAGATCGTCGGACGGCGACGACGGCGAAGCGACGAGCGGCTCGGTCGCCTCGACGTGACGCTCGAAGAGGCCGCTGCGCGCGCGCTCGCGCCGTCGCGCGGCGAGCGCCGTCCGGATGCCGATGCGCAGCGCGTACCGACGGAGGTTGGTCTCGCCGCGGTAGCCGGGGAGCGCGTCGACGAACGCGAGCAGCGACTCCTGGAGCGCGTCGTCGATGTCCGTGGTGCCGAGCATCGAGCGGAGGGCGCGCAGCACCGACGGAGAGACGTGCCGGAGAAGCACCTCGAGGGCCGCGCGGTCTCCGTCGACGGCGCGCGCGAGGACGGGGGCGAGCGGCTCGACATCGCCACGCGCCGACATCACGTCGAGCGGACCTCTGGCCACGGACATCGTCATCTTCGTAGCGCTCTTCGCCGGTGCCGGCCTCACCGAATCGCTGCCAGCCCGCTCTCGTAGGAACGACGCGAGCAAATCGATCACCGCGCCTGGCGAAATCGTCGGTCGAGCTTGCGGTCGCGAGCGTCCGAGCCTCGCGCGAGCGCCGGTTCGACCGATGTAGTCAACCCACCCGCATGTCGGCGGCGCAGAGCCGCTCGGCGAACGGATGGCCCCGTTCGCTTCTGGGGGCCGCGAAGGGAGCGCTCAGCGAAGCTTCAGCGTCTCCGAGGCGTACGTCTCGTAGCGCGCGACCACCGCGTAGGGTCCCGCGCGGACCTCCGCCCGCCGCGACGCCACGACCTGGAGCCAGAGGCAGTCGTCGCAGTCCGGTGTCCCGGGCGCCGCGGAGACGGCGCGCACCAGCTCGCTCGGGACGACGACGTTCCTCGCCGAGGCCTCGAGCGGGCACAGGGCCATGTGTCGTGTACCGCCGAGGCTGACCCAGACGAGATCGTCCTCGCTGTCCGCGTCGCTCTCCCACCGGACGGTGAGCGGCCCTTCGCCGTCGAGGCTCGCGCCTCGTTGCGGAACGAGCTTCACGTCTTCGAGCGCGAAGAGCCACACCTCGAAGGGGGGTACTTCGGCGCCCGGAGCCGAGAGTCTGAGCGGCGTCCCGGCGGGCGGAGTCGGCGCCACCATGCCGCGCGCGTAGCTCGTGTACTCCGCAGGCTCGAACGTGAAGACGGGCGACGCGCTCGCGCCCACCCCGAGCGTGATCGCACCGGCGCTCAGCGAGGCGGTCTCTACCGCGTTCTTGAGCTCGACGAGACGGCACGCGCCGGGGGACGGGTCCGCGGGCGGCGGCTCGCGCGTGAACGCCACGCTCAACGCCAGCTGGCCGTCGTGCGACATCACGCGGATGTCTCCCCACCCCGTCGCGGGCGGACGCTGCACGGGCTCGGACGGAGTCGGCTCGACGATCGAGCGGTTACCGGAGGCGCCGCCGGGCGGGTTCTCGGCGAGCCCGCACGAAGCAGAGAAGAGGACGACCCCGCAAGCGAGCACGAACCAACCACGACGGGCACCGAGCACGGTGCCTCGCGCTGCAACGCACATGCCGCGACCTTCGTACGGAAAGTCGGAGGTTCGCGCTCGCGACGTGCGTGTGCTGACGCGAGGCCGTTGCACAATGCACGATCCTCCCGCGAAGAAACGACGCGCCTCGCAGGGCGCTTCGCGTCCGCACGACGCACGGCCGGCAGCTGACGCCGGGAGAGACCGCTCGTGGCCGAGCCGCAGTGACCTGAGCGCTCGCCGCGAGCTACTTCGCGCGCGGGGGCGTGAGCTTGCGCGACGGGCGTCGCGATCCCGGAGGCGGACCGGGCGGCGGCAGCTTCTTCGGCGACGCAGGCTTCGGCGGGGCCGCGCTCGACGCCGCGAAGCCGTCGACCTTCCAGCGTCCGTGCTCCCAGCGGAGCGCGACGTCGCGCGTCTCGAAGTTGCCGAGGCGCACGTGGTACTTCGCCTGATCGTCGCTCGCGACGGCTTCGTCGGGCTCGCCGCACGTCTCGAGCACGCTCGGCCCGCCGCCGAGCATGAACGCGGCGCGGACCTGGACGAGCGTCGCGATCCGCATCGCGCGCACCGAGTCGGTGTTCCAGAGGTGCTCGAATGCCTCCTCGCCGCCGAGCGCCGACGCCGCGTCGAGCCCGGCGGCGCCGACGAGGTGGTTCGAGATCATCTGCTCGAGCACGAGCATCCGCGGCTCCGCGGCGCCGAGCTCTCCGAGGAACGCCAGGCACGCGAGGCGCGCCGACCTCTTGCGGTCGGCCGCGGAAGCATGCCGCGACGCCACGGTCGACGCGGTGCGGAGCGTGTCGAGCACGAAGCGCGACGGCACCGCGAGGCCCACGGAGTCGCGCCCGGTCACCTTCAGCGTGTTGACTCCGAGCACGCGGCCGGACTCGTCGGTGAGCGGGCCGCCGCTCGATCCGGGATCGATCGGCGCCGTGTGCTGCAGGTACGTGAGCGGACGCGACCCGTCGTCGAGCTTGAAGCTCTCGTTCGACACGTAGCCCTTGGTCGTCTGATAGGACGGACGGCCGACGAGGCCGGGGAAGCCCGTCGCGATCACGACCTGCTGATCCTTCGCCGGCGCGCGCGAGAACGCGAAGCCCTCGCGCACGGCGAGCGCCGTGGTCGGCCGGAGGACCGCGAGGTCGTGGGTCGGGCTCGAGTACACGACTTCCGCGGCGCCGAGCGACGTGCCGTCGGCGAGCTCGAGCGCCGCGCGATCGCCGAGCTCCACGACGTGGCGGTTCGTGACGACGAGGACCTCGCTCCCGCCCTTGTCCGTCCGCTGCACGAGGACGAAGCCGCTCCCGAACGCGCCCTCGGCGCGCGCCTTGTAGAAGTCCCGCTCGTCCTCGTCGGTCGACGCCGTGGCGAGCGAGAGGAGCGCGCGCTCCACACCCGCCGGAGGCTTCACGTGCACGAGCACGGTCAGCTTGCGCGGATCGGGGCGCTCGGCGGCGACGAGCTCCGCCGAGCGCGGCGCCTCGCCCTTGCACGCCCCGACGAGGCCGTCCATCGCGCCCGCGAGGTCCTTCTGCACCGACGCCCACTGCTTCGGCAGCGTCGCCGAGGCGTCGGCGCGTGCCTTCGCCGCCGTCTGGATCGCCTTGCTCGCGGCGACCGCGCGGTCGCGGACGCGCACGATCGGCGGCGACGAGAGCTTGAGCGCCGCGAGCTCCGTGACGGCCCGCTCGTGATCCGCCGGCGTCTCCGCGGCGTCGAACTTCCCGACCACTCCGCGGACGCCCGCGCAGTCGGCCGGCGGGCGCTTCGCGTCGCACGCCGCGCGGAGGAGGGCCCACGCGCGCTGCGTCTCCTTGGCCAGCGGCGCGATCTCCTTCGCGTGCTTCTCGAGGGCGTCGCGCTCGCCGCGCGCGAAGCCGCCGGACCGGTCGAGCGCGTCGCGCGCGGTCCGGAGCGGCGCCTCGAGCTCGTGGCCCTGGCTCGGGTGGAGCGCGCCGAGCGCGTCGTGGAGCGCGCCGGCGGCGCCCTCGAACGACAAGAGGAGCTCGAGCCTGCCCGCGTAGCTCACGCCGCGCGTCTTCGCGTCCGCGGACGCCGTCTCGAGCGCCTCGCCGAAGGTCGCGAGCTCGGCGGTCACCGCGGCGCATGTCACGACCGCAGGCGTGGCGCCGCCCGCGCGCGGGTCCTTGCTCGCTCCGCCCCTGCACGCCGCGAGCGCGAGGGAGGCCGCGAGGACGGGCGCGAGGCGAAGGCGCATGTGCCGGTCAGAGCCCGCGCATGTGGCCGCGGAGCTCGTCGTTCTTGGCGAGCCCCGTGTGCTTCCAGACGATGCGGCCCTCGCGATCGAGGATGACGACCGTGGGGACGGCGGGGATCTCGCCGAAGGGCCCCGCGGCGTTCGTCGCCGAGTGATCGCCGAGCGCGACGGGGAAGTCGACGCCGAGCGTCGTCCGGTAGGCGTCGACGAGCACGATCTCCTTGCGCGGGTGCAGCGCGACGACGGCGTAGTTGACGCGATCCGCGTCGTTCTTCGCCATGTGAACGAGGTAGCTCACCTGCGCCTGCCCGATGATGTCGCCGGTGGTGACGAAGACGATGACCGTGGGCTTGCCGCGGTTGGCCTCCGACGACACCGGCCGCTCGTCGATCGGGTCGAAGGCGTAGTGCGTCGCCTTCTCCGGCGAAGGGAGCGGCGCACCGTCCTTCGTCGACACCCCGATCGGCGGCCCGCCCGCCTGCTTTGGACCGCAAGCGAGCAGCGCGCCGGCGAAGAGCGCGGAGACGAAGAGGCCGCGCGGCGAGATCCATCCCCGCGCCCCCCTGCTCTCGGCGCTCGCGACCGCGACGGCCCGCGGAGTCGCTCGGCAACGCACGCTCAGTCGTCGCCTTTCTGACCCACGAACTGATCCCCCTTCTCGGCGAAGAGCACGTTGAACGTGGTCAGCGAGCCGTAGCAGCCGGTCACGTACTGCTGCATCTGAACCTTCT
Source organism: Labilithrix sp. (assembly GCA_019637225.1). Lineage (GTDB taxonomy): Bacteria > Myxococcota_A > Polyangia > Polyangiales > Polyangiaceae > Labilithrix. The sequence goes on from JAHBWC010000039.1 coordinate 52,141, forward strand.
CTTCGGCGGAGAGCTTCCCGTTGCCGTTGATCTTCTGCTCGAGCACGCGGAGTCGATCGCGGATCATCACGATCTTCGCGAAGAGCGCCTCGATCGGGATCCGCTTCTCCTGGGTGCCTTCCTTCCCAGGCTTGAGGACCACCTCGCCGCCTTGCCAGCGGCCGCCGAGCTCGACCTCGGCGACGCCGAGCTCGTCACGGATGACCTCACGCAGGACCTCGCGGAATTCGTCAGCGTTCATGTCCAGAAGCTCCTCGGGCAGCTCGAAGGTGAAGGGAACACGGGGTTCGCCGGGACGCGCGGCGGCGCGCGGAGACGTTCGCGGGGTTCGGGCGACGCGCGCCTTCGGCACGGGCTTGCCGGTGAAGGTGCCTCGCTTCACGTACTGCGAGCACGTGTTGTGCTCGTAGAGCGGCGGCGGCCACACCATGAGGAGGCACTCGCCCTTGCGCTTCACCTCGCCGTTCTCGTCGAACGTCTCGATCACGCGAACGAAGCGCGCGCAGCTACCGCATCGCTTGTCGAGCTCGGGGCGGTCCATGGCTTCGCCTACTCGTCAGGGTCGCCGTCTCTCACGGGATGCGCAAGGTCGGGCGCGAACAAATCGATGTAGCGCACCAGCGAGGGCGGCGCCGTCCTCCCACCGCGACGGTCGGCCACGACGGCGTGCGCGAGCTCTTCCACCACCTCGGGCAGCGGCCCCTCGCGCATGGCGACGCCGACCTCGGCCGCACACGTCGCGACGTCGCTCGTGTGAGCGAGCCACTTGTGCCAGGCGTCGCGAATGCCGACGTCGGGATCGTAGCGGCAGAAGAGGATCTCCACGAAGTCGAGGTAGAGCGGCGTCACGATGAGGCAGACGCGGTCCTCGCCGTGCGTCGCCACGAGCGCGCGAGGCGGCGTGCTCTTGCGCGCGGCGCCGACGACGTTCAGGACGATGCGCGCGCGTCGCTCGTCGTCGTCTTCCACGCCGAGCAAGGGCGCGTAGAGCGCGATCTTCGGGACGTCGACCTCGGGCGCGTCGTGGTCGAGCGCGTCGAGCCAGGCGTCGCGCCCCTCCGGCCCGAGCGACTCGTAGGCGAGTGCGGCGGCGGTGACGGCGTCGGCGTCCTTCGCCAGCGCCGCGAGCCACGTACGCCACGCGGCGTGGGCGCGGGGATCGACCGACCCGACGCGCTCGCTCGCGGCAAGGCGGACGGAGGACACGTCCTGGTCGCTCGGCTTCTGGCGATCGGTCATCTTTGGGAGGGCGTGTCCAACGCGGGGAGACCTCGACGTGGACGCGGGAACGAGTGAGCCTTTCGGGGGAGGTGCTCCGAGAACGAGGGGCACACTAGCATCACCGCGGCCGACCGGAAGAGACGATGGGGACAAGCGATCGACGTCTTGGAGCGGAAGTCTTGACTTGAGGTAGAGGGCCAAGGATCGTGGAACACATCGTGGGGAGCGAAGCGAAAGCCACCGATCCGCCGGAGGTGCTCGCGCGGGTGACCGAAGGGCTCGCCCTCGTCGACATCATCGCGCGGCAGATGCGCCGGCAGTTCGGCGCCCACGTGCAGGTGGACGATCTGGCATCGCAGGGGCGCGAGGCGCTCCTCGCGGCGGCGCGCTCGTTCGACGCCGAGCGCGGGGTCCCCTTCCGGCGCTGGGCGAACCTCCGCATCCGCGGCGCGATGATCGACGCCGTCCGGCAGGGCGGCAACCTCCCGAAGCGCGTTTACCGGAAGCTCCGCGCCGTCCAGGCGGCCGACCAGGTCCATGACGCCGCGAACGAGGAGCAGGCCGCGGCCCCGCCCGCGACGCCGGAGGCCGCGGACGCGCGCGTCGGCGATCAGCTCGCCTCCGCGGCGATGGCGATGGCCCTCGGCTTCCTCGCCCCGCGCCGCGGCGAGGCTGTCGAGACCGCGAAGGATCCGGATCACAGCCCGGAGTCGAACGTCGGCCACGTCCAGCTCGTCGTCCGGATCAAGCAAGCCATCAGCGAGCTGCCCGACCAGGAGCGCACGCTCCTGACGCGGCACTACTTCGACGAGGTCAGCCTCGACGAGGCCGCGCGCGAGCTCGGCCTGTCGAAGTCGTGGGCGAGCCGCCTCCACGCGCGCGGCATCGAGGCCCTCGCGCGGTACTTCAAGCGGGCGCGCATCGATCCGTGACCTCGCGAGCGCCGCCCGGCGAACGCGACGCTCCGCCACGGGCCGCGACGGCATCGAAAGACACGCAACCTCGCGCTCGGGCGGCCGAAGAGCCGCTCATGCGAGTCGGTGACGCCAGCACACGTGACGGCAAGCTCACGACCGATCGACCGGACGCCAGGTCGAGGCGCGAGGCGCCGGCGCGCGCGAGCCCTCCTCCGCCTCGCGAGGCCGACGCCCCGAGCCCGTTCGCGCGCATCCTCCACGGGCTCGGCCGCGAGGTCGACCGAGGCGAAGCGCTCGTGAAGCGGGTCGTCGGAGGCGGCGGCGGCAAGGAGATCGGCAACCTCGAGCTGCTCGCGCTCCAGGCCGGCGTCTACCGCTACAGCGAGGCCGTCGATCTCTCGGCCAAGCTCGTCGATCGCGCCGCGAGCGGGGTCAAGACCGTGCTCCAGGGGCAGTGATGCGCTAGAGAGTGCCGCGCCATGAGCAGCGGCACGACGAATCAACGGTCGCGGGTCCTCGTCGCGATGAGCGGCGGGGTGGACTCCGCCGTGGCCGCGGCGCGCCTCGTCGACGCCGGGCACGACGTCGTCGGCGTGACGCTGCACCTCTGGGACTACCCGGAGGCCGGCGCCGGCGCCCACGGGCGCTGCTGCGCGCCGGAGGACCAATACGACGCACGGCGGACCGCCGACGCGCTCGGCATCCCCCACTTCACGTTCGATCGGCGCGAGCTCTTCGCGAAGACCGTCGTCGAGCCCTTCGTCGAGGCGTACCTCGCGGGCGAGACGCCGAGCCCGTGCGCCGCGTGCAACCGAGGCGTGAAGATCCGCGAGCTCACCGCGCTCGCGGACCGGCTCGACGCCGCGCACGTCGCGACGGGCCACTACGCGCGGCTCGGCCGAGCCGACGACGGCACGCCGTTCATCCGCGAGGGAGCCGACGGCTCGAAGGACCAGAGCTACTTCCTCTACGCCACCGAGCGTGCGGAGCTCGAGCGGCTCATGTTCCCGCTCGGCGACAGCACGAAGGCCGAGGTCCGCGCCGAGGCCGTCGAGCGCCGCCTCCCCGGCGCGACCAAGGGCGAGAGCCAGGAGCTCTGCTTCGTCGGCGCGGGCGCCGGCGCCTACGCGTCGTTCGTCGAGGAGCGCGCCAAGGGCCGCCTCCGTCCGGGGCCGATCGTCGACTCCGACGGGCGCGTCGTCGGCGGGCACGACGGCGTCCATCGCTTCACCATCGGCCAGCGCAAGGGCCTCGGCGTCGCCCTCGGCAAGCCGGCGTTCGTCACGTCGATCGATCCCGAGACCGCGACGGTTCGCCTCGGCGACGAAGACGACCTCGCCGCGAGCGAGGCGCGCATCGAGGACATCGTCGTCGCCCCCGGCGTCGATCTCCCGCTCGACGCGCGCGTGCGCGTCCGCTACCGCCACGAGGGCGCGCTCGGCCGCGTCGCGCGATCGAGCGCGGGACGCGAGCGCTCGGGGACGATCCGCTTCACGACGCCGGTGCGCGCGGTGAGCCGCGGTCAGATCGCGGTCTTCTACGACGGCGACCGTGTGCTCGGCGGCGCGCGCATCTGTTAGACTCCGCGCTCGTGAGGAGCCCTCGGCCAGACGGGCGCGCGCGTGCGCGCCGGATCGGTCCGCGTTGCGCGAGCCTCGCCGCCGTCGCGCTGTCGCTCGCCGCCGCCGCGCCGGCGTGCTCCCAGGGCGAGGGCGAGGGACGCATCGTCGGCACGCTCGACGCGCCGGACTGCTGGACCGGCGCGTTCGAGCTCGAGCCGAGCTTCCTCGCGGCGGTGCCGTACCGCAACGCGATCACGCTGCGCATCCAGAGCGGCAGCGATTTTCAGAACTTCTCCGACGGCCTCACCATCCTGATCAACGATCGGACGCAGATCCGTCCGGATCCGGGCCGGGGCTTCGCGGGGCGCTACCGGGAGCCGCTGCGCGTCGACCTCCCACCCGAGGTCACCCCGCCCGGCACGCCCGTGAAGGCCGACAGCACCCCGGCGCTCGTGAACATGACGCTCTACCTCCAGCGAAGCTGCCGGACGCAGACGGTCACCCTCCAGGCGGTCGACGAGGTCACGATCGCCAACGACGGCACCTGCAACGCGCCGCCCCTCCGCGGCGCCGACCCCACCCAGGGCTGCGCGCCCGACAAGGAGGCGCCGGGAGGCGTCGGGAGCGGCAGGAGCGTCATCGCGTTCTCGAGCATCTCGAACGGGAAGGTCGACGAGGAGACGGCGGCCGAGCGCCTCAACGCGGGCTGCTTCGACGTGTATCTCGCCGATCCGCGCGAGGCCTCGCCGGGCGGTCCGCCGCCTCCGTGCCGCGGCCACCTCCGCGGCTCGTTCTCGTTCTTCTTCGAGCGCGGGCGACCGAGCCAGCCCTTCCCGTGATCCCGACATTGACGCGGGGACTGCTGTAGGTGGGTGGCGACCTCACAGCGCGTCACGCCTTCGGGCCAAGGGTGATGCTTGCGTGCCTCTGCCGAGGCCGATAGCTTTTTCGGTAGTGGAAAGATCTGGCGCCCTGCATGCGTTCGGCTCGTGCGTCCCGCCGTCGGCGGGTCCGCGCCGATCCACATCGCGACGCGCGTGGTGCGCGACGGCGATTGGCGCGTTCGCGCTCCTCGGCGTGGCGGCGGGCGAGGCGCACGCGGCCGAGGCCCCGTCCGGCGGGCCTGCGCTCCGGCAGGCGCGCGCCGCGTGGGATCGCCGCTCGCTCGAGACCGCCGAGCCGCTCTACCGCGAGGCGCTCGAGAAGGGCGGCCTCGCGCCGAACGAGGTCCTCGAGGGGTACGTCCGCCTCGGCTCGATCCGCGCGGCGCTGGGGAAGAAGGACGCCGCCGTCGCCGCGTTCCGCGCGGCGTCGATCCTCGACTCGGGCTTCGTCGTCCCGAGCGAGGCGGGGACGAAGGGCGCGAACCTCGCCGAGAAGGCCAAGCGGGACACCGCGCGGATCGGGAGCATCCAGCTCGCCGTGCAGACGCCGCGCGAGGTGCAGCCTGGAAAATCCTTCACGATCACGGCGACGCTCGACAAGGGTCACCTCCCGATCGTGAGCCGGATCGGCGTCATCGCGAAGGACGGGACGACCGGCAAGGAGGTCACGCTCGACGCAAAGCCCGACGAGGCCGTCGAGTTCGACATCGACTCCGACATCACGCTCCCCGGCGCGAGCATCCTCGTCCGCGTCGACGCGCTCGACGGTCACGACAACCGCCTCGCCTCCGCCGAGGAGCGCGTGCGCGTGCCCGAGAAGGACACCGAAAAGGGGGCGGTCGCGAGCGGCGCCAAGGAGACCGGGGGCACTAGCTTCGGGAACAAGCCGCCCGGCGGAGACTCGGAGGTGCGAAAGGGGGGCGCCTTCTGGTCGTCGCCTTGGCCCTACGTCATCGGCGGCATCGCCCTCGTCGGGGCGGGGACCGCGGTATTCTTCGGGACACGCCCGACGCCGAACGTCTCGGTCGGACAGGTCGGAGTCCGCGAGCAGTGATGGACCGTATGATCCGAAGGAGGAGAGCGACGTGCCGCAGGATCGCGCCCATCGTCCGGACATGAGCTCGGGCCCCTCGAGCCACGACGGCGGCGTGCCCTCGCAGGTGCCCTCGAGCTCCATGCCGGACATCCGCAACGGCGGCACCTACTTCCTCGGGCGCTACCGCGTCGTCGACGAGATCGGCATCGGCGGCATGGCCAGCGTGCACCTCGCGCGCATGGACGGGCCGGGCGGCTTCCAGAAGTGGGTCGCGATCAAGAAGATCCACTCGCACCTCGTCGAGGACGAGTCGTTCGTCCAGATGTTCCTCGACGAGGCCCGCGTCGCCGCGCGGATCTCGCACCCCAACGTCGCGACGGTCTTCGACCTCGGCAAGCACGAGGACACGTACTGGATCGCGATGGAGTACCTCCACGGCGAGCCGCTCCGCGAGGTGATGCGGCGGACCGAGGAGCTCGGCACCGCGATGCCGCCCGAGATCGCGTGTCGTGTCATCGCCGACGCGGCCGAGGGCCTCCACGCCGCCCACGAGCTGCTCGGCAAGAACGGCGAGAAGCTGAACCTCGTCCACCGCGACGTCACCCCGCACAACCTGTTCGTCACCTACGACGGCGTCACGAAGGTCGTCGACTTCGGCATCGCGAAGTTCAGCTCGCGCATGAGCCACACGCGCGCCGGCACCCTCAAGGGCAAGCTCGCGTACATGTCGCCCGAGCAGGTGCACGGCGAGGGGATCGACCGGCGCACCGACATCTTCGCGCTCGGCGTCGTGCTCTGGGAGCTCACCACCGGGCAGCGCCTCTTCCGCATGGAGAGCGATCTCGACACGCTCGCCAAGGTGCAGGAGTGCAACGTCCCGCGGCCCTCGACGCTCATCCGCGGCTACCCGGTCGACCTCGAGAAGATCGTGATGAAGGCGCTCGCGAAGAACCGCGGCGAGCGCTTCCGCACGGCGCGCGAGCTCTCGCGTGCGCTCCAGTCGCTCCTCATGCGGCGCGGCCTCTTCATCGCGTCCGATGAAGTCGCGGCCTACACGCAGTCGATCTTCACCGATCGCATCCAGAAGCGCGAGGCGCACCTCCGCTGGGCGGCGGAGGTCACGCAGACGATCAACGTCGACCAGCTGCTCTCGAAGCCGAAGATCGGCCCCGAGTTCACCAACTCGGAGGTGCAGCCGTCGTCGCCGGGGATGCCGGCCGCGAAGCCGGCGCCGGCCGCCGGCGCCCCGCCGCGACCGCTACCCGCGGCGGGGATGCCGCCGCAAGGACAGATGCCCCCGCTCGGGCCGCAGATCCTGCCGGACGAGGCGAAGGAGACCGGCGTCTCGCTGACGACGCCGCGCGGGCCGGCGCCGATGCCCGCGGGCGGGCCGCCGAAGGGTCGCGCCCCTGCCCCGCCGCGTCCGGCCGCGGGCGCTCCGGTCACGCTGCCGCCGCCGGCGATCGAGGAGCCTCACCCCGCCGACGGCGACGGGCCCACGATCCAGGCGGGACCGATGATGGAGGAGGCCCTCGCGGCGCGCGCCGCGGGCCTCAGCGAGCCGCCGACGTTGATGGAGATCTCGGCGCAGGACCGCCCGCGCCACGGAAGCGCCGCGCGCGGCGTCGAGCTGATCGAGCCGGAGGACTTCGAGGAGGAAGAGGACGGCGACGCGACGATCGTCGCGAACACGCGCGAGCAGGGGCACGCGCACGAGAGCAGCCCGGCCTTCCCGCAGCCGCCGCCCGCGGCCGGCCGCAACCCCGGCGCGCCGATGCCGCCCGGTCCCGCGCCGGCTCCGCCGCGGCCCATGCCGCAGCGCTTCGGCGCGACGGTGCCGCAGACGTCGCCGCTCGGACCGCCTCCGGGCTACGGGGCTCCGCCGTCGTTCACGGGCGAGGTGCCGTTCGCCGAGCCGATGCCGATGTCGGGGCACACCCCGATGGGCATGCAGCAGCCCGGCTACGACTACGGCCAGCAGCCGATGCACCACGGCGACGGCGGCTACCCGCGCCAGGGCCCGCACCCGACCGGGCAGAGCGGCGAGTTCATTCACCGCGGGCATCCGTCGAACCGGATGCAGCCGCACCTCGGGCGCGACAACCGCACGATGACGGCCCAGCGCTTCAAGCGCCGCCCGCCGATGTGGGTCGTCGCCGCGCTCTCGTGCTCGATCGCGCTCCTCATCGCGGGTGTCGTCATCGCGATCATCTCGACGACGAGCCCGGCGCCACGCGCTCAGCAGGGCGGCGGCGCCTCGACCGCGGCGACCGCCGGCGCGGTCGCGGGTCCGTTCACCGCCGCCCGCACCGCGTTCAACACCGTCGTGTCCGCGGCGCCTCCGGCCCCGGCCACGCCCGGCGGGATCACCCCGCCGCCGACGGCGATCACGCCGCCGCCGCCCGCGCACACCGGCGACCCCTCCGCGTCACTGGATTTCCAGCAGATCGTCCTCTTCTTGACCGCGCGCTGGATGCTGACTTTACGCCTGTTCAGTTGACCAAGGTGCTTGCCCGCTGCTGCCCGCTCCCGGCGTTGACTGCCTGCGACGACCGTGTGGCCAACCTGACGCCCGTCCGCCAGCCCGCGCCGACGTTTAAAGAAGGCGGCTGCGCTCGGCGCCCTCACGGTCGTCTGCATGCCGAAGTGCGACCAGATCATCGACAACGGCACGCCGCTCGGACCGGGACACATCTTCAACCGGCCCGTCGCCTCGGGCCGGCACGCCCTCACCCTCTCCGCTCCCAACGGCGTGAAGAAGACGCTTCAGGTCGAGGTCATCCCGGAGCAGACGAAGGAAGTCCGCATCTCGATGGACAAGCCCTGAGCGCGGCGTCCGAGCCCTGAGCCGCGCGCCTCGCGCGCGGCGGGACGCCCGCGTCCGAACGGGGCTGTTGCCCGGAGCGCCGTCTCGGCCCAGTATTGCCGGTGGCCCGGCTGCGTGCCGGGCACGGCTTTCGAGCTTCCGATGAGGATCGTCCGCGCGCTCGCTTTCTGTCTCGTGCTCGGCGCGGCTTGCAAGGGCAATCGCCAGATCGGGCTCGAGATCACGCTGCCGGGCGATCTCGTCGCCACGACCGCGTGGTTCGAGGTCGGCGCGTACAAGGACGCGAGCTGCGCCGCGGTCGCGCCGATGCTCGGCGACGGCGTCCCCGAGGGTGCCACCGCGCGCGTCGCGTTCCGCCGTCAGGACGCGATCGGCCCGAAGTTCGGCGACATCCCGAACGGCAAGTACGCGTTCGCGGCGGTCGCCCGCGACGAGGAGTGCACGATCCTCGCGCGCGGCTGCCGGGAAGCGGACGTCGGCGACGTCGACAAGGTCGCGGTTCGAATGGACGCGGCGGAGGACGAGACCGGCCGGTGCGCCGTCGGCGCGTCGTGCCAGGCCGCGAAGTGCGTGCCGGCAAACGACAACACGGACCCGAGCGTCGGCGCGGGCTGCTCGCTCGAGCTGCTCGGCGCGGGCCCGCTCGTCAACGCGGCAGGCGGCCAGGGCACGCTCGTGAGCGCGCCGGCGATCGCGGCGACGACCACCGGTTTCGTGATCGTCTACCGCGAGCTCGACCCCAACGGCGCCTCGGCGCGGCTCATCCTCCTGCCGCTCGACGCGTCCGGCGGAGCGCTCGCTCCGGAGAAGCCCGGTCTGCCCGATCGCTGCGCGAGCTCGGACGAGACCGACGGCGTCGGCCTCGTCGTGAAGGGCGAGTCCGGGATGATCGCGCTCGCGCGCGCGCCGTGCGACGGCGAGGCCGCGCTCGAGCTGCTCAACTTCAAGACCACGAGCGACGCCGCGCCGGGCGCGCCCGCGCTCGGCAAGTTCCTCGTGTCGAGGTCGCCCACGGGCGTCCGCGTCGGGCTCGGTCCGGCGCGCGCGTCGGCCCTCCGCCCGCAGGGCGGCCTCGTCGTCTTCAGCGAGGGTGGCGCGGGCCGCATCGCGAGCATGGATCCCGTGAGGGGCATCGTCGGACCGAACGGCAGCTTCGGCGGCACGAGCGGCGTGACCGACGCGTGGGTCGCCGCGAGCGACAGAGTGCTCGCGCTGCTCGCCGTGGGCGTCGGCGGGCTCCCGCCGCCCACCGGCGGCGACGGCGGCGCCGACGAAGACCCCGTCGATCCGGGGACGGAGTCCGCGCTGCGCCTCCTCATGCTGCCCGTGAACACCGCGGTCGAGTCGATCAACGCGGCGACGAGCTCGCCGCGCGCGCCCGTCACGTTCCCCGGCGAGTGGGGCTCGATCGCCGCGCTGTCGGGCCGGGTCATCGTGCTCAGCGACGGGAGCGGTCCGGGGCGCTCGGTGACATACCGCGCGTTCGACCTCAATCGAGACAGCCCCGCGGACACGAGCGGCTTCTCCGTCGAGGGCTCCGGCAAGGTCACCGCCGGCGACGTGACCATCCTCGGCAACCGCGCCTACTTCGCCGCGCTCAAGCAAGGCGCGATCGGCCTCCACGTCTACGACAACGCGTCGACGACGCTCACCCCGCTGAGCAGCGTCTCGTTCGGCCGTGAGCCGCGCATCTCCGCGATCAGCAACGTCCGCGACGGTCGCGTCTCCGTCGCCGCGACGTCATCGCGCGTCGCGGTGGCGTGGACGACCGCGAAGGTGCTCGGGGGCAACGATCCCGCCGGCGGCTACGCGGTCTTCGCCTGCACGAACTGACGCGCGGACGCGGCGTCGACCACGAGCCCATCCGCGCGCGCCTGCGCCCGCGGCGGGACCGGAGCCGCAGGCGCTTCGGTCCCCCTGCCCTCCTCGGCCTCCGCGTCGATTCCTCCTCCGCGCCCGCCTCCGCGAGCGGCATCGGTGCTAAGGCGTCGGGCATGCGAACGCTCACGGTCGAAGCCGAGATCGGCGAGCTGGCGCCCGGCGGCGAGGGCGTCGCGATCTGCACGATCGACGGCGAGCGACGCGCGGTCTTCGTTCCTGGCGTGCTGACCGGCGAGCGCGTGCGCGCCGAGGTCGACCTCGAGCGGCGGCCCGCGCGCGGACGCCTCCTCGCGGTGCTCGAGCCGAGCGCGTCGCGCGTGACTCCGCCGTGCGCGCACGTCGCGCGGTGCGGCGGCTGCGATTGGATGTCCCTCTCGCCCGAGGCGCAAGCGCGCGAGCACGCCGCCATCGTCGGGCGCCTGCTCGGGGGCGCTCCGCCGAGGAGCCACCACGCCGTCCGTGCCCTCGGCTACCGGACGCGCGCGCGGGTGCACGCCGAGTCGAAGCGCGGCCGCGTCATCGTCGGGATGTTCGGCCGGCGCTCGCACGAGCCGGCCGCCGTCGACACCTGCGTCGTGCTCGATCCGGTGCTCGACCGGGCGCGCGACGCGCTCGCCGGCTGGCTCGAAGGCGCGACGGGTCGAGGCGAAGCGGAGCTCGGGCTCGGACGTCCCGGCGAGCCGCGCAAGGCCGTGCTCGACCTCCGGTGGAGCGCCGAGCTTCCCGGCGCGGTGTTCGGTCGACTCGAGCGCGCCGTGAAGGAGGGCGCGCTCGCGGGCGCGCGCGTCTTCTCCGGCGGAGCCTCGGCGCCCGGCCGCGATCGCGAGCCCCGGCGGGGCGCGGCCACGCGCTTCGCGGGAGCGCCGGCGAAGATCGGCGACCCGACGCCGTTCATCGTGGGCGCCGACGACGCGCCGCTCCGCCTCGCGCCGGGCGGCTTCTCGCAAGCGACGGAGGCCGGCAACCAGCTCCTCGCGCGCCGCGTCGCCGAGCTCGCGCGCGAGCTCGCGCCAGGTCCCTGCGTCGAGCTCTACGCCGGCGCGGGCAACCTCACCGTGCTGCTCGCGCGCGATCGCGAGGTCGTCGCGGTCGAGCAAGACCACGACGCCTGCGAGGCCGCGCGCGAGAACGTCGCCGCGCGCGGGCTCTCGGCGCGCGTCGTCGAGGCGGACGCGAGCGCGTACGCGATCCCGCGCAGCGCGAGGCTCGTCGTGCTCGATCCCCCGCGCGAGGGCGCGCGCGCGGTCGCCGAGGCGCTCGCGGCGCGCGCGGCCAAGGGCGCCGCGGGCCGCGCGCCCGCCGTGGTGTACGTGGCGTGCGATCCGCCCACCCTCGCACGCGACGCGAAGACGCTCACGGCGGCGGGCTATGCGGTGCGCACGGTCGAGACGTTCGAGATGTTCCCGCAGACGAGCCACGTCGAGACCGTGGTGGTCTTCGATCCGCCCGCGCGACCGGCGAGCGGCGCGTGACGGCGCGCGGGCCGACGTCGAAGGGAGCGAAGCGCGCGTCGCTGTCGACGATCGTGCGCCGCGCGATGGCGAGCGAGTGCGCGCTGCCGGCGGGCTCGGCGATCCTCGTCGCCGTGAGCGGCGGCCCGGACTCGATGGCGCTCCTCTCGGTGCTCGCGCGCGTCGGTCCGGCGCTCGACCTGACGATCCTCGCGCACGGCGTCGACCACGGCCTCCGGCCCGAAGCGGCGCGCGAGCTCGACCTCGCGGAGGCCTTCGCCCGCGCGAAGGGGGTCCCGTTCGAGCGCACGCGCGTCGCGGTCCCGCGCGGCGGTAACGTCCAGGCGCGCGCGCGCGAGCTCCGCTGGCGCGCGCTCGTGGCCGCGGCGCGAGGCCGCGGCGCGGCGATCGCGACGGCCCACCACGCCGACGACCGCGCCGAGACGGTGCTGATGCGTCTGCTCCGGGGCGCCGGAGCGCGCGGCCTCGGCGTCCTGCCGCCGTGCGCGTGGGCGCCGGAGTCCGAGCGGGAGGCGACGGGCCCCGCCGTCAGGGTCGTCCGCCCGCTCCTTCGGGCGCGCCGCGCCGACGTCCTGCTCCACATCGAGCGGCACGAGGTCCCGTTCGCGCGCGATCCGTCGAACGAGGACCCGCGGTACCTGCGCGCCGTGGTGCGGCACGACGTCCTCCCGCGCCTCGCCGAGCTCGACCCGAACGTGGTGCGGCACCTCGAGGCGCTCGCGGACGAGCTCGTCAACGAGGATCCGCGTGGTAAGTCGCCGGAATGGGCGTCGTCTTTGCCGCGGTCGACGCAGAACGCCATCGCCCGGCTCGCGACCTCCGGCTCGACGGACGCGCGCGTGTGGCTCCCCGGCGGGCTGGTCGTGAGCGTCGATCCGCGTGCACGCCGGCAGGCGCGCACGCGCGAAGCGGGACGCGACGGGGACCCGCGCGTCGCGGGAGCACGAGCGCGTGTTGTCTCGGGGAAACCGAGTGGTTAGCCTCTCGCGACGGTGTCTCTGTTGACCTCCCGCGGCGGCCGAGGTCGGCTCGCCTCGGAGCGCTGGCGGCACTACGAACGCGCTCGCGGCGCTACGAAAGGGCTCGCAGCACTACCAAAGCCCTCGCGGCACCCCAAAACGGAGACCCGGTCCCAAGCCGTCGCGCGACGCCCGCCGGCCTCTTCGAGCGAGCGCCGTCTCGGGCCCAAGAAAACGCCAACCTCTTGCGAATCCGACCCTCGATGCAGGGCATCTGACGTAGTAGCCTAGGAGACTGAGGTCCTCGTGAAGCAATCCCACAAAACGCTTCTTCTTTGGGTGGTCCTGATCGTGATGTTCCTCACGATCTGGCAGTTTCTGACCCCGCCCGACAAGAAGGTGCCCGTCGCGTTCAGTGACTTCGTCACCGAGGTGAAACAGGGCAAGGTCGACGAGATCAAGATCAAGGACCGCGAGTACAACTACCGCGTCCGCGGCGCCGACCAGGCGAAGGGCGGCGGCTGGAAAGAGGCCGTGGGTCCGGTCGCCGACGAGAAGCTGATCGAGACCCTCAAGCCCGAGGATCCGAAGGCGCAGCCGCCGAAGGTCTTCTTCGAGAAGGAAGACCAGTCGCCGTTCTGGTCGAGCACGATCATCACGCTCATCCCGATGGGCTTCTTGATCCTGATGTTCTTCCTGTTCATGCGGCAGCTCCAGGCGGGCGGCGGCAAGGCGATGAGCTTCGGCAAGTCGAAGGCCCGGATGCTCTCCGACTCGCAGAACAAGGTGACGTTCGCCGACGTCGCCGGCGTCGAAGAGGCGAAGGACGAGGTCGAGGAGATCATCGCCTTCCTCAAGGATCCCAAGAAGTTCCAGCGCCTCGGCGGGCGTATCCCCAAGGGCGTCCTCATGATCGGCCCGCCGGGCACCGGCAAGACCCTGCTGGCGCGCGCGATCGCAGGCGAGGCCGGCGTCCCCTTCTTCAGCATCTCCGGCTCGGACTTCGTCGAGATGTTCGTCGGCGTCGGCGCGAGCCGCGTCCGTGACCTCTTCGAGCAGGGCAAAAAGCACGCTCCCTGCATCATCTTCATCGACGAGATCGACGCGGTCGGTCGTCACCGCGGCGCGGGCCTCGGCGGCGGGCACGACGAGCGCGAGCAGACCCTGAACCAGCTCCTCGTCGAGATGGACGGCTTCGAGTCGAACGACGGCGTCATCATCATCGCCGCGACGAACCGCCCCGACGTCCTCGACCCCGCGATCCTCCGCCCGGGCCGCTTCGACCGGCGCATCACGGTCAACCGCCCCGACGTCCGCGGCCGCGAGGCCATCCTCCGCGTCCACACGAAGCGCGTCCCGCTGTCGCCCGACGTCGACATGGAGGTCATCGCGCGCGGCACCCCGGGCTTCGCCGGCGCCGATCTCGAGAACCTCGTCAACGAGGCCGCGCTCCTCGCGGCGCGTCAGGACAAGGACGCCGTCAGCCAGGCGGACTTCGAGCTCGCGAAGGACAAGGTCCTCATGGGCTCCGAGCGCCGCTCGATGGTCATGACCGACGAGGAGAAGTGGAACACGGCCGTCCACGAGGCCGGCCACGCGGTCATGATGATCGCGAACAAGGACCACGATCCGATCCACAAGGTGACGATCATCCCGCGCGGACGCGCGCTCGGCGTGACGATGCCGCTGCCCCGCGGCGACGTCCTCGGTCGCTCGAAGGAGCAGTTCGAGGCGCAGATCCAGTCGGCGCTCGGCGGGCGCATCGCCGAGGAGATCTTCTTCGGCAAGCTCACGACCGGCGCGTCGAACGACATCCGCCAGCTCACGGCCATCGCCCGCGCGATGGTGTGCGAGTACGGCATGTCGAAGCTCGGCCCGCTGGCCTACGGCAGCGAGGAGGGCTCGATCTTCCTCGGCCGCGACTACAACCAGCGGAGCCAGGACTACTCGGAGCAGACGGCGCGCGAGATCGACCAGGAGGTCCGCCGCATCATCGACGAGCAGTACGCGACGGTGAAGACGCTGCTCGAAGGCAAGCGCGAGCGCGTCGAGGCGATCGCCAAGGCGCTCCTCGAGCGCGAGACGCTCGACGCCGAGGAGCTCACCGCGCTGCTCGAGGGCCGCGAGCTTCCGCCCCGCCAGCGCGTCGTCATCCCGACGTACGCCGAGAAGGAGAAGGCGAAGGCCGACAAGCGGAAGGCCGCGAGCATCTTCGGCGGCCCCCCGAAGCCCGCCACGTCCGGCTGACCGCCGGCCCACTTCCGCACGAAGACGGGCTCGCTTCCACAGAAGCGGGCCCGTTTCGTTTAGGCGGGTCCTGCGGGGGTGGAAGGACGCGTGCCATGAACGTGATTGGGTTCGATGATGGGCCGTTCCCGCGCGAGCACCGCGGCGACGTGCTGCTCGTCGGCGTCGTGTGCTCGGGCACGCGCGTCGACGGGATCGTGAGCGGGCGGGTTCGCCGCGACGGCGCGGACGCGACGCGGCGCATGGTGGAGCTCGTCCGCGCGAGCCAGTTCGGGCACGTCCAGGCGGTGATGCTCCAGGGGATCGCCGTGGGGGGCTTCAACGTGGTCGACATCCACGGGCTCTCGAAGGCGCTCCACCTCCCGGTGCTGATCGTCGTCCGCCGTCCGCCGGACATAGCCGCCGTGCGTCGGGCGCTCTTCAGCGACGCGCCGTCGACGGCACGCCCGCGCGTCCCCGGCGCGGCCCGCAAGTGGCGGCTCATCGAGCAAGCCGGCGCGCTCGAGGTCGTGGGGCCGTCGCGCCGCGCGCTCAAGCGCGCCTCGGGCCTCCAGGCGAACGGACCGAAGCTCTGGATCCAGCGCGCGGGGCTCTCGCTCGAAGAGGCGCGCCGCATCGTCACGGCGACGACGCTGCACGGCAACATCCCGGAGCCGCTCCGCGTCGCGCACCTCATCGCGGGCGGCATCACGACGGGCAAGAGCCGCGGGCGCGCCTAGACGCACGCGTCGCTTGCATCGAGCGTCGCGCCGGCTCCATGGCAGCTCGCCTTGGATCTGTGCCAGCGGCACACGCTCGCGAGCCGCGCAGCCTCATAGTTCTGCGCACTTCGCGCCGGCACGTCCCTTGAACCGGCGCCCTTCGTGCGCATTCCCTCCGCGGTCGTCGTCGCGACCGTCGTCGTCGCCCTTCCCTCGCCCGCTCACGGCTCCACCGACGACGAGGACGTCCTCCGCCTCACGTGGACGGCGCCGACGGGATGTCCGTCGGGCGCGGACGTGCGAGCAGCGACGCTCCGCGTCGCCGAGACGCGCGACGGAGTGAGCGACGTGCTCGAGGCGCAAGCGCGCGTCGAACGGCGAGATGACGGCGAGGGTTGGCGTGTTCGGCTGCGCACGCGTCGCGGAGCGACGATCGGCGAGCGCGAGATCGAGGCGGCGACGTGCAGCGGCCTCGCCGACGCGACCGCGGTCGTCCTCGCGCTCGCGCTCGCGCCGCCGGGCGACGCGGAGGAGGCTCGATCCCCCGAGGCGCCCGCGCCTCGAGCGAAGGCGCCTTCGGTGACGGATCGCGGCAGCCGCGAGGCCGCCGCCGGAGGACGCACGCCCCAGCACGTCGTCGCGCTCGGCGCGTCCGTCGCGGGCGACGCCTCGACGCTTCGGACGACGGCGTTGGGCGGCTCGCTGACGCTCGCCTGGACGCCCGGGCGCGTCCGCGTCGAGGTCGACGCGCGGCGGTGGGCGGCACAGTCCGCGAGCGTGCCGGCCTCCGCCGCGGGAGCGCGCTTCGAGATGACGTCGCTCGGCGGGCGCGGTTGCTGGAGAGCGCTCGCGACCACCGGCTTCGATCTCGCGCCGTGCGCGGGCGCCGACGTCCAGCTCGTCACGGCCTCCGGCTACGGCGCCGACGCGAACTTCACGGCGAAGGCCGGGTGGGCGGCGTTCGCCGGGGGCGCGCTCGCGCGGCTCCCGCTCGCGTCATGGATCGCCCTCCGAGCGCGTCTCGAGGCGTTCGTGCCGCTCTCGCGCCCCACGTTCGTGGTCGAGAACGACGGCCTCGTCCACCGGCCTCCCACACTCGGCGCCGCGGCCTCTCTCGGAGCCGAGGCGCTCTTTTTGTGACGGAACCCGGTGGCGGCTTCCACTCACTTCCCGAGGCTCGTAGCCCCCGACGCGATCGACTCGTCATCGTCCTCCGGTGACGCGGGGCCTCCTTTTCCCCTGAAAGACTCCGCCGCTCCGCATCGTTCCGCGTCGTCGGCGAGCGGTCTGCCGCGGACCTCGGCAGCCCCGCCGCAGGCCCTCGTGTCTCTCGAGCTCGACGACGTCTATCGCGAGCACTTCGCCTTCGTCTGGCGGAGCGCCAGGCGGCTCGGCGTGCGCGACGCGTCGCTCGACGACGTGGTCCAGGAGGTCTTCGTGATCGTGCATCGGCGGCTCGGCGAGTTCGAGGCACGCTCCTCGCTCCGCACCTGGCTCTTCGGGATCACGCTGCGCGTCGCGCGCGATCAGCGGCGGAGCGCCGCGCGGAAGAGCCCCGAGTGCGCCGTCGATCCCGACACGCTCCGCGCGAGCGCGCCGGGCCCGCTCGAGGCGATGGAGAAGGTGGACGCGGTCCGGGTGCTCTACGCCATCCTCGACGAAATGGACGACGAGCGCCGCGAGGTGTTCGTCATGGCCGAGCTCGAGCAGATGACGATGCCCGCGATCGCCGGAACGCTCGGCGTCAACGTGAACACCGCGTATGCGCGCCTCCGCGCGGCGCGGCAGGCGTTCGAGGCTGGCGTGGCGCGTCACCGCGCGCGCGACGAGTGGAGGCTCCGATGACGCCGCTCGGCCCCGACGCGCGGGCGCTCCTCGACGCGGCGAGCAACGGCGACGAGCCTTCCGCGGACGACGCGGCGCGCGTGCGCGCCAAGCTCACGGCGCGCC
>JAHBWC010000004.1 GCA_019637225.1 Labilithrix sp.
CAGCCCGTTCTGCGCGGGCGTCTCGAAGCGCGAGCCGACGCGCACGTAGAGCGCGACGTGCGCGCGGTGCAGCTGCGGCTGCGGCGAGACGACGACGGTGAGACCGTTGTCGAGCTTCTGGACCCGGCAAGGACGCGAGGAGATCCCGCGCGGAGCGCTGTCCATCACCCCGCCTCGACGCGCCGCCGCGCGCGCACGATCTACTCGTCCTCGTCGTCGCGAGGGGCCCGCGTCGGACTTGTTGCCGAAGAGGTTCTTCTCGTCGACCTTGATCTCCTGCTTCGACGCCTCGCGGAGGCGGCGCACGTAGTAGGCGAGGGCCTCGTTCTGCTTCGCGCCGAGGAGCTGGAGCACGTAGGTGTCGCGCTCCTTGTCGAACTCCTCCTTCGTCGCGGGCTTCTTCTCCTTGAGCTGCACCACGATGAAGCCGTCGTCGGTGTGGACCGGCTCGGCGGCGACGTCGTTCGGCTTGCTCTCGAAGGCGAACTTCACGATCGACTCGGTGGCCTCGCCGGAGATCGCCGGGATCGGATCGCCGCCGCGGTTGAACGCGCTCGACGTGAGCAGCTGCGGACGCTGCGGGTCCTTGTCGGCCGTGAACGTCTCGGGGGCGGGCGCCGCGCCGGCGTCGCCCTCGGCGGCCGCGGGCTTCTCGGGCTTCGGCGCGTACTTGCCGAACTTGGCGATGGCGGCGGCGATCGCGTCGTCCGCGCTCTTGCCGCCCTTCATGTCGTCCGTGATCTCCTTCGCCACCGTCTTGGCGAGCTCCTCGGACTTCGAGCTCTTGTACGCCTTGACGATGTCGTCGCGGGACGACGCATCACGCTTGATGATGTGGAAGCCGAAGGAGGTCTGGACGAGCTTCTGATCGAGCTCGCCCGGCTTGAGGGCCTCGACCGACTTCTTGAACTCGGGGACGAAGTTCTCGACCATCTCGCCGGGGTACTGGCCGCCCTTGTCCTTGCTGCCCGGATCGTCGGAGAACTCCTTCGCGAGCGCCGCGAAGTCTTCGCCCTTCTTGATGCGCTCGAGGATCCCCTCGGCCTTCTTGCGGGCCTCTTCGAGGTTCTCGGGCTTGTCCTTGTCACCCTTCACGAGGATGTGTCGGACCGGCACCACGATCTTCGCGCCGTTCGCCTTCGCCCACTCGTCGACCTCGCGCCCGTCCGAGCTGATGGCGTACTTCTCGATCCAGCCCTTGCGCACGACGACGTAGTTCACCGTCGAGGTGCTGCGCTCCTCGACGTAGCGGTCGAACGCCTCGTCGTCGGCCACGCGCACGGGGGCCTTCACGAGGTCGCGCATCTTGGCGGCGAGGATCTCGCGCGCCTGCCACTCGCGGAACTCCGACGGGGAGCGGTTCGCGAGCTGCTTGACGGTGCGCTCGTAGACCTTGAGGTCGAACTCCTTCGTGTCCTTGTTCTTGTAGCCGCCGGGGATGAGGTGATCGACGAGGACGCGTCCGTCGTCGAAGCCCATCTGGCGGCCGACGGCCGGGTTGTCGGCGGGCAGGCTGACGTAGATGTTGCCGCGGAAGATGCTGTCGGTGATCTCGTCCTCGCTCACCGTGAGGCCGAGGCGCTCGGCTTCTCCGATGAGCAGCTCGCGCTCGATGAGCCCCTCGAGCACGAAGCGGGAAGCCACCGACTGCTTCATCCCCGGCGTTCCACGCGCGAAGACCAGGCGGTACGCCGCGCGGTGCGCCTTCGGCTCGATGCAGCTGCCGCGGATCCGCGCGGCGCACGCGTCGTTCAGCGGGCCGAGCTTCTTGCCGGCGCTCGGGTTGAACCCGAGGATGAAGACGAGGATGGTGGCGACGATGACCGCGCCGTAGACGACGGAAGTCAGCCCTTTTTGCCTGAAGAAGTCGAGCATTGTGAACGCGCTCCCAATAACACGGGAGCGGCGCCTTCTCTACCAAGGCAACGGTTCGGGGGCGACCTCATCGGGCCCCGAGCGCGCTCGGTGTCTCGGCGCGGGCGCTCGTGCGCCCGGCCACGCGGACCGCCCGCGGGACGACGGAAACGCGCGGCGACGCCGGGCTCGGCTGCGGCGTCAGCGGTGGCTGACGGCTTTTTCGAGGGACAACACGAACTTGAGGATCGGAACGGCGTCCTCGACCGTCGCCACGTCGTGCGAGAGGTTGACCTCGTAGAACGTGTCGAGCGTGCGCGAGGCGTCCGCGGGATCCTTCACCGCGGTCACGGCCGTCGAGATCTCGGCGAACCCGTGGGCGACGGCAGGCTCGGCGAGCTTGCGGACGCGCTCGAACAGGGCGGGCTCGTCTTCGTTCGGGAAATCCGCCTTCTGGGCCCGGAGGACCAGCCGCACCTGGACCTTGCCGTCCTCCATCGGGGCGACGCGGACGCCGGAGTCGAGGATGAGGTTCTCCCGGACACGCTCGGCGAGGACGACCTCTTGCGGGAGCGTGCGGAACACCTCGAAGCCGCTCGCGACGAGCGCCTTCTTCAGCTGCTGTGGGGTGGACGTCAAAGGCGGACCAAAACCGGAAACACGAGTGAATGAGCAGAGGTGAGGGGGTCGAGGGGCGACCCGGCTCCCGCTGCCGCGTGCGAGGTTCGCACCGCGGAGTGTCCTACATTCTGGCCAAAGCGCCCCGGCCGTCAACAGCGAAGAGAAAACCCGAACATTTCATCAGGGAGGCTCCGGCGGCGCCTCGGCGGCTCGGTCCCCGCCGACGGCGGCCGGATGGCGGACAAAGAAGAGGGAGAAGGAGGGGCTCCCGCCCGAAAAGACGCGGGCGAGCGGGACGAAAGAGCCGAGGACTTGCGTGCTGGACGATGGGGTCTGCTACGCTGCTCGAAGGTCGACACCTGTGACCGATCGAACGAATCCCCCCCCTGGCGGTGCCCCGCCTGCTCCCGTTGGTTCCGGGCCTGGCAAGCTCCCGAGCGGCGTCCACGCCATGCGGCGCGGCGGAGCGCGTCGCGAGGTGACCGAGCGCGTGACGCTCCGAAACGAAGACGGGCGCGTCCTCGAGGGGTGGGCGCTCAACGTGAGTCGCGGCGGCCTTCGAGCGATCCTCGAGGACAAGGTGACGCTCGGCCAGAAGTTCGAGGTCGGCGTCGGCACCGACGAGGTCATCCACCGCGGCGGGCGCATCGTCTGGATCCAAGAGGAGCCGGACGGCGTCATCGTCGGGATCGAGTTCACCGGAACGTCGGGGACGCACAAGTCCGTGCCGCCGCCGCCGCCGGGCGCGGTGAGCGAGCCGCTCGTCCCGGCGGCCGCCGCGCAAGAGCCCGACGAAGAAGCGCCCGGGTCGACCAAGCCCTGACGCGCGGTCGCGCGAGCCGGGCGGCCCGCGGCGAGGTCATGGGCCGCAGAGCAGCGGGATCGCGACTTCGTTCCCTTGCGGGCCGACGAAGGTCGCCTGGTTCGTACCGTCGTAGCGCAGCTCGTACTCGGCCTGGGTCGTGACGTTCGTGACGACGATCCTGCCGCCCGCGTCCGGACAAGCGCGGCGGCACCGGCGGAAGCCCTCGATCCGGGTGCGGATCTCGCGCGCGCCGATCGCGCCTTCGGAGGAGCCGTCGAGGGCGAAGCACGACTCGCCGAGCTTCCACGAGATCGTGTGCTGGTTCTGGCGACGGAACGTGCGTCCGCCGGCGGTGGTGCCTTCGATGGCCGCCTTCCAGGTCATCGTGCGGTCGGGACCTACCGCCGAGATGTCGGCCGTCGCCGTCCAGTCGAGCGTCGCGCGGTTGACGGAGAACCCGCTCGCGGTGAGCTCGAGGTAGAGCCGTCCCGCCTCGACCCGGTAGTTCGCCGTGACGGCGCCGCTCACGGCGCGGAGGCCGCTCGGGCCCATGCAGCGATTGAACGTGTACGTCGCCGTCCGGGTCGCCGGATCGTCGACGACTTCGAGGCAGCCGCGCGGGAAGTAGATCGCGCGCGCGCCGTCGCCGAGCGCGCGCGTGTCGAGGTCTCTGCCCGAGAGCTCCGTCGACGCGAGCCCGATCGATCCCGGCGAGGCCGAGACGAGCGACGAGGTGATGAGCTGCGCGTCGCTCTCGGCGGCCGCGGTGTCGGAGCCGTCGGCGACGACGCTGCGGTCGTCGTCCGGCGCGGGCGAGACGTCGTCGCCGTCGCTCGTCTTGTCGCAGCCGAGCGCGAGGCTCGCCGCTGCGAGCAGCACCAGCGTCGTCCGAGCCGAGAGCGTCCACCGAGCCATCGCTCGAGAGCGTAGCACCCGGCATGCCGCCTGCGACCTCGCGGCCGACGCCGTTCGTTGCGCGGGGCGCGCGCTCTTTCGGGGGCGCGCGCCTGGACGCGGTCGCGTCCAGTGGACGTTTTCTCGGGGCCACGGCGCGTCGCCCGGAGGCGCCGCGCTCGAACTTCCCAGACGCGCTTGGGCGTGCGAAGAGGAAGGGATGACGCAAGGTTCGACACGCGCCCGCGTCCTCCACTGGTTCGTCCGCGGCGGCGTCGCGCGGACATCGGACGGCGCCGAGGTCGCCATCGACGTCGATCCGATCGTCGTCGGTCGCGACGAGGGCGCAGAGATCAAGCTCGCGGATCCCGAGGTCAGCGCCGCCCACTGCGAGCTCCGCGCGGTGAACGAAGGCGTGCTCGTGCGTGACCTCGGCAGCACCAACGGCACCTTCGTCGGCGGCCTCTTGGTGCGCGAGGGCGTCATCACGTCGGCCGCGGAGCTCGTCGTCGGACAGAGCCGCATCGCGATCGAGCCCGCGACGAAGCGGCGGGTCGACGTCGGCTACGCGGATCGCTTCGGCGAGCTCGTCGGCGCCTCGCCGAAGATGCGGCGTCTCTTCGGCGTGCTCGAGAAGGTCGCGCGGACCCCGCTCTCGGTGCTCATCCTCGGCGAGACCGGCACCGGCAAGGAGGTCGTCGCGCGCAGCGTGCACCAGGCGAGCGAGCGCAAGGACGGTCCGTTCGTGGTCGTCGACTGCGGATCGATCCCGCAGACGCTCGCCGAGAGCTTGCTCTTCGGACACGAGAAGGGGGCGTTCACCGGAGCGACCGAGCGCAAGAAGGGCGCACTCGCCGAGGCGCACGGCGGCACGCTCTTCCTCGACGAGCTCGGGGAGCTGCCGCTCGACATGCAACCGAAGCTCCTCCGGGCGCTCGCCGAGCGCCAGGTGAAGCGCGTCGGCGGCGCCGCCTTCGAGCCGATCGACGTGCGCGTGCTGGCCGCGACGCGGCGCGATCTCGCCGCCGAGATGAACGCCGGTCGGTTCCGGAGCGATCTGTACTTCCGGATCGCGCAGGTGCGGGTCGAGCTCCCGCCGCTGCGCGAGCGGATCGACGATCTGTCGATGCTGGTGGAGGCCGTGTGCACGCGGGCGCGCCGCTCCGAGGCGACGAGCGTCGTCGTCGACTGGATCGAGCGACGGCTCGGCTCGTACGACTGGCCTGGCAACGTGCGCGAGCTCGTGAACGTCGTCGAGGTCGCGGCCACGCTCGCGGACAGTCCCGAGGCGATCGACGACGTGCTCACCCTCGCGCGCGAGCCCTCGGGCGGCGACGATCCACAGCGCCCGCAGACGGCGTTCGCCGAGGCCAAGCGCGGGGCGATCGCGACCTTCGAGCGCGACTACTTCACGCAGCTCGCGCGCGGAGCGAAGGGCAACGTCAGCGAGATGGCGCGGCAGAGCGGGATGGAGCGGCACCACGTGCGCGCGTACCTCCGCAAGTACGGGATCGACAAGAGCTGACGCGTCCCTTCTCGGACAGACGGCCCGCGCGAGATGCCGCGTGAACGGCCGGCGGCGCTCCCGTCGCGAGGCGGATCGCGACCACGGGGAGCGCGCGCACCGAGCTCCGCCTCAGCCGAACGGAAGCGCTCGTTCCACGCGTCCGCAGAGGTGCCGGCTCCCGGACGCGCGGGCGGCGTTTCGGAGCGCATGGCCTCTCCGGGAACAAAAGAGCGCGAACGTCGGACGCGCCGCGCGCCGCTGCTGACCTCGCGAGGGCGGGCGATTTCCGCGCGCTTCCCGCTCGCGCTCGAGGTCCACGTCGACGCGTGCTCGACGCCGCTCGGTCGTGGTCCCACCGGTGCAGAGGCCGGGATGCTTGGAGGTCACTCGACATGTTCCGCTGCATCACATCCAGACGCGTCTCATCGCTGGTCGTCCTCTTCGGCTTCGGTCTCGGTCTCGGCCTTGGCGGCTGCGCCGTCGCGCCGGGTGAGGCCTCCGCCGGGGATGAGGCTCCCGCCGGACAGGTGAGCTCGGCTCTTCCGCTCGAGGCCTTCTCGATGAACGGCGCGACCTTTGGCGGCCTCCAGCTCGGCTCCGTCGCCGGTGGGCTGAGCGCGAGCACGTCCCTCGTCGGCGGCGGCGCCGTCGAGACGGGCACGACGGGGACGTCGGTCGCATCGAGCACCGGCTCGTCGTTCGGCACGGGTCCGATCGTCACGGGTGGCTCGTTCGGCACGGGACCGATCGGCTTCAGCTCGTCGTTCGGCACGGGTCCGATCGTCACGGGTGGCTCGTTCGGCACGGGTCCGATCGTCACCGGCAGCTCGTTCGACTCGGGGCCGATCGTCAGCGGCAGCTCGTTCAACTCCGGCCCGATCACCTTCAGCTCGGGCGGCAGCACGACGATGCGCTCCGGCACCGGCGTCGCGCCGGTGATGGAGTCGTGCGTCGGCGCCACCTGCCTGTAGGTCGGCGCTCGGTGCCTCGTCCGCGGGCCGGCCTGTATCGTCGCCCCGCGCGGACGGACCGCGGCTCGCTGCCTGATCCCGGCGAAGGTCGTCAGGGACAGGCGGCGAGCGAGCGGATCCACGACGAGACGACGTCGACCGCCCGCGAGTCGACGCGGCGGCGCCCGATCGGCGGCATGCTGCCCACGTCGGTCCGGCTCATCCGCTGGACGATCTCCGAGGCCGCCGGGTCGCCGGGAGCGATGAGGAGCCTCCGCGGCTCGTCGCTCCCCGCGCCGTCGAGGGCGCTCTTCGCGCTGCGACACACGGTGAACATGTCCGCGGTCGCGATCGACGCGCGGAAGTCGATGACGCCCTGCGGGCTTCCGGCGCCGCCGTGGCAAGACGCGCAGTTGGCGGCGAGGTAGCTCCGGGCGCGCGGCTCGGCCGGCAAGGAGGCGTCGTACGGATCGACGAGGGGCGTGATCGCCGCGTGATCGACGGCCCTGTCGAGGAGGCCGGCGCGCGCGAACGCGTCGAGCTGGTCTCCGCGATCGAGCTGCTCCGGCACGAAGCCGAGCACGGTCCCGAGCGCCGTCCTGTGGCACGCGAAGCACTGGCCGCGGCTCGGCAGCGTCCACGGCGAGCCGTCGACGTCCACCGTGACGGCGTCTTCGATGAGGACGGCGTCGGTCTGGGCTTCGTTCCACTGGAACGTGTAGCCGAGCCAGCCGTCGTCGGCGTCGCGCGCCAGCATGCGTGTCTCGATGCGGCGGCCGGGGACGGAGAACTCCTTCAGCAGGATCGAGCCCACGGGGAGGTCGAGCTTGCCGTCGCCGGTGACGTGGACCTGCGCGCCTTCGGGAACGGAGATCCAGCGCCGCTTGTCGAGGCCGTCGGACCAGAGCGGCGCGCTCACGTCGAAGGAGGTGAACGCCGGGGCGACCTCGCCGGTGCGGTCTGGATCGAGGCAGCCGAGCGAGGCGAGGGACTCCGCCGCCGCCGGCTTCTCGTCGGCGGCCTCGAGCCGGAGCACGTGGCCGCCGTAGTCGACGAGGAGGACCTCGCCGTCCTCGTCCTCGCCGAACGCGGAGATGTTGCGCGCGCTGTCGACGAGCATCCGCGCGGCGCCCGGCTCTCTGGCGTCGAGCGCCCAGATCCGCCCCGTCATGAAGTCGCCGAAGACGTACGTCCCCGCGAGCGCGGCCTGCTTGCCCCGATAGACGACGCCGCCGGTGACGGCGTAGCCGTCGACGTGCCCGTACTCGAAGACAGGATCGATCGCGCCGGGCACCTCGCACGGCGGCGACCGAAAGCAGTGCCGGCCCTCACGAAGCGGCCAGCCGTAGTTGCCGCCCTTCGTGATGATGTCGATCTCCTCCCAGTAGTCGTGGCCGACGTCACCGAGCCACATCTGCCCGTCCGGGGCGAACGAGAAGCTCCACGGGTTGCGCAGGCCGTAGGCCCAGACCTCGGGTCGGCCGCCACCGTCGAAGAACGGGTTGTCCGGCGGCGAGGCGTAGGGGCGCGCGCCGAGGACGTCGAGCCGAAGGATCTTTCCGAAGAGCTCGTTCGGATCCTGCGCGCGGAGGAGCGGGTCTCCCCACGAGCCGTCTCCGATGCCGACGTAGAGGTGACGGTCGGGCCCGAACACGAGCCGCCCGCCGTTGTGCCCCTTCACGGTGCGCTCGATCGAGAGCATCTGCTCTTCGGTGCTCGGATCGATCGTCCGGCCTCCGTCGTTGCTCGACAGCCGGGCGAGGACGGTACGGAACACCGAGGTCACGAGCTCCGAGCGCCCCGTGTAGGCGATGAACACCTCGGGCCGCGTCTCGTAGTCGGGCGAGGTGGTGAAGCCGATGAGGCCGGACTCGGCCTCGTCCTCGGCGAGCTCGCCGCTGACGTCGAGGAACGGCTCGGTCGTCCAGCCGCTCTCGCCCCGCGTGGCGCGCACGACGGCGCCGCCTTGGCCCGCGATCAGGTAGTCGGGCCCGACCCGCGCCAGGCTGAGCGGGCGGTCGAACTTGGCGCCGGGGAGCGCATCCACCACGCGGAACGCCGGCGCGAGGCTCGGCGGACGACACGCGGCCTGCTTCGTCTCGGCGATCGGCGGCGCGCTCGCGTCGCGGCAACCCCAGCCGAGCGTCAGCACGACGACGGCGAAGAACCAGGTTCCCCCCTGGCGCTTCGGTTGCAAGTCCAACTCTTGCGACAGGATGCACCGCCGCCGTGAGGACGGCACCTGGATTCGGACGAGCCGTCGCCACTCCGCCCACGTGCCAGGCCCGCGGAGGGGCGGACCCGGAGCTACACTCAGGAGGAGGAGGACGGACCATGCCGCTCGCGCTTTCCGTCTGGTTGGACCGCTCGTCTCTTCGTCCCGACCGGCAGGGCCGGTGCGCGCTCGCGGTCGATCTGGCCGCGTCGGGCTCGCCGATCGAGGGCGAGCGGCCCGCCGCGCGGACGGTGCTGGCGCTCGACGTCTCGGCGTCGATGAAGGGCGAACCGCTGGCGCAGGTGATCCGCTCCGTCGATCGGCTGCTCGACGCGCTCGCGGGCGAACGGCGCGACGGTGTGGTGGACGAGGTCGGCGTGGTCGCGTTCTCGGAGAACGCGACCTGCGTGGTCGAGCCCGTGCGCGTCGACGCGGCGGGCAAGCGGCTCGTGCGTTCACGCGTCGGGCGGCTCGTCGCCGATCGCGGGACCAACATCGAGGCCGGGCTCGATCGCTCGGCCGAGCTGCTCGCGAGCACCCCCGCGTCGATGCGGCGCGCCGTCATCCTCCTCTCCGACGGCGCTCCGAACGTCGGGGCGCACACGAGCGACGCTCTCCGCGAGGTCGTGCGCCGGCATCGTCCCGCGATCTCGTTCTTCTCGCTCGGGTACGGCGTCGACCACAGCGAGGACGTGCTCTCTGCGATCGGCGACGCGGGCGGCGGCGGCTACGAGCTCGTCCAGGATCCGGCGGCGTGCGCGCGCTCGTTCGCGCGTGCGCTCGGCGCGCAGGGAGACGTCGTCGCCGCCGGGATCGAGCTCGTCGTCACGCCCGCGAACGGCGTCGAGCTCGTGCGCTTCGTCGGTCGCGAGGAGACGCGCTTCTCGCGGGAGGGCGTCGTCGTCTCGCTCCCGGACATGGTGAACGGCGCGCGCCGTCTCGTCGTCGCCGACCTCGCCGTGCGCGCGCCGGGAGCCGAGCGTTTCGTCGCCGACGTCGTCGAGGTGACCGCGCGCTGGCGCTCGCCCGCCTCGCGCGACGCGTCGTCGGCCGTCCTCACCGCGACGCTCGAGGTGGCGGAGCGCGAACCCGCCGTCGTCCCCGAAGCCGCGCGGCGCGTCTTCCTCGCGCGGGCCGACGAGGCACGCGACGCCTCGCGCGGGCTCGCCGATCGAGGCCAGTTCGCCGCCGCCGCCGCAGGCCTCCGCGCGACGATGGCGGAGATCGAGCGCCTGCCCGGATGGGTGGTGAACGACGGCAGCCCGCTCGCCGAGGCCTACGAGCTCCTCGTCGACGAGGCGACGGCGTTCGAGCGCCGGCCCTCGATCGAGGCGTACGCGGCGTTCCGGAAGGCCACCGTGGGGTCGAAGCTCGCGGCGAGCATCCCGTCCGCGGCGAGGTCGCGCGGCGACGCGAGCCAGAAGCTCATCGAGCACGTCGCGGGCGATCGCCCCGAGGCGTGGCTCGTCGCCGAGTCGAACGGCGCGCGCTACCCGCTGCTCGAGGAGTGCGTCATCGGCCGCACGAACGACGCCGACATCCGCGTCGAGAGCGCGCAGGTCTCGCGCCGGCACGCCGAGGTGTTCGCGAACGCCGGCGACTACTGGATCGCCGATCTCGGCTCGACCAACCCGACGATCGTGAACGGCGAGGACCTCGGGCGCGCGCCGCACAAGCTCGCGCCGGGGGACGTCGTGCTCGTCGGCGACGTCGAGCTTCGCTACGAGGAGGCGCCGCGGAAGGGCGGCGGTTGAGCGTCCCGTCGCGAGCGTGCGCCGCGGCTCAGAAGCGGGCGGCCGAGCCGAGCACCGCGCCTCCGGGCAGGAGCGCGCCGGTCACGGGCACGCGGCTCGCCTTCGCGCCGAAGAGCCAGTAGGCCGCGAGGCCGAGGGTGACCGCGCCGAGCGCCGCGGGGATCGCGAGCGACGCGTACGCCGTCGATCGCGCGCTGCCGTAGTCGCTCTCCAGGCGATCGGCGCGCGCGAGCGCAGCCGTGTAGCCTGCGTCGTCGCCGGACGCGGCGCTCGCGCGACCTTCGGCGCGCGCCCCGTCGAAGTCGGAGCGCACGTCCCCGGCGCTCGCGTAGAGGATGACCGGGACGAGGACCGAGACCGCCGTCGCCCCGGCGGCGACGTAGAGGGCGGCCTTGCCGAACGGGCGCTCCTCGCGAACCACGAAGCGAGCCGGCGGCGGCGGAGCGATGAGGGGCCGTGGCGGCGCGGCTCTCGGAGGCGGCGGCGCCAGCTCGACGAGCTCGCCGAGCGCGACGCGGACCTCGATCGACTGCTCGTCTTTCGTTCCCGGATCGAACGTCACGACGTGCGCGCGATCGGGCGTGACGTACGCGACGAAACCCGTGCGCGGCGCGAGCCGCTCGGCGCCGCCGTCGATCTTCACGACCGCGGCGCGCTCTCCCGCGATCCGGATCCGACCCTGGGTGGCGGCGAGCTCGGCGAGGCGCTCGTTGGCTTCGACTTCTTGCTTCTCGACCACCGGCTCGAGCGTCTCGCCCGCTTCGCGTCGGCGGGCGGTCTCGCGCACGTAGGTCTCGTAGCTCTCCGCGGCGCGCGTCGAGTCGCCGAATTGCTCGTACGCGCGGCCGAGGTTGAACGCGAGGCGGTAGCCCTTCTCGGGCCCGAGATCGCGGTAGACGTTCTCCCAGACGAGGATCGCCTCGGCGAAGGCGCCGGCTCGGTATTTCTCGAGGCCGGCGCGGAAGCGCTCGCGCTGGGCCTCGAGGAGCGCGTCGTCCTCGGTGGGGGAGGCGGCGCGCGCGAGCGCGGGGGTGAGGGCCAGCGCGCACGCGAGCGCGAGGACCGCGCTAGAACGGCTTCTCATCGAGGTCCGGGGGCGGCGACGGGCGCGGCGTGGGGGGGGTCGGTCGCGCCGTGGGCGGGATCGACGGGGAAGACGGCGTCGCCGTCGCGGTCGCGGGGCGCTGCGCGGAAGGCGCGGCAGCGGTGGCGCGAGGGGGAGCGGCTGCGCCGGTGGGACCGGGCGCGCGGGTGGGCGCGGGTGGGGATGCGATGGGGGACGCGGTGGCGGCGGAGCGAGGCGTGTCGGGGTGAGGCGAGGGGAGCGTCTCGACGGGCGCGGGCAGGGAGGCGCTTGCCGGCGTGGGGGCGCGGGTCTGTGCCGTGGGGCGCCCGACGTCGTCGTCGGACGCGATCGGGGCTCGACTCGTCAGGCGCCACGCGAGCAACGACGCGACCAGCGCGAGCGCGAGGAGCGCCGCGAGCTTCGTCGAGCGGCCGCTCGCGTGCGGGCGCGGTGTCGTGACGGTGGCGACGGCGGGGCGCGGCGGCGTTCGCGATCGCGCGGGGAGGAGACTGTCGCGGAGATCGTCGGCCTCGCCGGGGACGACCTCGCGCAGGGACGCGACGAGGCGCGCGCGTTGCTCGCTCGCCTGCTCGGCGAAATGGGCGTCGAGGATCGCGCCGAGATCGCGCCGGGCGGCCTCGGCGTCGTCGACGAAGCGCGCGAGCTGGGTGGCGACGTCGAGGGCGGTCGCGGGACGGTCCTTCGCGTCGCGTGCGACGAGCCGGGCGTGCAGCGACGCGAGGCCTTCGGGGAGCTCGACGCCGCAGGCGTCGAGCGACGGCGGCGCTTCGAGGGCGAGCTTGCGGAGGACGTCCATGTCCGTGCCGCTGCCCCACATGCGGCGGAGCGCGAGGCACTCGAACAGGACCGCGCCGACGCCGAACAGATCGCTCCGGCGATCGAGCGGATCGCCCATCGCTTGCTCGGGCGACATGTACGCGGTCTTGCCCTTCACCTCGCCGGTCTTGGTGACGTTCTCGCTCGCGATCTTCGCGACGCCGAAGTCGAGGAGGCGAACGCGTCCGTCGTAGTCGAGCATGACGTTCTGGGGAGACACGTCGCGATGGACGAGATGGAGCGGCTCTCCCGTCGACGGATCGGCGAGCTCGTGGGCCGCGTGGAGGCCGCGGCACGCCTCGGCGAGCAGCCACGCGGCGACCGCCGGCGGCATGCGCTCCCCCGCGGCTTCGAGCGCCGAAAGCACGCGCGAGAGCGGCTGCCCTTCGACGTACTCCATCGCGAGGTAGAGCTCGCCGTCGATCTCGCCGTAGTCGTACGCGCGCACGACGTTCGGATGATCGAGCATCGCGGCCAGCCGCGCTTCGCGGAGGAACATCTCGGCGCGGCGCCGGTCGCGCGCGGCGTCGGGCAGGAGCCGCTTCAGCGCGACGACGCGCTGGCGCCGGGAGGTGTCGTCGTCCTCGTCGAGGGGCGACAGCGCAGCCTCGACCGAGCCCATGCCGCCCCGTCCGAGGACGAAGAGCGAGCGGTACGGCGCCTTGACGCTCGAGCTCTCGCCCTCGGACGCGCCGCGCGCGCGGGCGTCCGGGCTCTCGGCGAGGTCACGCAGCGTCATCGCTCGAAACATCGTAGCCTAAGCGCCGCGTGGTCGCGGACAGACGCGTGGGAGCACGAGCGGGCTCGAGTCGGACGGAAGGTGCGTTGGGCCCGAGCCGCGCGCGTGCTCGCGGGCCCTTGCGGCGAGCGCGCCGCAAGGGCGTCGCCGCGCTCGCGCTCTCGGTGACGGGCCTCGCCTTCGCGTGCCTCCCCGATCTCGAGGCGTTTCCGCCAGGTCCGGAGACGCGCGAGGCTGCCGCCAGCGCGCAGGCGCTCGGCTGCGGCGACGGCGTGATCGAGACGCTCGACGACGGCGGCGATGCGGGCGAGTCGTGCGATCCCGGCGACGCTCAGCCCGCCGGCTGCGAGGACTGCAGGTTCGTGTGCTCGGGCGGCATCGACGACGCGGGCCACTGCTACTTCCTCGCGGACGACACCGCGACGTACGCGGAGGCGGTCAGCGCTTGCAGCGCCGCGCGCGGGCACCTCGTGACGTTCGCGAGCGACCGTGAGTCGGCGTTCGCCTCGGCTCTCGTCGCCACCCGCGACGCCGACGCGGGGTACTGGGTCGGCCTGACGTTCGACAACAACCTCAACGCGTACGGGACGCCGCCCAACGTGGGCGAGCCCGGCTGGCCGAGCGCCGGGAGCTCGTGCACGGGATGCTTCGCGGTCGGCGCCGACGCCGGCGCGTTCGCGCCTCACGGCGACGACGCGGGCCAGCGCTCGCGCGACTGTCTCGTCGCGGAGCGAGGGACGTGGCTCGCGGTCCCGTGCGAGGGCGCCCGTCCCTTCAAGACGCTCTGCGAGCGCGAGCCGGTTGGCCAGCGCATCTACCCTTGCGGCGGCCTCCTCTGCACGACGATCCAGGCGACCGTCGGGTCGAAGCGCTACGTCATCTGGCAGTTCCCGGAGACCGCCGACGGGGCGAAGGCCCTCTGCGAGACGAGCTACCCCGGAGGATCGCTCGTCGTCTTCGACTCACGCGAGGAGCGCGAGCAGCTCGTCCGCGAGATCGTGCAGCGCCTGCGATCGCCCCTCGAGCAGCTCGAGGTCTGGATCGGCCTCTCGCACACGAACGGGACGTGGACGTGGGACGACGGCCGCCCCGCGGACGGCGCCGAGCGCCCGCTGCCGTGGGGGAAGGGACAGCCCACGCCGCAGAGCTCGGGTCGCGCGTTCCTCCGCGTCGCCGAGACGTTCGACACGCAGCTCGCACAAAGCGACGAAGACGCGATGGCCCCCGCCCAACGCGTCTTCGTGTGCCAGCGCCCCGTCGACTAGCGACGTCGGGCACGCGCGCGTCTCCAGGCACGCGCTCCACAAGCTCGTCGCGAAGAGGCGTGTCGCGCGCCCCTCCGGCGGCTACTTCTTCGCGATCTTCTCGCGGAGCTTCTGGACGAAGTACGGGTAGCCCTGACCCGCCGTCGTCAGCATCTTGTGCGACTGGTCGTAGTAGTTCTTCGAGAGGATCGACCCCTCGGTCACGAGGTCGATGACCTTGTGGGCGCCGCCGTTGCTCTTGATGATGTAGTCGACCTGGACGGCCGGCTCACGCGGCTTGGCCTTGTTCTTGGCCTCGGTGCGCACCTTCGAGATGTCCGTGCTCTGCTCCTTGGCGCCGCGGTACGACACGTTGAAGTCGCGCGTCTTGTAGGCGTTCTCGCGGTACTTTTTCTCGACGAGGCCCTTGAAGAGCGACGTGACCTCTTTCTTCTGGGCGTCGTTCAGCTCGTCCCAGTGGTTCGTGCAGTTCGGGATCGTCGCAGGGCAGGGCTTACCGAGCGCGCGCTGCGCGATCTCGTTGTAGTCGACCATGCCGTCGATCGCCCTCGTGACCTCGGCCGCGGGGGCGTTCGCCTCGACCAGCTTCTTGATCTGGCCATGCTCGCGCTCCACGAAGGACTGCGCGCCGGCGACGTCGGCGGATGCGGCGAGGGAGAGCGTCGTGACGCTGAGCCCGAAAAACACTGCGCGAAGGACGTGACGGAACCGCATGGGTCTCCTGTCGGGTCCCCTCTCGTCGGTCAGGAAGAGGGGGAGCTGGGGGGTGCTCGGTTGGACGACCACCGTCGAGCGGGATTCATGCCCTGAGATGGCATTTGAAACAATCGGAACTGTTCAACTTCCGTTGGACTGTGACCGAGCGTTCTCACCCGGTGTGACACCAAGATCCGATGCGCGGTCGGGCTCGCCGGTTTCGCTCCTTCTACTTGGGGATGGCGCGCGCGCAAGTCCCACTTCGAATGTGGCACCGGTCGCCCCATCGGCCTCCCCGGCGGTGCCGTGGTCGGCGTTGTTCCGGACGTCGATGGACGCGCCCATGCTCGCGTGATCGTCGATGATTCGGCGCACCACCGCGAGCCCGATCCCGGCGCCCTGCGAGCGCGTGGTGAAGAAGGCCTCGAAGAGCTTCGCCTGCGATCCCGGTGCGATCCCGGGGCCACGGTCGGAGACGGCCATGAGGATCCGACCGGACCGTCCGACGCCCTCTTCGCGGATCGCGACGCGGACGGTCGAGCCGGCGCCGCTCGCCTGAACCGCGTTGCGGACGAGGTTCCAGAGGACCTGCTTCATCTGCGCGCCGTCGCAGGTCGCCCAGGCCGGCCCGTCGGGGCCGTCGTAGGCGACCTCGACGTCGCCCGCGCCGCTCCGCTCGGAGCGCGCCGCGAGCTCGACCACGTCGCGGGCGAGCGCCGCGACGTCGATCGCCTCCGGATCGGGCCTCCGCGGTCGAGCGAGGTCCATCATGTCGGTGACGAGGTGGTTCAGCCGTCCGGCCTCGCGCTGCACGATCTCGCAGAGGCGCCGGTCCTCCTCGGTGAGCCCTGGCGCCTCGCGGAGCAGCTCGATCGAGCCGGAGATCGAGCCGAGCGGGTTCCGGATCTCGTGCGCGAGCCCGGCGGCGATGCGTCCGAGCATCGCGAGTCGCTCCGCCGACGCCGCGCGCTCGTTGGCCTCGACGAGCGCGCCGCCCGTGCGTCGGAGGCGCTCGGCCAGGTACCCGGCCAGGAGCGCGACGACGACGATGCCGAGCGCGTTCACTCCGAGCGGGTAGACGATCTCCTCCCACTCGAGCGTGTAGTTGCCGGCGCGCTGGTCGACGGGCGGACCGATCGATCCGGACCCGAACCCCACGCAGAGCGCCCCGAAGGCTCCGATCCCCGCGACGGCGGCGATGGTCGCGCCGCGGAGGCCGATGAGGACCGCGCCGACGAGGCAGGTGAGCCCGTAGAACGACGTCGCCCCGCTCGTCGCGCCGCCCGTGACGTAGACGATCGCCGTCCAGGTCATCTGGTCGAGGACGATCTGAAGCTCGGCGAGGCGGCGGAGGTGCTGCTTCTGGCGGAGCAGCGTCGCGTAAATCGCCGCGAGCGCGAAGGCCGCGCCGATCGCCGCGAGCAGGAACGTCTGGCTCTGCGGGTAACGGCTGAGCGCGCCGCGGAGGTAGAAGAACGCGGTCGAGCCGAGCAGGAGCGTCAGGAACCCGAGCCGGAGCCCGGTGACCCACGCGAGCCGGTTCGAGAGGCGATCGTCACTCTCCACGTGCCGGCCGCTCCTCGGGTGGAGGACCTCGAAGCACGTCGCCTCCGAGGCCCTTCGTCAGTTCGCCTTGATCTTGCCGGCGATGCTGAAGATCGGGAGGTACATCGCGATGAGCACGACGCCGACCGTGCCGCCGATGCCGACCATCATGACCGGCTCGATGAGGCTCGTCATCGCTGCGACCGCGACGTCGACCTCCTCTTCGTAGAAGTCGGCGATCTTGCCGAGCATCGCGTCGAGCGCGCCCGTCTGCTCGCCGACGCCGACCATCTGGACGACCATCGGGGGGAAGACGTTCGTCTCCAGCAGCGGTGCCGCCATGTTCTTGCCCTCGGAGATCTTCGCCCGCGCGTACATGATCGCCTCCTCGACGACCACGTTGCCGGCCGTCTTGGCGACGATCTCCATCGCGTCGAGGATCGGGACGCCCGACGACAGGAGCGTGCCGAGCGTTCGCGTGAAGCGCGCGACGGCGATCTTCCGGAGAACAGGGCCCATGACGGGCGCCTTCAGCATGAGGCTGTGGAAGATCTTCTTCCCCCTCGGCGTCCGGTAGGAGTACGTGATGCCGACCGCCGCGCCGATGCCGCCGAGGAGGAAGAGCGGCAAGTACCCGATGAACGCCTCGGAGACGGCGATGACGACCTGGGTGAGCCAGGGGAGCGCGTCGTCGGAGCCGAGGTCCTTGAAGATCGTCTTGAACGACGGGATGACCCATCCGAGCAAGATGCCGAGGACGCCGGTGAAGATGATGAGGACGGCGCTCGGATAGACCATCGCGCCGCGGAGCTGCCGGCGGAGCTTGATCGCCTTCTCGTTGTAGACCGCGAGACGCGACAGGATGGTGTCGAGGATGCCGCCGACCTCGCCCGCCTGGACCAGGTTGACGTAGAGCTGGTCGAACACCTTGGGGTGCCGCTTCAGCGAGTCGCTGAAGGTCGCGCCCTGCTCGACGCTCGCCTTGACGTCGCGGAGGATGACCGCGAAGTTCTTGTTGTCCGTCTGGGTGCAGAGGATGTCGAGGCACTGCACGATCGGCAGGCCGGCGTCGATCATCGTCGCGAAGAGGCGCGTGAAGGTGACGACGTCGCGGAGGTCGACGCCGGTGCCGAACTTGAGGCTGAACGAGGCGGTCTTCTTCTTGATCTTCGTGGGCATGAGCTGCTGCCCGCGAAGTCGAGCCTGGACGGCAGGCTCGTCGTCGGCCTCCATCGTGCCTTTGCGCAGCTCCCCCGTGCGAGCGCGCGCCTCCCAGACGAATTCCGCCATGCCAGTTCAATCTTACCGGCGCAAAATCCGGCCGGTAAAGTATCCGCCGTGGCAAGGCGGATTCTTTTCGGGACGGCGCGGCGGCTGAGATGAGCGGGCCCCGTCGTGGCGGCGCTCTCGTCGAGTCTGGAGGCGAATTCGCGCTCGATCGGGGCCTCGATTCCGGAGGGATCGCGGAGGCCCTCGTCGCGCAGGGGATCGCCCGCGACGCGGCCGTGGGGTGGGCCGTCCGCACGCGGGCGGGGTGGGAGCTTGGAGCAGGTCGGGCCAGCGCCGACGGATCGGTCGAGCTCGAGCCCATCTTCGACCTCGCGAGCGTCACGAAGCCGATGACCGCGTTCGCCCTCGCGCGAAGCGCGCGGATCGCGCGGGCCGATCGCCTCGGCGACGTGCTCGACGAGGCGCGCGGCTCGCCCAGCGCCGAGGCGCCGCTCGAGCTGCTCCTCGCGCACCGCGCCGGTCTCGAGGCGCACCTCCCGCTCTTCGAGCCCCTCGTCGGGGCGAACGGCGCGTTCGATCGGAGCGAGGCCCTCCGGAGCGCCGCGCTCGCTCGCCGTGCCGACGCGCCTGGCGCGCTGCCCGCCGACGGCTTCGCCCCCGTCTACAGCGATCTCGGCTACCTCCTGGCCGGCGAAGCGCTCGCGCGCGCGGAGGCGGCGCGCGACGCGGGCGAGGTCATCGAGCGGCTCGTGGTGCGCGCGCTCGGCCGCGACGATCTCGGCACGGCCCGC
The DNA here is from genome assembly GCA_019637225.1 of Labilithrix sp. GTDB lineage: Bacteria > Myxococcota_A > Polyangia > Polyangiales > Polyangiaceae > Labilithrix. The sequence continues at coordinate 18,770 of JAHBWC010000004.1, forward strand.
TCGCTCGCGCGCTCCGCAGACTTCGCCCGGCGCGTACGACCGACCGAGGTCGTCGCCTTCCGCGGCGGCGAGATCCGCGGCGTCGTCCATGACGAGAACGCCTGGGCGCTGACGGGCGACGGCGGCTCGGGGCACGCCGGGATGTTCGGCACTGTCGACGGGCTGCTCGCGTTCGGCGTCGCGGCGCTCGACGCGATCGAGCGCGGCGAGGGCCCGCTCGTCCCCGACGCTCCTCCGGCGCGCGATCTCGGGTGGCTCGTGCGGCCGCGCCCCGCGGGGACGCTGCGCGCCGGCTTCGACGGGAAGAGCGAGCGCGGCTCGAGCGCGGGCGAGCGCGCCGGCGCGCGGACGTTCGGGCACCTCGGGTTCACCGGGACGAGCTTGTGGATCGATCCGGACGCGGGCGCGGTCGTCGCGGTCCTCACGAATCGCGTGCATCCTACACGTGACAACGTGGCCATCCGCGTCGCGCGCCCGGTCGTCCACGACGCCCTCTTCGCGCTCGCCGCCGAGCGTCGGGGACGCTCGGGCGCGCCGAAGTAGACCTCCGTTCGACCCAAGTTTGTGGTCCCGTGGCGGCCAGCATAGGCTTCTCCCGATGTCCGAGCCGCGCCTCGATCCCCTACCGGCGACCGCCGACGAGCCCGACGACGGCTCGGCGGACGCGCGGACGAGCATCGCGGCGAGCGTGGTGACGGTCGCGACGCCGGCGGACAGCTCGGCCGACGAGAGCGGCCCGGTCAAGAAGCCGCGCGCGGCCTCGATCGCGCCTCCGGGCCCGCGCTCCCTCGCCCCGCGAGGGCGGGACAAGCGCGTCGTGCGCTACCGCGGCCGGAGCGAGGACACGTGGCGCTTCGTCCGCGCGTACACGACGACGTTCCAGGTCATCTTCAGCTACCTCTGGCTCTTCTGGAAGGCGAAGGTCCTCGGAAAGGCCTACCGCGACCAGAACCTGCCGAAGGTCCACCGGACCAACGCGCGCCGCGTCTACGAGACGATCCTCAAGCTCCAGGGCCTCTTCATCAAGGTCGGCCAGGCGCTGTCGATCATGGCGAATTTTCTCCCGGAGGCGTTCCGGGCGGAGCTCGAGGGGCTGCAGGATCAAGTGCCGCCGCGTCCCTTCAAGGAGATCGCGTCGCGCATCGAGGAGGAGCTCGGCGACGCGCCGGGCGACCTCTTCGCGCGCTTCGAGCGCATCCCGATCGCGAGCGCTTCGCTCGGGCAGGTCCACGAGGCCGAGACGATCGACGGGCGCCGCGTCGCCGTGAAGGTCCAGCACCTCGACATCGACCGGATCGTCCGCCTCGACCTCAAGACCATTCGCCGCATCATGGCGATCGTCCAGTGGTTCGTGCCCGTCCAGGGGCTCGACGCCTACTACCACCAGATCAAGGAGATGCTCGGGCGCGAGCTCGACTTCACGCTCGAGGCCGACAACATCGAGCGCATCTCGAAGCACTTCGAGAAGGACCCGCGCGTCATCTTTCCGACGCCGATCCGTGAGCTGTCGACGAGCCGCGTGATCACCACCACGTTCGTCGAGGGCCGGAAGCTCTCCGATCTATCCGGCCTCGACGCGATGGGGATCGACAAGAAGGAGCTGGCGAGCCGCCTCGTGCGCGTCTACTGCCAGATGATCTTCGTCGACGGCGTCTACCACGCCGATCCGCACCCCGGGAACATCCTGGTCGACAAGCACGGCAACCTCGTGCTCCTCGACTTCGGCGCGGTCGCCGAGCTCTCGCCGCAGATGCGGGAGGGGATCCCGGAGTTCCTCGAGGGGGTGCTCCGGCGCGACACCGAGCGCTTGATCCGCGCGCTCCGCAAGATGGGGTTCCTCTCGCGCACCAGCGACGAGGTCGTGAGCGAGAAGATCATCGAGTACTTCCACCGCCGCTTCCAGGAAGAGGTGAAGCTCGAGAGCTTCAACCTGAAGGACATCAAGATCGATCCGCAGCGCGGGTTCGAGAACCTGCTCGATCTGCGGAAGATGAACGTCGGCCTGAAGGAGCTCTCGGGCGCGTTCCACATCCCGCGCGACTGGGTGCTGCTCGAGCGCACGATCCTGCTCGTGTACGGCTCGTGCGCGCTGTTGGACCCCGAGCTCAATCCGATGGCGATCATCCAGCCGTACCTGCAGGACTTCGTCCTCGGGAACCGGGACTGGCAGAAGGTCGCGATGGACACCGTGCGCGACATGGCGCTCGGCGCGGTCACGCTGCCGGAGGACCTCCGCAAGTACCTCGTGCGCGCGACGCGCGGCGAGATGGAGGTCCGCGTCAAGGGCGTGCAGGAGGGCGCGCGCACGATCTACGCGATCGGGCGGCAGCTGATTTACACGGCGATCGGCCTCTCGACGGGCTTCGCGGCGCTCTGGCTCCATGCCCGCGGCGAGGACGGTACGGCGACGCGCGTGCTCGTCGGCGTCGCCGGGTTCTCCGGCTTCATGCTGGTCCTGTCGTCGATCTTCGCGCGCCCGCGCAGCCGCTGATCGCGCGCGCGTCGTCCGGCGTGGCGCGAGCGCTCACGACGCGAGCGAGCTCATGCGTGCCGGCGCCGCCGCGTCGACGGCCTCTTCTGCGCGCCTCTCGGGGCGTGGTATGCGTCGCGCGTCTCGATGACGGCAACGCCAGCGCCGCGCGCCTTCGACGCGCTCCGTATCCCCGGGTTCGCTGCGTTCGTCGGCACCTTCATGCTGACGATGATGGCCGACAACGTCGAGCACGTCGTCAGCTACTGGGTCGTCTTCCAGAAGTTCCACTCGCCGGCGCTCGGAGGGTTCGCCGTCGTCTCGCACTGGCTGCCGTTCCTCCTCTTCTCGGTGGCGGTCGGCGCGCTCAACGATCGGTTCGACTCGCGGCGCTTGATCCAGGCCGGCGCGGTGCTCTTCGCCGCGGTGTCGGCCGGGTGGGGCTACTTCTTCGTGACCGGGACGCTCGAGATGTGGCACGCGATGGTGCTCCTCGTGCTCCACGGCACCGCGGGCGTGCTCTGGGTGACGTCGAGCCAGATGTTGCTCTACGACATCGTCGGCCCCGCCGCGCTGCCGAGCGCGGTGCGCCTGAACGCGACGGCGCGCTACCTCGGCGTGCTCGTCGGCCCCGGCGTCGGGAGCGTCATGCTGCGGACGCTCGGCGAGGCACGCGGGATCCTCGTCAACACCCTGTTTTACCTGCCGCTCGTGCTGTGGCTCATGCGCGCGCCGTACGGGCGCGCCTACCGCGGGGCGTCCGAGGGACCGAAGCGCGCAGTGCGCGGGATCGCCGACGTCGTCGAGACGATCCGCGACGTGCGCGGCGTGCCGGTGCTCGCGGCGATGATCGTGCTCGCGGGAGCGGCGTCGTTCTTCATCGGCAACAGCTATCAGGCGCAGATGCCGGGGTTCGCGTCCGATCTCGGGCACGGCGACCCGGGCGCGGCGTACACGATGCTGCTCGGCGCCGACGCGGCGGGGGCGCTCGTCGCGGGGGTGCTGCTCGAGACGGGGCGTCGGTTCGGGCAGCCGCGGACGACCTCGGCGCTGGTCTTCGCGATGCTGTGGGCCGCCGCGCTCGCGGGGTTCGGGGCGACGCGGTCGTATCCGGCCGCGCTCGGGCTCCTTTTCCTCGCGGGGTTCTTCGAGCTGGCGTTCAGCAGCATGGTGCAGACGCTCGTGCAGATGCATGCGCCGGCGGCGATGCGGGGACGCGTGCTCGGGCTCTTCAACATGTCGGCGGCCGGGCTGCGGACGTTCAGCGGGGTGACCGTGGGACTCTTCGGGAGCGTCGCGGACGTCCACCTTTCGCTCGTGCTGGCGGCGAGCGCGTTCATGGCGACGTCGATGGCGATGCTCGTGATGCTCCGCCGGCGGGCCGCGTGAGCGCGTAGAGCGAGCGGCCCCCGATCAGGCGCCGAGCGTCTCCCACGCGCCGGCGCGTCGGACGAAGAGCTCGGGAGAGAGCGCGCGCGCGTTCAGGCGCGAGAGCGTCGCGCGGAGCTCGGGGACGGCGCCGCGCGTAGCGCTGCCGCCGAAGACGAGGGTGCCGCGGGACGGGACGACCGCGACGAGCTCGCCGTCGGGATCGGCGACGCGGGTGGGCGGATCCCAGAGCTCGTCGAGGAGGAGGAGGCTCGCGTCGTGCTCGCCGTCGAGCTTCGCGACGTGCGTGGGGCCTCGCGGCTCGAAGCGCAGCTTTCGCCGGGCCGCGTGCGCGCGGAGGTTGTCGAGGGCGCGCGCGTGGAGCTCGTCGCGTCGGTTCTTGTCGACGTCGCGCGCGCGGACGAAGACGCGCGCGCCGGGCTCGTCGATCATGTAGGTGACGATCAGCGTCGTCGAGAAGACGCGCGTGACGGGGGCGTCGAGCGAGCCCACCGCATACAGCGGCGCGGTGTCGTCCTCCGACGCGGTGGGCGACAGGTACGGCAGGGCGCTGGCGAGGTCGATCGGCATGGTGTCCCCAAGCGAGGCGCCCGTCGGCGCAGTGTCGAGTCCCGAGCGGGCGGAGGTCGCCCGCCGAGACTCGCCCAGATCAGAGCGCGGCTTCGAACGCGGTCAGCGCGTCGTCGAGCGCGGCGAGGCCCTCTTCGACCTCCTCCTTCGTCGCGGTGAGCGGCGGGGCCACCATGACGCAGTTGAACTTGCCGAACGTGTAGACGCCGCGCTTGCGGAGCTCGACGTAGAGGTTCTTCATCACGCCGGGACCGTCGCCGTGCCAGGGGACGAGGGGCTCCTTCGTGCCGCGGTCTTTCACGAGCTCGAGGGCGAAGAAGGCGCCGGTGCCGCGCGCCTCGCCCACCGTTCGGTGCTTCTCGGCGATGTTCGCGAGCCCGGCGCGGAGGACGCTCTCGAGGGCGGCGCCGCGCTCGAAGACCTTCTCCTCCTTGTACGCGCGCACCGTCGCGAGGCCGGCGGCGACGCACATCGGGTGTCCTGAGTAGGTGTGGCCGCACGGGAGAGCGCGCGCGTCGAAGGTCGACGCGATCTTCTCGCGAACCATGATGCCGCCGAGGGGCAGGTAGGCCGACGTCACGCCCTTGGCGAAGGTGAGCATGTCGGGGACGACGCCGAACTTCTGCGAGGCGAACGCCGCGCCGGTGCGGCCGAAGCCGGTCATGACCTCGTCGGCGATGAGGACGATGCCGTGCTTGTCGGTGAGGGCGCGGAGCGCCGCGAGGTAGCCGTCGGGGTAGACGATGACGCCGTTCGAGCCGACGACGGGCTCGATCAGGATCGCGGCGACGCGCTTCGGGTCCTCGTGCATGAGGATGCGCTCGAGGTGCTCGATCGCGCGGGAGGTCTCCTCCGCCGGAGTCGTCGCGTGGAACGGCGAGCGGTACGGGTACGGCGCGAAGAAGCGCATGATCGACGGCGGGCCAGGCTCGCCGCCCCAGCGGCGGTCCTCGCCGGTCAGCATGATCGACGTGCCGCTCGAGCCGTGGAACGAGCGGTACGCGGAGAGCACCTTCGTGCGGCCCGTGAACGCGCGCGCGATGCGGACGGCGTCGTCGTTCGCGTCGGCGCCGGCCGTCGTGAAGAACGTGCGGCAGCCCTCGCTGCCGGCCCACGGCGACATCGCGGAGAGCTCCTCGGCGAGGAGGGCGCGCTTGTCGTGGAAGAGCGAGGGTGCGGCGTAGCCGAGCATCGCCGCCTGCTCCTGGATAGCCGCGACGACCTTCGGGTGCCCGTGACCGAGGTTCACCGCGATGAGGCCGCTCCCGAGGTCGAGGTACTTCTTGCCGTCGGCGTCGAAGAGGTAAGAGCCCTCTCCTCGCACGATGACGGGGGCGACGAGGCCGCCCTGGGCGAGCCACGGGCTGAGGACGTACTTCGCGTGTTTGGCCTGGATCTCGGCGGTGGCGCTCATGTTCGGTGCGACGCATTGTAGTGGCGGCGCGGCGGCGTTCCAAGGAGCCTCGCGCGCTTCGAGGACGCTTCAGCAATCGCGCGAAGCGCGTATGCTCGGCGCGCCATGCCCGCCGCCCCGCAGAAGCTCCTCGCGATCGATCAAGGCACCACCGGATCCACTGCGATCGTGCTCACCCTCGACGGTGAGACCCTCGGCAAGAAGACGGTCGAGTTCCCGCAGCATTTCCCGAAGCCGGGCTGGGTCGAGCACGACGCCGAGCAGATCTGGAAGAGCGTGGAGGAGGCGGTCGCGGGGGCGCTCGCCGCCGCACGCGTCGCCGGCACCGACATCGGCGCGATCGGCATCACGAACCAGCGCGAGACGACGCTCCTCTGGGATCGCCAGACCGGCAGGCCGGTTCACCGCGCGATCGTGTGGCAGTGCCGCCGCACGGCGCCGGAGTGCGATCGACTCAAGTCCGAGGGCGCCGAGCCGCTCGTGCGGAAGAAGACCGGCCTCGTCATCGACGCGTACTTCTCCGGGACGAAGATCGCGTGGATCCTCGACGCATTGTCCGGCGCGCGCGCGCGCGCCGACAAGGGAGAGCTCGCGTTCGGCACGATCGACGCGTTCCTCGTGCACCGGCTCACCGGCGGCGCGGTCCACGCGACCGACGTGACCAACGCGTCGCGCACGCTCCTCATGGACCTCGACAAGCTCGCCTGGGACGACGAGATGCTGCGGCTCTTCCGCGTACCGGCGAGCGTCTTGCCGAAGATCGTCCCGAGCGCGGGACCGGTCGGCGAGACGCGCGGCGTGAGCTTCCTCCCCGACGGGATCCCGATCACGGGCATCGCCGGCGATCAGCAGGCCGCGCTCTTCGGCCAGGCGTGCTTCGGCGAGGGCGACGCGAAGTGCACCTATGGAACGGGCGCGTTCGCGCTCATGAACATCGGCAGCGCGCCGCTTGCGAGCGCGCACGGTCTCGTCACGACGGTCGCCTGGCAGCTCAGCGGCGCCGGCGCCGCCCCGACGTACGCGCTCGAGGGGAGCGCCTTCATCGCCGGCGCCGCCGTGCAGTGGCTCCGCGACGGGCTCGGCCTCATCGCCACTGCGGCCGACATCGAGGCGCTCGCGCGAAAGGTCGACTCCTCCGAGGGCGTGGCGTTCGTGCCCGCGCTCGCCGGCCTCGGCGCTCCCTACTGGGATCCCGACGCACGCGGCACGATCACCGGCATCACGCGCGGCACCACCGCCGCCCACCTCGCGCGCGCGACGATCGAGGCGATCGCCTTCGAGGTCTGGGATCTGCTCGAAGCGATGACGAAGGACGCCCGCCGGGACCTCGCCACGCTCAGGGTCGACGGCGGCGCCGCCAGGAACGATCTGCTCGCGCAGTTCCAGGCCGACATCGCCCAGGTCACCGTCGTCCGCCCGATCGAGGTCGAGTCCACGGGCCGCGGCGCGGCGATGCTCGCCGGCATCGGCGCCGGTCTCTCCGATCTCGCCGCAGCGACCCGGATGGTGAAGCTCGACCGCTCGTTTTCGCCCGCCATCGACGCGGCCAGCCGCGCCGATCACATCGCGCGCTGGCGCCGCGCCATCCAGCAGACCCGCTCGCGCTGAGGCTGTCCCGTCGCACCCGCCCCGACACGCCCCTGGCGCTTGGCCCCGGCCCTTGCGAGCGCATGCGGGACTGCCGATCGGAAGCGCTTCCCCAGCAGCCGCGACCGTGCGACCCTTGAGGTTCGCCAGCGTTCGCGCAGGCGCCTTGCTTGCCTCCGGAAGGCCGCTCTGGCCTTCACCTCCTCCTTGCCTTCGCCTGCATCACACTCCCGTGTGAGGCCGCACCGTCCAGCCCACGGTTCGACCTTCCGATCACCGAGGAGCGTGCTGCTCGACCGCTTGCCTTCGAAAGGGAGATCACGATGAGCAATGACCGTCATCCGACGGCCCCCCTGCGGGAAGTCCCCGTGGACTGGGAGGCGCTGGAGGATGCTTTCGAAAACAACGCGCCCGAAGTCCACAGCTACCTGCATCTCACGACGGGAGAGGTCCTCCGGGTCGTCGACGGAGTCGCCGATCCGCAGATGCACGCGAGGATCAGCGCGGACCCGAACTACCTCCGGATCGATCCGGTCTCGTCGCGCGAGCAGTACCGCTGGATGGAGCGCTTCATCCCGATGGTCGACGACGCCGAGCTCCGCGGGAAGCTCGCGCACGCCATCGACGGCAAGGGAGCGTTCCGCCGCTTCAAGGACGTCCTGATGACCTACGCCGCGGACCGCGAGCGTTGGTTCGCGTTCCGCAGCGAGCGGCTCCGCACCTTCATGGAGGCGTGGCTCAACGCCCACGCGATCCAGGCGGTCCCGCGTCCGGGGTGGAGCGACAGCCCGCCCGCGTCGGCCGAGGAGCCGTCTCCGGACAGCCTCGCGCCGCTCAGCCAGAACAACGTCGCGGCGGCCCCGCCGACCGCCACGTCGCTCGGCGAGGAGCCGCCGAAGTCCCAGAGCGGGCGCCGGCAGCGCAACGCCGACTCGCTGCGTCAGCTCCTGAAGGAGCTCGGCGACGCGCTCGGTCCGCGCGAGCTCGACCTGCTCGTGTCGTTCGCGGAGTTCCTCAAGGCGCGTCGCGCCGCGCGGGGCTTCGCCCACCACCACGAGCACATGATCGCGGAGCGTGAGGACAAGGGCGCGGCCTCGCAGCGAGGCGCGCGCGTCGCGGACGCGCCGAGCTCCGCCACGACGCTCGACAAGGGCAGCAGCAGCTCCTGACGAGCGAGCGCCGCCTTGCCTCCGCGCTTCAATCGAGCGGTTCGATGGGCGGTCGTCGCCGCGGTGCTCGCGTTCGCACCGCGGGCGACCGCGGGCGTCGTCGCCGACCGCGTCGTCGTTCGCTACGTGACGCCGGAGACGGGGGGCGCCGCGCGTCCGCGCTTCTTCACGGAGCGTGAGCTCGCGTTCTTCGCGCGCGTCGAGGCGCTGCTCGAGCAGACGCCGCTCGAGCCGAACGAGTATCCGGAGCGCTACGTCCGGTCGGCGATCGATCGCCTCGTCGCTCGCTCGATGCTCGCGAGCCTGATGATCCAGCGCGGCGTCGAGCCGCCCGAGCTGCCGCGGCTCACGCTCGAGGCTCGCGCCGAGCTCGAGGCCCGCCTCGGCGGGGCGCACGTCCTCGCCGACACGATGAAGAAGGAGGGGATCGAGGACGAAGAGCTCCTCTCGTTCCTTCGCGACGAGGTGCGGGCCATCTACTACGTCGATCGGGCGATCGCGCCGATCCTCGCCGTCACCGAGGACTCGCTCCGCGAGGCGTACCGCTCGGCGCTCCACCCGTTTCGCGGCGCGAAGTTCGACGACGTGCGCGGCAAGCTGCGACGCTGGCTGGTCACGGAGCGGCTGCGCGCGGCGGAGCTCGAGTTCCTCCAGGGCGCGCGCGCGCGCATCAAGATCACGACCGTCCGCGCGGCCGACCTCGGCGGGAGCGGGCCCGAGCGATGAGCGCGGCGGGCGGCGCGGACAGCAAGAAGGTCGTCGTCGCGGCGCTCGCCGGTAACCTCGCGATCGCGGCGTGCAAGTTCGGCGCGGCGTTCCTGTCGGGCTCGACCGCGACGCTGGCCGAGGCCGTCCACTCGCTCGCCGACACGGGCAACCAAGGCCTCTTGCTCATCGGGATGCGCCTCGCGGCGAAGCCGCCGGACGCGCGCTTTCCGTTCGGCCGCTCGGGCGAGAAGTACTTCTGGCCGTTCGTCGTCGCGCTGATGCTCTTCTCGGTCGGCGGCGCGTTCGCGGTCTACGACGGCATCGAGCACGCGCTGCACCCGAAGGTGGAGCACGGCTCGCGCTGGTGGAGCTACGGCGTGCTCGGCGTGTCGCTCGCGTTCGAGGCGATGAGCTTCCGCGTGGCGTGGGGTGAGTTCAAGGTCCTCGCGAAGGGGCGCCACTGGCTGACCGCGGTGCGCGAGGCGCGCGATCCGACGATCCCGCTCGTCCTCGCCGAGGACACGACGGCGCTCATCGGCCTCGCCATCGCGTTCACCGCGGTGCTCGCGAGCGACCTCACCGGCCAACCCATCTGGGATCCGATCGGGAGCATCTGCATCGGCCTGCTCCTCGCCGTGGTCGCCATCTCGCTGGCGCGGCTCACGCACACGCTGATCATCGGCGCGTCGGCGGATCCCGAGGACGAGGGGCAGGCGCTCGAGATCACCGAGGGCGTCGACGGCGTCGAGAAGGTGACGCAGCTGCTCACGTTCCACGTCGGCCCCGACGTCGCGATCCTCTCGATGAAGATCGGCTTCCGCAAGGGGATGGTCGTCGAGGAGGTCGAGCAGACGATCAACGAGATCGAGCGCCGCGTCCGCGCCGAGATGAGCACGATGCGGAAGATCTTCATCGAGGTCGACGCCCACGGCGACGGCCGCGGGCTCGAGCGCGCGCGCGCGGCGTGGGCGAAGCGAAAGCTCGAGGACGAGGCGAAGTACGCGGCGGGGCCGGGGAGCGGCGACGGCGACGGCGGCGGGAAGGCCAAGGCGAAGACCGAGGCGGCCGAGTGACGTCGCCCCCGATCGGGGAGCTCCTCGCTCGCGTGCCCGGCGCGCGGTGGACGCTCGCCCTCGTCGTGCTCGCGATCGTCGCGACGTTCTTGCCTGCGCGCGCCGCGACCGAGCGAGGCGCTCACAGAGAAGGCGGCGCGAGCCCGCCCTCGGCCCGGATCGGGCTCGTCTTCGACGTCGGCGGCCGCGGGGACAAGAGCTTCAACGACGCCGCCTTCGCGGGGGTGTCGCGGGCCGAGCGCGAGCTCGGCGTCGAGGCGAGCTACCTCGAGCCCTCGAGCACCGAGGACCGCGAGGCGGCGCTGCGCCTCTTCGCCGCGCGCGGGCTCGATCTCGTGATCGGCGTCGGGTTCATCTTCTCGAGCGACATCGAGGAGGTCGCGCGCGCCTACCCGAACGTGCGCTTCGCCGGGGTCGACTTCGCGCCGGGGCCGAACGGCATCCCGCCGAACGTCGCGGCGCTCGCGTTCCGCGAGGAAGAGGGCTCGTTCCTCGTCGGCGCCGTGGCGGGCCTCATGACGAAGACGAAGCACGTCGGCTTCGTCGGCGGCATGACCGGCCCGCTGATCCGCAAGTTCGAGGCGGGCTACGTCGCCGGCGTCGAGGCGGCGTGCGCGACGTGTGTGGTCCACGCCGCCTACGCAGGCACGACGCCCGACGCCTTCCGCGACCCTGCGAAAGGCAAGGCGCTCGCCAACGCGCAGATCGCCTCGGGGAGCGACGTCATCTACCACGCGTCCGGATCGACCGGTCACGGGGTCTTCGAGGCCGCCGCGGACGCGAAGGCGCTCGCGATCGGCGTCGACGCGGATCAGCACGACGAGATGCCGGGCACGGTCGTGACCAGCATGATCAAGCGCGCCGACATCGCCGTCTTCGACATGGTCCGCGCCGTGCTCGAGGGGAAATTCAGCGGCGGGAGCAAGGTCTTCGGGCTCGCCGACGACGGCGTCGACTACGTGCGCGAGGGGCCTCACGCCGCCGGGATCCCCGAGGACGTCAAGGCGAAGGTCGAGGCGCTCCGCGCCGCCGTCGTCGCCGGTCGCGTGATCGTCCCGTCGCGTTGACGCGCTCGAGCGGATCGCCCGTGACCCTTCCGCTGCCGGAGGCCCTCGTTTAGGGTAGCGGGCCACGATCGGGAAGGAGCATCGATGGCGTTCGTTCACGGAGGTCGACTCGTCGCGCAGGCGCTCAAGCGCCACGGCACGACCCATCTCTTCACGCTCTGCGGCGGGCACATTCAGGCGATCTACGACGGCTGCCTCGACGAGGGCATCCGGGTGGTCGACGTGCGCCACGAGCAGACCGCCGGCCACGCCGCGGACGGCTACGCGCGCGTGACGGGGCGCCCCGGCGTCTGCGCCGTGACGGCGGGGCCGGGCGTCACCGACGTCGTCACCGCGGTCGCGAACGCGCAGCGGGCGCAGGTGCCGCTCGTGTGCATCGGCGGCGCGGGGCCGAAGGTGCTCTGCGACATGGGCTCGCTCCAGGACATGGACCACGTCGCGTTGATGCGGCCGATCACGAAGTGGAGCGTCCAGGTCCCCGAGACGCGCCGCATCGCGGAGTACATCGACGCGGCGTTCCGCGTCGCCCAGGCGAACGTGCCGGGGCCCGTGTTCCTCGAGATGCCGCTCGACCTCCTCATGAACATGCACGACGACGCGGACCTCCCCGCGACGCGGCCGCTCGACGAGCCGCCGCGCCCCGCCGGCGATCCGCGGCTCGTCGCGCGCGCCGCCGAGCTCTTGGCGGGCGCCGAGCGCCCGTGCTTCTTGGTCGGCTCGCAGCTTCGCTGGTCGCCGGCGCGGGAGCGCCTCGCGGCGGTGCTCGAGCGCTTCGGCGCGCCGGTGTTCCTCAACGGCATGGCGCGCGGGACGCTCCCGCACGCGCACCCGCTGCTCTTCAGCCGCTCGCGTCGCTTCGCGCTGTCGCAGGCCGACGTCGTGTTCGTGCTCGGCACGCCGTTCGACTTCCGCGTCGACTACGGCCGCTCGCCGACCTGGAACGAGGGCGCGAAGATCGTGCAGATCGACCTCGACGGCGCCGAGCTCGGCCGAAACCGCCGCGTCGAGGTCCCGATCCACGCCGACGGCGGCCTCGTCCTCGAGCAGCTCGCGCGCGAGCTCGGAGAGACGAAGCCGGCCTTCGAGGCCTGGGTGGGCGCCGTCCGCGCGGACGAGGACAAGCGCCGCGCGAAGATGCAGCTCGAGATCGACTCGAACGACTCGCCGCCGAACCCGCTGCGGGTCTGCGCCGAGCTCGGCAAGCGCCTCGGGCCGAACGACGTCGTCATCGGCGACGGAGGCGACTTCGTCGCCACGGCGGCGTACGTCCTCAAGCTCCAGCAGCCGCAGCTCTGGATGGATCCGGGCCCGCTCGGGACGCTCGGCGTCGGGCCCGGCTACGCCATGGCGGCCAAGCTCGCCCGGCCGGACGCGAACGTCGTGCTCGTCTACGGCGACGGCAGCTTCGGTCTCCACGGCATCGAGTTCGAGGCGATGGCGCGCCAGGACATCCCGGTCATCGCGCTGATCGGCAACGACGCGGGCTGGACCCAGATCCGCCGCGGTCAGGTCGACATCTACGGGCCCGAGCGCGCCGTGGCGACGGCGCTCGAGTACACCCGCTACGAGAAGATCGTCGAGGCCTGCGGCGGTCGCGGCTTCTGGGTCGAGAAGATCGAGGAGCTCGGGCCGGCGCTGGACGAGGCGTTCGCGTGCAAGAAGCCCGCGTGTATCAACGTGAAGATCGCGAAGAGCGATTTCCGCAAGGGCGCCATCAGCGTCTGAGCCTCGGCGCCCCGGAGCGGACAAACCGAAAGGGACCGCATCGATCGGGGCTTCTCGCCTCGCGCGACTTGCTGTTTCATCGACTGTCGGCGGTTCGTTCGCACGGACGACAGAGGGAGCTCCCATGACGATTCAAGCGTTTCTTCCCATCGGCGCGATCGCCGCGCAGGACCACGCCGACACGCTCCTCGAGCTCGCGTTCCTCGTCACGGCCGCCGACGGCCGCCTCGCCGCCGAGGAGGCGGCCGCGTTCCTGGAGCTCATGCAGCGCGTGCGCGGTCGGTCCGTGAGCGACGACGAGGTCGGCGCGATCTACACGCGCTTCACGCAGGCCCTCGACGGTGCGTCCTGCGCGGAGCGCGTGAAGGTCGTCGCGCCGAAGCTCCCGGCGGATCTGCGCGAGTCCGCGTTCCGCGTCGCGCTCGCGCTTGCGCTCATCGATCGCGACGCGAGCCCGCACGAGGACGCGCTCATCGACGTCCTCTTCCACTCGCTCGAGCTCGACGTCGAGCGCGCCGAGGCCCTCGCGCGCGAGGTTCGGATCGCGCTCAGCCCGCCGCCGAACTCCGCCGCGCCGGTCTGACGCACGGACCCGCGGCGAAGGCGCGCGCCGCGTCGCCCGCGCGCTCGACGGCCTCGAGGATCGCGCGGGCGTGGTCGAGGAAGACCTCGCCGGGCGGCAAGAGCGTCATCCCGCGCGGCGTCCGCGCGAAGAGCGGCGTGCCGATCTCGTCCTCGAGCGCGCGGATCTGCCGGCTCACCGGGGGCTGGGCGACGTGGAGGCGCTCTGCGGCGCGGCCGACGTGGCCCTCCTCGGCGACGGCGACGAAGTAGCGGATCTGGGCGAGGCTCACGTCCTCAGCGTGCCGCGCTCCCGGCTCGGGGGCAAGTCGTCGCCGCAGGCGCCGGTCCCACAGCAGGAGCTTTTTCGTGTCGGATGATCCCTGCGCGACTCTCCTGTCGGGGTGGCGCCTTCGAGGCGCCGGGGCACCCGAGATCGAAACGGTATTGGACGCACGCACGTCGGCCGCGCATCGTCGCGTCATGGCGATCGAGATCCTGAGCGCGCCCGAGATCGAGAGGATGCGCCGCGCGGGCCGGGCGGCGGCCGAGACCCTGGCGTTCGTGGGCGCGCGGATCCGTCCGGGCGTCACGACCGCCGAGATCGACCGGTGGGTTCGCGAGGACACGGCGCGGCGCGGCGGACGCCCGAGCCAGCTCGGCTACAAGGGTTTCCCGGCGGCCGTCTGCACGAGCAGAAACGAGGTCGTGTGCCACGGCATCCCGAGCGCGCGGGAGGTCCTCGCGGTTGGCGACATCGTCAACGTCGACGTCACCACCAACCTCGACGGCTACCACGGCGACACCTCGGCGACGTTCATCGTCGGCGAAGCGAGCGACGACGCGCGGCGGCTCGTCGAGGTCGCGCGCCGTTGCCGGGACGCCGGCATCGCGGTGATCCGCGAGGGCGCGCGCGTCGGCGACATCGGCGCTGCCATCGAGGAGCTCGCCCGCAAGGAGGGCGTGAGCGTCGTCACCGAGCTCGGCGGACATGGCATCGGTCGGCGCATGCACGCCGATCCGCACGTCGCCCACACCGGCGCGCGCGGCGCCGGCCCTCGCCTGAAGGCCGGGATGGGCATCACCGTCGAGCCGATGGTCAACCTCGGACGCGCCGAGGTGCGCTTCCTCGACGACGACTGGACGGTGGTCACAGCCGACGGGAGTCTCTCGGCGCAGTGGGAGCACACGGTGATCGTGACGCGCGACGGCCACGAGATCATGACGGCGCTCTGAGGCCGCGCGGGCGCCGGTCCGGACGACGGCGCGCGTCGCCTTCGCGTCCGCGCCGCGTGCGCGGTCGCTCAGGAGAGCCAGGCGATGGTGACGCCGTCGCCGCCCTCGCCGGGGTTTCCGGCGCGGAAGTAGCGGACGTATGGGCTCGACTTGAGCTCGCGGCGGATCGCTTCCTTGAGCGCGCCGGTGCCGTGCCCGTGGAGGAGGAAGCAGACGCGACGCTCGTCGTTGATCGAGCGATCGAGGAACGAGACCGCCATCGAGAGCGCGTCGTCGGTCCGGAGGCCTCGGAGGTCGCACGTGTTGTCGGTCGTCTGCACCGCGACCTCGAGGCCCGCGGGATCGCCGCCGGGCTTCGCCGCGCTCGCCGCCTTGCGACGGTCGGGCTCGGGCGCGACCGCGCGGAGCTCGGACGGATCGACGACCAGCTTCAGCGGGCCCGCCTGCACGCGGACGGCGCCGTCGGTGAGCACCTCGAGGACGTCGGCTTCGGCGCGTACGCGCGCGACCCAGACGCGCGAGCCCTTCTTCAGCGCCGGCACCTCGACCGGGACGGAGATCGGCGGAGGCGTGGCGAGGAGCGACGGATCGAGCGCGCCGCCCACCGCGACCTGCGCGGCGACGCGATCGACGGCGGCCTGGGCCTCCTTCACGGAGGCGACGTCGAGCTTCTTCGCGCGGAGCTTCGCTTGCGCCTCGCGGAGCTCCTCGCGCGCGCGCCTCACGGCGCCGAGGAGCGCCTCGGCCTCCTTGGAGACGTGGCGTTGCTCGCGGTCTTTCGCGGCGCGGAGCTCGACGTCGAGCGCGCGGCGCACGGCTTCGGCTTCGGCCTCGCGACGCTCGGCGTCGGCGCGCGCGAGCTCGAGGGCGGCGCGCTCGTCGTTCAGCTTCTTCACGACCGTCTCGAAGTGGACGTCCTCGCGCGAGAGGAAGCGCTCGGCGCGCTCGATCACGGTGCCGGGCAAGCCGAACTTGCGCGCGACCGCGAGCGCGCTCGAGCTGCCGGGAACGCCTCGCGCGAGGCGGAACGTCGGGCTCATCGTCGGGAGATCGAACCCCATGCTGGCGTTCTCGAAGCGAGCGTCGGCGAGGGCGAGCGCCTTGAGGCCCTCGTAGTGGGTCGTCACGACGACCGCGCCGCCGCGCGCGGTCAGCGAGTCGAGCATCCCGGCGGCGAGGGCCTCGCCCTCGCGCGGATCGGTCCCGCCGGCGAGCTCGTCGAGGAGGACGAGCGCGCCGGGCTGCGTGTCGTCGAGGATCCGCGCGAGGTTCCGCACGTGCGCGCTGAACGTCGAGAGGCTCTTGGTCAGGCTCTGGTCGTCGCCGACGTCGGTGAGGACGACCTCGAAGATCCCAACGACGCTGTCCGCCGCGCACGGGACCGGCAGGCCCGCGCGGACCATGAGCGCGACGAGGCCCATCGTCTTCAGCGCGACGGTCTTGCCGCCCGCGTTGGGGCCGCTCACCACCATCGCGCGCCGCGCCCCGATCGCGAGATCGCTCGGGACGACCGCCTCGAGCTGGACCTCGCCGGACGTCCCCGCGGCCGAAGCGGGCTCGGCGCTCTCGAGCAAGAGGAGCGGGTGGCGCGCCCGGCGTAGCTCGAGGCGCGCGTCGTCCGTGATCTCCGGATAGGCGAGGTGCAGATCCTCGGCGAGGCGCGCCGTCGCGGCGCGCACGTCGGCCCGCGCGAGCGCGTCGATCGCCGCGACGACGCTCGGGAGCGACTCGCCGATGCGGTCCGACAGCTTCGCGTAGATCGCCTGCTCTTCGCGCTGGACCTCGGCTTCGAGGACCTTCAGGCGATTGCCCATCGGGATGACGGCGCGCGGCTCGACGAAGAGCGTCGCACCGCTCGCGCTGGTCGCGTGGACGATGCCGGGGAAGCGCTCGTGCGCGTCCGAACGAACCGGGACGACGTAGCGGCCTTCGCGCTCGGTGATGAAGCGGTCTTGCAGGATCGCCTCGTACTTGGACATCAGGTCCTCGAGGCGAGAGAGCATGCGCTGGCGCGCGGCGTGGAACTCGCCGCGGAGCTCCTTGAGGCGCGGGCTCGCGCGATCGGAGAGCGTACCGTCCGGATCGAACGCCGACGCGAGCTCGTCCGCGAGCGCGTCGAGCGTCGGATCGGTCGTGCAGGCGGCGTGCAGCGCAGGCACGCGCGAGCGGCGCGACCCGAGGAAGCGGCGGAGCGCGCGCGCGGCGCCGAGCGCCTTGCCGAGCTCGCGGATCTCCGGGGGAGCGAGGACGCCGGCGGCGCCGACGCGGCCGACCGCGCTCGAGACGTCGCCGAGCGCGACCACCGGGAGAGGCTCGGCGGCGTCGAGCAGCGCGGTCGCCTCGCGCGCCTCGTCCATGAGCCGTCGCGACTCGGCGCGCGTCGCGGCGAACGGGAGCTCGTGCGCGAGCGCTCTTCCCATCTCGGAGACGCAGCGGGCGGCGAGCGCCTGGAGCACGCGATCGTACTCGAGGTCACTGCGTGTCTTGTCGGGGCAGGGATCGCGAAGCGTCTCGGTCACGGCGAAGCGGTCTTTCGGACGGAAGATCGTCGAGCGGGCGCCGCGCGAAGCGCGTCGCGGGACACGCATGGTGATCACGCCGCCGCGTTCTTTCAAGAGGCGGATCGCGCTTCGCTTTTCGACCACGTCCGGGAGACGCTCGCGTCGAGCGGTGTAGCGAGCCGCGCGTTGGGGCGCGTCGCCGATCGCGTGGCGGTCGCGGCCGATCGCGTGGAGCGGGCGCGGAGAGGCACCGTGTCACGTCCTATCTAGAGGAATTCATGCAGGTTCGGATCGCGTGCCCCGAACGGTTTGCGCAGCAGCAGGGCCAGCCGTATGTAAGGCGCCGTGACACAAGCATTCGGTATGGGGGGGCGCACACGCGATATCGAACCGAGCTCGAGGCGCGGAGCCGATCCGCGCGCCGCGAGCGACGCGATCGCCGGCGCAGGTGAGGGCTCGGCGCGACGTCTCCACGCGCGCGCGCCGGCCGTTCTCGAGCGCGAGCTCCGGCGGCTCGCCGAGACGCTTCGGGTGCCGCTCTCGAACCTCGTGCGCGCGCTCGTCGAGGACGCGGTCGCCGTCGCGGATCACGCGAGCGAGGGCCTCGAGGTCCGCCTGCGGAGGCTCGCGACGAGCCTCGGGCACGAGCGCGGCAAGCTTCGCCGGCGCGTGATGCCCGATCCGCTCGACGGCGTCGTCGCGTTTCAGCCGGTGAAGCTCGCGCAGGCGGCGAGCTGCGCCAAGTGCACGACCGAGCTGCGCCGCGGACAGAGCGCCAGCCTCGGCCTCCGCGACGAGGCGCGGCCGAGCGGCGTCCGCGTCTTCGTCTGCGGCGCCTGCGTCCCCGCTGACTGATCGCCGGCGGCGGGGCTATTCCGGCTTGGAGCTCGGCGAGCCGCCGGCGCCCGAGGGCATCGGGTTCTGTTCGCGCTCGAGGTACCGGAAGATCGTCCGCGGATCGACGCCGAGGTCGCGCGCGGTCTGGGTGCGGTTGCCGTTGTTGCGCTCGAGCACCTCGAGCACGTACTTCCGCTGGAACTCTTCCTTCGCCTTCTCGAGCGGGAGGATCGAGCTCTCGCCCGCCTGATCGAGCTCCAGATCCTCGATGCCGAGCAGCGTCTTGTCGCAAAGGACGAGCGCCTTCTTCAGGCGGTTCTCGAGCTGGCGGATGTTGCCCGGCCAGTTGTGCTTGCGGATCGCGGCGAGCGCTTGCGGCGTGAAGCCCTGGACCGACGAGTGCAGCTCCTCGGCGTACTTCGACAGGAGCGCCTTCGCGATGATGAGCACGTCGTCGCCGCGGTCGCGGAGCGGCGGCAGCCAGATGTTGACGACGTTGAGGCGGTAGTAGAGGTCCTCGCGGAAGCGACCGGCCTTGATCTCCTCCTCGAGGATGCGGTTGGTCGCGGCGACGACGCGGATGTCGACCTTCTCCGGCTTGCTGTCGCCGACGCGGAAGACGACGCGCTCCTGCAGCGCGCGGAGCAGCTTCACCTGGAGGTTCAGCGGGAGCTCGCCGATCTCGTCGAGGAAGAGCGTGCCCTTGTCGGCCGCCTGGAACTTGCCGGGGCGCGACGCGATCGCTCCCGTGAACGCGCCCTTCACGTGACCGAAGAGCTCGCTCTCGATCAGGTTCTCCGGGATCGCGCCGCAGTTGATGACGATGAACGG
Source organism: Labilithrix sp. (assembly GCA_019637225.1). Classification (GTDB taxonomy): domain Bacteria; phylum Myxococcota_A; class Polyangia; order Polyangiales; family Polyangiaceae; genus Labilithrix. Next base: position 37,908 of record JAHBWC010000004.1, read on the forward strand.
CCCCTGCGCCCGGTTCGAGCGGCGATGCAGCTCGCGCGCGATGAGCTCCTTGCCGGTGCCGGTCTCGCCGGTGATGAGCACGGAGATGTCCGTCGTCGCGACCTTCTGGAGCTTCCGGAAGACCTCCATCATCGACGGGCAGACGCCGATGATCTCGCCGAAGCGCTTGTCCTTCAGCTCCGCGGCGAGCTTCTCCTTGTCGGCGCGGAGGGCGCTGAGGAGCATCGCGTTCTGCAGGATGAGCGAGGCCTGACCGGCGAAGATGCTGAGGAGGTCGAGCTGCGACTTCTGGAAGAGGCCCTTCACGCGGTCGTTTCCGACGTAGAGCGCGCCGGTGACGTGGCCCTGCGAGACGAGCGGCGCGCACATGACGCTCGACAGGCGGAGGGCGACGACGCTCTCGCTCGTGCGGAAGACGTCGTCCGAGAGGGCGTCGGAGACGATGACCGGACGGCCGGAGTCGAGGACGCGGCGCACGATGCTGTCGGAGATCGCGCCGGTGGTGTCGGTGATCGCCTCGCGGTTCACCTGGCGCGAGGCGCGGATGACGGGCTTGCCGCCGTGACCGGACGCGCTGCCGTCGGAGCCGTACGCCTCTTCCAGGAGGAGCACGAGGCCCTTCTCGGCGCCGGTGACGTCGATGACCGCCTCGAGCATCGCCTCGAGCAGCTCGTCGAGGTTCTTCAGCGTCATCAGCTTCTCGCTGAACTCGTGGAGCTTGCGGACGGCGGCGAGCTGGATGCTCCCCTCGGGAGTCTGCGGCGACGAGGTCGACGACGAAGGCGTCGCGCGGGACGCCGCGCCGGGCTCGTCGAAGATGCTGAACTGGAGCTCGGCGTCGCCGAGCGTGACGCGATCGCCGTGGACGAGGCGGGCGCGCCGCTTCTTCTTCCCGTTGATCAGGATCTCGCCGCTCTTCTCGATCTCCTCGAGGTTGAAGTCGCGGCCGTCGAAGAGCACCTGCGCGTGCGTCTCGGCGATGCCTTGCGTCGCGATCGCCACGTCGTTGCCGAGCGCGCGGCCGATCGTCGAGACGGGCTTGTACAGCACGTACGTGCGCGGAGAGCCCTGCGGCGGGAACCACTTGAGGATGGGCATGCGAGTCCAGACGTCGCCGGATGGGATTGATCCCACCGGGAGCTAGTGCCGGAGGATATCGCAAAAGCAGAACATCGTCGCCGGGATCGACGAGGTGGCAACCGCGACGGCGGTCTGTGTAGAATGGCCAGCACGTCGCTGCTCCGGCCGCTCCGGCCGGACCGTTGCCCGGCTTTTCGGGCCGAACTTTGCGGAGGTGGACTCGATGCGTAGGTTCTTCGTGCTCTTCACGATCGGTGCTGCTTTCGCCGCGCTGGGAGCTGTGGCCTGTGGTGACGGGAACAAGCCGCCGCCGCTGACACCGGACACCGAACACCCGCCGACGACGGACACGGCCGCCGAGGCAGGCGCTCCGTCGACGGACACCCCGCCGGCGAACTGACGCCCGAGGTCGCCGGCGCCGCCCTCTCCCGAGCGCGGCGCGGCGACTCTGCGGACGCCCGGTCCCTCACGGACTCGGGACGCTAGAACGTGCCGACCGCCGTCAAGAGCGCGCCGGGAGGCGGGGCGTTCAGGCGCGGGTCGGGCCCCACCATGTTCGTGATGCTCCGGCTCGACGCCGACGTCTGTACCGTCGGCGGCGTGAGCGCCGGGATGGGCGAGACGGCGAAGTCGAACGGCGGCTTCCACGCTCCGTTCGTCGGATGCGTCCCGTCGTCGTCCTTCATGTCCCAGGTGAACGCGCCGGCGAGCGCGACGCCCGCGAGGCCGCCGATCGAGGGGCCGATGAGGCCGCGCTTCACGACCGGGTTGTCGACGAAGAGGTAGAACGGGAAGACGAGGCAGCCGGCGAGGGCGCCGAGGCCGTACCCGAGCCACATGTACTTCTGCGAGTTGAACGACGGCGTGTGCAGGATGCTGATCGCTCCGCCGCCGACGATGCCGACGTTGTAGCCGATGAGGCCGGCCACGCTGGAGCCGTCCTTCCAGTCGTCGTGCCGTCCCTGCACCGCGATGCCGAACATCGATCCGCTGAGCGCGCCCCAGGCCGCGCCGCTCCCGATGAACGTCATGCTGCGCGGATCGGGCCGGAGCCACTCGCCGAAGGCCCAGCCGCCGATGCCGCCGCCCGTGGCCATGATCCACGTCACCGTGGTCTGCGTCTGGAATGACCAGTCGCGGTTGTCGTCGCGCGTGTACTGCCACTGCGTCCCGGCGATCGCGATGCCCTCGACGCCACCGAGGACCAGGCCGGTCGCGGTCGCGGCGGGCACGCCGCGGTGGAGCGGACCGCCCTGGCTGTCCCAGAGCCAGACGCCCACCGGCGCGGCGGCGCCGAAGAGGAGGGGCATGACGACCGCGGGGCCCGGATCGTCGATCTTGAAGAGCGCGTCGAGCCAGATGCCCGTGCCGACGCCGTAGAGCCCGCTCGTGATGTAGAGGGCGAGCATCTCGCCGTTGCCGCGCGTGTTCGAGACCGGCGGCGGAGGCGGCGGCTGCTGCGGATACCCGTAGGGCTGCTGCGGGTAGGGCTGCTGCGGGTAAGGCTGCTGCGGGTAGGGCTGCTGGGGGTATGGCTGCTGTGGGTAAGGCTGCTGCGGGTAGGGCTGCTGGGGGTAAGGCTGCTGCGGGTAAGGCTGCTGGGGGTAAGGCTGCTGGGGGTAAGGCTGCTGCTGCTGCGGGTAAGGCTGCTGCTGCGGGTAAGGCTGCTGCTGCTGCGGGTAGGGGCCCGGCTGCGGCGGATAGGGCGGCTGCTGCGCGTTGGCGTCGGAGACGCCGAGCGCGACCGCCGCGAGGACGGCGGAGCGTAGCCACGTCGAGCGAGAGCGCGAAGACAAGGGGGAGCCGAGCATGAGCTTCGGATCGGAGGGTAGTGGATGCGGGCCGTCCGGTCGAGGTCGCTCCCGGAGCGCGAGGGCCCGCGCATCTCGTGTCGACCCAACGCGGGCGCTCGAGTGGCGTACCAGGAGGCGCGCGGCGGTTGGTCGCGCCAGGGCCTGCGGCGTGCCGGGCGCGGCCTTCTGCGAGCCCAGCGCGGCTTCCGCGAGGCGCGCGGTCGGCGTAGAGGTCCGGCGTGCGCTACGTGAAGGAGTCGAGCTTCCCGGTGAGCGCGGAGGTGCTGTGGCACTTCCACGAGCGACCCGACGCGCTCGCGCTCCTCACGCCGCCGTGGCCGCGGACGGAGATCGTGGAGGCGCCGGCGTCGCTCGAGGTGGGGACGCGCGTGGTGCTCCGCGTGAAGCTCGGGCCGCTCTGGCAGACGATCGAGGCCGAGCACATCGCGTACGAGCGCGGCCGGATGTTCGCGGATCGGATGGTGAGAGGTCCCTTCGCGCGCTGGGTGCATCGCCACGTCGTCACGGCGCGGGGGCTCTCCGAGAGCACGCTCAGGGACGAGGTCGATTACGAGCTGCCGCTCGGCCGACTCGGTGGCCTCGTCGTCGCGCCGCTCGTGCGGCGCGAGCTCGAACGGCTCTTCGCGTATCGCCACGACGTGACACGTCGCGAGTGCCTCGCCGCCTTCGTTACGCGGTAGGCGCTCGGCGTGACCACAGTTCGGCGCGCGAGCCGAACGTCTGGGCCGCTCGCCAACCGGGGGGCCCGAACCGCCGGCGCCGGTCGCACCCGAGATGGAGGCCAGGCTCCGCGAGAAGATCAGTCCTCGGCGGCGGGCGTTCGTCGCCGGAAGATGCCGACGAGGCAGCCGAGCCCGCCGCCGCACTTGAGGTATTCACCGATCTCGAGCGCGTCGGGAGACCATCCGGTGCGCCGGTAGCGATCGGCGGCGCGCGGCGCGCCCGCGGGCATGACGAACTTTCCGCCGTCGAGCACGACCAGGTTCATCGCGCGGCTGAGCGTCAGCTCGTCGTCCTCCTCCAGGATCGCGACGTAGATGCCGTGGGCGCGCAGCACGGTCTCGATCTCCGTCCCCTCGGCGCGAGCGTGCAAGATGGCGCAGCCGGGCTCGACGAGTGTCACGGCGCCGAGGAGGTGCTGGATGCGCGGCGGGACGGCCACGCGGATGGCCGTCGCGCCGATCGTCGAGAGGACGTGTTCGACCTGCGCCGCTCCCTCTTCATTCGTGCGGCCGAGCCCGATCAGCACCGTTCGGTCGTCGAGCCACAGCGCGTCGGCTCCTTCGAAGCAGCCACGTCCGTGGACCGTGGCGAGGATCGGCGCTCCGAGCTCGGCGAGGCGCGCGGCGACGATGCGGGCCTCGCCGGCGCGCTGGTGTGCGGCCGGTCGAGCGATGATCGCGCCCTCCGGGGTCATGAAGAAGAGGTCGCGCATGAACACGATGTTGGGCGGCGCCTCGGCGTCGCAGACCCAGTGGACGCTGACTCCGTGCGCGCGGAAGTAGCCTTCGATGAGGAGAGCCTGGGCCCGCATGCGTCTCAGGTCTGGCCGCTCGAGCAGCAGGTCCTCGTCGGCAGGGCGGCGTGAGACGAGCGTGTCCGGCGGCCAGCCCATGACGACCTCGAGCAAGGGCGCGGTCTCGGACGCGTACCCGCAGCTCCGCCAGATTCGGCCCTCCTCGACGTCGGCGCGATGCGATCGAGTGCGCGTCCGGAAGCCTGGGCCTCCGAGCGTCGCGGGCAGCCGCGGCGTGGTCGCGTCATCGCCAGGACGCATCGTCGTCTCCGTATCCGAGCTCTGTCGCGACGGAGCGCACGCTCTCGCTCGCGAGGAGCGGCGTGAGCTCGTCTTCTCGATCTCTCCAGCGAAAGGGGCGCGGCGCCGTTGTCGACATCACCTGCGGGAGCTCGCCCGGCTCCGTGCGCGCGCACATGCCAATCCACTCGCGGACGCGATCGCGCGTCATCCGAGCAACGGCGCCCGGCGCGACGAAGTCCTCGAAGCGGACGCGAAGGGCCTCGACCCCCGTGGCGGCGAGGCTCCGCAGGATGGCTCGGTGCGCCGACGCCCACTGGAACGCGCACACCTCGCCAATGTCGGCTCCGGCGACCTCCTCCCATCCGGGAGGGAGATCGAACTTCCACCACGAGCGGCCCCACGTCGGGTGAAGGTCGGTGTACCCGCGGATGCGCAGACGGTCGGGCAGGTGTCGCGAGAAGAACTCGTGATGCGCCCAGCCGTCGAGGAGGCCGTTGATGCTCGCGGCGGGGTTGCGCACCAGGTGGATCACGCGGAGGCGCGCCGAGCGGAAGAGCGCCCGATAGAAGCCCAGCTGATAGCCCGCGCTCGGCGTCTTCAGGACGAGCGTCTGCTCGCTCAGCGCGTCGGGCGCCGCGCGCTCCCACGGGACGACGAGGATGAACGGCGGCTCCTCCACCAGTCGGGGTCCTGGCGGTCCGTCCGGGAGCTCGAGTCCCGGCACGAGCGTACGAACGAGCTTCGCGGGCACGTCGTAGCGGTACGGCGAGACGCACGGGTGATGCTGCGCGATCCGATCGACGAACCGCACCGAGAACCGGTCGAGATCGAGGGGCGCGCCACGGCGATAGCCGACGTCACGGAGGCTCGCCGTGACGCAGGTGCCGACGTCGGTGGGCTCGAACGCCTCGTCCGGCCACTCCATTTCGAGCCGCCACAGCCAGTCGGCGGCGAGCTGCGCGACGTTCAGCGGCTCCGACGCAGGCGCAGGTCGACCGACGTCGCGCGCGAGCAGATCGTCGAGCGCGCGGCCTCTCGGGACGTCGTGCGCCGTGAGCGCGTCCGATGGCCCGTCGGCGCCGGAGGCACCCGTCATGAGCCCGACCTTACGGAGGAGCGGGTTCGGCTCGCCGCGCAGGTGCAAGAGCTCCCCCGAGCGCCGGAGCCACTCGGCGAAGAGACTCGAGCCGCTCCGCGAGGCCGACGCGATCAGCACGACGTCGCGGACGCGATCGCGGAACAGCGCATCCGCTGCGGGCCGCATCGTCATCCGACCTCGGCGAGGACGACCTCGGCGATCTCGGGACGGCGGAGCTCCGGCGCGACCTCGACAGGCCGGCGCGAGCGGCGGACGAACCCGTCGCGCGAGGCCGACTCGAATCCCATCCCGGACGTGCGACGAAGCCGCATCGGTTCGGGACGAGCATGCCGCGTGCCTGTTCGTCTCCGAACGCCGGCGCGGAGCCTGGCGTCGTGTCCCGGTGCGCGCGGCCTCGGCGCGGCGTCAGGCCGGCGCGCCGGCGCGCAGCTTCGGCATGCTCTCGAACTCGGCGGTGAGCTCGCGGCTCATGAGGTCCCTGACCGCGTCGAGCGCGGGCTTGTCCTCGTAGAGCACGCGGTACGTCTCGGTGATGATCGGCAGCTCGACGCCGAGCCGCTTGCCGAGATCGAACGCGCTCTTCGCGGTCTTCACGCCCTCGGCGACGTGGCCGAGGCCGGTGAGGATGTCGGGCAGCTTGCGCCCCTTGCCGAGCTCGAGCCCGACGGTGCGGTTGCGCGAGAGCTCGCCGCAGCACGTGAGGACGAGGTCGCCCATGCCGGCCAGGCCCGCCAGCGTGATTGCCTCGCCGCCGCGCGCGAGCGAGAGCTTCACCATCTCCGAGAGCCCGCGCGTGATGAGCATGGCGCGCGTGTTGTGGCCGAAGCCGAGCCCGTCCGCGGCGCCGGCCGCGATCGCGATCACGTTCTTGATCGCGCCGCCGCACTCGACTCCGGGGATGTCCTTGCTCGCGTAGGTGCGCATGTAGGATGCATGAAATCGATGCATCACGTGCTCGCGCACGCGATCGTCCTCCGACGCGATCACGACCCCCGTGGGCAGCCCGGCGGCGAGCTCCTTCGCGAACGAGGGCCCGCTGAGGAAGGCGAACTGCCGGTGCGTCTCGCCGGGGAGCTCGGCCGCGAGGATCTCGTCGATGAACGTGAGCGAGTCGTTCTCGATCCCCTTGGTCGCGCTGACGATCGGCGCTTCCTTCGGCACCTTCCGGGCGACGAGCTGAGCGACTTCGCGCGTGGCGTGGCTCGGGGCGACGAACACGACCATCGAAGCGCCGTGGAGCGCCTCTTCGGGGTCGACCGTGGCCGAGAGCGTGGCCGGGAGCTCCGCGCTCGGGAGGTAGCGCCCGTTCTTGTGCTCCTCGTTGATCTGGGCGACGAGGTCGGGCCGCCGGCAGTACATCGCGACCGGGTCTCCCTTGTCCGCGAGGACCTTGGCGAGCGCAGTTCCCCACGCGCCCGCTCCGAGGACCGCAACCTTTCGCTCCGCCGCTGCGCTCGTCATCCCGTGAACATATCGCGATCGGCCGGACGCATCTCAACTACTCGGCCGCGCGGGAACGTGAGCCACCCTTCGGGCGACTCACGTTGGCACGCCTTGTGGTAGCCTCCGGGAGCTTTGCAGAAGACTTCCGGTGCCTTGCTCGCCGTCGCCGTGATGGCCGCGTCGTCCGCTCTGACCCAAGGCTGCAGCTGCAATCCCGCGTGCCGTTTCCGCGGGACGATCAACCAGCCCGAGAACCTCTCGATGCGACGCTCGATGCTTCGCAAGGCGATGGGCGACTTCTGCCAGCAGATGAAGTCGCGCAACGCCCCGCTGAAGCTCGCGCCCGACTCGCCGGTGATCGGGCGATTTTATCCGAACCAGTGCACGGCGAACGAGGGCGACACCCTCAACGTCACGTTCAGCGGCTACGGCTACGCGTGGACGAACGTGACGAAGAAGACGACCTTCCTCGGCGGCGCGTCGGCCGGCTTTCGCTACGACTTCCAGGTCACCGAGAGCGGCGACTGCGACATCTACTCGTACTTCCGGCCGGCGCGGATCGACAACACGACGTTCCAGACGCACCGGATCGAAAACCAGATGGCGTCGATGTTCGCCGGCATGTCGTCGCTCGGGAACGACTTCGGCAAGCAGACGCTCTCGAAGAAGCTGCAGGAGGGCTTCACCGTCATCGCGCACGACGGGAGCGAGTCCAACGTCACGTTCGCGCTCGGGATCGTCCCGCTCGGCCAGAAGCCGTTCCACCCGTACCAGCTCACCCGCGGCGACGGGAAGATCACCTACGAGAACGAACGCACCGAGATTCACCAGAATCAGCGCGACTTCGTCGGTCCCATCGTCGTCGAGGAGTCGGGCCGCGCGATCTACCTGACCGCCGCCGTGGACGGCGTCCCTGCGATCGACGTGATCGTGATGCGCAAGGCGGAAGCCGAGCAGTCGCTCCACTATTATTTCGAGTACCCGCAAGCTGGGCCGCTGGCCGGCAACCCGATGTCCTCGGAGGTCCTGGCGAACGGGAATCCGCTGAAGCGCGCGATTGTCGTCCCTCCGGGGACGTATTACGTCGTGTTCGACAACACGCCGACGGCAGGGCAGGTCTCGCCGACGATCAACCCGCTCGATGACCGTGCCGCGGTGGTCAACTACCTCATCCAGATCGGCGATGCCTCGTGAAGAAGGACGAAGAGACCCTCGAGACCTCCGCTGACGAGGCGGATCCTCCGCCGCCGTCCGGGCCGAGCGAGCCCGCCGCTGCCGCGCGATCGGACGCGGACGAGGGCGCCGACGAGGACGACAAGCCGGCCGGGGACGACGCGAAGGAAGAGCCTGCCGCGAAAGCGAAGGGCGGCGCGCGCGCGCTCGCGCGTGAGGCCGACGACGGCGCGCGTGCGCGGCGCATCGCCGGTGCGGGTGACGGCGGCTCGAAGAAGCCGCAGCCGACGCCGCGGAAGATCCTCCGCACGGTCTACTGGGCCGTGTGGTTCATCCTGGTGCCCTTCGCGCTCGCGTGCGTCCTCGTCTGGGCGCTTACGCCCGCGAGCGGCATCGACCACGGCGGCGTGCTCGGCTGGATCGAAGAGAAGGTCCGCGATCAGCCCGTGCCGTTCGGCATCGTCACCTTCACGCTCTTCGAGATGGCGTTCTGGGCGGTCCGCCATCACTTGCCGCTGGCCTACCACGCGCACCCGCCGCTCCGCGAGGGGCTGCCGAAGGGCATGCGCGGACCGTTCGAGAAGGCGCGCGGCCTGCTCGAGGAGGCGGAGAGCATCCTCGAGCGGAACAAGGACGCGGTCGTCCGCGAGCTCTCGTCGAAGGAGCGGGACCGGCTGCGCGCCGACCTCGACGCGCTCGAGCAGTCGATGGACCGCGAGCCGTTCGACGAGGACGCCTTCCTCGAGGCGCTCGTGAAGGCCGACGGCGAGGTCGACACGAAGCTCGGGCGCTGGCGCAAGAGCGAGGTGCGCGAGTACGCCGAGTCGATCCTCGTCGCGATCGCGGTCGCGATGGCATTGCGCGCGTTCGTCGTCGAGGCCTTCAAGATCCCGAGCGGGTCGATGATCCCGACGCTCCAGGTCGGCGACCACATCTTCGTGAACAAGTTCACGTACGGGCCGGCGATCCCCTGGACGCACTCGCGGCTCTGGTCGCACATGCCGCCGGAGCGCGGCGACGTGATCGTGTTCGCCTATCCGGAGCACCCGGAGCAGGACTTCATCAAGCGCGTCATCGCCGTTCCGGGCGACAAGCTCGAGGCGCGCGGCGGCCACCCGATCATCAACGGCTGGGAGGTCCCGAGCTGCTCGGCCGGTACGTACACGTACACGGAGCAGCAGGACGGCATTCGCCACGAGGGCGAAATCTTCGTCGAGTTCCTCGAGGACGAGGCGTACCTCACGCTCTACGACAACCAGAGCCTGACCGCCGAGTATCAGGGCCCGTTCTACGTGAAGCCGAACGAGGTCTGGGTCATGGGCGACAACCGCAACAACAGCCACGACTCGCGCATGTGGTTCGGCGGCACGGGCGGCGGCGTCCCGTTCGAGAACATCAAGGGCCGCGCGCTCTTCGTGTGGCTCAGCGTCTCCGAGACGATCGACTGGTCTCGCATGTTCGCGCCCGTCATGGGGCGTCCGCCCAGCCACGGCCCGTTCCCCGGAATGAACCCGGCGCTGAAGGCGCTCGAGACGCCGGTCGACAAATGCCTCCGCGAGCGGCCGCCGCTCGACAAGACGCGGCCTCCGCCGAGCGCGGGGACCATCCGTTGAGGCCCCTCCGCGACGCCCTCCTCGCGGCGCTCTTCGCGCTCTTCACGTGCGCCGCGTGCAACGCCGCGCAGCGGGCCGCCCAGGAGGATCCGATGAAGTGCGAGCGCGATCCGAAGTGCGACAAGAAGCGCGGGCGCACCGCCGACTGCTCGATGCAGTGCAGCGACGATCCGGCCTGCGTCGAGCGCTGCGAGCAGGTCCAGGCGCCGAACAAGCTCGGTCGCTGACGGCGGGATCGCGCGCGCTTCCGCGCGCGACCCCGGACGCCGGGGACGATCAGAGCGCGAGGCGGAAGTGGATCGCCTTCGGGCGGGTGAGCGCGTCGAAGCCGAGCGCGCTCAGCGTGACGCCGCGTCCCGAGTCCTTCACGCCGGTCCACGGGAGCGCCGGATCGAGCGCGTCGCACCGGTTCATGTAGACCGTGCCGAACTCGAGGGCTCGCGCCATGCGCTCGGCGCGTTCGCGATCGCGCGTCCAGACGCTCGCGGTCAGGCCGAGGCGCGACGCGTTCATCTTCTCGAGCGCCTCGTCGTCGGAGCTCACCGGGGCGATCGCCAGGATGGGACCGAACGACTCCTTCTGCATCAGGTCGGCCTCTTGCGGGACGCCGGTGAGTATCGTCGCCTCGAAGAAGCGCCCCTTGCCGCCGACCGACACGGCCTTGCCGCCGGCGACGAGCTTGGCGCCCTTCTGCGTGGCATCGGCGACGAGCGCCTCGAGCTCCTTCGGGTGCCACGGCTGCGCGATGGGGCCGAGCGTCGTCTTCTCGTCGGTCGGATCGCCCATCACGTAGGCGCGCACGAGCGGCTCGGCCGCGGCGACGAAGCGATCGTAGACCGAGCGGTGCACGTAGACGCGCTCGACGGCGCAGCAGCTCTGCCCCGCGTTGTAGATCGCGCCGTCGACGATGTTCTCGACGGTCTTTTCGACGTCGCAGTCCTCGGCCGCGTAGGCCGGATCGTTGCCGCCGAGCTCGAGCCCGACGTGCAGGAAGCGGTCCTTCGCGGCGGCCTGGATGCGGTGGCCGCCGTGGACCGAGCCGGTGAAGAGGACGTGATCGATGCGCGCGTCGGCGACGAGCCGCTCGGTGCGCTCGTAGTCCACGAAGATCGCGGCGACGGCGCGGGGCGCGCCGGCCTCGGCGAAGGCGCGCGCGAAGTGCTCGGCGCAGAGGGGCGTCCTCGGCGCGTGCTTCAGGACGACGGCGTTGCCAGCGAGCACGGCCGGGACGACCGCGTTGACGGCGGTGAGGAGCGGGTAGTTCCAGGCGGGGAGATCGAGCACGACGCCTATCGGCGTCTTCGCGATGCGGCGCTCGAAGCCGTCTTTCGGCGGGAGCACGATGTCGGCGAGCGACTCCTTCGCGATCTCCTGCATGTGGCGCCAGCGGCCGGCGGTGCCGCCGACCTCGCCGCGCGCCTGTGACAGAGGCTTGCCCATCTGCCGCGTGATGTCGGCGGCGATCTCGTCGGCGCGCGCCTCGAGCTTCGCGAGCGCGCGGTCACAGAGCGCGATGCGCTCCTCGATGCCGAGACGCGCGAGGTCGTTCGCGGCCTCGCGCGCGCCTTCGAGGACGCGCGTGAGCGCGGCGTCGTCGGTCGTCTCCACGGTGCAGGCGGTCTCGCCGGTGTACGGGTTGTCGACGGTGTGCGTGGTCATGTTTGGCGGCCAGCATAGCGCCGCTCGCGGCGCGCTGCGCGTCGCTGCGAGCGGCGGCGCGTAGGGCGTCCGAGGAGGCACCCCCGACGTCGGACGTGGCATTTTGGCCTGGAGGACGGAGGTGTAGAGTCGAGCGCGAGATGGACCTCACCCGCGTCGACGCGCTGCCGCTCTTTTCCGACCTCAACGCCGGGCTCGTCGAGCTGCTGTCGAGCCTGTCTGCCGAGGAGTGGCGGCGCCCGACCGTGCATCGCGATCGCGACGTGAAGGACCTCGCGTCGCACTTGCTCGATACGGCGCTGAGGCGACTGGCGCTGCAGCGCGACGGTTGGTCCGCATCAGGACCGGAGTCGTTCGACTGGGACGGCCTCGTGACCTTCATCCAGCGCACGAACCGCGAGTGGATGGACGCCACGCGCCGGCTCAGTCCCCGCATTCTCGTCGACCTGATTCGCCGTACGGACGAGGAGCTCCTCGAGCTGCTCGGGTCGCTTCCGCCGCTCGGACGCGCGATCTTCCCCGTCGCGTGGGCGGGCGAAGCCGAGTCCGCCAACTGGTTCGACGTCGCGCGCGAGTACACCGAAAGATGGCATCACCAGCAGCAGATCCGCGACGCGGTCGGCCGGCCGGGATGCTCGGAGGCGCGCTTTCGGAGACCCGTGATCGCGACGTTCGCGCGAGGCCTGCCACACGCCTATCGAGACGTCGACGTTTCGCCTGGGACCGCGGTCGCCGTCGAGGTCGACGGGGACCGCTGGACGCTCGTGCGAGGCGAGGCGCGATGGGCGCTCGCGCCGTCCGATCGTGTCGAGGCGACGGTCGCGCTGTCGGGTGACGATGCCTGGCGTCTCTGGACGAAGGGCCTGTCCGCGGACGACGCGCGGACACGCGCACGAACGTCAGGGCCCGAGGCCCTGATCGCCCCTGCGTTCTCGTTCGTCGCCATCATGGCGTAGCGGCCTCGGGTCCTCGAACGACGCGAGCACGACCCGCCAGCTCTCCAGCGCCGAACGCGTCTGCTTCACGAGACGGGCACATCGGTAGAACGCGAGGCCGAACACGACGATCGCAGCCGTGACCGAGACACCGAGGCGCCATGGCTCGGCGGCGAACTTTTCGCTCTTCGACGAGACGAAGATCGGCAGCCAGACCCAGAAGCCCGTCGTCAAGAGCGCGAGCGAAGCGAGCCCCGCGCGAGCGACGCGATGGCGAGCGCGGTTGCGCTGCATCGCCGCGGCGACGTGGTCGGCGACCGAGGTCCCCCGGTTCTTCGAGACGCCGACGCGGAGGTACACGAAGAAGGAGAACAGCGCGAACAGCGTCGGCAACACGAACGCCGCGAACCCCGTGAAGAGCGGGGACCTCATGCGGACGACCAGGCCGAGGAACACCGCCGCGGCAAACGCGAGACCGCCGATCTGTGTTGCCCACTCCCATCGTTCCTTCCGCGCGTCGCCCTCGGCACGCGCGACGATCGACTCGGAAGACGCCTCGTCGAGGCCGCCCGCGGTGGCGCGAAAGTCGCTCGCCCACTCTGCGAGATCGACCGGCGTCGCGTCTTCCGCTGCGCGCCCCGTGGGCTCACGATCTTCGGGCTCACGAACCATGGCGCTTCTCCTGCTTCTGCAGCTTCTCGCGGAGGTCGGCGCGGGCGCGACTGAGGCGCACCGCGACGCTGTTGGCGCTCGTGCCGAGGACCTCCGCGATCTCGTCGTGCGGAAGGCCTTCGAGGGAGAGCGTGAGCACGGCGCGCGAACCGACCGGAAGCTCGCCGATCGCTCTCCAGAGGGCCTCGCGACGCCGCGCGGCGTCGATCGCCGCGTCGGCGGTGGGCCGCGGATCGATGACTTGCTGCGCTTCATCGAGCGGCCCGACGTTCTCGCGGGTGCGCCGCGCCTCGAGATGCGAGATCCCGCGGTTGTGCGCGATGCGGTAGGCAAACGTCCGCTCGGAGCACTCGCCGCGAAAGCTTGGAAGCGCGCGCCAGAGCGCCACCGCGATCTCCTGAGCGAGATCGCCGGCGTCCGCCGAGCTTCCCGCGTAGACGCGTGCGACGCGGCCGAGGCCCTGCCCGTGCGCGGACAGGAGCCTCTCGAACAACGCGTGGAGCACTGCGTCGTGGGCCATCGTCGAAGTGGCGGTGTCCGCCTGCATGACGGGGTAGTCCGCCGGCCGAAGAAAACCTTAACCAATTCGATGCGCCCGCGCGCGTCCAGCCGGGGAGATCGAGCGCTCGCCGTGATCTCAGGACAAGTCGACGGGAGTTGCGTCGTCCGCGCCGTGGTAGGAACGAGCCATGGTCGGTCTCTTCCACGCGCACTCCGGTCTTCGATTCCTGATCCTGCTCCTCGGCGTCCTGAACGTCGCTGTGCTCGGGCTGAGCCTCGCGCAGAAAAAGCCGTTCGGGAAGGTGCACCGGATCCTCGGGGCGGCCTTCGCCGGTGCGCTCCACCTCCAGGTGGTCATCGGCGCGACGATGGTGGCGCTCGGTCGCTACTATCCGGCGCTCGTCGGACACATCGTGATGATGGTCCTCGCCGCGGCCGCAGCTCAAGTGACGAGCTCGATCAACCGGAGGCGCGCCGAGCCGACCTTGACGTTGCCGCTCGTCGGGGTCGGTCTCGCGCTGCTCTTGATCTACGGCGGCGTGATGGCCATCGGTCGCGGGCTCTTCACCGTCTCCGCCTTCTGACCTCCCCGCAGGCGGGCGTCAGGCCGTCGTAGCCGGGACTTCGCGCACGGCGAGCTCGCGCGTCGGGCGCGTCGTGAACCGGCGGAGGAGCCGCTTCGTGCCGATCGAGCCGAGCGCGCCGACGGCGAAGACCACGGGCGCGGCGGCGCCGCCCGTCAGCGCCACGAGACCGGCGCCGACGAGGACGCCGGCCCCCGTCGCGACCGCTCCCGTGGCAGCTTCCTTCGCGACGTATTTCATCGCGCTCGCTCGGTCCATCGCGCCGTCGCGGACGGCGACGACGGCCTCCACGCTGGCGACCGCGCCGTCGATGACGAGTCCGATGCCCGCGGCCTTGCCGGCGCCCTTCAAGATCTCCGCGCCTGCCGCGCGCGCCGCCAGCGGCGCGGCCGACCGCGCGGCCTTGCCCGCGCTGGCGAGCATGCCGATCGGGCGCTTCGCCAGCATCGTCGCCGGACCGAGGAGCGGTCCGGCCGCGAACGCGAGCGCGCTCTCGGCGCCGCGCTCGGCGGCGCTGCGGAGGACGTTCTTCGTGCCCTCGTCGAGGACGAGCCGCCCGCCGGCCTCGAAGAGGGCGACCGACGACGCGATCACGCGCGCCGCGCCGCCGCCCGCGACCACGGCGCGGAGGGCGTCGCCGAGCTTGCGCGGCTCGTGACGAGCCGCCGCCGCCGCCGCGGCCACCACGTCGTTCGCGTCGTCCCGCGGGTTCGTGGACATCGTTAAGTCGTAGCGCGCCTCAGCGCTTTCCGCGAGCGCTGTCGCAGCTTCGTCGACGCGCGGCTCACCGCGCGTGCGCGGGGGGGGCGATCAGTAGATGCCCGGGAAGAGGACCCAGGGCGTCTTCTTCTTGTACTCGCGGTACTCGGGATCCATTCCGAGGTGGCGCTCTTCGGTCCACGCGCGCAGCGCATAGACGCCGCAGAGGAGCGTCAGGAAGAACGCCTTCGTCAGCGTCATCGTGGGGATGTGCTCGAGCCACCAGGCGCTGCACTTGCACAGGTACGCGGGGTGGCGCACGTAGCGGTATGGGCCGCGCGAGACGATCCCCCGGTTCGTGAGGTTCGAGAACTTGAAGCCGAACGAGACCGTCGCGGCGGCGTAGATCGCGAACAAGAAGACGACGGCGCCGCGGAGCGCGAGGTGGCCGGACTCGCTGGTGATGAGCTGCGGCCCGTTCTCGAGCGGGAGGTAGGTGCCGAGGACGTTGTTGTACGGCGGGTAGCACGCGAGGCAGACGAGCCAGCCGAACGCGGTCGGCTCCACGCTTCGCGTCTTGTTGCCGAGCCAGCGGCTCTCCGAAGCGTAGCCGAAGAGCGCCCAGCCGCAGTCGATCGCGAAGATGATGTCGTACGAGATGCCGAGGCCCCAGCTCACGTCGGCGCGTGTCCAGGTCCACGGCTGGACGAGCCCGGCGAGGTCCTGGAGCGAGGGGACCAGATCGGCGATCCGGACGCCGACGTGGCTCCACCACATCGAGATCGCGGCGCCGATGCCGCCGTCGTTCGGGACCTTGAAGTCCATCGGCGGAAGGTGCTTGTGGTTGAGCCACGCGCGCGAGATGCCGTTGAGATGACCGACGACGAACCCGGTCATCAGCGGCGTGAAGAACGCCTTCACGCAGATCGCGAGGAGCGTGGTCCGGATGCGGCGGTTGCGAACCAGGCGCCACACCCGCCGCGGCCGGAGGCAGCGCACCAGGAGGAGGACGGCGAGAAGCCCGCTCAGGTAGATCCCGACGCTGACGTAGGCGCCGTGATAGACGCTGTCCTTCGCGGTCAGCGAGCGCGCGGCTCCGAGCGTCGCCGCGGCGCCGGCGAAGGTCGCGACCGCGTACCACTGCGCGCGAGGCAGGACGTCCTCGAACGCCGCCTTCCCGAGCGCCACGAGGTGGAGCCCGCTGTCGCGCATCGTGTAGCGCTGCTCGGAGAACTTCTCGAGCGTCGCCTTGACGTAGGAGAGGCCGAAGACGAGCCAGAGGACGAACGCCGGCGGGAAGATCGTCTTGAACGGCGTGAACTGCTGGCCCTTGTAATACGGGTGGTAGCTGTAGAGGACGAGCAGCGCCGCCAGCACGACGGTGATCGCCGTCCAGCGGTAGGTCGCGCGCTGCCAGATCGTCGTCGGCTTGGTGGCGACGCGCGTGCCTGGAGCCCCGCCGCGGTAGGGCGTCTCGCCGCGCGCGGGCGAAGGGGCCGAGGCCGCCTCGTCCGCGCTCTCCGCCGCGTCGCCCTCCGCGGTCGCCTCCGGCGGCGAGGTCTCTTCGTCGTCGCCGGCGCCGCGCGAGAGGCCGTCGACGCGCGCGGCCTTCTCGGTCTTGGTCACGCCCTTCTTCGATTTCGACGCGCTCATGCGCCGCGTCCCTCACGGGCGCGCGCCGTCCGCGCGCCGCCTTCCTCGCCGCTCACGCCTCTCGTGCGGACGGCGGTCGGGTTGCCCTGCACGCAGGCGGTCCGCGGCGCGACCATCCCCCCCTTGATACCGCCAATCGTGGGACCGCGCAGCTACTTCATCGCGGGATCTTGGCCGCGTCTCGCGGCGGGTGCACGGCGCCCGAGCTCGGCCTTGGCGTACGTGCGTGCGTCAGCGCGCCGACGGCTTGAGGATCGCGAACTCGGCCGCCCATCGCATCGAGTCGTCGCGGTTGTTGTCCTGGAAGGCGATGACCTCTCCGGGCGGATTCTGGAGCGCTCCCGCCGCCGGTCGCATCAGCGGCCCCATCACGCCGATGTCGAGCAGGTGATGATCGGAGCCCGTGAAGAAGAACTCGAACCCCTGAAGGACGCCGGTGGCGGGGAACGTCTTGCCCGAAGCCGGCGCGCGTCCGGTGCCCGTGAAGACGTCCACCGCAGACACGGCGGAGGTCGGGATCCATGCATAGTGCACCTCGACGGCGAACGGACGGTACTTGCCCTTCGTAGCGACGCCGTTGATCGCTCCGACGGCGGTGACCATCGACGCTGCGGTGAGCTTGAGCTCGCCGATCGGCGCGCCGGCGAGGAGCGCCGCGCCGATCGTCTTCTCGAAGCCGCGGAAGTCCGGCCCCTGATCGTCCATCAGCATGACGCGTGCGACGGCGCGGTCGGAGTCGAGCCACACTCCGATCGAGCGGACGTTGGCGTCGGAGCCGTCCCTTCGGCGGAACTCGAAGCCCGACAGGACGAGCGTGTGCCCGGCGACCTTGCCGCCCGGCAGCGCGACCTCGAACTGCCCGCCTCCCGTCGCCGACACCTTGCCGCTCCTGCCCGCGCTGACGACCGCCCACGAGGCCACGGCCGAGAACGGATCGTCCCCGTTCGAGTCCGCGAACGCGAACGACGCGAAGCGATCCTTTGGCGTCACGCCGATCCTCCGGAGCTTGTGGTCTCCGTTGCCGAAGCGGAAGCGGAAGCCCGCCAGGGCCGAGACGCCCGTGAGCGAGGAGCTCGCGGCGACGTCCATCGTGTCCTTCATCCGGTTCTCCGACGCGTTGGCGAGCGACCACGTCGGCTGAGGAGCCGGCGGCAACGTGAATCCCGGCGGCACCATCTTCACCTGCGGCACCGGCTGCGGCCCCGCCCCGGACTGGGCCTCGACGGCGGGCGCCAAGAGGACGGCCGACGTGACGGTGGCGAGGAGCGACGCGAGGCGAAGGGTAGAGCGGAAGTTCATGGTGATTTCCAGGGGTTGAAGGCGGCGTGAGCCGGCGTCAGCGCTGCGCGCGTCCCGAGGGGGGACGAAGAACCCGAGGCCCCCCAGCGGCGTCCGGTTCGACTAGCGCGAAACGGAATCGATGCAATGCGATAGCGCCATTCGTTGTCGCCCATTCGGACGTCGCCCGTTCGGGCGTCGCGCGTTCGGACGACGCGCGTTGGGTCGACGCCGCTGCGTCATGCGCGGAGGGCTCGGTGCGTGGCCGCTCACCCTCGCGCGGGGGCTACCGCCACTCCTTCGGGAGCTCGCAAGTCGTGCCGCGGAGGTGGTTCTGCACCATCGGGTTCGCGCAGTGGTGCGCGTAGAGCTGCCTCGCGCGCGCGAGATCCCGCGGGACACCGATGCCGAGGGCACAACCTGCTGCGGCGATCGCGCAGCCGAACGAGCCCCCCTTCTTGGCGTCGTCTTCGCACATGGCGACGATGCGCTTCATCTGGCTGAAGTCGCCGCGTGCGCGCAGGCCGGCGCGGTAGAGCGCCGCGTACTCGGTGCACGAGGTGGTTTGGGTCTGGCACGCGCGCGCGCGGAGGTCGGCGAGGTACTGGCGGCGTTCGGCGGCGTCCGTCGGTCCTTTGCCCGCCTCGACCCGGTCCGCGAGCTCCGCGCAGCCGACGACGCGGCTCGCGCACGCGTGCTCGCGCATCCGGAAGGCCTCGTCGGCGCGGCCCTCCGTCTCGAGCCGCTCGGCGACGCGGAGGCAATCCGTCTCCTCTCCGAGCTCGCACGCGCGCTCCTCGAGCGCGTGGAGGTCGACGCCGAGCGAGCGCTTGCGCGCGCGCTCGAAGAGGGTCGCGCCCCGATGCGCGTGGGCGCAGGCGCCTCGCTCGCCGGCGCGGCAGAGCGCGACGAGCTTGGCGACGACGGCGGGGGCTTCGCGATCGTCGATCTCACGATCGAAGACCTTGTTCGACCACCACACGCAGTCTTCGACCTTGCCGAACGTCTCGCACTTCGCGCGCGCCTCGCTCCGCGGGTCGATCCGCCGGAGCTCGATCCGCAACGGTGCGCTGCAGCCCGGCGCGGGCCCGCTCGGACCCGCGGGAGCGCGGCACGCGGTGAGGTCGCCGTCGCGCGTGTCGCGCAGGTACGCGCTCTCGCTCTCGGCGCGCGCGCCGGCGTCGAAGACCTCGGCGACCGCGCGGACGTTCGCGCGCGAGCCGACGCTCATGGCGAAGGCGCCGGTCGGCACGGTGCGGACGAAGTGCGTCGCCGCCCGGCACTCGGGGGACAGGTCCTCGCCGTACACGACGCTCGTCGAGCTCGTCCAGCGGCCGGCCATCGCGAGCCCGAGATCGAGGCTGCTACCTCGCGCGAGGCTGCCCTCGAGCGCGATCGCGAGGCTCGCGCCCATCGTCGGAAGGCGCGCGCGGACGCTGTCGGCGTCGTTCATGCGAACGAGCTCCTCTTTGAGCGAGACGGGCTCGTAGCGATAGAAGCCCTCGGCGCGGCAGTCCGTCAGCACGCGGAGCTGCTTGCAATCGTAGGCGGCGAGGACCGCGCCTCCCTTGCGCAGCGTCGCTTCGAGCTCGGCGCGCCGATGGGCCGGCCAATCGACCACGAGGGGTGCGGCGCCATCGGCCGCGCAGCCGTCCTCGCCGAGGGCGCCGCTCGCGGTCGGCGTGGCGGGGCGGACCGCGCTCGCCGGCGTCGCGCCGCCGCCGCACGCGGCGAGCGTCCCGGCCAGGAGCCACGGCGCGACGAGGGCGGAACGCGGGAGAAAGCGCATGGCGGTTTGCAGCCAGACGAGCGGCGGCCGGGCCTATTCAGTGACACGCGGCGCCGGGCCGTCGAGTCCGCGACTCTAGCACCGCGGGGCGCCCGTGGTGTGGCGAGCGACGGACGAGACCGTGCTGGATCGCGCCCGACCGCGGTGCGCGCGCGGACCTCCGCTCACGTCGTGATTCGCGAGGGTTCGGCCCGGCACGGCGCCTGCTTCGAGCCTGGGCATGAGATCCCTCGTGGCCCTCGCGATCGCCGGCGGTCTCCTCTTCGCCGACGGGCCGGCGCGGGCCACGCCCACGGCGGGGATCAACATGGGCGCGCCCGTCTGGGAGGGGGTCGCGCAGGACGAGGCGCTCGAGGCGGCGATCGCGACGGGCGCGGCCCACGTGCGCGTCAACTTCCGGCTCGACGTCTGGAGCGCGCCCGGTGACGCGACGAGGCACGGCGGGAAGACGTTCTTCGAGGTCTACGATCGCGTCGTCGACGCAATCGTCTCGCGCGGGCTCGAGGTCTACGGCCTCCTGAACGACGAGCTCGTCGCGCCGGGGCTCGATCTCGAGGGGCCGGCGTTCGAGGACGCGTACGTCGCGAACGCGCTCGCCGTGATCGAGCGCTATCGCGATCGGGTGCGCGTCTGGGAGACCATCAACGAGCCGAACGACTTCGCGGGCGGGAGCTCGGCGCGGATGACGCCGGACGCCTTCGCGCGGGTGCACGGACGCCTCTACCGCGAGGCGAAGATCGCGCACGCGAACGATCCGTGCTGGGACGTCACGATCCTCACGGGTCCGCTCTTCTCCTTCGACGGCAAGAGCGACGCGAGCTGGCTCGACGCCGCGATCGCGAGCGGCCGCGCGGGCGGCGCGTGGAAGGAGGTGCTCGACGCGACGGGGAGCGATCCGATCGACGGCGTCGGCTATCACGTCTATGTCGCGCAGGGGCCCGACTCGTCCGAAGCCGACGTCGGCGCGAGCGCCGGCGCAAACCTCGACGCGGTCCGCGCGGTGCTCGACCGGCGAGGGCTGTCGGATCGAAAGACGTGGATCAGCGAGATCGGCTACCAGGCCTCGCTGCTCACCGAGGCCGGCCAAGCGACGCGGCTCGACACGGCGTTCGCCGCCCTCGGCGCGCGGCCCGACGTCGCGAGCATCCAGTGGTTCACGATCGCCGATTTCTCCGGCGAGGAGTGGGGGCTCCTCCGCCCGACGGGCTTCGCCTCCGCCGACGCGCGGCCCGCTCACGCGCGGTTCGTGGCGAACGCGCGGCTGTACGCTCCGCCGCGCGCCGCACGCCTCGAGGTCGAGCTGGTCGGCGCGAGGGTCGCGGGCGCGACCGTGATCGCGCGCGTTACGGCGACGAACCTTGGTACGCAGCCGTGGCCCGGCGCCGGCGGCGTGCGCCTCGGCGCGGCGCACCGGTGCCCGGCCGCCTGGGCCACGAACGAGATCGCCTGGGCGCCGGCCCCGAGCGACGGGTACGCGACGTCGATCGTGGACGCGAGGCGGCTCCTCCCCGCAGGCGCGTCGATCGCGCAGGGCGGCTCGGTGATCCTCGAGGTGCCCGTCGTCGTACCGGACGTCGTCGGGACGAAGGCTCGCTTCGCGGCGCGCATGGTGGACGAAGGCGTCGCCTGGTTCGGCTCGACCGTCTTCGTGGACCTCGAGAGCGTAGGCGCGGAGACGTCGACGGCCGATCCCTCGGCGCCGTCGTCGGACGACGCCGGCCGATCGCACGGGCGCGGCGCGCCTCGCGCGAGCGACGGCTGCGGGTGCCGCGAGGCGCGCTCGGGTCGAGCGAGCGGCGGCGAAGGAGGCGTCGTGTTCGGGGGCGTCCTCGCGCTGGTCGGTCTGGCGCTACGCCGTCGCGCCAGCGCCTCGCGCCTCCCGCGACGCCTCCAGCGCGGCGGAGCCTCTCGGGCCGCGCGCCGATCGGCGCTCTAGCGCCAGCTTGGCGCCACGATGGCGCGACGAGCGCCGCGCCCGCCCCCCGATTGCCCGGCGCTCTCGCGTAAGTGCGCGAGAGGACTCGCGAGCTCCGGCGGTATGCGCCTTGCGATGCGCGCCGCGTCCTTCTTCCGGAGCGTGCCATGACGAATCGTTCGCGTTGGGTGTCTTCTCTTCCTTCTCTGTCTTCGACCGGCGCCGCGGCGGTGTTCGCCGCGCTCTTGCTCGCCGCGTGCAGCGGCGGGAGCTCCACGATCCCGGAGACGGGATCGAGCGCGAACGATCCAAGCAACGCGTCGAGCTCCGGCGGCTCGAGCTCCGGCGGTTCGAGCTCGAGCTCGGACATCTCGTCGAGCGCCGAGCAGGTGAACGGCGGCTGCCCCTCGAAGCCGGAGAAGCTGGTCGGCGACGGCAAGCCCGGCGCGAGCTGCTCGACCTTCGCCGACTGCAAGCCGACGTGCTGCGACTGCTCGAGCGGTAGCTCCTACCTCGCGGCCGCGTGCGTCGACGGCATCTGCGGCGGCTCCGAGGTCGCGTGCGGGCGCGCCCGCAAGGCCTTCTGCGGCGAAGACGACACGTCGAGCTCGGGCGGGTCGAGCGGATCGTCGAGCGGGTCGAGCGGATCGTCGAGCGGGTCGAGCGGATCGTCGAGCGGCTCGAGCGGCTCGGGCAAGCAGTGCGTCGACGGCACGTCCTCGTCTTGTTACGGCAGCAAGATGGACTGGACCGGGTCGAAGTGCTGCGTCGACGGGCCCGTCTCGTGTGTCGATGGGAGCTCGTCTTCCTGCTACGGCTCCGGAATGCAGTGGACGGGCGCGAAGTGCTGCGTGTCCGGCAACCCGACCTGCGTCGACGGGACGTCGTCCTCTTGCTACGGCCTGCACATGAAGTGGACGGGCGGAAAGTGCTGCCTCGACGTCGCCGTCCAGTGCGTCTCGGGCACATCCTCGAGCTGCTACGGCACGGGGAAGTACTGGACGGGCGCGCTCTGCTGCTTGACCTGAGCCCACCCTCGGCGACGACGCCGACGGGCGCGCAACCGAGGCGAGCTCGGCGCGCTCCCGTAGGCGCCTCGCGCCGCCGCGGAACGAGCGGCCCGACCTCCATCGAATACGCTAAGCTCCCGGCACCTTGAGCCGTCCTCGACGTCACGAGCTCCTCCGCCGCCTCGCGAGCGTCCTCGTGTGCCCGAAGTGCCGGACGGCGATCGAGGACGGCGCCGAGGCGCCGGGGCCGATCGTGTGTCGTCGTTGTGGGGCGACGGCGAGCCGCTCGGCCGACGCCTTCGAGTTCGGCGGCCTGACCGAAGCCGAAGAGCAGGAGGACTGGCTGAACGACGTCAAGGCGAGAGCCAAGCGCCGCCTTGGGCGCCTCTATCCGCTCGCGCTCGAAGCGCTCGGGCCCGTCTACGGCGACTCGGGGATCACCCGTTTCCTCGCCGGCTTCGATCTCGATCGCGAGCTCGTGTGCGATCTCGGCGCCGGAACGCGCAGCTACGACGACAAGGTCGTGTGCGTCGACGGCTACGGCTACCAGACCGTGCACCTTCGCACCGACCTGACCTCACTGCCGTTCGCGGACGGATCCATCTCCGGCGTCCTCAGCGAAGCGGTCCTCGAGCACGTGCCGGACCCCGCGAAGCACGTCGACGAGATCTTCCGCGTGCTCAAGCCGGGCGGGCGCGTTCACTGCTACTTTCCCTTCATCGCCGGGTTCCACGCGTCGCCCCACGACTACACCAGGCTGACCTTGCCCGGTCTCCGACGCCTCTTTCATCGCTTCGACGTCGATTCGACGATCGTGGCAGGGGGCCCGACGTCGGGCCTGGTCTGGACCCTCCAGGAGTGGCTCGCGATCGCCGGCTCGTTCGGCAGCGAGAGGCTCTATCGGGCGCTCGTCCCGGTGACGTGGGTTCTGTCTCCGCTGAAGTACCTCGACGCGTTGCTCATCCGTCACCCCGCCGCGCACGTGATCGCCTCGGGCTTCGCCCTCGAGGCGACGAAGCCGCTCGGCGCCGCCCCGGCGTCCGTCGAAGCGCGAGTCCACGCGCCCGAAAGCGCGTAGACTGACGTGAACACGTGCTGAAGCCGGGCGACACCGCACCCGACATCGACGCGATCGCGAACGACGGAAAGCGTTTCCGCCTCGCCGAGCAGTCGACGAAGCTCTGCACCGTCGTCTACTTCTTCCCGAAGGCGTTCACGCCGGGCTGCACGAAGGAGACGCGGCGCTTTCGCGACAACTACGCCGAGATCGCCATCGCGGGCGCCACCCTCGTCGGCGTGAGCACCGACGATCAGGACACGCAGTGCCGGTTCGCCGAGTCGCTCCAGGCGCCGTTCCCGATGATCGGCGACTACGACAAGAAGATCTCGACGGCGTACGGCGTGCTCTGGCCGGTCATCGGCCGTCCACGGCGGGTGACGTACATCATCAACCCGCTCCGGACGATCGAGGCCGTGTTCCAGCACGAAGTTCAGATCGTGAAGCACCGCGACGAGGTGTTGCTGCACGTGGACAGGATGTTCCGCGCTCGCCAGCGAACCTGAGCGCGGGAGTGCCGCGCTGTCACGCTCGCGCTGTCACACGTCCCCGGCGCGCGCGCGATCGCGTCGCGAGCCACGCGGCGCGGCGCGGCGGATTCAGCGGGGGGCTTTGGCGCGGGCGGCGCGTCGTCGCCTCCGCTGCACGCCTCCGCGGCGAACACCGCCACGCCCGCCACCATCGTCAGTACGATCGAGAGTCCTCTATCCACGATGGGTGGATCGACTGCATCGCTCGTGCCTCGCCGCGCGCGGCGCCGGGCGGTGCGCGTTCACGCGCGCCGGGAGAGGTGTCGCGCACGGACCGCGTCATCGCCGCTTGCAGCTCGACCGTGAGCCCGAGGGCGCCTCGCGCGCGATCACTCCGCCGCTTCGATCGATCGTCCGGGTGACGGCCGAGCGAGCGCGCGCCCCGTCGCCGTCTTCTTCTTCACGAGCGCACGCGGCTCGCCCTCGAAGACGACACGTCCGCCCGCCTCGCCTGCCTCCGGGCCGAGCTCGACGACCCAGTCGGCGTTCGCGATCACGTCGGGGTGGTGCTCGACGATGACGAGGGTGTCACCGCGCTCCACGAGTCGATCGAGCACGCGGACGAGACGCGCGACGTCCGAGAGGTGGAGGCCGGTCGTGGGCTCGTCGAGCACGTAGACGGTCGGCTCGTGCGCCGAGCCCGCGGTGAGCTCGCTCGCGAGCTTGAGCCGCTGCGCTTCGCCGCCGGAGAGCGTGTTCGACCCTTGGCCCAGCGCGACGTAGCCGACGCCGAGCTCGGCGAGCGTGCGGAGCGGACGGGCGATCTTCGGGTGCGCCGAGAAGACCGTCGCCGCGTCCTCGGCGGAGAGGCGGAGCACGTCTCCGATCGAGAGGCCCGCCCAGCGGACGTCGAGCGTCGCGGGCTCGAAGCGCGCGCCCTGGCAGGTCTCGCAGGGCGTGACGACCTCGGGCAAAAACGACATCTCGGCGACGATCGAACCCTGGCCGTCGCACGCGGTGCAGCGGCCGCCCTGCGGCGTGTTGAACGAGAAGCGCGCGGGCGTGTAGCCGCGGACCTTCGACTCCGGGAGCGCCGCGAAGAGCCGGCGGATCTCGTCCCAGACGCCGAGGAACGTCGCGGGCACCGAGCGCGGCGTCCGTCCGATCGGCGACTGGTCGACGGCGAGCGCGCGACGGACCGTCTTCGGCACCTTGATCGAGCGGTGAGGCCCAGGCGTCGGCGCGACGAGATCGAGCTCGCGACGGAGGGCGGGGAAGAAGACCCGCTGCACGAGCGTGCTCTTGCCGGAGCCGCTCACGCCCGCGACGACGCACATGCGTCCGACCGGGACACGGAACGTGACGTCGTGGAGGTTGTTCGCGCGCGCCCCCTCGAGCTCGATCCACGCGTCGCTGGTCGGGCGCCGCGGGCGGACGACGCCGAAGGGCTCGCGCAGCGCCTGGCCGGTCGGCGAGGCCGCGGTCGCGAGGACGGCCGCGGGGGCACCCTCGGCGATGACGTGGCCGCCGCTCCGCCCGCCGCTCGGACCGAGGTCGGTCAGGTGATCGGCCGCGAGGATCGTCTCGGCGTCGTGCTCGACGACGAGGACGGTCGATCCGGTGTCGACGAGGGCGCGGAGGTTGGCGATGAGGCGCTTGGTGTCGCGCGGGTGAAGGCCGATCGTCGGCTCGTCGAGCACGTAGAGCGCCCCGGTGAGGCCGCTCCCGAGCTGCGCCGAGAGGCGGAGCCGCTGCATCTCGCCGCCGGAGAGCGTGCTCGCCGCGCGCCCGAGGCCGAGGTAGCCGAGGCCGACGCGGACCACGAAGCCGAGCCTGCGCACGAGCTCGGCGAGGGGCGCCTTCGCGATCGTCGCGCTCTTGCCCGTGAGCGTGAGCCGCTCGACCATCGCGAGCGCCGCGGCGACGCTCATGTTCATCACGTCCGGGTACGTCTCGCCTCCGAGGCGGACGCTCCGCGGGATCGGCGCCAGGCGGGCGCCGTCGCAGACGCGGCACTTCGCGCGCGGCTTGCCCTCGTCGGCGTCGCCGTCGTCGTCGTATCCACCGCGGAGGCCGCTGCCTTCGCACGCCTCGCACTGGCCCTGCTTGGTGTTGAAGGAGAACCAGCGCGGGTCGAGCTCGGGGATCCCGGTGCCGCAGGCGGTGCACGCGCGCGCCGTCGAGAAGATCTCCTCGCCGGGCGCGGGAGCGGCGGTGGGCGTGCCGCGCGCGAGGCGGACGGCGCCGCCGCCCCAGAGGAGCGCCCGGTCGAACGCGGCGCGATCGAGGTCGTCGAGGGCGCCGTAGTGGACGATGAGGTCGATCGAGTGCTCCTTCGCCTTCGCGAGCTTCGGCGGCGGATCGATCGCCACGATGGCGCCGTCGACGCGCGCGCTCTGCACCCCTGCGCGCGCGGCGTTGGTGAAGACGTCGAGGTACGTGCCCTTGCGCGCGCGGACGGCGGGCGAGTAGAGCGTGCGCTTGCCGCCCTCGGCGCGGATGCGCGCGAAGAGCTCGTCCGGCGAGCTCGGCGCGACGTGGCCTCCGCACTTCGGGCAGTGGAGATCGCCGACCTTCGCGTAGAGGAGGCGGAGGTAGTGCGCGATCTCGGTGACCGTCGCCACCGTCGAGTTCGCCCCCGCCCGCGACGTCCGCTGCTCGAGGGCGATCGACGGCGGCACGCCGGTCACGAGATCGACGTCCGGGCGTGGCAGCGTCGGGAGGAACTGGCGTGCGTAGGGCGTCAGCGTCTCCATGAAGCGGCGCTGGCCTTCGGCGAAGACGACGTCGAACGCGAGCGAGCTCTTGCCGGAGCCGCTCGGGCCGGTGACCACGCAGAGCTTGCCGTGTGGCACCTTGCACGAGACGTCCTTCAGGTTGTGCTCGCGCGCGTGATGCACGGAGATCGCGTCGGGAGCGAGCGCTCGGCGCGTCGCCTCTCGTGGCCGCTCGGCGCGTCGCGCCGCGGCCGACGTGCGCGGGCTCGGGGAGGCGGCGCCGCGCCGGCCGCCGGCTTTGTCCGAGACGGCGCTCCGCGCGCGCAGCGCCTCGCCCGTCTTCGTCGGGGTCCCGCCGATCTCCTCGGGCGTCCCCGCGGCGACGACCGCGCCGCCGCGCGGCCCGCCGCCGGGGCCGAGATCGATCACCCAGTCGGCCTCGCACACGACCGACAGATCGTGCTCGACCATGATCACGCTGGCGCCCGCGTCGACCAGCGCTCGGAGCGCGCGCACGACGTGCGTGGCGTCCTCCGCGTGGAGGCCCGCGCTCGGCTCGTCGACGACGAAGAGCGTGCCGGCGGTCTCGCTCGACAGCGCGCGTGCGAGCTTCAGCCGCTGCGCCTCGCCGCCCGAGAGCGTCGACAGAGGCTGTCCGAGCGGGAGGTAGCCGAGGCCGACCTCCACGAGCGGCTGGAGCGCGCGCTCGGTCACGTAGTCGCGATCGTCGCCGGGCGAGAGGAACGCGAGCGCCTCCTCGACCGTCATCGCGAGCACGTCGGCCACGGTCCGACCGGGGCCGCCGGCGCCGCGGCGCGCGGAGGTCACCGCGAGGACGTCGGCGTTGAAGCGCTTGCCGTGGCAGACCGGGCAGAGGAGCATCACGTCCGCGAGGAACTGCATCTCGACGGTCTCGTAGCCCTCGCCCGAGCAGCTCTCGCAGCGCCCCTTGCCGGGGACGTTGAAGGAGAACGACGCCGGCGACAGCCCGCGCCGTCGCGCCTCGGGCTCCGCCGCGAAGCGCATGCGGACGCGGTCCCACGCCTTCGTGTAGGTCGCGGCGTTGCCACGCGCGGTGCGCCCGAGCGGCGACTGATCGACGAGGACGGCGCGCTTGAGCGCTTCGTCGCCGCGGAGCGACTCGAAGGAGCCGGGCTTCGGGACCCCGCTCTCTCCGGACCTCCGCGCGATCGCGCGATAGAGGACGTCCTCGGCGAGCGTGCTCTTGCCGGAGCCGCTCGGTCCGGTGATCGCGCAGAGGACGCCGAGCGGGACGCGGACCTCGTCGATCGCGAGGTTGTTCTCGCGCGCTCCTTGCAGCGTGAGCCAGCCCGCGGGGGCGCGCCGCCGTCGCTTCGCAAAGGCCCCCTTCCGCCAGGCGCGCCCCGTCGCGGTGTCGCTCTTCGCGAGCTCGGCGGGCGTCCCCGAGAAGAGGAGGCGGCCGCCGCGCGGCCCGGCGCCGGGGCCGAGCTCGACGATGCGGTCGCAGCGCTCGACGACGTCGCGATCGTGCTCGATGACGAGGACCGTGTTCCCCGCGCGCGCGAGGTCGTCCATCGCGCGCGCGAGGCGCGGCACGTCGGTGGCGTGCAGGCCGACGGTCGGCTCGTCGAGGACGAAGAGGGTCCCCGTGAGCGACGCGCCGAGCGCGGTCGTCAGGCTGGCGCGCTGCGCTTCGCCGCCCGAGAGCGTGCGGGCCTGTCGATCGAGCGACAGGTAGGAGAGGCCGACGGCGTCGAGGTACGCAAGGCGCGACGCGAGCTCGGCCTTCACGCGTCCGCCTTGCGCGTTCGCCGGCGTCACGGAGTCGAGCCGCGCGCGCGCGTCCTCGACGGTGAGCGCGTGCCACGCGCCGAGATCGAGCCCGGCGACGTGGTACGTCCGGGCGACCTTGTTCAGCCGCGCGCCCGCGCAGGTGGTGCACGGCACGTAGTCGCGGTAGCGCGAGAGAAAGACGCGGACGTGCATCTTGTAGGTCCGCGTCTCGAGCCATTTGAACCAGGCGGCCACGCCGGGGTACTTGCCGCCGGCCCACTCGCCCTCGCCGTCGATCACGAGCCGCCGCTGCTCGTCGCTCAGCCGGGACCACGGGACGTCCAGCGGGATCTTCCGCTTCTTCGCGAAGCGCCGGAGGACGTCGCGCTCCCACTCGCTCGAGCGGCCGGACCACGCCTTGATCGCGCCGTCGTCGATGGATCGGTCCTTGTCGGGGATGACCTTGTCCCAGTCGACCGCGATCACGCGGCCGAAGCCGCGGCAGGCGGCGCACGCGCCGAGCGGCGAGTTGTAGGAGAAGAGGCCGGGGCGCGGCGGATCGAACGATCGCGCGCACGAAGGGCACACGAGCCCGCGCCCGATCGGCAGGTGCGCCGGTCCGCCCTCGACGCCGCCCTCGGCGCGGAGCTCGGCGCGCCCGTCGCTCCGCTCCCAGGCGATCTCGATAGCCTGTTGCAGCCGGCGACTCTCGTTCTTCCCGAGCTTCAGGCGATCGACGACGACCTCGACCGCGACGTCCGGACGGCCCGCCTCGCTCGGGCGGACGTCGTCGATCTCCCGGACGGCGCCGCCGACGACGAGTCGCCGGTAGCCGTCTTTCACGAGACCCTCGCGAAGCTCCAGGTAGGCCTCGGGGCTCTCGATGCGGACCGGGTAGCTGACCAGTGCGCGTCGATCCGGCAGGTCCGCGAGGGCGCGCTTCGCGGCGTCGACCGCGCTCGTCGCGATCGCCGCTTCGCCGCAGTCGGGGCAGCTCGGCACGGCCTCGCACGCGAAGAGCGCGGCCAGGTACGGCTCGAGATCCGTCAGCGTGGCGACCGTCGACCGGCTCGACTTCACCGGCGCGCGCCGATCGACCGCGACCGTGGCGGCGACCGGATCGAGCGCGCGGACGGGGGGACGCTCGAGCCGCTCGAGGAACTGGCGAGCGTACGGGCTGAAGCTCTCCACGAAGCGGCGCTGCCCCTCCGCGTAGAGCGTGTCGAGCGCGAGCGACGACTTGCCGGCGCCGCTCGGGCCCGTGAGCGCCACGAGCTCGCCGGGAGCGAGATCGAGGTCGATCGACGCGAGGTTGTGGGTGGTGGCCCCGCGGAGGCGGATGGGCAGCATGGGTTCGCGATGGGGACGACGAGCGGGATGCGTGCCGGGCGAGAGCGCGCCGTCGAGAGCGAGCGGCGCGTCCTCGGGTGCCGGCCGAGCGACGACGGCTCTCCTTAGATCGCGCCCGGAGGCGGGGCAATGCGCCCCGGTGCTCGAGCTCGCGTGTGCCCGCCGATCCCGGAGTCGCGGCGCCGGGCGCGCGGATGTCGCCGGAGATCCCGGCCTCGGACGCGTTGGCGCATGCCTTGCTCCTTCCGTCCGCAGAAGGAGCACACCGCCATGTCGATTCTACTGTTCATCCTCTTTGGTCTGATCGTCGGGTTTCTGGCGCGCGCGATCATGCCGGGCAAGCAGTCGATGGGCTTCGTCGCGACGGCCCTGCTCGGCATCGCGGGCTCGTTCCTCGGCGGGTTCGCCGGCAACCTGATCAGTCACCAGCCGCTGCTCCGCCTGCACTCCGCCGGCTTCATCGGCAGCGTGATCGGCGCGCTGGTCGTCCTCGGGCTCGTGATGTGGGCGGGACGCCGTCGCGGCGCCTTCGCCTGATCCCGGGTTCGCTGCCTCGCGCGCGTCGGTCGGGCGCGCGGAAGGCGCCGTCAGTCGGCGGCCGGCACGGCGACGTCGATCGTCGAGATCTTCCAGCTGCCGTCCTTGCGGAGGAGGAAGTGCACGTCGCGCTTGTCGACCTTGCGCTCTCCTCCGCGCACCGCGGTGACCAGCGCGATGCCGTCGGCGGTCGCGACGGTCCCGTCCGGGTCCACCTTGATCGAGAGGTTCGCGAACGTGCAGTCGGCGCTCTGGAACACGAGGCCGGCCTTCGTCGCGTCTTCCTCGAACTTGTGGCGGCCCCGGAGGTCCATGTTCAGCTCCGCGACGTGCACGCGCACGTCGTCGTCGACGACCTCTTTCATGCGGCTGCGCAGGCGGCCCATGCGGGAGAGGAGCGTGTCGCCGTCCTTGACCGCGACGATGGTCGCGAGCTCGGCGAGCGTCTGCTTGATCCGGTCCTCCTCCGACGCCCGGAAGAAGGTGACCCACAGCGCGACGGCGGCGACCGCCGCGCAAGCCAACGCGACCATCCATCGCTTCATGTTCGGCTCACGGAGGGCGCCTCTCCCGCGGGGAGCTCGATCCGGAACGTCGCGCCGCCCTCGGCCGTGGGGACGAGCGCGATCGAGCCCCCGTGGGCGTCGACGATGCGGCGCGCGAGCGCGAGGCCGAGCCCGGTGCCCCCCGCCGTGCGGGTGACGAGCGGCTCGAAGAGCGTCTCGGCGATCTCGGGCGCGACGCCGGGGCCGTCGTCCGCGACGACGATCGCCACGCGGGCGGCGCCCGGCTCGAGGACGCGCTCGGCCTTGGTGACCACGCGCGGCCGGCGCGGCGCGCTCGCCCGGATCGCGTTGTCGTAGAGCGCGTGGAGGAGGCGCGCGGCGAGGCCGGGGTGGGCTCGGACGTGGAGGGCCGGCGGGGCGACGGCGTCCACGAACTCGGCCCCCGGCTCGGGGAGGACCTCGCGGGCGAGCAGGAGGAGGTCCACCAGCGGGACGGGCTCGGCGTGCGCCGGCTCGCCGCGGGCCAGGGCCATCAGGTCGTCGACGATGGCGTGGGCCAGCCGGGCGCTGCGCTCGATTTTCGCGAGGTTGGGCTCGCAGGCGGCCAGGTCTTGCCTCGCGAGGAAGACGTTGGCCGACACGACTTGCAGGGCGTTACGGAGCTCGTGCGCAATCTCCGCCGCGATCTCGCCGATGGCGACTAGACGTTCCCGCCGAGCCGCCGGATCGTCACCCAATGCTGAGTCTCTGTCCCCCGGCACGTCACCTACCGTAAGCCTTTTCGTTTCGCCGCGAAACGGCGTAGCATTTTCCGCGACTAAGTGTCTGGCAACGAGTCGAAGATTCCGGTCGGGACCATCCTGGTCGGCAAGTACCGCGTCGCGCGCGAGATTGGGCGCGGCGGCATGGCCGCCGTGTACGAGGCGGAGCAGCTCTCGCTCGGCAAGAAGGTGGCGGTCAAGGTCCTCGCCTCCGAGCTCGCGGCGTCGACGATCGTCATCGAGCGCTTCTTCCGCGAAGCGCGAGCGGCCGCGAGCGTCCGCAGCCCCTACATCGTCGACGTCTACGACTCGGGGCGGCTCGACGACGGGCGGCCGTTCATCACGATGGAGCTGCTCGAGGGCGAGTCGCTCTACGACCGGATGGCGCGCGTCCGCATCATCGACGTCGAGACGACGATCCGCTGCATCGTCCACACGGCGCGCGGCCTCGTGAAGGCGCACTCGTCCGGCATCGTCCACCGCGACCTCAAGCCCGAGAACATCTTCCTCACGAAGGGCGAGGACGGCGACGACATCTGCAAGATCCTCGATTTCGGCCTCGCGAAGTTCTACGCGCCGGTGAACCCGGAGGAGAAGGCGCAGAAGCGGCTCACCCGCGAGGGCGCCGTCTTCGGGACGCCCGCGTACATGTCACCGGAGCAGGTGAAGGGGCAGGGGAACGTCGATCATCGCGCCGACCTCTGGGCGCTCGGCTGCATGGCCTACGAGTGCCTGATCGGGCGGCCGGTCTGGAACATGGACCAAGGCGTCGCGATGACGTTCGCGGCGATCGCGACCGGCCCGATCCCGGTGCCGTCCGAGCAGCGCGCCGATCTCCCGCCCGCGTTCGACGCGTGGTTCAAGAAGTGCCTCGACCGCGATCCCAACCACCGCTACCAGGGCGCGAAGGAGCTCGCCGACGCGTTCGTCGAGGCGTGGGGGCAGCGCCCGGTGTCGAGCGCGAGCTACCCCGGCCTTCAGCTGCCGGGCTCCGGCGCCCACGGTCGCGCCCACCCGGGCGGGCTTCAAGACGTCGGCGGCCAGATGGTCCCGATGCCCGCCCCGTCGACGAATCGGCGCGACGGGCTGATCAACGGCGGCCGCGGGAGCGTCGGAAGCGACGCCTCGATCCCGATGCCGCTCGTCACGCGCGCGTCGACGGACATCCCGACCACCACGTCGCAGCACGAGGTCCCGGCCGCGCCGGCGAAGACGTCGCCGCTCCGCCTCGGCCTCGCCGCGGCGTTCCTCATGGGCGGCATCTCCGTCGCGATCTTCGTGTGGGTGCGCTTCCTCAGCCCGCAGGTCTTCGCGCCGATCGTCCAGTCCGTCGCCTCGGCGACGCCGCAGAACGTGCCGAGCGGCCAGCGAGACGCGCCGCCGCTGGACGAGCCGAAGTGGGTGCCGTCGATCGCGGAGGGGCAGCGTCTCTTCTCCGTGGGGGACGTCGCGGCCGCGCACAAGAAGTTCAAGGAGGCCGCCGAGGCCGGCCCGGCCGGCGTCACGGTCTCCAAGGTGTTCCTCGATCAGACGAAGATCGCCGAGAAAGCGACGGGGCCGTGCAAGGTGTCGGCCTTCTCCCGGCCGCGCTTCTCGAGCACCAAGCCCGCCGAACGCCCGGCGATCGCCCCCATCTCGAAGGGCGCGCTCGTCACGTGGATCGACGATCACGAGCGTTCGGGCACGAACCACGCGTACGGCGTCGTCATCGATCCGACCGGCAAGGCGATCAGCCCGGTGCGCGATCTCACGCCCGACGCGACGCAGGCCGAGCGCCCGCAGCTCGCGGCCCTCGGGACCGATCGCCTCGTCCTTCTGTACTGGGACGAGAAGGGCAAGGAGGCCGGCGTCCGCGCGCGCCTGCTCGACGGCGAGGGCCGCATCGATCAGTACAAGGGTCAGGTCGTCCGCGTGGGCGGCACGAAGCCGGGGCAGTTCTGGCCGGCGATCGACAAGGGCCCCGAGGGCTTCTGGGTCGTGTGGCAAGACGATCGCGACAAGGACAACGAGCACGATCTCTTCGTCCGCCACCTGTCGAACGATCTCGACACGCTCAGCGCCGAGACGCGGCTCACCGACTACGTCTCGCCGCCGAAGTCGAAGTGGGGCGCGCAGCGGGTCAAGTACCCGAGCGTCGCGGTCGCCGCGAACACGCTCATCGTCGCCTACAAGCTCGAGAACGACCGCGAGAGGTCCCGCACGATCACCCGCATGCGCGTCCCGCTCGCGGAGGCCGAGAAGGGCCTCGAGGAGATCAAGAGCGCGCGCGAGGACCGCGTGCTCGGCGACGTCTCGATGGTCTCGGAGGAGAAGGTCCCCGCCGACGCGCCCGCGATCGCGTGCGGCAACGACGGCTGCTTCGTCGTGTGGCACGTCGAGGCCGGCGGAGCGTCGATCGCGAAGATCGATCCGATCGCGAACAAGGTCCTCTGGCGGAAGAAGCTCTCCGACAAGGGCGGTCGTCCCGCGCTCGGCGTGAACAACGGCCAGGTGTCGGTCGCCTGGTACGAGAAGCCGTACATCAAGTTCTCGGTCATCAACGACGGTGGGCCGGTGCTGCCGCCTTCGTCGGTGTTCCGCATGCACGAGGTCGCGAACCCGCGTCCCTCGATCGCGGCGGGGGCGACGAAGAACGAGTGGTACATGACGTGGCAGGACTCCGACATGGCGAAGGGGCCTGCCGAGGTGTTCGCGGCCCGTCTCACCTGCCGCTGAGCCGCGCGGTCGATGGTCGACGAGCCTGAGAGCGAGGTCGCGGACGCGCTCGAGCCTGCGCGCGCCGACGTCTCGGCTGCCGCGGCGACGCCGGAGGCCGGCGCGATGGATGCCCGCCGCCACGCGACCGATGGGCGCCGCCGCGCGATGATCGAGGCGCTTACGGTCAGCGCCATCGTGACCGGGATCGTCACCGCCGGCTCGGCCGTCCTGCCGGACAGCTACGTCGCGATGGCCGTCGGCCTCGTGTTCCTCGGCGCGACGTGGGCCTTCGTCTGGCGCGGCGACGACGCGCGCGTCGAGGCGTCGGGGCTCGCCCTCGGCGGCCTCGTCCTGCCGGGCAAGCTCGACGTCCCGCGTCTCCTCCGCGCCGTCGGGCAGGCGGTGACGTGGGCGCTCGTCTTCGCCGCGGTCACGTTCGTCCCGTTCTACTTCGGGTGGCAGAAGGTCTGGCACCCGCGCGGCACCTTCGCCCTCGGCGTCGAGCCGATGAAGGCGCTCAA
Source organism: Labilithrix sp. (assembly GCA_019637225.1). Lineage (GTDB taxonomy): Bacteria > Myxococcota_A > Polyangia > Polyangiales > Polyangiaceae > Labilithrix. The sequence continues at coordinate 72,955 of JAHBWC010000004.1, forward strand.
CGAGGTCTTCGGCCAGCTCGTCATCATCGCGCTGCCCGAGGAGGCGTTCTACCGCGGCTACCTCCAGTCGCGGCTCGACGAAGCGCTGCCGGGCTTCGGCTGGCGGAAGGATCCGCACACCGGCGAGCCGACGCCGAGGCGCCTTCGCTTCCTCGGCGCGAGCGTCGGGCCGGCGCTGCTCGTCACGAGCGCCATCTTCGCGCTCGGCCACTTCGCGACGATCCGCGATCCGGCGCGCCTTGCGGTGTTCTTCCCGTCGCTCGCCTTCGGCTTCCTCCGCTACCGCACGAAGGGCATCGGCGCCGGGATCGCCTTCCACGCGATGTGCAACGTCTTCAGCGAGCTCCTCGGCAAGGGCTTCCGCGTGTACTGACCGCGGGCGCGCGGCGGCGAAGCGCGGCTGGGCGGTGAAGCGCGGCTGGCGTGCCGAGACCGGGTGACGCATACTGGCGCCCGCCGACGGGAACGAAGACGATCATGTCCACGACCGAGCTCTTGCTCCCCCTCATCGACGCCGTCGTCGTCCGCGCCCTCGCAGAAGATCTCGGCGCGGGCGACGTGACCACCGAGGCCTGCGTGCCCGAGGGCCAGCGCGCGACGGCGAGCGGCGTCGCGCGCGAGGACCTCGTCGCGTGCGGGATCCCCGTCGCCGGCCGCGTGTTCGCGACCGTCGACCCGACGGTGCGCTTCACCGCGGAGGTCGACGAAGGCGCGCGCGTGAAGGCAGGGACGGTGCTCTTCACGGTCGAGGGCCGCGCGCGCTCGCTCCTCACGGGTGAGCGCGTGGCGTTGAACCTCGTCCAGCGCATGTGCGGCGTCGCGACAGCGACGGCGCGCTACGTCGCGGCGCTCCCCGAGGGCACGAAGACCCGCATCACCGACACGCGCAAGACCACGCCGGGCCTCCGCCTCCTCGAGAGGTACGCGGTGCGCCGCGGTGGAGGTCACAACCATCGCAACGACCTCGGCTCGGCGGTCCTCATCAAGGACAACCACATCGTCGCGGCGGGCGGCGTCCGCACGGCCATCGAGAGCGCACGCGCGCGCGCGCCGCACACGAGCAAGATCGAGTGCGAGGTCGACACGCTCGACCAGCTCGAGGAGGCGCTCACCGCCGGCGCGGACATCGTCCTGCTCGACAACATGGACACGGAGACCGTCGAGGAGGCCGTCCGGCGGACGCGCGGGCGCGCGCTGCTCGAGGCGTCGGGCGGGATCACGATCGAGCGCATCGGCGAGCTCGCCCGCGCCGGCGTCGACGCGATCAGCGTCGGCGCGCTGACGCACTCCACCCGCGCGGCGGACATCGGCCTCGACTTCACGGCGACGAGCGCGCGCGGATCGAAGCCGCCGGCGCGCTGAGCCGGGAGCCGATCGATGTCCGGCACGAGCCCCGTCGCCGCGGATCTCGCAGGGGTCGCCGACCTCGTCCGGGCGCGCGGCGGCCGTCTCGGCGAGCCGATCCACCTGCTCGCCGAGACGGGCTCGACGAACGACGACGCCAGAGCAGGGGCGCGCGCGGGGGCTCCGCACGGCGCTGTCTGGATCGCCGAGAGCCAGACGCGAGGTCGCGGGCGGCAGGGCCGCGCCTGGGTGTCGGCGCCCGGAGAGAGCCTCCTCTTCTCGGTGCTTCTTCGTATTCCGTGCGCGCCGTCGCGGGTCCCGCCGCTCTCGCTCGTGTGCGGGCTCGCGGTGCGCGACGCGGTCGCGCGGGCGCTCGGCGAGCGTGACGGTGAGCGCGCGCTCGTGAAATGGCCGAACGACGTCGTCGTCCGGGACCGTGCGGGAGGCGGCTGGCGGAAGGTCGCCGGCGTGCTCGTCGAGTCGGCCCTCGCCGGCGCGAAGGTCGAGCACGTGATCGTCGGGATCGGCGTGAACGTCCACACGCGCGATTTTCCCGACGACCTCGCGGCGATCGCGACGTCGGTCGCGCGCGAGGCCTCGGGCCCGCCCCACCGCGCCGAGCTCCTCGCCGACATCCTCGACGCGCTCGGGCGCGACGTCGAGCAGGTGGCGCACCGCGGCCTGGGCGTCGTCCACGCGCGCCTCTCCGCGCACGACGCGCTCTCCGGGCGCGCGGTCGAAGGCGTCGACGGCGACCTGACCGGCACGGCGTGCGGCATCGCTCCCGACGGAAGGCTCCTCGTCCGCCGCCCCGATGGCGTCGTCACGAAGGTCGCGTCCGGAGAGGTCCGCGTCCGCGCCGGCTCCGTCGTGGACGTGCTAGGTTCCGGCTCGTGACGCCGCTCGAAGAGCTCGCTCTCTTGCTTCGCCCCGCCGGCGGCGGCCTCTACCTCGTCTCCACCGGACGAGCCGAGCAAGAGGAGCTCCAGAAGCGCCTCTACGGCGCCGCGAGCGCGGGCGAGGTCGACGCGCGCTTCCGCGAAGCGCTCGGCCGCATCGCCGACGCGAAGGTCATCGTGCTCGGCATCCCCTCCGACGTCGGCGCGGGGTTCCGTCGCGGCGCGAACCTCGGACCCCAGGCCATGCGCACGCGCCTGCTCGAGGAGCTCCCAGCCTTCCCGGACCGCGCGGCCGAGCTCGGGATCGTCGACATCGGCGACGTCTTCGTCGTCCCGCAGCTCCTGCACGACGACATGCTCGCCGAGTCGCAGAAGGCGGCGACCCGCGCCGCGCTCTACCCGTCGCTCTCGGAAGAGGCGCGCGCGATGCTGCCCGTCTCGCCGCTGTCCATCGCGGAGCGCGCGCTGGATCTGGTGTTCCAGCTGAACCCCAGGGTCGCGCCTGTCGTCCTCGGGGGCGATCACTCCACCGCGTGGCCGGTCGTCTCGGCCCTGTCACGGGCGCGCCGGCACGAGCGCTGGGGCGTCGTCCAACCCGACGCGCACACCGATCTGCTCGAGCACCGCCTCGGCATCAAGATCTGCTTCGCGACCTGGTCGTGGCACTTGAACGAGCTTTTTCATCGCGACGGCCGCCTCGTGCAGGTCGGGACGCGCGCCTCGCGCCACGATCGTGGCCACTGGGAGTCGTCCCTCGGCGTCCGTCAGTTCTGGGCAGACGAGTGCAGGCGCGATCCCGAGGGCGCGCTCGACGCGCTCGTCGCCCACCTCGAGCGCCTCGGCGTCACCGGCGTCTACTTCTCGAACGACATCGACGGGACCGACAGCGCGTGGGCCGACGCGACCGGCACGCCCGAGCCCGACGGCCTCGAGCCAGACTTCGTCGTGGCCCTCATCCGGCGGCTCGGCGAGACGGTGGGCGTCATCGGCGGCGACGTCATGGAGGTCGCTCCGCCGCTCCGCGATCGGCCGGACTCGTCGGAGCGGACCGTCGCGCTCGCGGTCCGCTACCTCCGCGAGACGTTCGCGGCGATCGTGCGACAGCCCGTCTGACGGGGCGCTCCGAGCGCCGCGTGGCTCGTGACAGAGCGCGAGGCGCGGGGGCGCACCCGATGGTACGCTCGATCGAATGCGTCGAGTCGTCGCGTCGGCCGTGGCGGTGGCGGTGGGTTCGCTCTGGGCATGCTCGGCGCTCGACCTGAGCGAGTACTCGAGCGGTGACGGACCGCAAGAGAGCATGGACGCGGGCGAGGACGGCGGCGGATCGAGCGGATCGAGCGGCTCGAGCGGCGGGCCGCGCGACGCGGTCGCGGGCGACGCGGACTCGAGCGACGCCAAGGCGAGCTACCGCGACGCGGTGATGGCCGACGGACCGCTCGGCTACTGGCGCCTCGGCGAGACCGCCGGGACCAACGCGAAGGACGAGGTCGGCGCCCACGCCGGCGTCTACCAGGGCGGGATCACGCTCGGCCTGCCCGGCATCGCCGACGACGGCGACACCGCCCTCGGTCTCGCCGGGACCAACGGCAGCGTCCAGCTCGGCGACAGCCTCGACTTCTCCGGCAACGTCCCGATCACCCTCGAGGCGTGGGTGTGGCTCGACGCCCTCGACACCGACTACCGGCGCGTCATCGCGAAGCGCGGCGCGGAGGGCGGCTACAGCATCTTCTGTCAAACGAACTCCGCCGGCTGCTCGCTCGAGCTACGGGGAGGCGGCGGCGCGGCGATCACGTGCGACGTCGAGATGGAGAAGGAGCGGTGGTACCACGTCGTCGGCACGTACGACGGCACGACCGCCCGCGCCTACCGCGACGGGGTCGAGGTCTGCAACCGCATCGCCACCGTGACGTTCTCGAAGGTGGACGCGCCGCTCGTCATCGGCGCCTGGTCGACCGGCGGCAACTACCTCGAGGGCAAGCTCGACGAGGTGGCGATCTACGACAAGGCACTGCCCGCAGCGCGGATCGCCGAGCACTTCGCCCACCGCAAGAAGTGACGCAGCGGCCCGTTCGATCGCGCGCCGCGCGAGGCGAGGCGAGGCGAGGCGAGGCGAGTGGTGGGCGCGCGGCCGCTCGCATAGGATGACGCCTCGATGCGCTTCGACCCCGTGACGACCGCCGCGCTCCTCGGGCTGCTCTCCCTGACCGCGTGCGAGAAGCGCGGCACCCCCACGGGCGAGCCCACGCCGCCGGAGGCTCCCGCTGCGTCCGCGTCGAGCGCAGCGCCGCTCCCGTCGTCCGCGACGAGCGCAGCGCCGCACCCGTCGTCCGCGTCGAGCGCGGCGCCGCTCCCGTCGTCCGCGACGAGCGAGGCCGCCGGAGCCGCGCCCGCGTCGAGCGCCGTCGCCGCCGTCGACGCGGGCAAGGCGAAGGACGGCGGAGGCGCGGCGGCGAAGCTCGAGCCGGCGAGCAAGCACGTCACCGGGAACAACTTCGCGCTCGACCTCGGCTCACCGGGCTGCAAGGCCGCGTCGGAGTGCGTGATGACGATCAAGCTCGTCGCGACCGGCGACTACCACGTCAACGAGGAGTACCCGTACAAGTTCGTCGCGAGCGCCGCTCCGGGCGTCGAGCTCCTCGGCAAGGGAGACGCGGCGACGTTCAGCCGCGCCGCCGGCGACTTCGTCACGGAGGGCGCGAAGGCGGGGACGATGACGGTTCGCTTCAAGCCGTCGGCGCCCGGCTCCGCGCGCGTCGCGGGCCTCTACAAGTTCAGCGTGTGCTCGGCCGATCAGTGCCAGATCGAGCAGGAGAAGCTCGAGCTCACGGTCCCCGTGATGTGACGTCGCGCAGGCGCTAGCGGCGTCGCGTCAGTCGCGCGTCGCGAGGGCCTTCTTGTCGGCCGCCTCGTCGAGCGTGCCGTTCTCGCTCGCCACCTCGAACGCGGCGTCCTTGCCGAGGTCGTCCTCGCGCGGGACGACCCCGGTGATCGCCGTGATCGTCCGCTCGAGCGTCTCGAAGAAGCGGATCGCGCGGAGGGGGCCGTTCATCCACCCGACCGTGATGCAGTAGTTGCGGTTGTACGGGGCCGAGTGGTGGAGCGCGTGGTGCTCGGGCGCGAGCACGAGCCGCGCGCGCTGGAGGAGCGCGACGAGACGCGACGGCTTGTCCTGGTGGGCCCACTTGTGGATCTGGCTGGTGAACGCCGTGAAGACGGTGGCGCAGACGAGCGACTGGCAGACGAACACGCTGAACAGCGTCGCCGTCTCGATCGCCCCAAGCGTCAGGAGGCCGCTCACGCTGTAGATCGTCGTCAGCGAGATGTTGTGGCCGTTCGTCTCGATGAAGTCGTGGGTCGTGATCGCCTTCTGGTCGACGTGATGGTGACGGAACGTGCGGATCGCGAGGCGCCCGAAGACCGGCGTGTCGAGCGTGCCCCAGCTGTCGAACATCCAGTGGACGAAGCCCGAGATGAAGTCGCTGAGGAGGATGCCGACCAGCGCGGCGAGGGGCATCCACCAGCCCGACAGCGGCGGACACTTCACGATGCGGGCGATGAGCCAGGCGCTCGACGCGACCGCGACGATGATCCCGCAGATCTCGTAGGTCCGGTGCTGGGCCGTGTAGCCCGCCGCGAGCTGCGAGGCATCATGCTGTTTCGTCGATTCACCCATCCGTCCGTCGTCCTTCATCGCTCGCGCTCGAGCCGCGCGGCACCCGGCCCCGCTCCAGAATCCAGGGTCCACGAGCGTAGATCAAGGACGAATGTCGCCTGGGCTCGCGGCTGGTCCCGCGGACGCCGCCGGGAGCCCGGAAATTCGCCTCGTTTCTGCTCGGCCTCGCTCGAACGCACGTGCTCGATGGCCCTACGCGCCGGGGCTCCGCGCGGATCGACAGGTGGAGCGCGGCGCAGCTAGGATCCGCGCCCGTGGCCAGGCCCCGTCGCGCAGCTCGCCGCGTCCGAGCTCCTCGTTCGTCGTCCGTGCTCGTCGCGCTCGCCGCGCTCGTCGCGCTCGCGTGTGGACCGGGCGGCGGTCCCGCCCTGCGCGCGGCGCCCGTCGCGGCCGCCGGAGCACCCTCGGCGGCCGCGACGACGGCGCCGCGGGACGAGCACCCGGACGACGCCGCGATCGCGAAGGCCGGCCAGGAGTACCTCGATCTCGTCGTCGCGATCCATCCCGAGGCCGCGACCGCGCTCGGGCTCCACGACAACGACGCTGAGCTCGACGACCGATCGATCGCCGGGCACGACGCCGGGACCGATCGCCAGGAGGCGCTGCTACGGTCGCTCGAGGAGCGCTTCGAGAGCCCGAAGGCGAGCCTGGCGGCGAAGACGGACCTCGCGCTGCTCCTCGGCGCGCTCCGCTGCGACATTCGGAACAAGCGCGTGCAGCGCCCGCTCCAGCGCAAGCCCGACGTCTACCTCGAGCCCTTGAACGCGATCTTCCAGATGACCGCGCGCGACTACGCGCCGGCCGCCGAGCGCGCGCGCGACGTCGTCGCCCGGCTCGAGAAGATCCCGACGGTCGTGGCGCAGGCGAAGGCGAACGTCCTGAACCCGCCGCGGGTGTGGACCGAGATCGCGATCGATCGCGCCTCGTCCGCGAAGTCGTTCCTCGCGCAGCAGCGCGCGTTCCTGCTCGCTGCGCTCCCCGACGACCGGGCGAAGGTCGAGGCCGCGCTCGCCGGCGCGACGGGAGCCTACGAGGACTACAAGCGGTTTCTCCAGAAGACCGTCTTGCCTCGGTCGAACGGCGGGTTCGCCGCGGGGCGTGAGCTCTTCGAGTACCTCCTCAGGCACGACTACTTCCTCGAGGAGGGCGCCGACGCGCTCCTCGCGATGGGCAAGCGGGTCTTCGTCGAGACGAACGCGCAGATGGTCGAAGTCGCGAAGCGGATCGACCCCAAGGCGAAGGACTGGCCCGAGGTGACCGCCAAGCTCAAGGCCAAGCACCCCACGGCGGACGAGCTCCTCGGCGCGTACCGGAAGGAGGTCGCACGGGCGCGCGCGTTCCTCGTCGAAAAGGACGTCGTCGCGTTCCCGCCGGGCGACGACCTCGATGTGGTCGAGACGCCGTCGTTCATGCAGAGCACGATCACGGCGGCCTACGACCAGCCACCCCCGTTCGACGCGCGCACCTCGAAGGGGTTGTTCTTCGTCACCCCCGTCGACAAGACGCTCTCGAAGCGGAAGCAGGAGGAGATGCTGCGCGAGAACGACTGGGCGGACATCGTCGACACCACGGTCCACGAGGCGTACCCTGGCCATCACCTCCAGCTCTCGTTCGCGCGCCGGAGCCCGTCGCGCGTCCGCCGCGCCTTCGACCGCGCCATCTTCTCGGAGGGCTGGGCGCTCTACTCCGAGGAGCTGATGGCGGAGCTCGGCTACTACGACGACGCACAGCGGCTCATCCAGCTCGAGTGGGCGCTCGTCCGCGCCGCGCGGATCGTCCTCGACGTCGGACTCCACGTGGGCGACATGACCTTCGAGCAGGCCGTGAAGGTGCTCACGGACGAGGTGCACCTCGAGCGCTCGCTCGCGCTCTCCGAGGTGAAGCGCTACACCGAGAGCCCGACGCAGCCGAGCGCGTACATGGTCGGCCGCCAGAAGATCCTCGAGCTCCGCGAGCGAGCGCGTGCGCGCGACGGCGCACGCTTCTCGCTCAAGGCGTTCCACACCGACCTCTTGTCGCGCGGGACCGTCCCGCCGAGCCTCCTCGCCAAGGAGATGTTCGGCGACTGAAGAGCCGTCCGAGAAGTGGACGATTCGGCTCTCGAGACGAGTCAGGCGTGCTCCGGGATCACGAGCGGCGGCTTGCCGTCCCGCTCGCGGAGGCGCTGAACGGCCTGTTCGATCGCGGGCTGCCGGAGGAGCCAGCGCACCGCGCGGCGCCGGATCGGCAGGTCGACGATCGAGAGGCCGATCAGGATCGTCACGATGCCCTGGCCGGGCAGCACGAGCATCGCGATCCCCGCGGCGATGAAGGTCGACCCGACGAGGTTCTGCGCGATCCGCCTCGCGAGACCGCGCTTCGGCGGCGGACGGACGAAGTGGTCGGCGGGCAGGCGCCGGACGAACCAGGGGAGCGCCGCGAGCGTCCCGACGAACATCGCAACGCTCACGATCCCGATCACGAGCTCCAGGGTGCGGACCATCCTGCCGAGCAATCTCGTGCAATCGACGCGCCAGGTGTGGTGCGGATCCTGCGTTGGTCCCTCTCCGTGACGAGAGAGGGCTCAGCATGACGAGGGACGCGGCGCGCTACGGCGTCGCCTCGCTGGGCGAGTGCACGATCGCCTCGCCGCTCGGCCTCTCCAGCGCGAGCGGCGAGGCGCGCTCGAGGTACGTCACGGAGGGCACGCGCGTCCTCGATCAGGTCGAGCTCGCGCCCGGCGCCTCGGTCGACGTGGCCTGCGCGCTCGAGAAGGCGGGGCCGCGCGAGCAAATCTACTTCGATCCGAAGCGCGTGCGCGCCGGCATCGTGACCTCGGGCGGTCTCTGTCCGGGGATCAACAACGTCATCCGGTCGATCGTCTTCGCGCTCGTGCACACGTACGGGATCGCGTCGGTGATCGGCTTCCGCTTCGGCTTCGCCGGCCTCGACCCGGGCTCCGGCGTTCCCGCGCCGATCGCGCTCGGGACGAACGAGGTCCGCGACGTGCATCGGCTCGGCGGGACGATCCTCGGCACCTCGCGCGGCGCGCACGCGCCGGAGGTGATGGTCGACACGCTCGTCGCGCACGGCATCGACCTGCTCTTCGCGATCGGCGGCGACGGCACGATGAGCGGCGCCCACGCGATCGCCCGGGAGATCGCGCGACGGGGCGCGCGCATCGGCGTCATCGGGGTCCCGAAGACGATCGACAACGACATCGCGTTCGTCGACAAGACGTTCGGCTTCGAGACGGCCGTCGCGATGGCGCGCGTCGCCGTCGACGCCGCGCACACCGAGGCGCTCTCCGTCGAGCGCGGCGTCGGGCTGGTGAAGCTCATGGGGCGCGAGGCGGGGTTCCTCGCCGCGCACGCCACGATGGCGAGCCACGACGTCAACGTGTGCCTCGTCCCCGAGGTCCCGTTCCGGCTCGACGGCCCGGCCGGGCTCTTTCATCACCTCGAGTGGCGCCTGCGCGAGCGGCGCCACGCCGTCGTCGTCGTCGCCGAGGGGTGCGCGGTCGAGCTCCTCCGTGAGCGGGGGGCCGACGTCCCGCGCGACCCCTCCGGGAACCTCTGCTTCCAGACCGCCGAGCTCGACGTCGGGACGTACTTGAAGCGCGCGATCGCGCGCCACTTCGACGAGCGACGGCTTCCGGCCACGATCAAGTACATCGACCCGAGCTACATGCTCCGCGGCGTCCCCGCCGGCGCGATCGACGCCGAGTTCTGCGCCGATCTCGCGCGCTACGCGGTCCACGCCGCGATGGCCGGGAAGAGCGACATGATGATCGGCCGGCTCCACCGCGCCTTCACGCACGTGCCGCTGCCGCTCGTCCTCTCGGAGACCAAGCGCATCGATCCGGACGGCGCGCTGTGGCTCGCCGTCACCGAGTCCACGGGACAGCCGCGCTTCGTCTGAGCCGCCACCCGCAAAGCCCGCGCGAGGAAGTCATGCCGAAGACCGTCGCCGACATCATGAACCCGAAGCTGCTCTACATCCGCGACGGCGACCGTGTGTCGCTCGCGCGCCGGCACATCATCGAGTTCGGGATCACCGCCGTGCCGGTGCTCGACGAGACGCACCGCCCGGTCGGCGTCGTCTCGCTCCGCGACCTCGCCGGCGACGACCGCGCGCACTTCCAGCCCTCGGGCACGGTCGAGACCGTGAAGGCGAGCGCGACCGTCGAGGAGGGCGCCAGGCTGCTCGCCGAGAGCGAGTACCACCACCTCGTGGTCGTCGACGAGCTGGGCGTGGCGGTCGGCATGGTGAGCTCGCTCGACTTCGTCCGCGCGTTCATCGGGCTGCCGCCCCGTCACCCCGAGCGGTTCCAGCGCTTCTGACCTGCCGAACTGATCGAGGTCTGCCGGCGGCCGTGGTAAGTCCTCGGCCCGCACATGCTCTACACACGCGCTCTCATCCCCACGGTCAAGGAGGCTCCCGCGGACGCCGCGAACGCGAGCCACAAGCTGCTCGTCCGCGCCGGCTACATCCGCAAGGTCGGCGCCGGCATGTACGACTACCTGCCGCTCGGCCTCCGGGTCCTCAAGAACATCGAGGCCGTCGTCCGCGAGGAGATGAACCGCTCCGGCGCGCAGGAGATCCTGATGCCAGCCCTGTTGCCGGCGGAGTACTTCAAGGAGACCGGCCGCTGGGACCTCTACGGCGCCACGCTCTTCCGCCTCGAGGACAGGAAGGGCGGCGAGTTCCACCTCGGCCCGACCCACGAGGAGATCGTCACCGACATCGCGCGTCGCGAGATCAAGAGCTTCCGCGATATGCCGACGAACCTCTACCAGATCCAGTCGAAGTACCGCGACGAGCCGCGCCCGCGCGGCGGCCTCCTCCGCTGCCGCGAGTTCTTGATGAAGGACGCGTACTCCTTCGACGTGAGCGAGGACGCCGCGAAGGCGAGCTACGAGACGATGCGCCAGACGTACTGCCGCATCTTCGATCGCCTGGGGCTCACCTACCGGCTCGTCGCCGCGGATCCCGGCGCGATCGGCGGCTCGACGAGCGCCGAGTTCCAGGTGCTCGCCGACTCGGGCGAGGACGCGATCGTCGCGTGCGACACGTGCGACTACGCCGCGAACGTCGAGATCGCGACCGTGAAGGCGCCGCCCGCGACCGACGAGGCCGAGGCCGCCGAGGACAAGGCGAAGGTCCACACGCCGAAGGTGGGCAGCATCGAGGACGTCTCGCGCTTCCTGAAGAAGCCGAAGGAGAAGTTCCTCAAGTCGCTCGTCTACCTCGCCGGCAAGGAGCTCGTGCTCGCGATCGTCCGCGGCGATCACGACGTCAACGAGATCCGCCTCGCGCGCGCGCTCGGCGTGGACGAGGTGTTCATGGCCGCCGACGCCGACGTCCAGAAGGCCACCGGCGCCGCCGTCGGCTTCGCCGGCCCGGTCGGCTTCAAGGGCAAGGTCGTCGTCGACCGCGCCGCCGCCGCGGTGAAGAACGCCGTCACCGGCGCGAACGAGACCGACCACCACTTCACGGGCGTCAGCCGTGGGCGCGACTGGGACGGCGACGTCGCCGACATCCGGCTCGCCACCGACGGCGACGGGTGCGCGGTGTGCGGCGAAGCCGGCCGCGAGGGCAAGCTGAAGACGTACCGCGGCATCGAGGGCGGCCACATCTTCATCCTCGGCACCAAGTACTCCGAGGCGATGGGCGCGACTTACAGCGATGACAAGATGGAGAAGCAGCCGATCGTCATGGGCTGCTACGGCATCGGCGTCTCGCGCCTCGTCGCGACGACGATCGAGCAGCACCACGACGCCGACGGCATTCGCTGGCCGATGAGCATCGCGCCGTACAAGGTGCACCTCGTCAGCATCGGCAAGGACGAGCCCGTCCTCGCCGCGGCCCGGAAGCTCTACGACGAGCTCGTCGCGGCCGGCGTCGACGTCCTCTGGGACGATCGGGACGAGCGTCCCGGCGTGAAGTTCAAGGACGCCGACCTCCTCGGCATGCCGCTCCGGGTGACGATCGGCGCCAAGGCGCTCGCGAACGGCAACGTCGAGCTGAAGCCGCGCACCGAGTCGGACCCGAAGAAGGCGGAGCTCGTCCCCGTCGCCGACGTCGCGCGGGTGCTCGTCGAGCGCGTGCGCGCTGCGAAGACCGCGTGACTCGGCGCCGGCGCCTCGGGCGCTCGGCGTCGAGGCCGCATCGGCGCGAGCGCCGCGAGCGCTCGCGCCGTCCTTCTTACTTCGCCACGCGAAGGACGGCGCCGTTGTTGGCCGAGGCGCCGGCGTTCACCCAGTAGACGAACTTGTCGTCGAGCGTGATCGAGACGGGTTTGTCCTGCGCGACGGCGAGCGCCTTCGGCCCGCCGGCGCAGGCGGGGAGCGTGCAGCGCATGACGCGTCCGACCTGTCCGATGGTCTCGACCCAGTAGACGCCCGAGGCGTCTGCGGCGATGTCGGCGATCTTTCCCGTTCCGGTCGTCGCGCCGTTGGCGCCGAACTTGGTGCCGACGCCGCCGCAGCCGGCGAACGGGCACACGTAGATGGCGTCATGGGTGGCGTCGTCCGGGCGCGAGGCGAAGACGCTTCCGTTCGCGATCGCGACCAGGCGTCCGATGTTCATGATCTTCGTCGGGACCGCGTTCGTGAAATCGCCGATCCAGACGCCGGCGTTGCCGCCCGTCGAGCCGTCGGTGTTGCTGAAGGCCATCTTCCCGGAGGCGAGCGCGAAGCGGAACGACGACGGACGGTACGGGGTGGTGAGGTACTCCTTCGCCTTGCTGCCGTCGACGTAGATCTTGGAGAGGGAACCGGTTTCGTCGTAGCGGAGAACCGCGTTGCCCTCGCCGCGCATCTCCGCTCCAATCTGCGCGTCGTCGATCGACGTCGGCGCGAGCCCGCATCCCGCGATCGCACACTTCCGAAGCGCGTATTCGAAGCCGGCGGCGGCTTGCTTTCCGAGCCAGTATGCGTTCACCGCGTCGACGTAGATCGTGTGCGGCGCGGAGGGGACGTACTCGCCGCTGACGAGGCTCGTCGGGCTCGATGCGCCGCAGCCGTCCTTCGGACACACCCCAGGGCCGCCCTCCTTCAAGACGACGAGCGCGCTCGCGTTCACCGCGACCGAGACCGCGCCGGTCAGGCTCTTGGCGAGCGTCACGGGCTGACACTCGCTGGCGGTGCAGGTCCCGCCGGCGCCGCAGTCGTGGTCGCAGGCCCCGCAGTTCTCCGGATCGCTCACGAGCGAGGTCTCGCATACGCCGTCGCCGTTGCAGTCGGCGAGGGGAGCGGTGCACGAAGCGCCGCCTTCCGGCGTCGACCCACCGGCGTCGTCGGTGGGCGTGCCGCCGTCAGGCTCGGAGCTCGACGGCCCGCCGTCGCGCTCGTCCTGGGGTCCTCCGACGACGGCGGGATCGTCCCCGACACACGCGCCGACGGACGCGATCGCGACGAGGACGAAGGGCACAACGGTCCTGAGCGATACGCGCATGGTAGTTCAGCATACGCCGGATCGAGGCGAGCCCAAACAACCTATCGGTAGGCGAAGTGCCATTCTCGTATCCTTGGGATTGGCACAATTCTCCTTAGGAATGGAACCATCGGACCGGCGTCGGAGGAGGGCGTCCGATCGCGCGCGACTGTCTCGACGACGTCAAGCCAGGCCTCGCAGCGCGTATGATCCGGGCCGTGCTCGTCCGGCTCGTCACCACGATCGCGATCGTCATCCCGATCCTGGGTGCGCGAATCGTCCGTGGCGAGGGGATGCCGTGGATCGTCGTCTTGATCGTCGCGTTCCTCGGCTTCGGCACCGGGCGGATCGTCGAGCGCTTCGTCGTCCACGGGCAGACGCGGCAGAGGCGCCGCGCGGGCTGGGCGCTGATGCTCGGATCGAGCGCGCTCGCCTGCCTCTACGCGGTCTCGGGGAGCGTCGCCGATCTGAGCGCGAAGATCGCCGAGTGGACCGCGCGCGACGCCGGCCCGCCGCCACCGGCGCCGGAGTGGGAGCACCACGAGGGCAAGTGGCTACGCGTCTCGGTGAGCGCGAGCGGCGCCTGCGCGCTCCGCGCGGAGGACTCCGTCGTCGTCTGCTGGGGGGATCCCGAGCGCGGCTGGCCGGAGAAGGAGACCGTCGCGAGCGGGCTCGGCGCGTCGATCGACGAGATCGCCGTGACCGATCGCGCCGTCTGCGCGCGATCGGCGAACGATCGGATGGTGCGCTGCGGCCCGCCCGCCGGCGAAAAGCGCGAGTCCGCGCGCTCCACGAAGCCGAGCGGCAGCCTGGCCGCGGGCGCGACGCACGCGTGCGCGATCGGCGCGGACGGGGGCGTCACGTGCTGGCGCGACGCCGAGCCCGACACGGCGAAGCGCGTCGAGGGGATCGGCGGCGCGGCGGTCCAGCTCGCCGCGTCGGGGACGCAGGCGTGCGCGCGGACCGCGACGGAGGTGGTGTGCTGGACCTTCGAGCGCGAAGCGCACGCGGTCGACGGCCTCCCTTCGGTCACGGCGATCGGCGTCGGCCCGGTCAAGGTCTGCGGCGTCGTCGGCGCATCGCGGCTCGTCTGCGTTCGGCCCGGACCGGCGGAGGAGGTGCAGGGGTTCTCGGACGTGCGCTCGTTCGCCGTCGGCGAGGATCACCTCTGCGCGGTGCAGGGCAGGCGCGTCCGCTGCCGCGGCAAGAACGACCACGGCCAGCTCGCGCGCCACGACCTCGCCGACGTCGGCTTCCACCAGGTCTCCGGCACCGAGCTCCACGACGTCGGCCCGATCGCGACCGGCCCTTACGCGACGTGCGCGATCGACTTCGACGGCGACGGCGAGCTCGTCTGCTGGGGCATGCGCGTGAAGCGCCGGTAAGCGATCGCGCAAGACGGACTTCAGCTTGCACGACGCTTCGAGGGCATGCGCGCTCGCGTCCGCTTGGCCGATCGCGCGCGGGCGTGCCCTCGAGGAGCCTGCTAGCATCGGCGGGTGCGACCCGGTCGGCCCTTCATCTTCCTCGCGGCCTCCTTCGGCGCGATCGGCGTGGGAGCGTGCTCGAGCCCCGCGACCAAGGGTGATCCCATCGCCTTCCGGGAGATGGCGGTCGGGCGCGCGGGCCTCATGAGCTCCGAGCCCGAGGTGTGCAGCCGCAAGGCGGCGGGCACGGTCTTCCAGGTGGAGGGCTTCGCGCACTGGCGGCAGGAAGGTGAGCTCTGCTCCGGAGACGTCTGCACCGTCGAGCTCTTCCAGGTGAACAAGCCGGACGGGAGCCCGCTGCGGCGGCCCGACCTCCCGCTCGAGCAGCAGGCCGGCTACGAGGGGTACGTCCGCGTGCTCGTCAACATGAAGGGCATCGTCGGCGGGTTCATCGAGAAGCCGAGGCTCGAGAACCCGCGTTGGGCGGGGAAGAACCTCACGGTCGGAGAGGTCGCCAAGGACAGCCTCGCGCTCCATCTCTCGGACCGGTCGCTCGTGAACAACCGCACGCGGATCCGGGCCTTCATCAAGGTCTCCGACGTGAACGGCGCCTGCGACGTTCGCTACGTCGGCGGCGAGCGCATCTGACACGACGATCGCTTCCGCGACGATCGCTTCGTCCCCCTCGAGCTCCCGAATCGTCCAATGCTTGGACGGCTCTTCAGTACGCGATGTGCGGCGGAGCGTTCTCGTACCCGCACAGACCGCCGACGCACTCCAGCGGAGGCGCTGCGCAGACGCTCCCTCCGCGCACATGCTCGTAGAGCTGACACGGGTCGAGCGCCTCGAGGCGCGCGCGGACGCGCGGCTCTCCGGCGTGTGAGGTGACGGCGGAGACGGAGCCTCCGTAGTACCCGAAGCTGCAGTGCACGTCCGGGAACTTCACGACCGTGACGATGCAGTCGGCCGTCGTCGTGCACCGGCGATCGTCCGGCGGAGACCAGCTCGCGCAGTACGACTCCGGCGTGCACGACACGCAAGGATTCATCGCTCGGGGACCAGGCTTCGTCGGCGCGCTCGCGCACGCCACGAGCAGGGACACCGCGAGGGTGGACGTCGCAAGGACACGAGAGAAGAGCACGCCCGTTCGTATCAGCGGACCCTTCGAGTGTCACCCGGAGCGCACGACGCCATCGAAGGGTCGCGCGCCGCGCGCGACGAGCCACCCCTCATGCGGGTCGGCGTCTCCTTCGTTACTTCCCGAGCGCGTCGAGCATCGCGAGGAGGTTGTTCGCGCTCGTGGCCATCTCGCTGACGCTCATCGGCGAGGCGTCCTTGACCTCGAAGTGCTCGAGCAGCTCGTCGTCGATGTCCATCAAGAAGCGGCAAGGCGTACGCGGCATCGGCTTGCCGCGCATGACACGGTGCTTGCAGCGGAGGAGCTCGAGCCGCTGCCTCGCGCGCGTGACGCCGACGTAGAAGAGGCGCCGCTCCTCCTCGATGTCCTGCGAGTTGCCTGCCGCCGCGCCGGGCACCCCCGACGTGTCCGTCGCCCGCGTCTCGAGCGTCCGCATGTGCGGGATGAGGCCCTCTTCGCAGCCGATCAAGTACACGACGTCGAACTCGAGCCCCTTGCTGCCGTGCAGCGTCGACAGCGTCACGACGTTGCCGGGGTCCTCGTCCTCGTCGGACATCTGCAGCGTCAGCGAGTGGAGGAAGGCCATCAGATCGCGCTCGGCGGTCGCGTCGCCGCCCTTCGCCTCGACGCGCTGCTCGCGGCGGCCGAGGATGCCGAAGAGCCCCTCGACGTTGCCCCAGCGTCGCGCGCCCGCGTTGGTCGAGGTCGACGTCGCGTCGATGTCCTTCTTCAGACCGATGGCTTCGCAGAGCTCCCGCGCCACGCCGCTCGCCGGCGCACGCTCGATGAGGAGCTTCTTCCGAAGGTCGCCGACGATTCCCTCGAGCTGTTTGCAGCCGTCGCGCGCCGGGTTCGAGACGCCGTCGAGGCCGTCGACCCGCTCGACCGCCTGCCAGAGCGACCAGCCCTTCGCGGTCGCGTGCTGCGTGAGCTTCTCGACGCTCGTGTCGCCGATGCCGCGCGGCGGGTAGTTGATGACGCGCCGGAGGCTGATCTCGTCGGCGCGGTTCAGGGCGAGCTTCAGGTAGGCGAGGACGTCCTTGACCTCCTTGCGCTCGAAGAACTGCTGCCCGCCGATCATGCGGTAAGGCACGCCCTGCTCACGGAGCTGCTCCTCGAGGAGCTTCGCCTGGCCGTTCGACCGGTAGAGAATGGCGCAGTCCTTGGGCTTGCGCTGCTCCTCGCGGATGATCCGCCGGAGCTCGCGCGCGACGTACGCGGCCTCGGCCTCGGGCGACGGCGCGACGCCGAGCTTCACCTTGTCGCCGCCGAGCTTCTCGGTGAAGAGGCGCTTCTTGTACTTGGAGTCGGAGCGCTTCTCGATGACCGAGTTCGCGACCGCGAGGATCGGCGCCGTCGAGCGGTAGTTCTGCTCGAGCTTGACGACCTTGGCGCCCGCGAACTGCTCCTCGAAGTCGAGGATGTTGCGGACGTCCGCGCCGCGCCACGCGTAGATCGACTGGTCGTCGTCGCCGACGACGCAGATGTTCTTGTGGCGCTCGCAGAGGAGGCGGAGCACCTCGAGCTGCGCGCGGTTCGTGTCCTGGTACTCGTCGACGAGGACGTAGAGGTACTCCTTCTGCCAGCGATCGAGGATGTCCGCGCGCTCCTTCCAGAGGCGCGCGACCTCCACGACGAGGTCGTCGAAGTCGAACGCGCGGAAGCTCCGGAGCGCGCTCTGGTACTTCGGGTAGACGACCTTCGTGATCTCGTCGTACTCGTCGCCCTCGCGGACCTCGAGCTCGTCGGGCGAGAGGAACGCGTTCTTCGCGTTCGAGATGCGGGCGAGGACCGCCGCGGAGTCGACCGCCTTGTTCGCGTGGATGCGGCTCAGGATGTCCTTCACCGCTCCGACGCAGTCGCCCTGATCGAAGATGGTGAACGTGCCGCCGAGCGACTTGCGCTCGCGCCCGAGCACCATGAGGCCGAAGGAGTGGAACGTCGAGATGACGATGCCCTTGGCTCCGTCCTTCCCGCCGAGGCGCTGCTCCTTGACGATGTGATGGACGCGCTCGGCCATCTCGCCGGCGGCCTTGTTGGTGAAGGTGAGCGCGCAGATCATGTGCGCCGGGACGCCGCGCTCGAGGAGCCGCGCGATCCGGTGGGTGATGACGCGCGTCTTGCCGGAGCCCGCGCCCGCGAGGACGAGCATGGGGCCGTTCTGGTGCTCGACGGCCACTTGCTGGGCCGGATTCATCTGGGGGACTGCCACGGTGATGCTCCGTGAAGGAAGACACGAACTCGTCGCGGATGGAAGATTGACAGGCCGGACGCCCGAGCGCCGAAGGTCGCTCGGCAGGAGAGAATCAGGCGTATCCTCGCCGGCGGCATGCCCGTCCTTCGTCGAGCCCACCGCGTCTTTTCCCTTCCACTCGTGCTCGCCGGCTGCTCCGTCGCGGCCTGCGGCTCGCCGCCCCCGGCGGCGACGGTCGCGGCCAAGCCGGCGCCGGCGGCCGCCTCGAAGGAGAAGCCGATCGACGTCTCGCCGGTGCCCGCGCCGCCGGGGCTCGTCGTCCTCGGCCGGGTGAACAAGCCCGACGCGATCGTCTCGGCGGTCGGGGCATGGACGCGCCTGCCGCTGCCGAGCGGCGCGGACCTCGTGCGGTCGATCGCCGATGACGCCGTCGCCGCCGTCGTCGACCTCTCGCAGCCGATCGACGCCGCGGTCACCGTCGGCCTCTCGCGCCGCGGCGTCGACCCCGTGTACGCGTTCTCCGTCGCGGTGAAGAGCTACGACCAGGCGCGGGCGAAGCTCGGCGAGAGCCATCGCCTCATCGCCGGCGAGAACGGGCAGTACAAGGTCGAGGGGCTCGGCAAGCGGCGGCCGCCGCGGGCGGCGATCGCGCCCGGCGGTCGAGGCTCGAGCGGGCCCGACGA
Source organism: Labilithrix sp. (assembly GCA_019637225.1). Taxonomy (GTDB): domain Bacteria; phylum Myxococcota_A; class Polyangia; order Polyangiales; family Polyangiaceae; genus Labilithrix. Next base: position 91,729 of record JAHBWC010000004.1, read on the forward strand.
CGACGAGGACGACGACAGCGACGGCGACGGCGAGGGATGCGTGCTCGCGCCGGCCGCGGAGGGGGCGCGCCTCGTCTGCGGAGAGAGCGCGGCGCTCGAGTCGCTCGTGCCGTACCTGAGCCGGACGATGCCGCGCGAGAGGTGGACGAGCGACGTCCACGTCGAGGTGAGGCCCGAGCCGGTGCGCGCGCCGCTGCAGGAGCTCCGCGCCAGCCTGCCGATCCTCGCGCGCTCGCTGCTCGGTTCGCAGAGCCCTGCGGTGCGCGAGCTCGTCGACGCGTCGCTCGGCGAGGTGATGGACATCGTCAACGACGCGCAGAAGCTCACGGTCGACGCGCAGATCGCGGACACCGGGCTCGTCGCGACCACGCGCTTCGAGCTCCAGTCGACGAGCAGCGTGTTCGCGCGGCTCCTCACGACCGACCGTGGCGACGCCCCGCCGGCGGCGTTCTGGCGCTTGCCCGGCGAGACGGACCTGGCGTTCTTCGGCCGTGGATCGGACCCCAAGCTGCTCGATCATCCGCGCGAGCTGCTCGCCAACCTGATGCTCGAGGCGACGAGCTCGTTCGGGCTGCCCGACGCCGAGCAGAAGGCGATCAAGGACCTCGTCGCCGATCGCATGCTCGCCCTCTTCACGAGCGGCCCGGGCGTCTACGGCAAGGGGGTCGATCAAGCCGCGCTCGACAAGGCCTTCGCGCACCTGAAGACGGTCAAGCCCACGGACCTCGCCGGCGAAGCGGAAGCGCGGCTCCGGCTCGGCACGCAGATCGTCGGCTGGCACCTCTATCAGGTGAACGAGCCGATCGCGAAGGTGGGGCCGATCCTCAAGGACTGGCCTGTCTTGTGGAACCGTCCGGCGTTCGCCAAGTGGGCCAAGACGATGTCGACCGCGCCGACGCTGCCGCGGATGCGCATCGCGCCGGTCCCGGCGGGCGTGACGCTGCCGAAGGAGACGGTGCACCTCGAGATCACGATCCCGCGCGAAGACATCGTCGACTACGGCGCCGGCCCCTCCGCGATGGCCGTGCCGCCTCCGCCCGGTTCCCTCGACTCGGGGCTGCGCGCTCCGGCGAAGCGCGGCTCGGCTCCCGTCGCGAAGCCGCCCGCACCGAAGAAGATCGCGCTGAAGCCCGCCGTGGTTCACGTCTTCGCGATTCCGGACGGAGCGGCGACGTGGCTCGGCGTGGGCCTCGACGCGAAGCTCGTCGCAGAGAAGGCGGCGGCGTCGCTCGCGTCGGCGCCCGACGCGAAATCGCTCGGCAAGGCTGCGGGTATGGAAGCGCTTCGTGAAGGCAAAGTGAACTCCGGCGGGTTCGCGACGCTTCGCGGGCTCATGGTCGTCACCGCCCTCACGAACGATCCCGAGAGGTCGCCGTTCTCGTCGATCCCGTCGCTGCCCCACAAGGGGCTCGTCCCGTTCGTGTTCACGGGGCGCGCGGAGGGGCCGTCGGCGAGCGCGAGGGCCGGCTCGTCGGTGGGCTCGCTCCGCGTCTCGCGCGCGGTGATCGAGGACATCGTGAAGCTCGTGATGAGCCACTGACGCGCCGCCGACGCTCCGAGAGGGTCCAAAATTGGACCCGCGGCGGGATGTAGGTAGATGTGAGTTAGTGCTTGGACATCGGCCCTCACGCCTCCTCTCGATCGCCTTCGCGTCCGTCGCCCTCGCGTTCGCGCCCCACGCGGGCGCCGGCGGATGGCAGGAGATGCACGAGACCTCGGACGACGTGCGCGTCGAGGTGGGCACGGACGGCCTCGCGATCGTGCAGCATCACCTCCGCTATCGCATCGTCGCCGGTCACTTCAAGACGCTCGAGCTCGCGGGCGTGGATCCGCGAGGCGAGCTCTTGCCCGACGTCGTGCTCACGCGCGCGCAGCGCGGCGCCGAGGGGACGGGCGGCGTCGAGATCCCCGCGCGCGTCGAGGTCGCGCCCAACGCTCCTGGGACGATCCGCGTCGTGATCGACGAGGGGAAGGGGCTCGGACGCGGCGCCTATGTCGTCGACGTGAAGTACCGGCTCGACCTCGTCGCCACGAAGATGCTGACGCGCGACGGCGCGATGTGGAAGCTCGCGTGGGCCGCGCCGCCGGCGCCGGAGGGCCACGACGGCGCCCGCGTCATCTTCGATCTGCCCGCCGCGCCGACCGAGCCGCGCCTGGCGGCGGCGGCGGAGTCGACGACGACGCTCGCGACGCTACGGCGCTCGGTCGAGCGCGACGAGCTCGAGCTCGTCCGCGCGCACGTTCCGCGCGGAGAGGTCGTGACCTGGGCGGCGCGCATCGATCCGAAGGCATTCCCGCGCGTGACGTCGCCCGAGCTTCGTCCTGCCGCGACCGGCCCGGTCGAGGCGCCGTCGATGCTCGGCTCGAACCTCAGGCGCGCGCTCGTCGCGTGCGGGTTTGCGGCGCTCGCTGGCGTCCTCGCGGCGCTGCTCCGCGAGAAGCAGAAGGCCGTGCGTGCGGCCGCCGCCCTCCGCGGCGCGAAGGCGCGTCCGCTCGTCCCGATGCCGTGGCACACCGGGCCGTTCGCCTACGGCATCGCCGTCGCGCTCGCGCTCGCGACGCTCCTCTGGTGGAACGCGACCGCCGGCGCGCTGCTCGTGGCGCTGGCGATGGCGCTCGCGGCGCATCGGGCTCCCGCGCCCGTCGCGCGGCCGCGCGGGCCCGGAGCGTGGCGCTCGGTCTCCGATCCGCGCGCGCTCCTGCCCGGTCGTCCCTCGCCGCTCCCCACCGACGCGCTCGACGTCGCGACGACGCGGGCACGCCTCGTCCTTCTGGCGATCGCGTGCGCGGTGACCGCGACCTCGTGGCTCCTCCGCGCGCGCGTACCGCAGATCGCGATCGCGCTGCCGCTCGCGTCCGCGGCGCTGCTCCCGATCTTCGTCACCGGCACGCGGGCCGAGCTCGTGCCGACACCGACGGAGCTCGCGGCGCGTCTCCTCCGTCCTACGCGTGACGCGCTCGCGTCGATGCTCGATCTCGCGCACGTCGAGGTCGGGACGATCGGGCGCGTCGTCGGGCCGACCGGCGACGCGCGTTCGTCGGCGTCGCTCGGTGCGCTCGACGAGATCCGCCTCGTGTGCGCGCCGCGTGACCGTACGCCGGGCCTCCGCGCGATCGAGCTCGCGCTCGCCACCTGTCCGAGCGGCCACGGCGCGGTGCCCGAGGTGTTCGTGCGCTTCGACGACGGGTCGGCGGCGTCCGAGCGGATCGCGCGCGTGGCGTCGGGCACGCCGGTCGTGCCCGGCCGGACGCCCGAGGAGCGTGTCGTTCGGCTCAGCCCGGACGAGGCCACGCCGCGCGCGACGGCGGCGCTCGTCGCGAAGCTGGTCCTCTCCCTCGAGGGGCGGCGCGTGACCGATCGGCCGAATCCGCCCGCGCGCGTGGCCTGGAAGGGCAAGGAGCGTCGAGGCCTGCTCGTCGCCGCCCGCGCGGCCTGACCGGCCGCGACGCCGACACCCGCCGGTCTCGGCGCTGTGATAGAAAGAGCCGGCGCATGACGAGCGGACGAGAGCACAGCGAGGACGACGCGGACGAGGCCGCGCCCGCGTCCCTGATCGACGCGCTCCTGGTCTACGCGGAGCCGCTCGCGGTCGACGCGCATGCGGTCGTGCTCGGCGACGCCGAGAGCTCGATCGCCGAGCGCCTCCTCGAGCTCGGCGCGCGCGCCGTGCACGTCTTCGATCCCGATCCTGCGCGCGCGGCGAACGCCGCCCGAGAGGCTCCGCGCGGCGTCACGGTCCGGGCGCTCGTCGCCGACCTCGACGTCCGCGATGGCGCGTTCGACCTCGCGATCGTCCCCGACCTCGCGGAGCTCGACGATCCGCGCGCGGTGGTCGCGCGCCTTCGCCGCGCGGTCGCCGGGAGCGGAGCGGTCGTGGCGATGGGCCGCGCCAAGGTCGCCGCGAGCGCCGACGAGGACGAGCCGCCCTTCGGGGCCGAGCTCGGACCGGCCGCGCTCGCCTACGGAGAGCTCTACGACGCCTTCGCCGCGGAGTTCGAGGACGTCTCGCTCGCCGGCGTCGTGCCGTTCGCGGGCGTCGTCTTCGCCGAGCTCGGCGGCACCACGGACGAGGCGCCCGCGGTCAGCGTCGACACGCGGCTCGCGTCGTCGCCCGCCCCGAGCGTCTTCGTCGTGGTCGCCTCGGAGCGCGCGCCCGGAGATCGGCGGGGCCGGCGGCCCGAGCTCGATCCGTACGCGATCGTGCAGGTGTCTTCGCCGGGCGAGCCCGCGCCCGATTCGACGCTCGCGCTCGAGGCCGCCCTCGCGGCGGCGCAGCTCAAGGCGGAGCTCCTCACCGTCCAGCTCGACGAGTCCCGCGATCGGCTCGTCGTGGCCGACGTGCGCAGCGTCGAGGCCGCCGCTCGGCTCGACCGCGCGGCCGGCGAACGCGACGCCGCGCTGACGCGCGCGATGGAGCTCGAGACCGTGCTCGCCGCTTCGCAGCAGACGCTCGGCACCCTCGAGCACCGCCTGCTCCAGGCCGAGCAGGGGACGCTCGACCGCGACGATCGTATCGCCGCGCTCAGCGCCGAGCTCGACACGCGGCGGTCGGCGGAGGCGCCGACCATCGCGATCGACGTCGTCGACATCGGCGAGGTCGTCACGCGCGCCGAGCGGGCCGAGGCCGCGCTCGCCGCCGCGCTCGCGGACATCGCCACCCGCGAGGAGAACGCGGCGACCCACGTCGACACGCGGCTCCCCGACGTCACCGCGATCATCGCGCGGGCCGAGCGGGCCGAGGCGGCCCTCGCGCTGAACGTCGCCGATCTCGCGCAGCTCGCCGAGGCGCACGCGGCGGAGACCGCGGCGTACGAGCAGCAGCTCCGCGACCGCGCGCGCGTCGTCGCCGGGCTCGAGAAGGAGCTCGTCCGACGCGAAGAGCTCGTCAGGGAGCTCGTGACCTCGCTCGAAGAGTCGCGCGAGGGCGTGACGAACGGCGTCTTCGAGGTCGCCGCGCCGCTGCCCCCGCCGGCTCCGCGCGTCGACCCGGCCGCCGCCGAGGCGGCCGCTCGCCTCCGGCACAAGCTCGACGAGCTCGCCTCCGAGGTCGCGCGCCGCGAGGGCGAGCTCACGGCGCGCGCATGGCGGATCACCGAGCTCGAGAACGAGCGCGCGCGTCTCGTCGCCGACGCAGAGAAGGCGGCGTCGAGGCCCGCGAGCGCCGAGGCGCCCAAGCTCGGGACGGGCGACGCCTCTGCCGAGCTGTCGCGCGCGCTCACCGAGCTCGACGCGCTTCGCCAAGCGCTCGCGCAGGAGCACGCGGCGCGCGTCGCGGCCGAGTCGGGCGAGGCTCTCTCGCACGCACGTTCGGAGCTCGCTCGGCAGGCTGCGCTCCTCGAGCAGATGCGCGGGCGCGCCGAGAGCTCGTAGCGCGGGCCGGCGGCCGGCGCTCTCCTTCACGCACCTCGAGCAGCGCGGCCTTCGCCCGTGCTAGGGTGCTTGACACCCATTGCCCGCGCCTTACCTTGCGGCTCGCGGCACGGTTCTGCTCCATGTCGGAAAAGCGCGATTACTACGAAGTTCTGGGTGTCGAGCGGACCGCGAGCGCCGACGAGGTCCGTAAGGCGTACAAGCGCGAAGCGCTCAAGCATCATCCGGATCGCAATCCGGGTGACGCCACCGCAGAGGTCAAGTTCAAGGTCGTGAACGAGGCCTACCAGGTCCTCTCCGACGACGAGAAACGGCAGATCTACGACCAGTTCGGTCACGCCGGGCTCGAAGGCGGCATGGGCGGCGGTGGCGACGCATCGGACGTCTTCGCGCACATGCAGGACCTCTTCGCGGAGATGTTCTCCGGCGGCGGCTTCGGCTTCGGTGGAGGCGGCGGACGCCGGCAGGCCCGGCGCGGCGCCGACCTCCGTGTGCAGGCGCGCCTGAACCTCCGCGAAGCCGCCTTCGGTCTCAAGCGCGAGATCACCGTCAACGCGCCCACGCGCTGCGAGGACTGCCAGGGCTCGGGCGCGAAGCCGGGGACGAAGCCCGAGACCTGCGGGCACTGCCGCGGCAGCGGCCACGTCTCGAACGCGCGCGGCTTCGTGATGTTCACGACGCCCTGCCCGCGGTGCCACGGCCAGGGCGTGGTCATCAAGGACCACTGCAAGACGTGCAAGGGCCACGGCGCGACCGAGAAGGCACGCAAGGTGGTCGTCGGCTTCCCGCCGGGCATCGACGGCGGGCAGAAGCTGCGCATCCCCGGCCAGGGCATGCCGGGCCCGAACGGCGCGCAGGCGGGCGATCTCTACGTCGAGATCGACGTCGAGGAAGACGCGCGCTTCGAGCGCGACGGCGCCGATCTCGTCACCCGCGTCCACGTCTCGTTCTCCGACGCCGCGCTCGGCGCGGAGATCCGCGTCCCGTCGATCGGCGACTCGGTCGACGATCCGGCGGACACCACCGTCCCCTGCCGCATCCCGGCAGGCACGCAGTCGGGATCGGTCTTCCAGATCAAGGCGCAAGGCGTCCCGCGCCTCGACGGCCGCGGGCGCGGCTCGCTCGTCGCCGTCGTGCAAGTGGACGTGCCCACGAAGCTCAGCGAGCGCGCCCGCGAGCTCCTCGCCGAGCTCGAGACCGAGCTCCGGGCCGGCAGGGCCGCCAGCGCCGAAGAGCCCGGCAAGGCCCGCGCGGCCGGCACGAAGTAGTTGTAGCCTGAAGCGATGTCCTCGCTGGACGCGCTCAAGGCAAAGCTCGCTGCGACCGCCGCGCTCCGGCCCGTCGGGCGCGTGCTCGGCGTGACCGGCCTCTCGCTCCGCTTCAGCATGCCGGGCGTCCGCGTCGGCGACGTCGTGATGGTGAAGCGCCGCGGCGAGCCGCTCGCCTGCGAGGTGGTCGGCTTCGAGCGCGGCGAGGCGATCGGGATGCCGCTCGGCGCGATCGTCGGAATCGGCCCGGACGACGAGGTCGAGTCCACCGGCGCCGGCTTCGCGGTGCGCGCGTCGGACGCGCTGCTCGGCCGCGTCGTCGACGGTCTCGGGCGGCCGATCGACGGCCTGGGTCCCATCGAAGGCGGCGCGGTCGTCCCGGTCGACGCCGATCCTCCGATCGCGCTCGAGCGCCGCCCGGTGACCCGCCCGCTCGCGACCGGCGTGCGCGTGCTCGACGGTCTGCTCACGATGGGCGAGGGCCAGCGCGTCGGCCTCTTCGCCGGCTCGGGCGTCGGCAAGAGCACGCTGCTCGGCGCGATCGCGCGGGGCACCGCGGCGGACGTCGTCGTCGTCGCGCTCGTCGGCGAGCGCGGTCGCGAGGTCGGCGAGTTCCTCGAGCACGCGCTCGGCGAGGAGGGCCGCCGTCGGAGCGTCGTCGTCGTCGCGACGAGCGACGTCGCCGCGCTCGAGCGCCTCCGCGCCGCGCAGGTCGCGACTGCCTACGCCGAGCACTTCCGCGATCAAGGCAAGAGCGTGATGCTCCTCGTCGACTCGGTCACGCGCTTCGCCCGCGCGCAGCGCGAGGTCGGCCTCGCCGCCGGCGAGCCCCCGGCGCGGCGCGGCTACCCGCCGAGCGTCTTCGCGATGCTCCCGCGGCTGCTCGAGCGCTCGGGGCAGGGCGCGCGCGGCGCGATCACGGCCATCTACACCGTGCTCGTCGAGGGCGGCGACATGGACGAGCCGATCGCCGACGAGGTGCGCGGCATCCTCGACGGCCACGTCGTGCTCGATCGCGCCGTCGCCGCGCGCGGCCGCTACCCGGCGGTCGATCCGACGGTGTCGCTCTCGCGCGTGATGGACGCCGTCGTCGCGCCGGAGCACCGCGACGCCGCGCGCCGCCTCCGCGCGCTCGTCGCGCACTACGAGGCCAAGCGCGACCTCGTGATGCTCGGCGCCTACGCGAAGGGCAGCGACAAGGAGCTCGACGAGGCCATCGCGAAGATGCCCAAGATCGAGCAGTTTCTCCGTCAGTCGCCCGCCGATCGCGTCGCGTTCGACGAGACCGTGGCGACCCTCGGCCGCGTCGTCGCCTGACGGCTGCGTGCTACGATTCCTCGCCGTCGACGAGGTCTACGCCGGCGCGTTCGACGTCCCTGCCGACGCCTGATCAGCGCTCGAGCCGGAAGACGACGCACGTGACGTTGTCCGGTGCGCCCGCTTCGAGCGCGCGCGCGACGAGGGCGCCGGCGGCGGCGTCGGGATCGGCGTGGTCGCGGAGCGTCGCGGCGATCGCGGCGTCCGGCACGACACCGGAGAGCCCGTCGGAGCAGAGGAGGACCACGTCGCCGTCGTCGAGCGGCGTGTGCGTGAGGGCGACGTCGAGGCGGCGCGAGGCGCCGACGGCCTGGAGGATCACGTTCGCGCCCACGAGCTCGTGGGCGCCGTCGGCAACGATCGCCCCCGACGAGCGCAGGAGCTCCGCCATCGTTTGATCGCGCGTGATCTGGCGGAGCGCGCCGCGCTTCAGCACGTACGCGCGGCTGTCGCCGACCTGCGCGCAGACGAGTGAGCCCTCGGCGAGGGCCGTCAGCGTCGCGGTGGTGCCCATCCGCGCGAGGCGCGGGAACGCGCGGGCCTCGTCCTGGATCCGCGCGGAGGCGGCCTCGATGCTGGCGACGAGCGCGCGCGCCACGCGCCCCTCGGGAGCGCCGGCGAGCGCCGCCGCGCGGAGGAAGGGCAGGATCGTCTCGACGGCGAGCCGGCTCGCGATCTCGCCGCCGGCCTCGCCGCCCATGCCGTCGCAGACGAGGCCCACGAACGCGCCCGGCTCGGGCAGGAGGACCGCGGCGGCCGGCGGCTCGAACGCGACGCTGCTCCCGAGGTCCGCGAAGGCGGCGCGATCCTCGTTGTTTTCGCGCTCGCAGCCGCGGTCGGTCCGCGCGGCGACGTGGACGCGGGCGCGGTGTGAGGGCTGGGGGCCGGGGAAGGGGTCAGGCTCGACGCGGTAGCGACTCATGCTGTCAACTTGAAACAGAAACTAAAGTTGTCAACTAAAGTGTCCGAACGGGTGACGCCGGGCGCGGCTCCGCGTAGGCTGGTCGGGTGAGCTCCCGCGAGCGCGATCCCGCGCCCGAAGCGCCCTCGCCGACGGGCGACGACTGGCAGACGCGGCTCGGCGAGGCGATGGACGCCCGCCGGCTGAGCGGCGGCGAGCTCGCGCGCCGCGCCGGCTTCACCTCGCAGTACGTCAACTCGCTCCGCTCGGGCGATCGCGGCGCGCGCCTCCCGCTCGACACGGCGCGCAAGCTCGCCCACGCGCTCGGCGTCTCGGTCGACTGGCTGACGAAGGGCGACGGCCCGCGCGAGCGCCTGAGCGACGTGTTCGTCGTCGGAGCGGGCGGCGCGGGCTCGGTCACGCGCGCGCCGGCGCCGTCGGACCTCTACCCGAGCCGCGCCGAGGCGATCGCGCTCCTCGCGGCCTACGTCGCGCCCGAGGTCATCGAGGCGCTCCGCGCGGCGGTGCCGGACGACGGCGTCGATCCCGGACGCGACTACTGGATCAGCTACGCGAAGGACCTCGCGCGCGATCTCCGGCGCATCAAGGAAGACCCCGACCTGAACGTGAAGGACGCGCCGCCGAAGTCGGCCTACGTCCCGGTGTCGAAGAAGAAGGGCTGAGCGCCGCCACACGAGCCGCGCTCGCGAGCGAACGGCGAGGCGCCGTGAAGAGGCGCGGAGAGCCTACCGCCGCACGAGCCGCGCTCGCCATGCGCGAGGCCTGGGGTAGAGTGCGCGCGCCATGACCGTCCTCCAGGTCGCCGATCTGCGCTTCGGCTACGCCGGCGACACGCTCTTCGAGTCCGTCACCTTCACGCTCGCGATCGGCGAGCGCGCCGCGCTCGTCGCGCCCAACGGCGCCGGCAAGTCGACGCTCCTTCGCCTCATCGGCAAGGAGATCGAGCCCGACGGCGGGACGGCCGTGATCAAGAAGGACACGACGGTCGGCTACTACCGGCAGTCGCACGAGGTCGCGGCCGAGGGCGACGTCCTCTCGGCGTTCATGTCCGGCTTCCGCGACATCGTCGAGGCGCGCGAGGCGCTCGTCCGTGCGCAGCACGAGGCCGCGAGCGGCGACGCGCACGCGCTCGAGCGGCTCGCCCACGCGACGGAGCGCTACCACGTCGCCGGCGGCGACGCGCTCGAGCACAAGGTCGCCGCGATCGCCGCGAAGCTCGGCTTCGAGTCCGTCGATCTCGCGCGTCCGGTCGCGTCGCTCTCCGGCGGCGAGCGCGGGCGCCTCCACCTCGGCGTCATCCTCGCGCAGCAGCCCGATCTGCTCCTCCTCGACGAGCCCACCAACCACCTCGATCTCGACACGATCGCGTGGCTCGAGGGCTGGCTCCGCGGCTACCGCGGCGCCGTGCTCGTCGTATCGCACGATCGCGCGTTCCTCGACGCGGTCTGCCCGACGACGCTCGAGCTCGGGTCGAAGGGCCTGCGCGTCTACCCGCTCCGCTACAGCGAATACGCCGTCGCGCGCGCCGAGGACCTCGAGCGCGAGCGCGCGCTCGCCGAGCGGCAGCAGGCGTTCGTCGACAAGACCGAGGACTTCATTCGCCGCAACATCGCCGGCCAGAAGACCAAGCAGGCGCAGAGCCGGCGCAAGATGCTCGACAAGCTCGATCGCGTCGATCGCCCCGAGGACGTCTGGGCGCTCGCCGAGCGCGTGAGCTTTCGCTTCGCGCCCGCGGCGCGCTCCGGCGACATCGTCCTCGACGCGAAGGGGCTCGAGGCCTCGCGCGGCGGCCGCGCGCTCTTCGCCGGCGTCGATCTGCTCGTCCGGCGCGGCGAGCGCATCGGCGTCGTCGGCCCGAACGGGGCGGGGAAGTCGACGCTCCTCAAGCTGCTCGCCGGTCGCGGTGATCCTTCGCTCGACACGGGCACCGTCCGCCGCGGCACCAACTTGCAGGAGGGCTACTTCGACCAGCACCTCGGCGAGGTCGATCCGAAGCGCACCGCGGTCGAGGAGGTGCGGCGTGTTCGCGGCGACTTCACCGTCGAGGCCGCCCGCCAGTACCTCGCGCGCTTCCGCTTCTGGGGCGACGATCCGCTCCGCGTCGTCGCCGGCTTCTCCGGTGGCGAGCGCTCGCGCCTCGCGCTCGCGAAGCTCCTGCTCGAGCCGCGGAACCTCCTGTTCCTCGACGAGCCGACGAACCATCTCGACATCCCGGCCGCCGAGATCCTCGAGGAGGCGCTCGTCGGCTTCGAGGGCACCGTCATCCTCGTCTCGCACGATCGACGCTTCCTCGACACCGTCACGACGCGTGTGGTGAGCGTGCGCGACGCGAAGGTCGACATCTTCCCCGGCGGCTTCTCCGACTGGGCGAGCTCGAACAAGGCGCGCGACGACAAGCCCAAGGCGCGCGACGACCGGAGAGAGAAGAAGGCGCCGAAGCCGGAGCCGGCCAAGGCGAAGTCGAACGCGCCGCCCGCCGCGCTCGACGAGGCCGCGCGCAAGAAGCAGCACGAGGCGCAGAAGTCGAAGGCGCGCGACCGCGAGAAGCAGCAGCGTCGCGTCAAGGAGCTCGAGGACCTCATCGCCGCGGGCGAGAAGCAGCTCGAGGCAATGCGCGCCAAGCTGAAGGAAGATCCGGCGGGAGACTGGGCGAAGCTCGCCGAGCTCGCCTCCGAAGAGCAGGCCGTCGCGCGCAAGGTCGACGTGATGATGGCCGAGTGGACGAAGCTGTCCGCCGGCGGGTGACGACCGCGTCGGCGCCGGCGAGCGCGGGTAGGGCGAGCTCCGTCAGCTGCCGTGCGCCGCGCGGAGCGCGAGGCCGCTCGCGACGGAGACGAGCTCGCCTCCCGATCGCATGCGCGCCGCTCCGAAGCGGGTCTCGAAGATGCGCCGGACGGCGGGCACGAAGGAGCTGCCGCCCGTCATGAACACCTGATCGACGTCGCGCGCGTCGACTCCGGCGCGCGCGAGCAGGCGGTCGACGCAGGCCGCCATCTTCGACATGTCCTCCTCGATCCACTCCTCGAACGCGCGCCTCGTGACCGGCGCCTCGATCTCGAGCGGCGAGTCGGAGAACCGGAACACGGCCTCGTCGGCGTTCGAGAGCGCGATCTTCGTCTGCTCGATCGCGCGATAGAGGTGGTAGCCGAGGTCGTTCTCGAGCACGTGAAGGAGCGCGCGCAGCGTGGTGTCGTCCGCGGCCTGGCTCGCCATGCCCTCGAGCATCTCGATGTTCTTCTTCGACTTGAGGAAGGACAGATGGTGCCAGCGGAGGAGCCGCGCGTAGATCCAGACCGGCACCGGGAGCTCCTTGTCGCCCATGATCGACCGGTACGTGGTCCCTTGTCCGAGCTTCGGCGCGACGAGCTTCTGCATCAGCCGTGCGTCGAGGGCGTCGCCCGCGATGCCGACGCCGTCGCTCCCGAGGATTCGCTCGGCGCCGCCGTCCTTCCGGCCGGGGCCGACGCGCACGAGCGAGAAGTCGCTCGTACCGCCGCCGAAGTCAGCGACGAGCACGAGCTCGTCGTGATCGAGCTTCGATTCGTAGAAGTGAGCGGCCGCGACCGGCTCGTACTCGAGCTCGACGTCGTCCCAGCCCGCGGCGGCGAGCGCTTGCTCGAGCCGCCGCAGCGCGAACGTCTCGTCCTCCTCGTCGCGCTCGGTGACGAAGTGCACGGGGCGCCCGACCACGGCGCGCGAGCCGAGCGGCCCGAGCCTCTCTTCCGCGGAAGCGCGCAGCTCGCGAAGCAGGACGGCGAGCAGATCGACGAGCGTGGTCGTGCGGCCGAAGATGTTCGTCGCCTGGAACGTCGCGTCCGCGAGGTACGACTTCATCGACTGGATGAGCCGTCCTTCGCCGGCGGCTTCGAGGTACCGATCGATCGCGCGTGGGCCGCCGACCGGTTTGTCGCCGGCGGCGAAGTAGAGGATCGAGCGGAAGGTCTCGGACGATCCTGCGGCGTGGTCGAACGTGGCGAGCCGCACGCCGCCGCCGCCGTCCGTGACCGCAATCGCGCTGTTGGTCGTTCCGAGGTCGAGCCCGATTCGCCGCATGGGACGGGCGCAGATAGCAGACCGCGTCGCGGTTGTCCCAGCCATCCAGATGGCGGGGATGAACGCGCTACCGTGTGGACGCCAAGCGCGACCTCGTCGTCGTCGCCGACGTCCGGTCGCTCGTGGACCTCCGCGTTCGTCGTGGCAGCGAGGTCGTCCACCCCGGAGTCGACGATCGTGCACGGTCACGTATGCTGCGCAGGATGGAGGTGTGGCTCACCTTTCCGCGGCGGCGGGTGCTCTTCGTGTGCCTCGCGGTGTCGGCCGTCCTGTGCCTCCCGGCCCTGTTCTGCGGTTTCTTCGGCGACGACCACATGCAGCTGACCGTGGTCGAAGGGACGCAGCTCGACATGGGCTCGTCCCCGTACGATCTCTACAGCTTCGGCACGGGGGTCCCCGCGAAGGTCCACGCCACGATGGAACAGGGGATCGTTCCCTGGTGGACGGATCCCCATTTCAAGGTGCGGCTGTTTCGGCCTCTTTCGAGCGCGCTCTTCGCGCTCGACCACGCGCTCTTCGCGCGGAGCCCGGTGCCCTATCACGTCCACCAGATCCTCTGGTATCTCGGCCTCGTCGCCGCGGCCGGTCTCTTCTTCCGCCGCGTCCTTCCGGGGGTGACGGGAGGGATCGCGCTCCTCCTCTTCGCGATCGATGACGCTCACGCGCAGCCGGTGTCGTGGATCGCCTCGCGTCATGCGCTGATCTCGGCGCTGCCCTGCATGCTCGGCCTCGTCGCGTATCTCCGCTTTCGCGAGGAAGGATGGCGCGTCGGCCGCTGGCTGTGCCTCCCGGCGTTCGCGGTCGGCCTGCTCGGCGGTGAGGGGGCGCTGGGCGTGATGGCCTACGTGTTCGCGTACGAGCTCGTCGGCGCGAGGGGAAGCTGGCGCTCTCGCGTGGGCGGCCTCGTCTTGCCGGCGCTGCTGATCCTCGGCTACCTCGTCGCCTACAGGCTCCTCGGCTATGGCGTGGCGAGCTCGAGCGCGTACCTCGATGCGATAGGCCAGCCGCGACTCTTCTTGCTCGCCGGGCTCACGCGAGTTCCCACGCTCGTGCTGGATCTCCTCGGCGGCCTCTCCGCCGACGTGTCGTTCGTCTTCCCATCCGCTCGGCCCGTGCTCATCGCTCTTGGCGTCTTCACCATCGGCCTCGTCGCGTTCCTCCTGCGGTCGCTCTCCCCCTCGTTTTCGGACGCCGAGCGGCGCGCCGCTCGCTGGCTCGCGCTCGGCGCTTCTCTCGCGCTCCTGCCCGCGATGGGCGGCTTCGTGGGGTCACGCGTGCTGCTTCCGGCGAGCATCGGCGGCGCGGGGCTCCTCGCGCTGCTCCTGCGCCACGGCTGGCTGAGCGCCCAAGGGCGCGGCGGCCTCGTGCGCATCGCGTGCCGCTGGTACGCGTTCGTCCACCTCGTGCTGGCGCCCGCCGGCTTCCTCCTCGGGATCGCCGGGGTCATTCAGTGCCGCCTGGCCGCCGAATCCGCGGTCGCGAAGACGGGGCTCGCGCACACGGCGGACCTCGACGTCTTCGTCCTCAACGCCTCCGATCCGATGATCGGCTTCTACGGCGGCGTGACCTTCTTCGCCGAGCCGCCTCCGCGCATCCGGTCCTGTCGCTTGCTCTCGATGGCCAAGTTCGACCACGCCGTGACCCGCACCGGCGCTCGCTCGTTCGAGCTGGCGGTCGTCGATGGACGAATGCTCGACTCCGTCTACGAAGGGCTCTTTCGTGCTTCGCCGATCCTCGAGGGTGAGGAAGTACGGCTTGGTGACGCGCGCGTGCGCGTGCTCGCGCTGCGAGACGGAAAGCCTGCTCGCATCGAGGTCACGACCGCACGTCCCCTCGACGATCCGTCGTACGCCTTCGTGACGTGGCAGGGCGGCGCGCTCGAGCGCGTCGACCTCTCGAGGGAGGGCGAGACGCTGCACTTGCGGTGGTCGCCAGGGCCGATCGGCCTCTGACGGCCGCGCCCACCCGAGGAGACGGCTCCGCGCGGCGAGCCGTTCGGCCTTCGCGCGGCGAGCCGTTCGGCCTTCGGCCGGCGAGCCACCACCGCGAGCGGCAGCGCCAGCGCGACGCATCCGTGGCTGAGCTTGTCTCCGGGCGTCAGCCGGCGCATTCTCCGGAACCGTGACGTCCCTCAGGCTCGCTCTCCTGGCGCTCTTCGTCCTGGTCGTGGCCGCATGCAAACGCCCCGCGCCCACGACCGACGTGGTCGCCCTGCCGATCGTCACCGACGCGAGCACGGACCTCCTGCTCACGTGGATCGACGACAAGGGCGAGTTCCACGTCGAGCAAAAGGTCGCCGACGTGCCCGTCGGCGCGCGCGACGTCGTCCGCGTCGCCGATCCGGTCAAAGATCCGCCGAAGCTCGACGACGTCTTCGTCGCCGATCTCCGCAACGCGACCGGCCCAGGCAACACGTACCCGGTCCGCACGATGAGCCGCACCGAGTTCGAGAAGGTGGCCGTCGATCGGCGACAGAAGGACGCCGGCGTGCTCGTCGCGCGCGGCGCCGAGAGCGCTCCACCGGAGGCTGCGCGGCCCACCGTGATCATCTACGGCGCGTCGTGGTGCGGGCCCTGCCACCAGGCCGCCGCCTACTTGAAGCGTCGCGGCATCCAGTTCATCGAGAAGGACATCGAGCAAGACGGCGGCGCCGCGCGCGAGATGCAAGCGAAGCTCGCCAGCGCCGGCATGCGCGGCGGCTCGATCCCCGTCCTCGACGTCCGCGGCAAGATGCTCATCGGCTTCGACGAACGCGCCGTCGACCGCGCCCTCGGCCAAGCACTCTAACGCCACGGCGACCGCGACGCCCCCGACGCACGCCCCCGACGCGCTACCGCTGGTCGCGCTTTCGCGTCACCACACGCTCGTAGATCTCGCGCTTCGGCCGCCCGCTCCACGCGGCGACGCGCTCGGCGATCGTCTTCGAGTGCACGCCGGCCGCGAGCTCACGGTCGATGCGCGCGTCGATCTCCGCGTCGTCGATCCTCTCCTCGCGCCCCTCCGGCGACCACGCCCCGAGGACGATCGCGACCTCGCCCCGCCACGCGTCGCGATCCTTCGCGAGCGACGCGAGCGTCCCGCGGACGAGCTCCTCGTGGATCTTCGTGAGCTCGCGCGCGACGCACGCCGCGCGCTCGGGCGTGGCCTCCGCGAGCTCCGCGAGCGTCGCGGCGGTGCGCTCGGGCGACTCGAACAGGATGACGGGCTCCGGCGTCGCGCACACCTTGCCGACGGCCTCGTGCCGCGCGGCCCCGTCCCGCGGCAGGAACCCGACGAAGCGGAAGCCCCCGCCGCCGGCGAGCCCGCTCGCGACGAGCGCCGCGAGCGCAGCGCTCGGCCCTGGGATCGGGACGACCCGGATCCCCGCGGCGATCGCGCCCTTCACCAGCGCGTCACCCGGATCGCTCACGCTCGGCGTTCCCGCATCCGTGACGAGCGCGACCGACTCACCTGTGGCGAGCGCGTCGACCACGGTGGCCACGTCACGTTCGCTCGAGTGCGCATGCAGCGCCGTCGTCGGCTTCCCGCCGATCCCGAGATGCGACAGGAGCTTCCTCGTCTGCCGCGTGTCCTCCGCAGCGACGCGATCGCAGGTCTTCAGGACCTCGATCGCGCGGAGCGTGACGTCGCCCAGGTTGCCGATCGGAGTGGCGACGACGAACAGCGTGCCGGGTCCGCGCTCCGTGCTCACGGCCCCAGGCTACTCGTTCGCGGGCGCGCGCTCAGAGCGAATCGGTCGCGTCGCCCATCTCGCGCTTCAGGTAGTCGCGGAGGCGGGCGAGGAGCCGCTGCTCGAGCTGGCGGACGCGCTCGCGCGAGATGCCGAACTTGTCGCCGAGGTCCTGCAGGGTCAGCGGATCGTCGGCGACGAGGCGCATGTCGAAGATGGCGACGTCCTTGTCCTTGCCCACGAGCGTCTTCCTGAACTCGGCGAGCTTGTCCTTGAGGAGCGACTGCAGCTCCTCGTCGGCCATCTGCGTCTCCGGGCCCGCGCCGGCGGCGGGCATCATGTCGACCTTCGCGATCGCGCGGCCGTCCGCGTCGCCGACCGGCGCGTCGAGCGACTTTTCGCTCTGCGCGAGGCGCACGTCCATCTCGGCGACGTCGCTCTCGGGCACGTTGAGGTGCTTGGCGATCTCGGCGTTCGTCGGATCGACGCCCATCGCCTGGAGCTCGGCGCGCTTCTTCCGCAGGTTGAAGAACAGCTTCCGCTGCGCCTGCGTGGTCCCGAGCTTCACGAGACGCCAGTTGTTGAGGATGAACCGCAGGATGTACGCGCGGATCCACCAGGCCGCGTAGCTCGAGAGCTTCACGCCGCGGTACGGGTCGTACCGCTTGACCGCCTGCATGAGGCCGATGTTGCCCTCCTGCACGAGGTCCATGATGTTCTTGTAGGCGCGGCGGTACTCGTAGGCGATCTTCACCACGAGGCGGAGGTTCGCGGTGACGAGCTGCGCCGCGATCGCGGGGTCCTGCGTCTCGACGAATTTCGCGGCGAGCTCGTGTGTCTGCTCCGGCGTGAGGAGCGGGTGGCGCTGCACCTCGCGGAGGTACGCCGCCATCGGGTCGAGCCGCTCCATCGAGCCGCCCGACGTCGGCTTCGAGAGCGGGCCTTCGTTCGCGCTCGGCTCGCGGTCGCCGTCGTCGTCCTTCGGCTCGGCGAAGGTGTCCTCGTCGTCCGGCTCGGCCGCGGCGATCTCGTCGTCCACGCCCGCAGGCTCGGACTCGCGCTCGGCCGCCTCGTCCTCGTCTTCGTCTCTCGGGTTGGTCTCTTCCGACCCGCTCGGGGGAGGCTCGGACCCCTTGCCCTTTGCGGCACCGCGGGCCTTGCCCTGAGCGGTGGTCTTACCCTGGACGGGGCGCTTCGCAGTCGGCTCGCGCGGCACGCTGGGCGGTCTACCACGCTTTTTCTCCCGAGTCAGCGCGACGGGACCCGCGTCGGCGTCCGGACCGTTCACCGAGAGCGAGGGCGGGGGAGGGTGGGTCATCAGCGGTGGGTGGCGTTCAGGAGCAACGTGGCGAAGAGCGCCATGGCGGCGATCACCGCGAGCAACACGTCATGCCCGAGGTGCATTCCGGGAGATCGAGACGAAGGCGGCACCGAGCCGCCTTCCTCCTGGCTCCCGTCCATCACGTCGGATGCCAGAGCGCGCCGACGGGATGCGCGGGACGCGCCGGAAGACGCTTGCGAGAGTCTGGCCATGCGCCGAACGCGACCGCTTTGCACCGGGGAGCTCATGCGGAGATGGACATAAGGTCGATAACGCGACGCGTCAACGGCGCCACGAACACCCATGGTTACGACGAGTTGGGTGCTTGCGTCCGTCCGGGGACGCGTTGACAGGGCAGCTGGGGACCGTATGCTGCCCGGCTGTGCCAGCCCCGCCGTCCGGCGCGCTGCGACTGACCAGCGCCGACTTCGACGCCTTCCTCGAGCCGACGACCGCGGCGTCCCGCGCCGGGGCTACGTCGAACAGCGCGGCTGTGCCGCGCGCGTTCGGGGGCCTCGGACCGAGCCACGGAGCAGCAGGGCAGCGACGCGCGCTCCGCGAGCGCATCGAGGCGTGGGCGCGCGCGCTCTCGCCTCGCCTCGCCGAGCTCGGCATCGCGGTCGAGGTCGTCGTCCCCGACGAGGTCGAGCAGCACCTCTCCTCCGGCGCGCCGCGCGCGATCGCGCAGCGCGTGGTCTTCGTCCGCGACGCCTACGCGCGAAGCTTCGTGCCGCGCACCGAGCCCGAGCTCGATCCGCTCCGCTCGCACACCTACCTGGCGCTCACGATCGACAGCGTCCACGTCGCCGTGAGCCTCGAGGTCTGCCCGGAGGCCGAGGCCGACGTGAAGAACACGCGCGCCCGCATCGCCGACCCGACCGCGCTCCTCGAGCTGACGTCGCTCCTCGAGTCGATGCCGGACGAGTTCGCGATCGGCGTCATCGGCGTCCCGAGCTTCCCGCGCGCGCAGGCCGCGTCGGCGGAGGACATCCGCGCGCTGCTCGACGACTCGCAGCGAAACCGCCGCCCGCTCTGGATGGGCTGGTCCGTGAAGCGCGAGATCGCGCTCGCGCACGCCGACGAGATCGACGAGCTCCTCGCGGACGCGCTCGTCGCGCTCGGCCACGTCTACAAGCTCGTCGCGTGGGCTCCCGACAACGACCTCATCGCCGCGACCCGACGTGGGGCCTGGCGCGCGCGCCGCGCGTCGCGGCTCGAGGAGCGGCGCGAGCGCGGCCGCGAGGAGCGCCGCAAGCGCCGAAAGGGCGTCCGCAAGGGCCCCGTGCGCAAGGAAGGCTCGCGACGCGAGCGCGAGGACGCTCGGCGCATCCTCTCGGCCGCCGATCGCGAAGCCGCGCCCAAGGAACGCACCTCCAAGGAGGACGCGCGCGACCTCGACGCCGATCGCGCGAAGGCCGACGCGGGCTCCGTTCGCCTCGTCCCGCCGCGCCGCCCGATCCTGCCGACGTCGCTCCGCGCCCGCGGCGCCCCCGCCGGCAACGACGTCGATCCGTCGCTGCCGATCGAGAAGGGCGTGAAGGTGCGCGTGCTCGCCGGACCGTTCGCGAACCGGCTCGGCATCGTGCAGGAGCTCGCGCCGAAGGACCGTGCGCGCGTGAGGCTCGGGCTGCTCGTCGCGACGATCGACATGAAGGACCTCGCCGCGAGCACCGATGGCGCGCGCCCGATGCTCGCGTCCTCCCATCGACGGCCGCGGAACGCGCGCGGCCGCTGAGCGTCATGCGCGCGCCCGATCCGACCTCCCGCGATCGCGACGCTCGGCCTGGCCGGAACGACGGCGAACCGCCCCGCTGGGAGCGCCTCCGGCTCGTGAGGCACGAGCGCTCGAGCTTCGACGGCCGCTTCTACGAGCGTGGCGCGGAGCTCTGGCCGATCGCGCGCGCGGCGAGCACCTTCGCGGATCGCGACGACTGGCCGGAGCCGGCCGAGTACGGCGCCGCGTTCGACGGCGAGGGCCCCGTACGCTTCGAGCTCGCCCCGGCGCGGCGGCGACGTCCGCCGGGCCAGCCGATCGTCCGGGCGAGCCTCTACGACGCCATGATCGTCGGACGGCGGATCGTCCCGACGCGCGCGCGGATGTGGCACGACTTCCTGAACGCGCTCGTGTGGGCGACGTTCCCGCGCTCGAAGCTCGCGCTGCACACGCGCCAGCACCGCGCGATCGAGCGATGGATCCCCGAGGGCGCGACGCAGCTCCCGAACGCCCGCACGCGGGAGCTCGACGCGCTCGCGCTCGTCGACGAGGGCGGCGTGCTCGTCCTCGACTTCGGCGAGCGCGAGATCCAGGTCCTCTTCGGTCACGCGCTCTTCGAGGGCCTCGTCTTCGGCCAGCCCGCGATGGTCGCGCGTGCCGTCACCCTCGACGCGCGCGGTCACGAGGCGCCGACGCCCGAGCACGTCCTCGGGCTCGCCGACGTCCTCCTCGCGGCGACGCTCGAGGACGAAGCGCGCGTCGTCTCTCCGGACGAGCTCGAGCGCGTCGCGCTCTGACGGCCGGCGCGGCGTCATGACTCGCCGCCTGCCTCGGTCTGCCGCGCCGCGCCGCCGGGGCGCCGCCGGCGCGCACCGGCCCGCAGGCCCGCGCGACGCGGCGCTCGATCCGGCATCGAACCTCGGCGGCGCTCTGCTATGAAGGCCGCCGGTACTCGGATCCATGTCACTCGATCCCGGAGCCCTCCCGACCACGCTCGGGGGCCAGTTCAAGAGGCACCTCCCGGCGTACCTCTCGGGCGGCGTCCTGCTCGCCGTCTTCCAGTTCGCGCTGAACCGCATCGACTGGCTGTCGAAGGCGGCCATCGACGACGTCTTCGGCGGGGCGCCGGAGCAGGTCACGCGGCCCGCCCTCTTCATCCTCGGGCTCGCCGTCGTCGCCTTCGCGTGCCGCGTCGGGAGCCGGTGGTTCATCTTCAACGCCGGGCGCGACGCCGAGTACGAGCTCCGGGCGCTCTTGCTGCACCGGCTGCACCGCCTCGGCACGGCGTTCTACCGGACGATGTCCGCCGGCGAGATCATGAGCCGCTCGAGCGGCGATCTCCAGCAGGTGCGGCTCCTCCTCGGCTTCGGCATCCTCAACATCGTCAACGTGGCCTTCGCCTTCGCGAGCGCGCTCGAGGTGATGGTGAACATCAGCGGCCGGCTGACGCTCGTGTCGTTCGTCGTGCTGCCGGTCATGGTCCTGACCACGCGCTCGTTCTCGCGCCAGATGTTCACGCGGACGCGCCACAACCAGGAGTCGCTCGGCAAGCTCTCCGAGGTGCTCCAGACGAACCTCGCGGGGGTGCGCGTCGTCCGCAGCTTCGCGCTCGAGAAGCGCGAGCGGAGCCGCTTCGCCGCGGCCAACAGCGCGTACCTCGACGCGAGCCTCGCGCTCGCGCGCCTCCGCGGGCTCATGTTCCCGATGGTCGGCGCGGCGAGCACGCTCGGTGTCCTCGCGTTCTTCTGGTACGGCGCCACGCTCCTCCGCGCGAGCCCGGACGAAGGCGGCATCACGCGAGGCGACTTCTTCGCCTTCTGGCTCGCCTACGGCCGCATGACCTGGCCGATGATCGCGTTCGGCTTCTCGATCGCCGTCATCCAGCGCGGTCGCGCCGGCTATGCGCGCCTCGAGGAGATCTTCCGCGCCGTGCCAGAGGTGACGGACGGCTCGCTCCCGCATCCGAAGGAGATCGCCGGCTCGATCTCCGTGCGCGGGCTCTCGTTCTCGTACGGCGAGCGCAAGGTCGTCGACGGTGTCTCGTTCGACGTCCCCGCCGGGAAGTCGATCGCGCTCGTCGGCCGGACCGGCTCGGGGAAGAGCACGATCGCGATGCTGCTCGCGCGTCTCCTGCCGACGCCGGGCGGTGCCGTCTTCGTCGACGGCAGCGACGTGTGCGACCTCCCGTTGTCGGCCGTCCGCGCGAACGTCGGCTACGCCCAGCAGGACGCGTTCTTGTTCTCGACCACGGTGTCGCGCAACGTCGGGTTCTCGCTCGACGAGTGCGAGTCGGACGACGCCGTCCGGAAGATCCGCGACGCCGCGCGCGAGGCGCAGGTGCTCGAGGAGGCCCTCGGGCTCCCCGACCAGTTCGACACGGTCGTCGGCGAGCGCGGTGTCCAGCTCTCGGGCGGCCAGAAGCAGCGCATCGCGCTCGCGCGGGCGCTCGTGCGCGAGCCGAAGGTGCTCGTGCTCGACGATCCGCTCTCCGCCGTCGACGCCAAGACCGAGGCGGCGATCCTCGACGCGATCGATCGCCAGGCCGCGCAGCGCACCGTCGTCCTCGTCACCCACCGCGTCGCCGCGGCGTCTCGCTGCGACGTCATCGTCGTGCTCGACGAGGGGCGGATCATCCAGCAAGGGACGCACGACGAGCTGGTGCGACAGGGCGGGCTCTACGCGGCGTTCGCCGAGGAGCAGTCGGCGAAGAGCGAGCTCGAGGACCTCGAGTCGGACGTCGAGCCGGGGCCGGTGTCGGCGTGAGCGCGCCGAGCACGAAGCCGGGCGCCGCGGCGCCCGCGAAGGGCAGGACGCTCCGCGACTTCCACGAGGAAGAGCGCCTCGGGCGCGCGTACGACTCGCACCTCTTGAAGCGGCTCTGGCCCTTCATGAAGCCCCACGCGCGCTTCCTCTACGCCTCGATCGGCATGATCCTCGTCACGGCGGGGCTGAACCTCGTCCGGCCGCTCGTCATGGGCCGCGTCGTCGAGGGCGCCCAGTCGGAGGAGCCCGGCGGGCTCATGAAGCACGGCGTCACGCTCGCGCTCGTCGTCTTCGCGATGCAGGCGCTGACGTTCATCCAGATGTACACGCTGCAGATCGCCGGCGCGCGGTCGATGGCCGATCTCCGCAGTCACCTCTTCGAGTTCATGCAGCGCCTCGAGCTCCGGTACTACGACCGCACTCCGGTCGGCCGGCTCGTCACGCGCGCGACGAACGACGTGGACGCGGTCGGCGAGCTCTTCGCCTCCGGCGTCATCAACGCGCTCGGCGATCTCGTCGCGCTCGTGGGCATCGTCGTCATGATGCTCGTCCTCGATTTTCGCATCGCGCTCATCTCGTTCGCCTCGCTCCCGGTCGTGGCGCTCATCGTGCGGTTCGTCCGCTCGCGAGCGCGCCAGGCCTTCCGCGACATCCGCGTGAAGACGGCGCGCCTGAACGCGTTCCTGAACGAGCAGGTCTCCGGCATGCCGGTCGTCCAGGCGTACGCGCGCGAGGCCACGATGGCCGCGGAGTTCGACGAGATCAACGTCGAGTACCGCGAAGCCAACAAGAAGAGCATCTTCTACGAGGCCGTCCTCGACGCCGCGATCGAGATGGTCGGCACGCTGTGCATCGCGAGCATGCTCTGGTGGGCCGGCTTCCGCCGCGTGGCCGATCCGACGATCACGTTCCCGCTCGTGGTCACGTTCACGCAGTACATCAAGCAGTTCTTCGAGCCGGTCAGCCTGCTCGCGCAGCGCTACACGATCCTGCAGTCCGCGATGAGCGGGGCGGAGCGCATCTTCAAGCTCCTCGACGAGCCGGCGCTCGAGGCTCCTTCGGTCGCGGCGCTGCCCGAGGTCGAGGGGGCCGCCGACGAAGCCATCGCGATCGAGGACGTCACGTTCTCGTACAAGGCCGGCGTCCCGGTCCTCAAGGACGTGAACCTCCACGTGAAGCGCGGCGAGAAGATCGCGCTCGTCGGCGCGACGGGCGCCGGCAAGACGACCATCACGAGCCTGCTCCTCCGGCTCTACGACTTCGAGAAGGGCACGGTGCGCGTGCTCGGCAAGGACGTCTGCTCCTACGATCGGCGCGAGCTCCGCGAGCTCTTCGCGGTCGTCCCGCAGGACGTCTTCCTCTTCGCGGGGACGGTCGCGTCGAACATCGCGATGAGCGACGAGTCGCCCGATCTCGAGCGCGTCGAGCGCGCGCTCTCGCGCATCGGCGCGCTCGACGTCTTCCTGAAGCGCCCCGGCGGGCTCGACGCGCGCGTCGACGAGCGCGGGGCGAACTTCAGCGCCGGCGAGCGCCAGCTGCTCGCCTTCGCGCGCGCGCTCTACCGCGACGCTCCGCTGCTCGTCCTCGACGAGGCGACCGCGAGCATCGACTCCGACACCGAGGCGCGCCTGCAGGGAGCGCTCGAGGCCGTCGTCGAGGGTCGGACGTCGCTCGTCATCGCGCACCGCCTCTCCACGATCCGCGCGGTCGACCGGATCGTCGTCTTCCACAAGGGGCGCGTCGTCGAGACGGGCAGCCACGACGATCTCCTGGCGAAGGACGGCGTCTACGCGCGCCTCTACCGCTTCCAGTTCGCGGTGGAGCAGATGGAGACGATCGCGACCGCGGAGCCGCCGAGCGTGTCGGTGCCCGCCGGCGCCGCCGAGTGACCGGCGGCGGCCGAGTACTCCGAGCTCCCACCGCGCGTGGCGCCGCGAATCGCCGAATTCTTTGTTCCTTGACGCCGGCCGTGGCAAACGTGAATAGAAGTGCAACGACAAGGCGTTTGCTTTGCACCCCACATGGACGCCAGCGCGCTAGACGAAGAGAAGGACGAGTCCTCGCCGGCGCTCCTGCCCCGTCGACGGACGGACGCCGCCGACAGCGTGCGCGTGCTCAAGCCGCGCCGCGCGGCCCCCGCCGACGCCGTGCGGCCGACGCGCGCGGAGGTGAACCTCGCCGCGCTCCGACACAACCTCCGCGTCATCGCCCGCCACGCGGGCCGCGCGAAGGTGTGGCCCGTCCTCAAGGCCGACGGCTACGGCCACGGCGCGCCTGCGGTCGCGCGCACCCTCGAGCGCGCGGGCGCCGAGGGCTTCTGCGTCGCGCTCCTCGAGGAGGCCGTCGAGCTCCGCGACGCCGGCGTGCGCGCGCCGATCCTCGTGATGGGCGGCTACTACGGTGGCGCCTACGAGGAGATCGTCGGGCGAGGCGTGGTGCCGGTCGTCTACGACGTCTCGCACCTCGAGGGCCTCGCGCGCGCCGCGCGGCAGGTCGGCCGACCCGTCGACGCCCACCTCAAGATCGACACCGGCATGGCGCGCCTCGGCGTGCGCATGCAGGACCTCGAGGCCTTCGCTTCCCAGCTCGCGCGCTTCCCGGAGGTCCGCGTCACCGGGCTCATGACGCACCTCGCGTGCGCCGAGGCCCCGGCCGGCAGTGAGGGCGAGGGCTTCACCGCCGAGCAGGTCGCGCGCTTCGAGGAGGCGACCGCGCGCCTCGCGCGCGCCGGCGTCGCGCCGCCCGTGCGCCACGCCGCGAACAGCGCCGCGGTCCTCCGCGGCGAGGCCCTGTTCGACGCCGTCCGGCCGGGCGTCGCGATCTTCGGCGTCTCTCCGCTCGGCGCCGCGAGCCTCGGCGAGCTCCGCGCCGCGATGCGTGTCCGCTCCGAGATCGTCGACCTTCGCACGATCGATCCCGGCGAGCCGGTCGGTTACGGCGGCCTCTTCCGCGCGACGCGGACGACGCGCATCGCGACGCTCCCGATGGGCTACGCCGACGGCCTCTCGCGGCACCTGTCGAACTGCGGTCACGTGCTCGTCCGCGGCATTCGCGCTCCGATCGTCGGCGCCGTCTCGATGGACATGTCGATGATCGACGTCACCGACGTGCCCGGCGTCGGCCTGCGCGACGAGGTCACGGTCCTCGGCGCGCAGGACGGCTCGCCCAACCCGCGCGAGGTGCTCTCCGCCGAGGCGATCGCGGCGCAGGCCGGCTCGATCGCGTGGGAGGTCCTCACGTCGATCTCGCGCCGCGTCCCGCGCTTCTACCGCGAGCCCTGAGGCCCCTGGGGCGCGCCGCGCGGCCGCCCGCCGCGAGGCCCCGGCTCCAGCGCCGCACACGCCTGACGGAGGCCGTCTCCCGGGCTATAGTCGCGCGGCCGTGGCAGAGACCGAAGAGCTCGTCGAGACGCCGAAGCCGAACGCGCTCGTTGGCTTCATCGACGCGTTCTTCGATCCGGCGCTCGCCCTCCTCGACGACGTCGGAGGCACCGCGCTCCTCTTCTTCCAGTCGATCACGTGGCTCGCGCGGCCGCCCCTCCGCATCGGGCAGCTCCTGATCGCGATCGAGTTCATCGGCGCCGGCTCGCTCTTCATCGCCGGCCTCGTCGGGATGTTCACCGGGATGGCGTTCACGCTGAGCTCGATCATCGGCTTCCGCCAGTTCGGCGCGGAGGGAATGGTCGGCGGCGTCGTCGCGCTCGCCCTCGCGCGCGAGCTGGCGCCGGTGCTCGCCGCCGTCGTCGTGACGGCGCGCGCCGGGAGCACGATGGCGAGCGAGCTCGGGAACATGCGCGTCACCGAGCAGATCGACGCGATCACCACGATGGGCGTCAGCCCGATCCAGTACCTCGTCGTCCCGCGCATCCTGGCGACGCTGATCGTGCTTCCGCTGCTCGCGCTCTCGTTCGGCATCGCCGGCATGTTCGGCGCCTACCTCGTCGCGGTCGTCCTGCAGGGCATCGACCCCGGCGTCTTTTTCGAGCGCATCGAGCAGTTCATCAAGTGGAACGACATCCGGATGCTGCTCGTGAAGAGCGCCGTCTTCGGCCTGATCGTCAGCACGATCTGCTGCAAGAAGGGCTACTTCGCCTCGGGCGGCGCCCGCGGCGTCGGCGAGGCCACCGCGAAGGCGGTCGTCGCCAGCATCGTCGCCATCTTCGGCGCCGACTACGTCGTGACGTCGCTCATGACCGAGCTCTGACGCGCGTTTCGTCGGAGCGCTACGCCGACATCGCGAGCATCCGGTCGATCGGCACGCGCGCGGCGCGGAGGAGCGCCTCGTCCATCTCGAGCCTCGGCTCGAGGTCGCGGAGCGCGAGGTAGACCTTCTCGAGCGTGTTCTTCTTCATGTGCGGGCACTCGTTGCAGGCGCAGCTCGCCTCGGGTGGGGCCGCGATGAGCTCCTTGTCCGGCGCGGCTTTCGCCATCTGGTGGAGGATGCCCGGCTCGGTCGCGACGATGAACGTCTTCGCGTCGCTCTTGGTCGCGAAGTTCAGGATGCCCGTGGTCGACCCGACGTAGTCGGCCATCCGCAGGATCACGTCGTCGCACTCGGGGTGCGCGAGGACGAGCGCGCCGGGGTGACGCTCCTTCAAGCCGATGAGCTTTCGCTCGCTGAAGGTGTCGTGGACGATGCAGGTGCCCGGCCAGAGGACCATGCTCCGGCCGAGCTTCTTCACGAGGTAGCCGCCGAGGTTCTTGTCCGGCGCGAAGAGCACCGTCTGGTTCGCGGGGATCTGGCCGACGATCTTCTCCGCGTTGGACGACGTCACGATGTAGTCGGACAGCGCCTTCACCTCGGCCGAGCAGTTGATGTAGCTGGCGAGCACCGCGCCCGGGTGGCGCGCCTTCCAGGCCGCGATCTTGGCGGCGGGCGCGCCGGACGCGAGCGAGCAGCCGGCTTCCATGTCGGGCACGACGACGACCTTGTCGGGGTTCAGGATCTTCGCCGTCTCGGCCATGAAGTGGACGCCGGCGAAGCAGATGACGTCGGCCTTGGTCTTCGCGGCGGCCTGGGCGAGCTGGAGCGAGTCCCCGATGAAGTCGGCGACGTCCTGGACCTCGCTGTCCTGGTAGTAGTGCGCCAGGATCACGGCGTTTTTCTCCTTCTTCAGCCGGGCGATCTCCTCGTCGAGGTCGAGCGAGGGATCGATCGGCGTCGCCGAGGCGCGGCCGGCGATGGGGAGCGTGCGCGTCATCATCGCCGCTCAACCTAGAGCCGCGGCCGGCGCCGGTAAAGGAGCTGGGCTCAGCGGGAGGCGAGGAGCTTGTCCGCGAGGTGGTCGCCGAGCGACGAGCGCATCAGCTCGGCCACGAAGGTCTCGACGCGTTGCTGCTCCGCGTCGCCCTCGAACACGAACTGGATGCCCATCCCGGCGGGGGCCTCTTCGGTCGCGTCGGACTCCGCCACCACCCACTTCACGCGGCCGGTGAGCTCGAGGCGGACGGGCGCGCTCTCGGGCGTGGGCTCGGGCACGGTGAGCACGAAGACGAACTCGGTCCCGACCTCGAGCGGCTTCGTCGTGCGGATGAACGTCCCGCCCTTCGAGATGTTCTTCGTGTAGTCGGCGAAGAACGTGTTGAGGCGCTTGTAGTCGACCTTCAGCGTGATCGCCGCGCGGTCTTCGTCGCGCCGGTCGTCGGCGGCCGCGCCGGGGTTCGCGTCGTTCGCTTCCGCCATCAACGGAGAAGGATACCTGATAGGTTCGTGCCATGTGGAATGTCTTGGAGCGCGCTCGAGGCCTGCGCGAGGGGCTCCGCGAGCTTCCCGACAGGGTCCGCGTCTCGTCGCAGCTCTCGCGCCAGAGCGGGCTGCTCTGGTCATTGACGCGCCCCGGCCTGGTCGAGCTCGTGAAGGTGCTCACGAGCGGGTCGCAGAACCCGGCGAAGATCTACCGCGTCCACGGCAGGAACTCGCCGAGCAAGCCGGCGCTGATCTGGCGCGGCAGGACCACCACCTTCGCGGAGCTCGACGGGCGGATCGACCGGTTCTCGTCCGGGCTCGCGCGGCGCGGCATCGGGCGCAAGCAGAGCGTCGTCCTCATGATGCGCAACCGACCCGAGTGCGTGGAGCTCGGCGCCGCGGCCGCGCGCGGCGGCGCCGCAGCCGTCAGCGTCTCGTGGCGATCGACCGCGAAGGAGCTCACCTACCTCCTGAACCACTCCGGCGCGCGCGGCATCGTCACGGAGCCCGAGCTCCTCTCGGTCCTCGAGGAGGCGAGCCCGGAGCTCTCCGAGGCGCTCCTCGCGAACGTCTTCGTCGTCGGCTCCGAGGTCGCGCCCTCGTCGAAGCTCCAGACGACCCCGCTCGACGCCTTGCTCGAGGAGCCCGCGCGCGACCTCACGGCCGACGAAGGCAGCGACGAGGACGCCGCGGTGGTCGTCTACACGTCGGGGACGACGGGCAAGCCGAAGGGCGCGGTCCGCAAGTTCCCGAAGGACACGATGCAGGCCGCGATGCGGTTCATCAACGAGACGCCGATGCGCGTCGACGACGTCCACCTCGTGACGTGTCCGCTCTACCACTCGACGGCGTTCGGCTTCCTCTCGCTCTCGCACGTGCTCGGCGCGACGGTCGTCTTGATGGACGAGTTCAAGGCCGAGCCGTTCCTCGACCTCGTGGACCGCTACGAGGTGACCACGACCGCGATGGTGCCGACGATGCTCCACCGCGTGATGGAGCTGCCCGAAGAGACGCGGAGCCGCTACGACGCGCGCTCGCTCCGCGTCGTCTTCGCCGGAGGGGCGCCCTTGCCCGGACCGCTGGCGATCGACTTCATGGATGCGTTCGGCGACGTCGTCTACAACTTCTACGGCGCCACCGAGACGGGGCTCGTCACGCTCGGCAAGCCCGAAGACCTCCGCGCGGCGCCGGGGACGATCGGCAAGGCGGTGCCGGGCAACGACATCCGCCTCCTGGACGACGACAAGCGGGAGGTGGCGCCCGGCGAGGTCGGCGAGCTCTACGTCAAGAACAAGCTGCTCGTCGCCGGCTACCACAAGGACGAGGAGGCGACGCGCTCGAGCATGGTCGACGGCTACTTCAGCGTCGGCGACCTCGCGCGCCGAGACCGCGACGGCCGCTACTTCATCGAGGGCCGCAAGCGCGACATGGTCATCTCGGGGGGCGTGAACGTCTACCCGGCGGAGGTCGAGGGCGTCCTCGAGCAACACCCCGACGTCGGCGAGGTCGCCGTCGTCGGCGTGCCGGATCGCGAGTGGGGAGAGCGCGTCCGCGCGTTCGTGGTGCCGCGCGCCGGCGCGACGCTCGACGAAGGCGCGCTCAAGGCGTTCGCTCGCGAGCGGCTCGCCGGGCCCAAGGTGCCGCGCGACTTCGTCGTGCTCGACGTGCTCCCGCGGAACCCCACCGGCAAGGTGCTCAAGCGCGAGCTCCGCGAACGCGCGATCTAGCCATTGGGGCGGGGGGCGGCGCGACGCGGCCCAGGTGCGCGCGCGGCTTCGCCGCCTCATGCGCTTGCACCCTCCCGGATCCGCGCGAAATCCCCGCGACTTCGGGCGCTCGGGCGGCGCGCGGGCCAGGCGTGTTAGGCTGAGAGCAGTCTCTTGACCGTCAAGCCTGGCGACATCCTGCGTGACAGGCTCCGCGTCGACGCGTTGATCGGTCGAGGCGGAATGGGGCAGGTGTTTGCCGCGACCGATCTCGAGTCGCGCGCGCAGGTCGCGATCAAGGTGGTGAGCCGCCTCCTCGTCGACGACGTGCTCATGGTGCGGCTCCACCGCGAGGCCGAGGCGGCGCAGCGCATCCGGAGCGATTTCGTCCCACGCGTCCTCGAGGTGAACGACACCGAGGAGGGCGAGACGTTCCTCGTGATGGAGCGCCTCGTCGGCGAGCCGCTCTCGCAGCGCATCCGCGACTACGGGGCGCTGCCGTGGAGCGAGGTGCGTCGCGTCGGGGAGGACATCCTGCGCGGTCTCATCGACGCGCACACGGCGGGGATCATCCATCGCGATCTGAAGCCGAGCAACGTGTTCCTCGCGCTGAAGAGCTCGCGGATGCGCGCCATGGTGCTCGACTTCGGCGTCTGCAAGATGGACGGCGTCGACGCCGAGCGCCTCACGGGCACGGGCGAGTCGATCGGCACCGTGGCGTACATGGCGCCCGAGCAGATCCGCGGCGCCGCGCGCGTCGACGAGCGCGCGGACATCTTCGCGTTCGGTGTCCTCGTCTTCGAGATGCTGGCCGGTCGTCTCCCGCACGAGGGACCGAGCCAGATGGCGATCCTCGCGAGCAAGCTCGAGAACCCGGCCGCGCGCCTCGACGACTGCGCGCGCGTCGCGATCCCGGACGGCGTGGACGCGCTCGTGATGCGCGCTCTGCAGCGCGATCCGGCGAAGCGCTTCGCGAGCGCAGAGGAGCTGCTCGAGGCGTGGCGCGCGCTGCCGGGGGCAGACGCATCGAACGCCGGCGCCTCGGCGCCGCGCGTCGTGGACGGCGCGGCCCCCGCCGGCGTGGACCCGCCGACGGAGGTCTCGCGCCCACCCGCCGCGCTGCTCGCGCTCTCGTCCGACACCTCGAGCGACGACCTCGCGCTCGATCCCACGTACGTCCCGCCGCTCGCGTCGCCCCGCCGGCGCGGATCGCTCCCGCCGGAGCCGTATCCGACGCAGACGGCGCTCACGACGCACCACACGTCGATCCATCGGAAGGGCGGCGGAGGTCGCGTCGCGCTCATCCTCGCCGCTTGCGGCCTCGTCGCGGGCGTTGTCGTCGTCGGTGTCTCGTTCACGCGGGGGCAGGAGGAGCCGGGCGCCGCGAGCGTGACCGCGTCGTCGGCCGGCGCGGCCGCGTCTCCCGACATCGCTCCGCCGCCGGCGCTCGAGCCGAGCTCTCCGGGGACCGTCGCGCTCGGCGCCCCCGCGCCGTTCGAGCCGTCGCCCGACCCGGCGTCCGGCGACGACGACACCGCGGCGCCCGACCCGGACGACACGGCGCTCCTCGAGCTTCCGGCCAACCCGCCGGCAGGGGCATCGCCGGGAACGAAGCCGAAGCCCGCGCGCGGTCGCGTCCGCCCGCCGGCGCCGAAGTCGAGTGGCCCGCGCATTACCCCGCGCCCGCGGTACTGATCGCGCGCGTTTATCGAAGCGTGGTGCGTCGACGCCCGGATCGGCGCGGCGAGCTGATAGACTCCAAGGGTCGTCCGTGCCCGCCCGCTCGACAATGCTTGGGCTGCTCGTCGCGCTCGCCCTCGGCGGCGCCGCGCGCTCGGCGTACGCGCGGCCCGACGATTCGCCCAGCAAGGACGCGAGCGCCGTCGACGCGGCGGCGCGCGAGCGATCGCGCGCGGCGTTTCGCCGGGGCGTCGCGGAGCTCCGCGCGGAGGACTGGGCGGGCGCGCGCGCGTCGTTCGAGGAGGCCTGGTCGCTCGTGCAGCACCCGAGCATCCTCCTGAACCTCGGGATCGCGCGGCTCCGCACCGACGATCCGGTGCTCGCGGAGCAGGACCTCGTGCGCTTCCTCAGCGAGGACTCGGGGGCAACGTCCGAGGAGCTCGCGAGCGCGCGCGAGGCGCTCGGCGAGGCGCGCTCGAAGATCGGGACGCTCCGGGTGATCGCGACGCCGGCGACGGCGCGCGTCGTCATCGACGGGCACCCCGCCGGCGTCCGCGCGCCGTCGAGCGCCGGTCAAGGAGGCGTCGCCGAGGCGAGGCTCAAGGCAGGCGAGCACACGGTGGTCGTCGAGGCCGAGGGCTTCCGGGCAGACCGGCGCTCGGTCGCCGTCGCGCCGAAGAGCGAGACCGAGCTCGGCGTCGTGCTCACGGCGGAAGGCGCGACGCCGTCGCGCTCCGAGGGCACACAGACCCGCGCGATCGTCGGCTGGTCGCTCGGGGGCGTCTCGGGTGTGGCGCTCGCCGCGAGCGGCGTCATGGCTCTCCGCGCGATGTCGCTCTCGAGCGACTACGCCGACCGCGGGAGCCCGTCGTTCCAGGACCGGGACGTGAAGGACGAGGGGATCGCGTTTCGCACGGGCGCCGACGTCGCGCTCGTCACCGCGCTGCTCGCGGGCGCGGGCGCGGTGATCCTGCTCTTCACCGACATCGGCGCGTCGGATGCCCCAGGCGTGGCTCGACTCGGCGCGCCGCGCCCTGCGCTCGTCCGCTGGTGACGTTGCCGCGCGAGGCGGTCCTGCGCTAGGAGAGGGCGCGATGCCTTCGAAGGATCCGGTCGACGTGGCGCGGCGGTGCCTCTGCCTCGAGCTCCTCCTGCAGCGGCTCGGGCTCGAGACGGACACGGACGATCCGGCGGCCGAGCGCGACGAGGTTCGCCGGCGGTGGGTCTCGCGCCTCGGCGATCTGGCGCTCGAGGCCGCGCTCCTCCCCGACGAGCGCGCGCTGCTCGAGCGCCCGGTGGGGGCGCTCACCGAGGACGACCTCGACGATCTCCACGGCCGCGCGTCGGGCGCCCTCGTGCTCCTGTGGTCGCTCGGGCGCATCGCCACGCGCCCGTCGTTCGGCGCGGTCGGCGAGCTCGAGTCGATCGTCGCCGAGCACGGGCTCCTCGGGACCGGATCGATCGCGCGGGCGAACGAATCCGCCGCGGGCGCGCTTCTCCGCCCCGAAGCCGAGCTTCGCGAGGCGCTCGCGGCCTACGGGAAGACGCGGGGCAAGGCGCGCGAGCCGAGCGACCCCGAGAAGATCGTCGCCGCGGTGGGCGCGCATCACCTCGAGTGGATCCTCGATCGCGCGATGCCCTTCGACGTCGGCAGCTGATCGACGCGCCGCCCGGCGCGGCTTCGCTGGTAGCATCGACGGACGGTGGCCGATCCGACGACGATGTCGCTCCCCGCGGCGAAGGACCTCCGCGCACGCGCGGACCGGGTCATCGCCGGCGCGTCGCTCCGCGGGACGCCGCGGAGCCGCTTCCTCCGCGAGCAGCGCAGGCGCCTGGTCGCGCGGCTCTTGCCGACGCTGGCGCTGGTCGCGGTCGCGACCGGCACCGCCGCCGTCTTCGACCTCTTCCAGGTCCCCGCCGTGTCGCGCGCGGTCACGCTCGCGCAGGGGCTGACCGCGACGCTGCTCGCGGCCCTCGCGCTCGGGTGCACCGTCGCGAGGCGGAGCCACGTCGCCCTCATGTCGCTCGCCGTGAGCGGCGTGTGCGTGCTCCTCGTCGGCTGGTCCGTGGTCACCGCCGAGACCGGCGGCATGAAGAGCGCGTACGCGCTGTCGGTGCCGATGGGGCTCACGGTGCTCGTCATCGCCGTACCGCTCTTGCCCTGGCACGTGCTGGTCCTCGCCGCGGTCGGCGCGGCGGCGTTCGCGCTGGGCGCGCCGGGCGCGCCGCCGTCCGCGTTCATCCTGTTCGCGCTCCTCGGCGGCGGCGGCTTCGCGATCGCGCGGACGCGCCGCCGCCGCGCGCTCCTCGCGTTCCGTCGGGTGGAGCGCCTCGCCGCCGCGGTGGCGCGGGTCCGGCGCGTGCAAGATCAGCTGGTCGTCGTCGAGAAGCTCGAGGCGCTCCGCGTGCTGGTCGGGGGCATGGCGCACGAGCTGAACAACGCGCTCGCGGTGAGCCTCGCGTCGACCGAGCAGATCGTGAGCGTCGCCGAGCGCGATCCCCCGGCGGCGGCGAAGGCCGCCGAGCGCGCGCAGCGCGGGCTCGTGCGCATTCGCGCGACGATCGACCGCCTCAAGCGCTTCGCGTTGGCCGAGGAGGGGGTGCTCGAGCCGGCGGACCTCGCGGCGATGCTCGACTTCGCGCTCGAGAGCGCGATCGGCCGGGCGCGCTCGGGGGTCATGATCGATCGGAGCTACGAGGAGGGCCTCCCGCCGATCGACACGCACGTCGCGGCGCTCGCCGAGGCGCTCTTCCAGGTGGCCCGCAACGCCGTCGAGTCGATGCCGAAGGGCGGCACCATCCGCGCGTCGCTCCGTCGCGACGGCGACCGCGTCGAGCTCTCGGTCGCGGACCAAGGGCAGGGGATCCCGCCTGCGCGGCTCGCCAAGGTGTTCGATCCGTTCTACGCCCGCGAGACCGCCGAGGCGACCTTCAGCGGGGGCCGCCTCCTCCCGCCGATGCCCGGCCGGAGCGGCCTCGGGCTCTCCGCCGTCTACGGGCTGGTGAGCGCCATCGGGGGCAGGGTGCAGATCCGGAGCGAGGTCGG
The DNA here is from genome assembly GCA_019637225.1 of Labilithrix sp. Lineage (GTDB taxonomy): Bacteria > Myxococcota_A > Polyangia > Polyangiales > Polyangiaceae > Labilithrix. The sequence goes on from JAHBWC010000004.1 coordinate 126,245, forward strand.
CCAGGGCACCGAGGTGGCCATCAGCCTCCCGAGCGCGCAGGCTCGACGCTCCTCCCGTCCGCCCGCTAGCCCCCTCCGCTAGGCGTACGGGGACCCGTGCGAGCGTGTCGGGGGAGGCGGGAGAGCATGAGTGGGGTCCTTACCCCTGAGGGAGCCGCCCCCATTTTGACCCGCGAACGAGGGTTTGGGCGTCTCCGACGGGCTGGCGCGGCGTGAAGATCACTCCGAAACTTCACCCCCGGACGTCAGTCGTCGCACGCTCGGAGCCGCTCGAGGGGTGTCGGATACCTAACGGGGGCCGGCCAAGAAATCGGTAACTCGTGGCAGATAACGGCGTTCTGCTGGGCTCAGTTTTTGCCTAAGCTGCGCGCCATGCGATCGAAGTGGCTGACAAGGGGGGCTTTCGGAGCCCTCGTCATGGGCGTCCTGGGTAGCTCCGCGGGCTGCGCTGAAGAGCGCGACCCCATCAACCGAGTGCAGGCGGGCGCCGTCCCGAAGGCATTCTTCCTCGGGTCGGACCTCGAGGACTTCAGGGACGATCCGGAGTTCCGGACCAAGTCCTTCAACATCGACAGCGCGGCCAACACCGACAACTACTCCGGCACGATCGGTGGTGCGTCGGCGGTCGAGCGCGTTCGGTGGGAGGTCACGGAGAACTTCCTCTTCGCCCGCCGCTCGTACCAGGAGAGCCCCGGCGCCGACAACCGCGGCCTGCCGCGCAAGGAAGTCGCGCCCGGCAAGTGGGAGTTCCCCACCGCCCCGACCGGCACGATCATCGCTGCCTACCCGATCATCAGCCACTTCGACATTCGCCGCGGCTACAACCCCGGGACCGGCGAAGAGCAGAACACCATCGAAGAGAACATCTTCGATCGCCCCTGGTACAAGCGCGAGTACATGCGCGTGAACTGGGCGCGCAACATGGCGCTCAGCACCAGCGGCGACACGAGCTGGGTGTTCGGCGGCGGCGCGGTCGCGAACCCGATCGAGTACTCGCCGAACAACGAGACCGACGCCGAGGACCGCCCCCACTTCGAGGTGTCGGAGGGCTACTTCGACATCACGAACAAGTACTCCATCACCCCGGAGATCGTCCCGAGCTGGGGCGTCCCGGAGTGCGTGATCGTCGGCTTCTTCAACGGCTCGACCTCGTTCGACTGTACGCCGACCGAAGTGAAGATGCGCCACTCCTTCGTGAAGCTCACGGGGGAAGAGGACTTCGAGCCCTTCGAGGAGTCGAAGGCCCCGCGTGACATCGTCGGCAACTGGGGCAACGCCGGCAACTCGTTCAACCGCGAGTACGGCGGCCCGCCGATCACCGCGTGGGATCCGCAGTACGGCTACACCGACGCGACCACGAAGACCTTCTACTCGATCCACAACATCTGGGAAAAGAGCCACCAGAGCGTGACGTGCGCGAGCAACGTCGACGCGGACGGCGACGGCACCGCCGACGAGTGCACGGCGGACCGCACGAAGTACGCCGGCCACTCCGGCTCGCAGTGCGACGTCTACATCGGCAAGTGCACCATCCCGGTGCGCGATCGTCAGATCAAGCCGATCGCCTTCTGGCTCAACCTCGACGCGCCGCAGGACCTCACCGACGAGGTCGCCGACGACGGCAAGACGGTGACCCGCGAGGGCGCGTACGAGGAGCTCACCTCGACCTGGAACCAGCTCTTCTCGGTCTCCGTCGCGACGCGTCGCGAGGTCGAGTGCCGCCGCACGAAGGACGGCTCCCGCGCCGAGTGCCACGCCGAGTACTTCGAGGGCACCGGCCCCGAGTCGAAGCAGATGGTGAAGTTCGGCGGCTGGGGCATCGACAAGCCGATCGCGCAGCCCGTCGACAAGGAGCTGCCCGTCGTCACGACGTGCCACAACCCGGTTCGTAACTACGACCTTCCGCTCTGCGGCAAGCCCGGCGACGTGATTCGCCTCGGCGACCTCCGCAAGAACTACGCGATCTACTGGCCCTACGCCTCCCGCGCGCCGTACGGCGGCGTCGCCAGCATCGGCGGCGACCCGCTCACCGGCGAGATGCTCGGCGTCACCGCCACGACGATGATGCGTTCGGCCTCGTACGCCGCGGCCCAGCAGCGCGACATCATCGCGATCGCCCTCGGCGACCTCAAGATGGAGGAGCTGACCGCCGGCGCCCAGGCGTCGCGTTACGTCGACCGCGTGAAGAACGGCACCGTCTCCGACACGATGTGGACGCGGAAGTCGCGCGAGGAGCTCGCCGCCGCGGTCAGGAACATCGACCTCCCGGCCGTCCAGGCCGCCGTCGGCGAGTCGCCGGCAGCGCTCGCCGCGATGGCCAAGACCGAGCGTCAGATCAAGGCCGCGCTCCAGGCCCACTGGAGCTCGCCGCAGGGCAAGAACATCGCGGCCGCGAACGCGCGCTTCCAGGACATCCTGGCGACGCTCGACAAGCTCCCGGAGATGAACGAGGTCTCGAACAAGAGCCTCAAGCGCCTGGTCGCCGAGTCGCAGAACAAGAGCACCGCGGTCTACGACGCCATCAGCACGATGTCGGCGAACGACCCGAGCCGAATCCAGGACATGTTCTCGAAGTACGAGTCCTTCCTCGGCAGCAAGGGCGTCTGCTTCCACGACTCGATCAACACCTCGGCCTCGGGCTCGATCTATCTGCCCACCCTCGCGCCGTACTTCAAGAAGCTCTACGGGTCGCTCGATCCGAAGGAGCGCGGCGTGAAGATCTACAAGGACCTCCTTCGTGAGTCGACGAAGGGGATCCAGTTCCACGAGATCGGCCACGCGATCGGCCTCCGCCACAACTTCGCGAGCTCGTGGGACTCGATGAACTACCCGCCGCAGTACTGGCAGCTCCGCACGAACGAGGGGCAGTCGGTCGCGGAGTGCACGGACGAGAGCCAGGGCAACTGCATGGGCCCGCGCTACCTCGATCCGATGACGGACGACGAGGCGGGCCGTGGCAGCGAGCCGCGCCCCGGCATCGAGTACTTCGCGAACACGTCGACGATGGAGTACCAGATCGAGCGCGGCGGCGAGACCGTCGGCGCCGGCACGTACGACCTCCACGCGATGAAGACGCTCTACGGGCGGTCGCTCGAGACGTTCGACTCCGCGCAGGTCAAGGCCGACGATCAGCAGTACTTCGCCGTCACCATGCTCTCGCAGGGCATCCCGAGCTCGCTCGTGTTCGTCCCGAACAAGGGCTACGGCGTGCACTACACGAAGCTCGCGCGTCTCGCGAAGGTCTTCGACCCGAAGCGTGACTGCCGCCCGGCGACGGACGAGGAGAAGGAGACCGCGAAGTGGCGCGTCGTCCACGGTAAGATCTGCTCGCAGTCGCCGAAGAACCACCTCGCCTACGAGGACATGAAGACCGAGGAGATCTCGTTCAAGATCGGCACGCAGACGGCGAAGGTCGGCATCGACGCCGTCCGCTGGCGCGGCACCGACGAGACCAAGAAGCCGCTCATCCGCTGGCAGTACCGCTACGGCGAGGACTACAGCTCGGGCGGTTACATCCACGCCAAGCCGTTCGACTCGGGCGCGGACATCTACGAGACGACGATGAACGTCATCAATCGTTTCGAGAACCAGTACCCCTGGTCGTACTTCCGCAGGCAGAACAAGGAGTTCGCCTGGTGGTCGCTCCCGTACGCGGTCGCGAACACCACGTTCGCCCGTCTCCGTGGCTACCACTGGACCACGACGACGAACATCGGTCGCGCGACCCTCGAGGATCTCCAGGACGACGACGGTGAGCGTCCGGACGCGCTCGCGGCGGCCGCGATGTTCAACTTCCTCCAGCGCGTCGTCCTGACGCCCGAGCCGGGCACCTACGGCGACGCCAACGCGCGCACGCCGGCGCGCCCCGGCGCGGCGACCATCTTCGACCTCGCGACGTCGACGGGCGGCGACGGTCTCGGCAACGGGATCGGCACGCTCGGAATCGTGGACGGCCGCTACGTCCAGGTCGACTTCGACAACGGGCTCGGCGGCAGCTGGGACTACTTCCACTACCCGATCCACACCGGCTTCGACGACGAGAAGGTCCTCGCGCTCCGCGAGCTCGTCGACTCCCGCCCGACGCTCTCGACGGTGTCGCGCGACAACGCGCTCGACGGACGTGACCCGTACATCAGCTTCCGTACGGACACCCCGCACGCGCTCGACCGCCTCCTCGGCGGCCTCCTCTCCGAAGACTGGGAGACGATCGCTCCCTCGATGAACGCGGACGGTCAGTCGACCACGGTGTTCAGCCTCCTCGAGAGGGACTCGAGCAAGCTCGTGCGCCCGGCCGACAGCAAGGGAATCGTCTTCCCGAACATCGGCTACGCCAACGAGCTCGGCGCCGGTATCTACACGCTCCTCTTCTCGCGCTTCAGCACCGACATGGTGCTCGCGCAGAAGATGCGTGTCCGCGTCGAGGGCGACAACGCTCCGGTCATCGACGACGCGCGCAGGGCGGCGTTCACCGACCCGATCACCGGTCACCGCTACATCGCCACCCGCTACGGCACCGAGGTCATCTCGGGCCGTCCGGTGGAGAAGGGCATCGCGTCGCGTATGCTCGAGCACGCGAACGACCTCCTCAACGCCGCCTACACGGGCGTCAGCGCGCCGAACACCTACGGCGAGCGCACGGTCACGGTCGGCGGCGACGGCCTCCCGGTCGTGAAGGACCAGGTCGCGGAGAAGAACCTTCGCCGCTACATCGGGTTCCTCGACGCGATGCGCCAGGTGGGCAACCTCCTCGGCGGCGGCCCGATTGGCGGCGGCGCTGGCGACTGATCGCATCGCTGGCTGAAGAGCCAAGACCCCCGGCGACCCGCGGCGTCCACGAGACCCGCGGGTCGTCGTGTATTTGGGGTCCGGGTCGTTGCGGGCTCGGTCGGCGCGGGCGCGGCGAGCGCCGGGCGCGGTGGCCCCAGATCGGCACGCCCGGCGCCGCGCGGAAGCCGGCGGCCCACGCACGACGCCGCGCGTGTGTCGCCGGCGACGGTCGCGACAGACGTGGACGCGGATCGCGCTCGCGCCGATCCGCCGATGACGTGGACGCGGATCGCGCTCGCGCCGATCCGCCGACGACGTGGACGCGGATCGCGCTCGCGCCGATCAGCCGATGACGTGGACGCGGATCGAGTTCGTGCTGCCGCTCACGCCGAGTGGAGCGCCGAACACGATGACGACGCGCTCGCCCGGAGAGGCGAGGCCGTTGGCCATGAGGTCGCCGGTGACCCAGTCGACGAGGGCGTCGGTGTCGGTCAGCTTCGGCAGCTCGCGCGGGATGACGCCCCAGAGGAGCGCCATCCGGCGGCGCGTCTGCGGGTTCGGCGAGAACGCGATGATCGGCACCGGCGGGCGCGCGAGGCTCACGTTCATCGCGCTCGAGCCGCTCTCCGTGAAGGCGACGAGGAACTTGGCGCCGATCTCACGGGCGGTGTTCACCGCGCCGCGGGCGATCGCTTCGGCCACGCTCGTCGCGCGGGTCGCGTAGGGGAGCGCCTCGAAGAAGGGGCTCTTCTCGGCCTCCTGCGCGATCGCGCTCATCATCCCGGCCGCGAGGTTCGGGTGATCGCCCGTGGCGGTCTCGCCCGAGAGCATGAGCGCGTCGGCGCCGGAGAACACGGCGTTGGCGACGTCGCTCGCCTCCGCGCGGGTCGGCCTCGTGCTCGTCGTCATCGACTGGAGCATCTCGGTGGCGACGATGACCGGGCGGCGGACGCGGCGCGCGACCAGGAGGATCTGCCGCTGGATGACCGGCACGCGCTCCGGGGGGAACTCGACGCCGAGGTCTCCGCGCGCGACCATGACGCCGTCGGAGGCGGCGACGACGCTCTCGAGGTTCTCGACGGCGTCGGGCGTCTCGATCTTCGCGATGATCGGCGTGGGCTTGCCCCACTCCTGGCAGATCTCGCGGACGAGCCGGAGGTCCTCGGCGCGCCGGACGAACGAGAGCGCGACGTAGTCGACGCCTTGCGACAGGCCGTAGGAGAGGTCGGTCTTGTCCTTCTCCGTGAGCGGGCTGATGCGCATCGTGCGCGTCGGCAGGTGGACGCCGACCTTGTTCCGCATCCCGCCGCCCTGGGTGACCTTGACGGAGACCTTGCCCTTCGCCGTCGACAGGACCGAAAGCACGATCCGGCCGTCGTCGAACATGATGCGGTCGCCGACGTGGACGTCCTCTCCGAGGCCCTCGTACTGGATGTAGATCTTCGCCTCGTCGCCGACGCCGTCTCCCTCGAGGAGGGTGACCTCGCTGCCCGTCTTCAGGTCGAACGGCGCGGGGAACGTCCCGGTGCGAATCTTCGGGCCGCAGAGGTCCTGAAGGGCGGCGACCGGCTTGTTCTTCGCTGCGCTGGCCTCGCGCAGGCGGGCGAGACGGGCTCCGTGCTCCTCGTGGGTTCCGTGCGAAAAGTTGAGGCGAGCGACGTCCATGCCGGCGTCGATCAGCGCCTTCAGACCCTCGACGGAGTCACAGGCCGGGCCCAGCGTGCAGACGAGCTTCGCGCGACGAATGGGCATGCGCGGGGAGCATCCAACGATGCGCCGGGCTTGGCAAGCCCTGTCGCCCGTGCGACAAGCACGCTTCTCCCATGGACGGCGCAAACGTGTCCTCGAAGTCGGCTTCTGGGTCTTCTTCTGGGTCTTCTTCTGGGTCCTCTTCTGGGTCCGCTTCCGGGACGTCATCCGCGTCGTCGGTCGCGGCTGCGGCATCGAGCTCGGCCGCGGCTCCCGCCGGAGGGCAGCCGCACGGCCCGGCCGTGACCCGCTTGCCCAGCGGTGAGCTCGCGCTCGGCGGCGTCCCGCTCGGCGACCTCTCGCGGCAATCCGCCGAGGTCGGCGGTGACGCCGGCGCCCGCGTCGGGACGCCTACGTACGTCTACGACCTCGACGGGATGGCGCGCGAGGCCCGCGAGCTCGAGGACGCATTCGAGGGCACGCCCCACCTGGTCGCGTTCGCCGTGAAGGCCAACAGCGCCGGTCCGATCGTGCGCGCGCTCGTCGCGGAGGGTTGCGGCGCGGACGTCGTCAGCGGCGCCGAGCTCCTCCTCGCCATGCGATGCGGCGTCTCGCCGGAGCGCCTCGTCTACAGCGGCGTCGCCAAGCGCGACGACGAGCTCGACCTCGCGATCGGCGTGGGCGACGCGGGCATCCGCGCGATCAACGTCGAGAGCGTCGAGGAGATCCCGCGCATCGCGGCGCGCGCCGCCGCGCAGGGCCGCGTCGCGCGCGTCACGCTCCGGATCAACCCGGGCGTCGACGCCGACGAGCTCGACACGCACAGCTACATCGCGACCGGTCACGACGAGGCGAAGTTCGGCGTGCCGCTCCCGAGCGTCGCCGACGCCGTCGCCGCGCTCGATGCGGCGAGGTCCAACGTCCACCTCGTCGGCGTGACCTCCCACGCCGGCTCGCAGCTCACCTCGGTCGAGGCCTACCTCGCCTCCGCCCGCGCCGTGTTCGAGACGGCGAAGAGCCTCCGGCCGCGCTTCGCGCTGGAGTTCGTCGACACCGGCGGCGGCTTCGGCATCGACTACGGCGACGGCTGCCCCGTGCGTCCCGCCGACTTCATCCGCGCCGCCCGCGCCGCGCAGCGCGAGCACGGCCTCGGCGATCTCGCGCTCTACTGCGAGCCGGGCCGCGCCCTCGTCGGCGCGCACGGCGTCCTCCTCGCCAAGGTCATCCAGCGCAAGATCGCCGCGGGGGAGCCGACACGACGCTGGCTGATGATCGACGCGGGGATGAACGACCTGATGCGCCCGGCGCTCTACCAGGCGCGTCATCGCATCGTCCCGGTCGTGATGGAGGCGGGCGCGCGCCTCTTGCCCTTCCGCGTCGTCGGCCCGGTGTGCGAGAGCTCCGACGACTTCGGCGTGCACGATCTGCCCGAGGGCGACGTCGCCGAAGTGGCGCTCCTCGACGCGGGCGCGTACGGCTACTCGATGTCGAGCCGGTACAACGGCCGACCGCTCCCGGCCGAGGCGTTCCTGCGGGGCGGCGTCGTCGCGGCGCTCCACCCGCGGAAGCCGATCACCGACTGGGTCGACGACCGCCGCTGAGCCGTCGGCAGCGCGCTGCACGTTGGCCACGTGGGTCTGATACGCTCGAGGCGTGCGCTCCCCCGTGCCGCTCGCGCTCCTCGTCACCGGTCTGTCGGTCTTCGCGGCGTGCTCGGACCCGCCGGCGCCGTCGTCCTCCTCGGGCGGCTCGTCGTCTTCCGGCAGCTCCGGGGCGCCCGTCTCCTTCAAGGAGGACGTCGCGCCGCTCCTCGCGACGAGCTGCGCGCTCGCGGCGTGCCACAGCTCGAAGGAGTCGAACCTCAACTTCTACATCACCTACGAGCCCGCGCAGATCTACGCCGAGCTGATGAAGACGAGCCCGACGTGCGAGACGTCGAAGTTCGTCGTTCCGGGCAAGCCGGCCGAGAGCATGGTGATGCTCAAGATGGACAACGAGCAAGACAAGCTCCCCGAGCGCTGCGGGAGCGCGCGTCGCTCGGAGATGCCGCCGGGCGATCCGCCGAAGAGCGGCAACGCGCTGCTCGACAAAGAGGACCGCGACCTCGTGCGCCGCTGGATCGCGCAGGGCGCGAAGGACAACTGACCGGGCCGGTCTACGACTCGCCCGTCTTGATCTTCGGCATCCGGGTCGACGACGAACGTCGACGCTCGCCGGACGTGTTCGGCGGCGGCATCGAGCGCGCGCGCACGACCTGACCCTCGATCGTGACCTCGACGCCGACGGTCCGGCAGCGCCGCGCGAGCCGATCGAGGTCGACCTGCGACGACACGAGGAGGCCGCCCTGCGGCGACGGGTCGAGGAAGAGCTCCGACGTCGAGCGCCGCGTGCGAAGCAGCTCGCGCACGTTGGCGTCGTCGACCCACAAGAATCCGATCGACGGGACGAAGCTTCCGCGTCCGACCACGACGCTCGCCTGCGCGAGCGTGCGCGAGAGCGTCTCCGGCAACGGGGCGATCGCCTCGATGCGCTGGCGGAGCGAGTCCGCCTCGTAGCCGGCGGAGAGAGCGCGCGCGAGCGTCTGCGGCGCGACGACGAGGTCGAGCGACTCCGCGACGCGGCCGACGTCGACGAAGCCGTAGATCGCGAGCACGGCGCTCACCCTCGCGGTCGGCCCGAGACGGAGCACGTGTGTGTCGAGGAACTTCGACGCCGCGCCGTCCTCCGGGGGCGCCTTGTTCGCGACGAGCGCGCGGCCCCGCGGCGTGAGGCGGAGGGCGATCTGCGGGGCGCCGTCGCCGTCGGCGCTGTCGTCCTCGCCGAGATCGAGGATGCCGAGCGCGGGGAGGCTCTCGAGGACGATCCGCCGCGCGACGTCCATCGGCTCGGGCACCTCGACGGAGACGCGCTCGGCCCAGCGGCGGAGGAGGCGGTCGACGCCGGGGATGCGGTGGTCGGTCGAGAGGTAGCCCTCGAGGCTCGTCCACGGGATCCATTTACTCTCGCCGAGGTCGCGCAGCGCCTCGAGGACGAGCTCGCGGACGACGCTGCTCGCGCTCGAGTCGCGCTGATCGCCGGGCAGGCGTAGCGTCTCGGGCTCGCCGCGCGCCTCGTCCCAGGCGCCGCCGCGTCGCCACGCGTTGAAGAGGAGCCCGGCGAGATCGTGGAGCGTGAGCGCGCCTGGCGGTGCGCTCGCGCTGATCGCGGACGCGTCCCAAAGGCCGACCGCGCGCGAGAGCGCGACGAGCAGCGCGACGTGGTAGGGCTCGCGGCCGAAGCGCGTGCCGAGCTTCGCGACGAGCGACTTCGGGGTGCCGATCCCCGCGCGGACCTCGCTGCCCGGCTCGCGCGCGGCGAGGGCGAGCGCCATCGCGAACGGCGCCGGGTCCTGCGAGAAGCGCGCGCGCCGAGGCGCGTGGTCGCCCTCGGCGACGAAGCTCTTCACCTGCTCGCGCCGCGCCTCGCGCTCGGCGTTGCGCGTCGCGCCGATGATGCCGCCGACCTCGGTGGGAACGACGTGGCGGTTGGGGTGGACGGGGATGAGCAGGCCGCGTCGCTCGAGCGAGAAGCCGACGCCGCGGCGTGACGGCGTCGCGCCCGAGGCCGTGCGGAGGCGGAGGGGCTCACGCTCGAGCTCGAGCAGCTCCTCGGTGTCGACCTCGCCGCCGAGCTCTTCGACGCCCTCGAGCACGCGCCGCTCGGTCGCCGAGAGCTTGTCGATCTCCTCGGCGAGCTTCTCCGGATCGCCGAGCGTGTCCCACGCGGTCTCGAGCGAGAGCGCGATCGGCGGCGTAGCGGGACGGCCGAGGTAGTGTCCGGCGATCGCGCTCACCGTCTCGAACGGCGCTTGCGCGAGCAGCGCGCGGATGCCGCGAGGGTCCTCGCCCTCCCACGAGCGGAGCTGCACGAGGTACGCCGCGGGGAGGACGAGCTCGACGCGGTTCTTGCCTTCGGCGCGGGCGAAGACGATGCCGCGCTCGGCCAGCGGCTGGAGCGCCGGCGGTACCGTCGGCACGACGAGGACGCCGCGCGCCTCCGCGACGCGGTGAAGGAGCTCGACGCTCGGCGAGGGGAGCCGACTCGGATCGCGGAGCTCGGGGAGCGCGACGAGCGCACGCGCGATCTGCGCCGGAGGATCGAGCCGCTTGGCAGGATCGATCCGGACGCCGAGGCGCGACACCAAAGACTCGAGCTCCGTCTTCGGGAGCGCCTTCAGGATGTCGACCAGGCGGAGCGGCATACGCGATTGAGCCCCCACAGTATCCGAACATCCATATCCCAGATTGCGGCGCGACACCACGCGCGGCGACACGCGTGGGGCTTCGACGAACGCCCGGATCCGGCTGTGTTTGGCGGTGGGTGAGTACAGCTGACGCTACCACCCAGGCGGCTCACGCGACGTGTGACATCTGCTGTCGCGCGTGCACCGAGAGCTCGTTCCGGGGTATCGGCGATCCAGTCGTCGACGCCCCGGCGGGGTCTCGTCCTCTTCTCGATGAGGCGTGGTATCAACGGAATCCGTGTCCCGTCGCGCTCCTACGAACGATCCACCCCGAGCGCCGAAGCGCCTCGATCCCAGTCGGGTGCGGCTCACCTGGCCGGGGCGGCAGTGGCGCGAGGGGGACGAGCCCCCCACCTCGACAGAGCGCGGGGCGACGCTCACCGCCGCGGAGCTCGTCGGCGACGGCCGCGCCGCGCATCGGCTCGTGCACGGCGACGGCCTCGACGTGGTCGCCTCGCTCGAGGCCGAGGGGCTCGGCGGGCAGGTCGACCTCGTCTACGTCGATCCGCCGTACGCTTCGGATCGCGACTACGTCGCGGAGGCCCGACTCGACGGACCGGCCGACGGACGCGCTCTCCGGACGCTCGCGTACGAAGATCGCTGGTCCTACGAGCGTGGCGGCGTCGGCGCCTACCTCGACATGCTCGCGCCTCGGCTCGACGCGCTGACGAGGCTCCTCTCGCCGCGCGGGACGATCTGGGTGCACCTCGACTGGCGCGCGGCGTACCTCGTCCGGTCGATCCTCGACGAGATCCTCGGGCGCGACGCGTTCAAGAACGAGATCGTCTGGCGCCGCGCGCCGAACCTCGGGCGGCAAGCCGCGAGCGGGCAGTTCGGCCGTACGCTCGACACCCTCGTCGTCTACGGCCGCGAGAAGGCGACGCTGCGTCCGCCGACGCGGCTCGAGCCGATCGAGCCGAGCGCCATCCGCTGGGACGACGAGGGGCGTCCGTTCACGAGCGCGCCGCGCGGTGACTACACCGACGCGTCGATCGCCAAGCTCGACGCCGAGGGGCGCGTGCACCGGACCGCGAGCGGACGCGTCTACATCAAGTATTTCCTCGTGAAGAACGGCGAGGGCGTCCTCTGCCGCGAGCGGCGCGTCGACGCCCTCTGGACGGACGTGGCGCCGCTCCGTCACGCGGCCGCCTCCGAGCGGACGGGGTACCCGACGCAGAAGCCGCGGGCGCTGCTCGAGCGCATCATCGCGTGTGCCTCGGAGCCGGGGAGCCTCGTCGTCGACACGTTCGCGGGGAGCGGGACGACGGGCGTCGCCGCGCACGCGCTCGGCCGTCGCGCCATCCTCGCCGACAAGAGCCCGGTCGCGATCGCGACGGCGCGCGCGCGTCTCCTCCGCGACGAGGCTCCGCTCCGCGTGGAGCGCACGGCGGGAACGAGCGTGCCGGAGGCGAAGGGCGTCAAGGTCCAGGTGAAGGCCGATCGCGTTCGCCTCGTCGAGCCCGCCGAGCCGCTCGCGTGGGCCGTCGGCACCGAAGAGCTCGGCGTCTTCCACGCGACGTGGCATGCCGAGCGCGTCCCCGGAGCGAAGCCGGTCCCGGCCGCGCTCGAGGCGCGCGTCCCGCGCCGCCCGGACCTCTGCGTCCGTGTCTTCTGCGACGACGGCAGCGTCGGCACGTGGGGGGCCTCGCGCGGAAAAGGCGACCTCGCCGAAGGAGCCTCGACATGATCCTGCGTGACGCCGTTCACGGCCTCATCTCGTTCGAGTCGGAGGAGGAGCGCCTCATCCCGCAGCTAATGGACACGCCGGAGGTGCAGCGGCTCCGCCGGATCCGGCAGCTCGGCGTCGCGTCGTACGCGTTTCCCGGCGCCGAGCACACGCGCTTCGCTCACGCGATCGGCGCGGCCCACGTGATGAAGCTGCTCCTCGCGCGCCTCCGTCAGATCCACGGCGAGCTACCGTTCTGGCAGCAGGTCACGAGCGAGCGCGCGCAGGAGTCCCTCGCGGCGGCGTTCCTCCACGACGTCGGCCACGGTCCGCTCTCGCACCTGTTCGAGGACGCGATCGCGGGCTCGTCGCATCACGAGGAGTGGACCGAGCGCATCGTCCTCGACCCGTCGACCGGCGTGAACAAGGTGCTCGTCGCGGTCGACCCGAGCTTGCCCGATCGCGTCGCGGCGCTCGTGCGAGGGGAGAACGCGCTGCCTTACCTGGCGCGCGCCGTGAGCGGAACGCTCGACGTCGATCGCTGCGACTACCTCCTCCGCGACGCGCACTCGACCGGCGTCCGCTACGGCATCTTCGATCTCGACTGGCTCTTCCGGAGCCTCCGCTTCGCGCCCGCCGAGAAGGGCAAGGCGCCCGGCCTCGCGATCGACGGCGCGAAGGGGCTGCCCGCGATCGAGGCGTTCATCCTCGGTCGCCTCTTCATGTTCCAGCAGGTCTACCTGCACAAGGCGACGCGCGCCGCCGAGTGGATGATCCGGACCGTGCTCGCGCACGCCACCGCGGTCGTCGCGGACGGCGCACGCCTCGCAGGCACGCCGCGGGCGATCGAGCTCGCCGCGCACGGCCAGGCACCGTCGCTCTCCGACTACCTCGAGCTCGACGACGCCGTGCTGACCGTGGCGATGCGCGCGTGGGAGGACGCGAAGGACCGATCGCTCGCCGACATCGCGCGCCGGGTGCGCATGCGCGAGCTCTTCAAGACCTACGAGCTCTTCGGCGAGCAGGCGTTGCCGGACGGCAGGCAGCGCGCGCTCGAGACGGCGGAGGAGATCGCGCGCTCGAGGGGCCTCGACCCGAAGCTCTACGTCGGCCTCGACGTCGCGTCCGACACGCCGTTCGGCGCCGAGACCGATCCGCTCACGGTGGTCTTCGCGAAGGGCCCGGCGCGCCCGCTGAGCGACGTCTCGTTCCTCCTCGCGCGCCTCGCGGGGCAGGTGATGTCGCGCGTTCGCCTCATCGTCGCTCCCGAGCTGCGTGACGAGATCGCCGAGGCGCTCACCGCGCAGGGGGACGGCGGCGTCTCGCCGACGGACGGCGCCGGCGGCGGATGACGACGTGGCGAAAGCTCGCGGTCGCGGCCGTCTTCGGGGCGGCGCTCGCCGCTCCGACCGCGGCGCTCGCCGGCGACCGCCCGCGCCAGGCCGCGGACGCGTCGCACGGGCGGTTCGACGGCGACCTCGGGATCGCCGGCTCCGTCGGCATGACCGCGGGCCCGCGCGGGCCGCGCGCGGGAGGGGACCTCCGGTTCCGCTATCTCTCGACCGCCGGCCTCTTCGCGGCGTACGAGGACGGTCCCCTCGTGGGCTCGAAGGCGGAGCCCCGTCGCGTGTTCGCGTTCGGCATCGAGCTCCGGCCTCTCTTCCTCGCGCGTTGGGCGACGGGACGCGATCTCGGCATGCCCCGACTCGATCTCTTCATCGACTCGCTCGCGTTCGAGCTCGGCGCCGTCTTCGTGCAGCCCGACGGCGCGAGCTTCGGAGGCGGCGGGCGCTCCGGCGGACGGCCGGGGTTCCAGGCGGGGCTCGGTCTGGAGCTGCCGTTCTTCGCGACGGCGAGCGGGCCCTTCGCCGCGCTCCACGGCGGCGTCCGCTGGAGCGACGCCGCGCTGTCGGGGGGACCGCTCGAGGGGCCGAGCGATCGCGCGCTCTTCCTGACCGTGAGCGTCGGCTGGCAGCAGCTCTTCGGCGGTCACGTCGTCGATCTGGGAGATCGCCGGAAGACAGCCGGCCGATGACCGCGGGCGGACGCGCGGGGCCGCGCCGGCGCGTGAGTGGAACGGCGCGGGCCGGCCTCGCGGCGGCGCTCGAGCGCGCTCTGGCTCACGCGCTCCACAGGCGCCCTCCGCGCGCTGGCGACGCGTCCCGCGCGCGCGCGCGGCCGGCCGTGTCGGTCGTGGCGATCGGCAAGGCCGCGCCGTCGATGGCCGCCGGCGCGCTCGAGCGCTGGGGCGACGCGATCGCCGACGTGCTCGTCGTCACCTCGGACGGCACGGACGTCGGATCGCTCGCGCGTGACCCGCGCGTCGAGGTCCTCTTCTCCGCGCACCCGCTGCCGGATCGGCGGAGCGTCACCGCCGCGGAGCGATGTCTCGCCCGCGCGCGCGCGAGCGCGCGGGACGGCCGCGTCGTGCTCGTGCTGGTCTCGGGCGGCGCCTCGGCGCTCGTCTCGGCGCCGTGCGAAGGCGTCGGGTGGAGAGACAAGCGAGCCGTCACCCGAGCGATGCTCGCGAGCGGCGCGTCGATCCAGGAGATCAACGTCGTCCGCAAGCACCTCTCGCGGATCAAGGGCGGCGGCCTCGCGCGCGCGGCTCGTCCGGCGGAGGTCATCACGCTCGCCGTGAGCGACGTCATCGGAGGAGCGATCTCCGACGTGGGCTCCGGCCCCGGCGTGGGCGACGCGAGCTCCGTGGCGGAGGCGCGGCGGCTCCTCCGGCGATACGCCCCGCGCTACGCGCTTCTCCCGCTCGTCGCCACGGGGAACGCACGCAACGTCACGCGCGCGCGGATCGTCGCGTCCCCCGAAGAGCTCGCGCGCGCGACGGCGAGCGAGCTCCGCGCCGCGAGCGGGCTCTCGGTGCGCGTGCTCGCGGCGTCGCAGGGATCGGTCGCGGAGCTCGCCCGCGAGTATGTCGAGGCGGCGTCGCGCCTGCGTCCGGGCACGGCGATCCTGCGCGCCGCCGAGCCTTCGCTCGCCGTTCCCGATCGCAGAGGGCAGGGAGGCCGCTCGACCCACCTCGCCGCGCTCGTCGCGCTCGGCCTCCCGCGCGGCGCGACGTTCCTCGCTGCAGCGACCGACGGCGTCGACGGATCCAGCGGAACGGGCGGCGCGGTCGTCGACGCGGGCTTCGTGCGGCGCGTCGGCGAGGAGGCCATCCGGCGCGCGCTCGATCGCTACGCGACCGGACCCCTCCACCGGGCGGCGCGGACGGCGCTGCCGCTTCGTCCGAGCGGGCACAACCTCGCCGACATCCACATCCTCGCGATGACGTGAGCGTGGAGGCTCGGTCCGTGGGTCAGCGGTCGCGGCTCGGCGCGCGCGTCTCGAGCACCGAGGCGAGCCCGTCCTTCGTCACGACCGTGACGCGATCCGGGCCGGACGCGATGAGGCGCTCCTCGAAGACGTCGAACGTCTGGCGGCGAGGATCGAGCCCGGCGAGCACCCGCTTCCGGCCCGTGGGCGTGACGAGGGCGCTCGTCGCGCCCCCGCCGGGGTCGTCGCCGAACACCTCGAAGCCGTCCATCGCGTAATCGGGCTTCGGCTCGAAGGGGTGGGGCGTCGCGGTGCCCGACGCGACGTCGATCCTGAGCTCGAGCTCGCGCGCGTCCGCGCTCGAGTAGACGACGAGCTCGTTCGGTCGGGTCCAGCGAAGCGCGCACGAGGTGCAGACGCTCGGTGGGATCGCGGACGTCGACGAGGTGTTCGCGTCGATGTCCCAGATCCCGACCTTGCGCTCGTCCTTCACCGTGAGCAGCGTCGCGATGCGCTTTCGATCCGGCGAGCGCACGTGGCCGAGCTCGTAACTCGCCCCTGATCGGCTGTAGTCGACGGAGCCCACGACGCGCGTCGCCGGCAACGCCATCAAGCGCAGTGTCTTCGCGTCGTTCGACGACGTCACGACGCGGCGATTGTCGACGAACATGAAGTGGCGGCCATCGCCGAGTAGGTTCGCTTGATACGAGCCCTTCACGCGGAGGATGACGCGTCCGGAGCTGCTCTCGCGCAGCTCGGTGGGCATGAAATACTGGTCGAAGACGAAGAAGTCGCCGCTCGGCGCGAGCTCGACGCGACCGACGTACCCCTGCTGCACGAGCGCGGGCATTCGGGTGCAGCGCTCCCGCGCGCCGTCGGGCAACGTGTAGACGCACGCCGTGCAGTCGACCGAGTTGCCGGCGTCGTCGAGCGGGCCGCAGCCCAGGAAGAGGAAGCGCCTCTGGTCTAGCGAGAACGAGGACGAGTGATTGCTCTCGTCGGTGCCGTCCTGCCAGCGGCCGTCCAGCGCGCGGACCTTGGTGAGCGTCGCGGCGTCCCACAGCTCGAGCGCGAGAGCGCGCGCCCCCTTCACCTTGCCGACGATGAACCGCGTGTTTCCGGACTGGACCCGCGTGAACGTCGTCTCCGCGGCCGCGTCGGCGCCGAGGTCCGCCCGGCGCACGGTCGCGGCGGTCGGGTCCCAATCGAAGAAGCCGTCGGGAGACGTCACTAGCACGTGGCCGTTCGGCTGGAGCGCCGCGTGCTCGACGGTGCTGGCCTCGAGCGTCGTGACCTTCGGCGGCTGCGTCGCGGTCGCGTCGGCGGGCGACGGCGGTGACGCGGACGACGGTGACGCGGACGCGGGCGTCCGTGGGGATGCCGCCGCGGCGTCGCCGCCCTGGGCGGAGCGCGAGGCGCCGCTGCGGCACGCGCTGCTCGCCGCGACGAGCAGCGTGGCCGCGCAGAGGAGGACTGCTTCGCGCTTCGATGTCATCGCCTTCCCACCGTCATCGCCCTCCCACCTTCGTCTGGAGCGGCGCCCGGACGGCATAGCGTACACGTCTGCGCATCGCGTCCGCGCGTCGTCGCGCGGCGTGGCCCGATTGTCGGCGCGACGACGGAAGAAAACGAAGCGGGGACGCGCTGGTCCATCACGCGGTCGTTTTCGAGCCGAGCAGTCGAGGTTCGCATGAAGATCCCGTCGCATATCCTTCGATGCCTTGCGGTCACGGTCCCGATGGTCTCCGGATGTGGAGAGGGGCCCGGCGAGCCCGAGCCCGCCCGGACGGACCAGAACATCCACGCGGAGGCCGACCGCGCGGGGACTCGGGATCGCGACGAGGCGCGCGACCGCGAGGATGCCTCGCCCGCGACCGTGATCGCGCCGGCCCGCGCGGCGCCGTCGTCCGAATCCGGAGAGGAGGCCGCCGACCCGCCGCCGGATGCCGCGCACGCACCGCCGCAAGGAGCGCCGTGGCTCGAGCCGGCAGGGCCGGTCGGGCCGGCTCCCGGCTCGGCGATGCCGGAGCCGTGCCCGGCGTGCGGCCTGGGATGACCCAAGCTTCTCCGACGTCGGGGGTCCGAGCGTCTCGCGGGACCCTCATGACGCCGTGGGTTGGCTTGTCGCTGATGTTCGAGGACGACTTTCGCGTCGCCGCCGCGCCGCTCTTCGCCGCGGGAGACGTGGACGTGCTCGAGTGGTCGTTCGACACGGGCCCGCGGCTCGTCGGCGCCGCGGGCGATCGCGGTCCCTCGTGGGCGGAGGCGCTCCTCGACCACTACGCCGCCGAGGGCCGGCTCTTCGGTCACGGCGTGCACTACTCGCCCTTCTCCGCCCGCTGGGAGGAGCGGCAGCAGCGCTGGCTCGAGGCCCTCGGCCGCGAGCTCGCGCGCCGGCGGTACGTCCACGTCTCGGAGCACTACGGGTTCATGACGGCCGCTCCGTTCGTCCGCGGCGCGCCGCTCCCCGTCCCGCGCGACCGCGCCTCGCTCGACGTCGGACGCGAACGCCTCGACCGCATGCGCGCGGTGCTCGCGTCCGCGGGTGGGTGTCGGCTCGGCCTCGAGAACCTCGCGCTCGCGTGGAGTCGTGACGAGGCCCTCGCGCACGGCGCCTTCCTCGACGACGTCCTCACTTGCGACGACGACTTCATCGTCCTCGACGTTCACAACCTGTACTGCCAGGCGGAGAACTTCGGACTGTCTCCGGACGAGCTGTTCGCGACGTTCCCCGCGGCGCGCGTCGGTGAGCTGCACGTCTCCGGCGGGAGCGTCCTCTCGGCGTGGCCGGGGGGAGGCGGCGAGGTCCGCTGCGATACCCACGATCACGCCGTCCCGGCGCCCGTGTTCGATCTGCTCGATCGCGCGCTCGGCCGCTTCCCGAACGTCCGCGCCGTCGTCTTCGAGCGCCTCGGAGGGACGATCCGGAGCGCGGAGCAAGCGGAGGAGCTCCGGCGCGACTTCCGGCAGGTGAAGGCGATCGCGACGCGTCCGCGGCGCTTCGGGGAGGAGCACGCCTCCACCGACGCGCTTCGGGATTCGACGTCGCGGCCGGCGGCGCCGGCGATCTCGGCGCCGCCGCGGCTTCCGTCATCGTCGCGCGGCGACGTCGAGGCGCTCGCCGTGCTCCAGTCGGCGTTGCTCGATCTGCTCGATCGGGAGAGCGACGAGTCCATCATCCGCGCGCACCTCGAGGTCGCGCCGGCGTTCGCGGAATATCGCGACGAGGTCCGCGCTTTCGACGGGCGGGCGCTCGGCATCGCCGCGCGGATCGTGAAGAAGTGGGGACGGAAGGCGACGACGCATGCGAGCTAAGTTTGGTCTCGACGGAGGGTGGGGCGCGCCGCGCACACGAAGGGCTCGGTGACGCTCCCTCCGCGGATCCTCGGCCTCCTCGTCGTGGGGGGCCTCGTCGGGCCGGCGCTCGTCGGGTGCCGGAAGGAGAGCTTCGTGAAGCCTCCGCCCGTCGACGCCGAGCGCGTGGACGCCGAGCTCGACGACGCCGGCGCCGACGCCGGACGCCGCGAGCGGCGCGCCGACGACTGCCACTCGTGCGGGATGGGCTGAGGCGCGGTTACGGCGCGTCGCCGGCCGCGCCCGCGTCGCCCGCGCCGGTCGCGCCCGCGTCGCCCGCGGCCGTCGGCTTGATGGCGGCCCACACGTCCCCGGCGAGCGCGCAGTTGTTCACCTGGCGCTTCATCGCCGCCAGCACCTGAGGGTCGCGCAGCGGACGCTCGCCCGCGAAGCGGAAGTCGGCCTCGGACTCGAGGCGGAGACGCACCATCTCCTTGTCGCGCCGCAAGTCGAGGAGGTGAACGCGCGTGGGGTGGGGGACCTGCTGGAGCTCGCGCTCGGTCACCTTGCCCGCGTTCCGCCCGGCGTCCGTCGTGAGGCCCTTCGCCTCCGGCACGTCCTCGTCGAGCACGAGCAGGAAGAACTGCGCCTTCTTGACGATGTCGATGGCGAGGGGGATCTCGTTGTCCTTCGCCTTGTCGTACTGCTGGACGAAGACGCGCAGGTTGATCTCGTCCTTGGCGTTCTTCACCTCGTCGACCCACTCGTCGGTGAGGATGCGCGTCGCGAAGTAGGCGAGCCGCAGGTTCCACGGCTGGTCGTTCCAGCCCGAGCCCGCGTCGGCTTCGCCGCGCGCCGTCGCCGCGGCGGTCGGGTTGTTCTCGCGGAACAGGCAACCGACGAACGAGTCGCGCGCGGATTCGTCGGCGCTCTTGCGGATCTGCGCGACGTCCTTCGCGTCCTCGACGCGCATGCGGAGGTAGATGCCGGGCAGCGTGCGGAAGTCCCAGCTCGCCGCCTCGGGGTCGACGTAGTCGCCCTTGAACTCGCGGGCGGCCTCGAGCGTCGTCTTCTCGATCTTGTCGCGGATCGGGAACCACTCGGCGCCGACCGTCGTGAGCGCGGCGCGCTGCTTGGAGAGGAGGTCCTCTTTCTGGTTGTCGAGCGAGCGATCGCGGAAGAGCCACGCGGCGCCGACGACGACGACGACCGCGCTGAGAGCCACGAGCCACGCCTTGCCCGTGATGCGCCCGTGCTTGCTCGACGCGCGCTCGATGCGCGCCGCGCGTACGGCCTTGAGCCCGATGTCACGCGGCTTGTCACTGGAGCTTTCGTGTTCGCTCAAGACGGATCTCCGGCGGGGTCGATGGTCGACGCGAAGCGGTTAAAGGCGAAGAGCTCGCGTACCGTCGAGGAACGCGAGCTCTGGGCGGTCGCGGGGCGACTCAGCCGCCCTTTGGGATGTTGTTCACCATGAAGCTGACGTTCGGGAAGCCCGCGAACGCCGCCGTCTGGAAGACGCTCTTGACGACGATGGCCTGCACGTCCTGATCGATCTGGAGCACCACGACGCCCGGAAACTCGCGGCCCGGGTGAAGCTGCTTCCAGACCTCGCGCTTGGCCTTGAGCATGTTGAAGAGCTCGTCGATGCGCTGGAGGCGCTTGCTGTCCTCGATCGCGCGCGTGTTGCCGGCGGCGTTGCCGTCGACGAGGATGAGGCTGCCCGTGATCGCCACCATCGGCGCGTCGATCATGTCGAGCGTGTTCTCCGCGTCGGGGAGCTTGATGCCCTTGGGCATCGCCGTCTCGCCGGACGCGCTGAACGTGATGAGGAGGAAGACGACGGTGACGATGAGGAAGTCGATCATCGGCGTCAGCGACAGGTTCGCGTTCGTGGCGCGACTGCCGCCGCCGGTGACCTTGTGCTGTACGAACTTGAGCGGAACGGCGTGCATCAGACGCCGGCCAGGCTGGTGGATCGTCATGGCTGGCGCTCCTCAGTTCACCGCGAAGGTGACGTTGAATGCGGGGACCTGCTCGGCCTTGCCCGCGACGTTGAACGGCCGGTGCGGCTGGTAGATCGCGTCGATCACGCCGATCAAGTAGACGTACGGCGTCTCGTTGTCGGTGTGCAGGACCGCCTGGTCGAACTTCTTGTCCGTGGCGTCGCGGTGACCGCCGACCGACTTCCACTCGGCCTCGATCTTCGCGGCGAGCTCGGGGAAGCGGATCGCCTTCTTGCCGTCCTTGACGACCATGTTGTCCTTGCGGGGCACGTCGACGGTGCTGATGACCGTTCCCGACTGCTTCCAGATGAGGACGAACTTGTCGGGAGAGCGCATCTCCACGTGGAGCTGCTTCTCCGGCTCGATCTTGTCCGGCTCCACTTCACGCGGCGGACCGGGCACCTGGGCGTCCGCGTTGATGCGGGCCATCTGGGACCACACCGCCGTGATGAGGAGGAAGGAGATCGTGACCATGAGCAGGTCGATGAACGGGATCATGTTGATCTCCGAGTTCGTCTCCCGCTTTCCGCCGCCGCCTCCGCCTACGTCTACGCCACCCATGGGTCACTCCACAAATCGGACAGGGCGGGGCCGCGGCTGTTCCGCGGTCCCCGCGTCATGGCTGTTACCGAGATACGCGTGCCTGAGAGAATCAGGCGGCGACTGCCGAGAGGTTGACCTTCTGGCGGTTGGTGACGACGAGGTTGAGCACCTGGACGCTCGCCTCGTTGATGTCGTCCTCGAGCGCCTGCGTCTTGCCGTTGAGGACGGCGAAGCCGATGAGGCCGATGATCGCGACGAAGAGACCGAACCAGGTGCAGTGCATGGCCTCGGAGATACCTTCCGCGAGGATGCGCGCCTTCTGGGCCGGGTCGACGCTCTCGCCCGAGACGGCGCCGAAGGAGGTGATGAGACCGGTCACGGTGCCGAGCAGACCGGAGAGCATCGCGAGGTTCGCGAGGAGGGCGAGGAAGCCCGTGCGCTTCGCGATGCGCGGGATCTCGCGGAGGGCGGCCTCGTCCATCGCGGCCTGCACCTCTTCGTCGGGGCGGTTCACCTTCACGAGGCCCGCCTGCACGATGCGCGCGAGCGGCGCGTTCGCGGCCGAGCACATCTTCACGGCCTTCGCGACGTCACCCGCGAGGATGCACTTCTGCATCGTGGCGAGGAACACGTCCTTGTTGATCGACGAGCCGTACAGGTAGAGCGCGCGCTCGATGATGATGCCGATCGTGAAGATCGACCACACCAGGATGATGCTCATCATCACCACGCCGCCCTCTTTGTATGCCTTCCACAGACCAGCCATGTTGCTCCGTCCTTCTGGGGGGGTCGCGCCCGCCGCGTTTCCTCGCTCGCTTCGCTAGCTCGCTCGGAAGTCTTCGTCAGTGTCTCGCCTCGCTCGAGGCGAGGTGAAGTTTTGGGGTCTTGTTACTTCTCGCGTCGGCGCGAGGAAGTCTCTCTCTCGTCCCGTGTCGTCTTCGGTCACTCGCTCCGATGCGTCGGTGTCGGGTGGCCTCCGTCGAATGGCGCGCGGACGATATCGTCTGACACGCGAGTCACGCAAGCCTCCTTCGGTACTGCCTCGCTTGCTCCTTCGGGGTGGGACGAATTCGTCGCTGACTCGGTCGCTCCGAAGCGACTGCCCGCGTGCATCGAGCAGCGCGGGCTCCTTAATACGCAGTCCGCGGTTTCCACCCGCCGACGGGCGGGAGTCTGACGTTACAGACCACGCGGCGTCAATAGAGTTTGGGATCGTCGGTCATCTTTCTACGCGTGTAAAGTTTCGCAGTGTCGCGCGGTTGCGCAATGTTGCAGTGATACTGAAAGGGGTTGGTTACAGGTTCGATCGAAAATCTGGAGCGCCGCGCGGCGGGGCCGCTTCGGCCGCGCGGGCCGGCGTGGGCGACAGAACGCTCCGGAGCGTCCGAGTTCCGAGCTCCTGCGCTCAGCTCTGCCGATTCCGGGAGCCGGCAGCGCGGCTCGGCGCCTCGCTCGCCGCGCGCCGGGGCCCCTCCTCTTTACTCCTCCGCGGCGGCTCCGCGGCGGCCGGCGCCCACGCCCAGCGCCCGCGGGGAGGCCCGACGGCCGGGGAAGCCGGAGGTCGAGGAGCGTCCGATCCCGCCGGCGAGGCCTCGTTGACTTCGCTCGAAGTCCCCGGCTATCGTGGCGCATCCCTTCCGGCTACGCGCGCGAAACGCGACAAAAAAAAGAACGTTCGTCGTTCTCACCGCGCGCGCGAAGCACGACGAAGAGCATGTCGAGCTCAATCGAACCGAGAGCGACGCGGCAGTTTGCAGAGGATTAGAAAGGAGCATCGGGGATGTTCGTGGCTCTTCTGAGCAGCCTGGGTGATGGAGCTCCCGCGGCAGCCGCCGGAGGTGGCTCGAGTGAGATCGGGTTCATGGCTGCCTTCAAGGAGCACCCGACCTTCCTCTCGATGAACCTCTTCGTCAGCGCGCTCGTCATCGCGCTGATCGTCGAGCGCGCCGCCTTCCAGCTCGGGAAATACCGAGTGAACTCGCGCGAGTTCTTCGCCCAGATCAAGAAGCTCGTGACCGCGGGCAACATCGACCGCGCGATCAAGCTGTGCGACGCGGGCGACTACCCGACGCTCCACCTCGTCAAGGCTGGCCTCACGCACGCGAACAAGGGACCGGACGAGATCGACGCCGCGATGAGCGAGAAGATCGGCGAGCTGAAGCCCGCCGTCGAGAAGCGCATCGGCTCGCTCTGGTCGCTCGCGAACATCGCGACCCTCATCGGTCTCCTCGGCACCGTCGTCGGCCTCATCAACACGTTCGGCGCGATCGCCGCGCCGGGCCTCTCGGCGGCCGACCGCCAGCGCCTGCTCGCGAACGGTATCGCGGAGGCGATGTACAACACGGCGCTCGGTCTCGGCATCGCCGTCGTGTGCATGATCGCGCACCTCATCCTGCACCAGCGCTCGAAGACGATTCAGCACGATCTCGACGCGACGCAGGAGCGCATCTTCAACCTCCTCACGATCCAGACGCGCCCCGGCGGTTACTGAGCCCCCGGCCTTCTCGACTCGATTCGACGAGACACGAGGGAGCGTCCTAGATGGCGACCGAGAAACTCAGCGCCCAGCAACGGAGCAAGATCCGTCGGCTCTCGCAGCCGAAGGAGCATGCTCCGGACGAAGCGGGCGGCGAGCTCAACATCGTCCCGTTCCTCGACATCATCACCAACGTGCTGATGTTCGTGCTCGCGACGATCAGCGTCACGTTCACCGCCACCATCGACACCTACCCGCCGCGCGCGGGCAGCGGCGCGCGCGCGCCGACCACGCCGACGCTCGGTCTCACCGTGCTCGTCGTCCCCGACGGCTTCAGCCTCAAGGCGCGCGGCGGCAACGTCGCGCCCGGCTGCAGCGACACCGGGCCCGGCATCGCCATCCCGAAGAAGGACGGCGACTACGACTACAAGGGGCTCAAGGCGTGCGCCGAGAAGCTGAAGGGGGCCGCCCCCGAGTTCAAGGACGAGATGGGCGTGACGATCAGCGCGAACCCGCCCATCCCGTACCAGGTCGTCATCAGCGCGATGGACGCGGTCCGCAGGAGCGAGGCCGGTGAAGACATGTTCCCCGAGGTCACCTTCGGAGTCGCGAGGTAGCCGATGATGCCGCCGAAACGACCGTCGTCGCAGCGGAGTGAGCGATGAACCAGCCGCCCGCGGGAGGACCGCCGCCGGGATCGCCGCCGCCGGGCGCCGCGCCGAAGGGCCCGCCGCCGGCGCAGAAGCCGGCGAGCATGGCGCGCTACAAGCGCGAGCTTCGCCGCGCGATCGCGAAGAAGCACAAAGAGCCGGAGATCGACTTTCTCAACATCACGGCGATGCTCGACATGATGACGATCATCCTCGTCTTCTTGCTCAAGAGCATGAGCCAGTCGTCCGCGTCGCTCCCGCAGTCGGGCGACCTGACGATGCCGAAGAGCGTCCTGACGACGGAGGCCTCGCAGGAGGGCGTCGCCGTCCTCATCTCGCGAAGCTCGATCATCGTCGACGACAACATCGTCGCTCAGGTGCCCGCGGACGCCACGCACGGCGTCGAGGGCAAGTACAAGCGCACGGGCCCCACCGACCTCTACATCGTCCCGCTGGCCAACGCGCTCCAGAGCTGGCGCGAGCGCGATCGTCAGGTTCGTCTCGCGACGGGCAAGGACCCGAGCTCGAGCGAGGCGATCGTCATCGCCGACGCGAACACGCCGTACCGTCTGCTGACCGAGGTGCTCTTCACCCTCGGCCAGAGCGAGTTCGCCAAGTTCCACCTGATGGTCCTGCAGGGCGCCGGCTCGGCGAACTGAGCGCGCGCCTCTTCAGGCCGGCGCGGCGCCCGTCGAACGGAGCGCTCGCGCGCCGACAGCCGCCTCGACGAAGCTCGCCGCCTCCGCTCGAGCTCTTCGCGACCTCGGCCCGAGAACGCAAGCGCGCCGCGATGGGCCATCGCGCGGCGCTCGAGCTCTTCGCGGCCTCGTCCGCAAAACGCAAGCGCGCCGCGATGAGCTTCATCGCGGCGCGGACTTTCGAGTCAGAGCGCGCAGCCGTCGAGGTGCTGCGGGCCGGCGCCGTTACTTCGGCAGGCAGACGGAGAGGGCGGCGAAGCAGCACTCCGAGGCGCTGCAGGGACACGGCGTCGGGTTCGAGGCCATCGCAACCTTGATGATGAGCAGCGGATCGTTCGGATCGCAGTCGTCGCCGCCGGTCGGAGGGGGCCCCGCGTCGGGCGCCGGGGGCGTCGCGTCCTTGGTGCCCGCGTCCTTCGTCCCCGAGTCCTTGCCCGCATCGGTCGTCGTGTCGTCGTCCTTGGAGGGGTTCGACGCCGGCGGCAGCTTCGCGCTCGCGGGCTCGTCTTCCGGGCTCGCCGGGTTCTGCTCTTGCGTGAGCCCGCTCAGATCGTCATCGGTGGGGGCCGTGGCGCAGGCGCCGATGGCGAGGCTGAGGCTCGTGAGCGAGAGGACGAGGACGCGGCTGAGGACGGTGAGGCGCATGAGCAGCACACTACCAACGGAAAACCTCAACCGAGGGAGGGTGGTTCGCCGGGAGACTCAGTGGTGACGGACACTTAGGCCCACATCGGATCCTCCGCGATCCATCGGTCGTGGCGCGCGCGCGCCCCGTCCGGCCGACGTCGAAGAGTAGCCGTTTGAAAACGATAGGTTGGCCTTGTTGGCGGCGCCCTCGGAGCGCTCCCCCGAGCCGGGCGAGGCGTGCGCGCTCGCGTACACGAGCCTCTTTCTCCGTCTGTCTCCCTGCACGGTCGAGACGCCGGCGTCTCAGCCGCGAGACAGCAAGCTCGTCGTCCGCGTCGGCGACACCCAGAAGCGTCGCATCGACACGTTCATCAGGAGGCCGATGCCGAGCATGATCGTCAGCACGCTCGAGCCTCCCGCGGAGAAGAGCGGGAGCGTCACGCCGACGACCGGCAGGATGCCGGTGACCATGCCGAGGTTGAACACCGCGTGCCAGAAGATGAGGGCGCCGACGCCGATCGCGAGCACCGCGCCGAAGCGATCCTTCGCGGTCGCCGCGATGCGGATCGCCCAGAGGACGAGGAAGCCGTAGAGCGCGACGAGCACGAGGCAGCCGAAGAATCCCCAGTCCTCCGCGAAGACGGCGAAGGGGAAGTCGGAGTGCTGATCGGGCAAGAACAAGAACTGGTTCTGCGTCCCCTGCATGAACCCCTGACCCTTCCAGCCGCCGGCGCCGATGGCGACGCGCGCGTGGTGCGCGTGCCACCCGGAGCCGAGCAGGTTCGCCTCCGGGTTCAAGAACACCTCGATGCGCTGCTTCTGGTAGTCCTTCATCATGTAGGTCCACCAGAGCGGGATGAAGATCCCCGCGGAGACGACGATGCCGACGATGGTCTGCCACCGGATCCTCGTGAGGAGGCACACCGTCACGAAGATGAACAGGTGGATGAGCGCCGTCCCGAGGTCGGGCTGCTTGAGGATGAGGAAGGTCGGGACCGCCGTGAGCGCTGCCGGCGCGATGAGGTCCTTGAGGGTGCGCGCCTCGGTGCGCGGGTCGTCGTGCAGGTACTTGGCGAGCGCGATGATCAAGAACAGCTTCATGAACTCGCTTGGCTGAAAGCCGAAGCTGCCGATCGCGATCCAGCGAGAGCTCCCGCGGATGTCCTTGCCGAGGATGAAGACGAGGACGAGAAAGACGATGCCGATCCCGTAGAGGAGGTAGCCGAGGCGCTCGTAGTGGCGGTAGTCGATGACCGCCACGACCGCGCCGAGGATGCCGCCGAGGACGAGCCAGTAGACCTGCTGGATGTAGATGTCCGAGAGGGCGGCCCGCGCGACGCTCGTCGCGGAGTAGAGGTTGATGACGCCGATGACGGCGAGCGCCGAGGCCGTGAGGAACAGCGTCCAGTCGAAGCTGTCGCGCGGCATCCCGAACAAGCGCGCCTGATCGCGGTGGCTCCTCACGGCTCGTCACCTGGATCGCTCGGGGGTTCGTCCCTGGGATCCGGGAGCCACGAGGGCGGGCCGTTCGGATCCGGCGGGGGCGGGTCGCGCGGGGCGGGGGCCGGCTTCTTGTCGGCGGCGTCCTTCGCGTCCTTCGCGTCGGGGCGCTTCGCTCCGCCTCCGGCGGCGGCGAGCTTGGTCGCGCGCGCGGCGGCGAGGCGGTGGTACTCCTTGACGACCTGCATCGCGATCGGGGCCGCGACGGTGGGGCCGGAGCCGCCGTGCTCGACGAGGACCACGACGGCGATCTCGGGCGCCTTCGCCGGCGAGTACGCGGCGAACCAGGCGTGGTCGCGCGAGAGGTACCAGGCCTTCTTCGGATCGTCGCTGCCGGGGTTCACGTAGCCGGTCTGCGCCGTCCCGGTCTTGCCGGCGACCTCGAGCGTGCGGTCGCGGACGGGGTACGCCGTCCCCTTGTCTTCGTTGACGACGGCGTAGAGCGCGTCGCTGACGCGGGCGAGGTTCTCCGGCGCGATCTTCGCCTTCTGCCGGACGCGAGGAGGGAAGTCCTGGACGACGGCGCCGTCGCTCGTCTCGACCGCGCGGACGAGCTGCGGTGAGTACACGGTGCCGCCGTTGCCGAGCGCGGCGTAGGCGAGCGCGAGCTGCAGCGGCGTGACGGTGGTGGCGCCCTGGCCGATGGACGTGTTGAGCGTGAAGCCGATGCGGAACTGGCCCTTGTAGCGGAGCGCGTACCACGAGCGCGTGGGGATGCGCCCGGCGGCCTCGGGGTTCACGCCGATGCCCGTCTTCTGCCCGAGCCCGAACTCGTTCGCGACGCGCGCGATGCGGTCCATGCCGACGGACTCGGCGAGCTTGAAGAAGTAGATGTTGCACGACTCCGCGATCGCCTCGCGCATGTCGACCTTCCCGTGCACGTGAGCGCACCGGAAGATGCGGCGACCGAACGAGAGGTAGCCGTCGCAGCGCTCCTTCTCGTAGGGCGAGATCAGCTTGTCCTCGAGCGCCGCGAGCGCCGAGAACGGCTTGAACGTCGAGCCGGGGTGGAAGACACCCGACATCGTCTTGTCGAGCATCGGTCGCAGCGGGTCGGTGTAGAGCTTGTTGAACGCCTCGCGGATGCGATCCTTGCCGGAGCCGCCGGCCAGATCGTTCGGGTCGAAGTCGGGCTTCGAGTAGAGCGCGAGGAGGCGGCCCGTGCGGACGTCGACGACGACGACGGCGCCCGCCACGTGCGCGCGCATCGCGCGCTCCACGGACTGCTCGAGCTCCATGTCGATCGTGAGGCGGAGGTCACGGCCGGGCAGGGGCTCCTGCCGCGACGGAGCGTCGAGGAGGCGCTCGGCCTCGGGGCCGGTGCGGTAGCGGCCGCGGGCGTCGACGACCCGCTTCTCCCACCCGCGCTGGCCGCGGAGGTAGCTCTCCCAGGAGCGCTCGACGCCGGTGGCGCCGACGATGTCGCCCGGATCGTAGCCGAGCGGGTTGTGCTTCTGCCGCTCCTCGGCCGAAAACTGCTCGTAGCCCGGCGGGCGGTACTTCCCGAGCGTCTCGGCGTCGATCTCGCTCGTGTAGCCGAGGAGGTGCGCGCCCTGGTTCTTGTACGGGTAGTAGCGGACGGGCTGGCTCACGACCTCCGCGCCGGTCATCTCGGCCGCGTGCTGCTTGAGCTCGGCGACGATGTCGCGCGAGAGGTCCTCGCGCACGAGGATCGGGCGCCAGCACGGCGAGCGATCTTCGTCGGTGATGCAGGCGTCGCGGATGCGCGTCGCGAGCCGCAGGCGCTCGTCCGGGTTCAGGCGCAGCGTGTCGGCGATGCGGGTGAAGCTGTCGTGCTCCTCCGTGCCCGCGCGCGCCCGTCGCGCGGGCCGGGCGCTCGGCATCACCCGTCCGGGGACGAGAAGCACGTTGAACGACGAGCGGTTCGACGCGAGGACTCGTCCCTGCGAGTCGCGTACGACCCCGCGCGTGGTCGGCAAGGTGACGCGCCGGATGACGTTCTCGTGCGCCGTCTGCGCGTAGTCCGCGCCGCGCACGATCTGGAGCTGGAAGAGGCGGCCGGCGACGACGGCGAACGCGAGGAACGCGACGAGCGCCAGCCAGCGGTAGCGCTTGCGGAACTCGCTGACGTCGGAGCGCGGGACGAGGAGGTTGCTCACGCGGCCTCCTTCGTCGCCCCCGTCACGGTCGCGGCGTGGATGCGCGCGGCCAGGCGGAACACGAGCGGCGCGACGACCCCCGTGGCGAGGACGTGCGGGAGCGTCATCGGGTAGAGCGTGCGCGGGACGTACGCGTCGCGCCCGAAGATCGCGAGCAAGATGAGGATCATCACGCTGTGGACGAGCGTGAACGCGAGCGCGAGGCCGACCTGCATCAGCATCGTCTGCGCGGCGAGCCGGACGCCCGCGGCGCGCGCGAGCACGTAGATCGCGACGTAGGTCGACGTATAGAGGCCGATCGGCGCGATGCCGACGAGGTCCGTGAGGTAGCCGAGCGCGAAGGCGACGCTCGCCCCGCGCACCAGCGAGTACTCGTGCACGCCCATGAACAGGATGAGCGGCAGGACGAGCGACGGGACGAGGCCGGGGACGACGATGTCCTCTTTCGCGCGCACGACCCAGCCGACGAAGCGGAGCACGACGCCGAGCAGCCGGAAGAAGTTCGACTGCAAGAGGAGCAGCACGACCCCGGCGATGAAGAACGCCGTGTTCCTCACGCGCCGTCTCCGGTCCGCCCTCTCCTGAGCGCCGCCAGAGGAGCGGCGGGGGCGAAGGGACGGCGCGTCACTTGCCACCCTGCTTGGCAGAGGCGGTCGATTTCTTGTCCTTCGGCTCGTCGCCGTCTTCGGAAGGGGGAGCGACGAGGATGAGGACGGCGTCGAGGCGGGAGAAGTTCACCGTCGGGACGGCCTCGATCTCCTGGTCGCGGCCGGGCTCGCGCTTGACGACCTTCGTGACGCGCGCGACCGGGAGGCCCTTGGGGAACCACTTGCCCTTGCCGCTCGTGACGAGGAGATCTCCGATCTCGACCTCGTCGCGCGAGTCGACGTTCTCGACCTTGCAGGCGTAGCGCGAGGGATCGCCGGTGCCGCGCACGAAGCCGCGGGCGTGCGTGCGCTCGTCCTCGACGTCGATGCCGAAGGCGGCGTCGACGGCGAGCTTGACGTCGATGGCGTCGCCATTGACGCGGAGCACGGCGCCGACGACGCCGTCGGGCGAGACGACGGGCATGCCCGGGCGGATGTTGCGCGAGCCCCGGTCGAGCACGACGCGCGTGACGCGGAAGAACTCGGTGAAGTCCTTGCCGACGACCTGAGCGCTGACCAGATCGCCAGGGATCGACTCGCGGAGCTGGAGGAGCCGCCGGAGCTCGCGGTTCTCCACCTCCTTCTGCTCGAGGTGATGGACCTGCTCGCGCAGGCGCGCGTTGTCGTAGGCGAGGCGCTCGTTGTCGGCCTTCACGTCGACCAGGTAGACGTAGCTCTCCCAGACGTTCGAGATGCCGCGGGCGAGGCTCGAGGCAGCGAACTCGATCGGCGCGCTGATGCGCAGGATGACGCGGTCGAGCGCGTTCAGGTTCGTCGGCGCCTTCATGTTGGCGCGGAGGAAAAAGAACGGAACCGCGAGGAGGATGATGACGATTCCGACGTCCCGATACCGCTTGAACGTCGACACTGGTCACTCCGAACGGGCGCGAAAGGCCTCCGCGGCTCTCTCCAGATGGAGAGAGGGCGCGATCAGCCGATCGTCACCTCCTTCAAGAGCTCCATGTGGTCGAGCGTCTTGCCGCTCCCGAGGACGACCGCGCTGATCGGGTCGTCGCACACCATGACCGGCAGGCCCGTCTCCTCGCGGAGGAGCACGTCGAGGTTCGCGAGGAGCGCGCCGCCCCCCGTGAGGACGATGCCCTTGTCGACGATGTCGGCGGCGAGCTCGGGCGGCGTCTTCTCGAGCGCGATGAGGACGGCCTCGACGATCGCGTTGATCGGCTCGCCGAGCGCTTCGCGGATCTCGTCCGAGTTGACGACGACGGTCTTCGGGATGCCGGCGACGAGGTCGCGGCCCTTCACCTCGGTCGTCTTCTGGACCTCGAGCGGGTAGGCGTTGCCCACCTCCATCTTGATGCGCTCGGCCGTCTGCTCGCCGATGGCGAGGTTGTACTTTCGCTTCAGGTAGGCCTGGATGGCGTCGTCCATGCGGTCGCCGCCGACGCGGACCGACTGCGAGTAGACGATTCCGGCGAGCGAGATGACGGCGACCTCGGTCGTGCCGCCGCCGATGTCGACGACCATGTTGCCCGAGGGCTCCGTGATCGGCAGGCCCGCGCCGATGGCCGCGGCCATGGGCTCCTCGATGAGGTAGACCTCGCGGGCGCCGGCGCTCTCGGCGCTCTCCTTCACGGCGCGCTTCTCGACCTGGGTGATGCCGAAGGGGACGCAGATGATGATGCGCGGCTTCACGAGCGTGCGGCGGTTGTGCGCGCGCGAGATGAAGTACCGGAGCATCGCCTCGGTGATCTCGAAGTCGGCGATGACGCCGTCGCGGAGCGGGCGGACCGCCTTGATGTTGCCCGGGGTGCGCCCGAGCATCTCCTTCGCCTCACGCCCGACGGCGAGCACCTTGTTGCCGCCGCGCACGTCGCCCTGAACCGCGACGACCGAGGGCTCGCACGAGACGATGCCCTTGCCCTTCACGTAGATGAGCGTGTTCGCGGTCCCGAGGTCGATCGCGAGATCGTTCGAGAAGAGGCCGTGAACCCAGTCGAAGATCATTCTGTCAGAGTTCCGTCGAGAGGAGCCGAGCCCCGAAGCCCCCGACCGCTGGGCCGCGGCCTGAATAGCACAGGCAGACCGAGTGTCTACCCTGGCCCCCGCATTCGGGCCTGCTCAGACGAGCAGGCGAACGAAACACGAAAGGCCCGCGTCGCGGGCGCGACGCAGGCCGAAGTGAAGCGAACGAGCGGGTGATCACGGCGCGGGCGCGAAGCCCAGCCGGATCAGCCCTTCGAGATCTTGCCTTCCTTGTGGGGGAAGTGCTTGCGGCAGGTCGAGCAGAACTTCTTCATCTCGAACTTCTCCGCCATCGTGCGCTTGTTCTTCGTCGTCACGTAGTTCGCGCGATTGCAGTTCGCGCAGCTCATCTTGATGATGTCACGCATCTTAGCCTCGTTATCGCGAGGTCACGCGCGCCCGAAGGTCGCGCAGGCCTCGAAACCGCTCCCTCGGGGACCGAGCGGGGCGGCGGAAGTTATTACCCTGCCGCGCTCCGGTCAAGCGCGGCATGAGCGAGGTCAGCAGGCGGCCCTTCGCGATCAGTCGTCGTCTTTGTCGCCGACGTTCGCGTTGCGCCAGTCGAAGTCGTCGTTGCTCTCGTGGCCGGGGCGCGTACGGCCACCGCCGCGCTTCTTGCCTTCGCCTTCGCCGCCGCCACCGGTCTTGCGCCGGCGATCGTTGTCGAAGGTGCGCCGCGAGGGCGGAGGAGGTCCGCCGCCGAACGACGGCGGGCCGCCGCCGAAGCCGCCGCCGCCGCCACCGAAGCCACCGCCGCCGCCGCCGAACCCACCACCACCGCCGCCGCCGCCGAAGCCGCCGCCGCCACCACCACCGAAGCCCTCGCTCCGCGGAGGACGGTCGCCCTTCGGATGGGCGATGTTCACGATGAGCCGGCGGCCTCGAAGGTCGGCGGACTTGAGCTGTTCGGCGGCCGTCTTGGCCGACTCGGAGCTCGCCATCGTGACGAATCCGAAGCCGCGCTTGCGGCCGTCGGGGTCCATCGGCAGATGAACGCGGACCACCTGGCCTTCGCCGACGACGCCGTTGATGAGCGTCTCGACCTCGGGCTGCGAGCAGTCGTACGGGAGGTTGCCGACGTAGAGGGTGCGATCCGGCGCCTGCTGGGGCGGGCCGCCCGATCGGGGGCCGCTCGAGCGAGGTCCGCTCGAGAGCGGGCCGCCTTCACCCTTGCGGGGCGGCTCTGCCTGAAAGGGACGCACGGAGATGGAGCGCCCGCCCTGAAGCGAGCCGTCGAGCGCGCTGCGCGCAGCTTCGGCTTCTTCCGGCGTCGACAGCGTCACGAACCCGAACCCCCTCGGACGCCCTGTCATACGGTCCTTCGGGAGGCTCACGCTCACGACCTTGCCGCCGGTCGCTTCGAAAATCTGCTTGAGCACCTCTTCCGAAACGCTGTCTGGGAGTCCTGCGACGAATAGCTTTGCTTCCTCGTTTCCGATCGACATGCCGATACCCTTGAAAGACCTCCCAAACGAACGCCCTCGTCAGGAGAGCGCGGACACACGAATTGCGGGCGCAACATAGAGCCTTCCCGCGTCGAGATCACACGATATCTTCTGCGGGCGCGTCGTCAACTCAGCCGTTCGGTCATTCGGCGAGCGGTCGGGGCTCCTCGACCTCGAGGCGGTGCACCGAGCCGCGCGGACCGGCGGCCGGGATCGAGAAGCTGAAGGTCGAGCCTTTCGAGTCGCCGTGGTGCGCGTCGCCGCGGGAGGCGACCCAGGCGCGGCCCCCGTGGCTCTCGGCGATGTGCTTGACCAAAGCAAGACCGATGCCACTGCCTCGGACCGGGGCCTCGGCCCCGTCGCCGCGGGACGAGAGCCGGACGAAGCGCTCGAAGATGCGGTGGCGCTCGTCGGCGGGGACACCCGGCCCCCGGTCGACGACGTCGACCTGGACGGCGTCGCCCGCCGAGCTCGCGCGGACGATGATCTCCTCGCCGTCGGGGGCGTACTTGAGGGCGTTGTCGACGAGATTCACGACGGCGAGCTGGATGGCGCGCTCGTCGATGCGCGCCCGCGGGAGGTTGGGCTCGACGTCGACGGCGAGGCGCATGCCCTCGCGCTCGGCGCGGTAGCGGTAGACGTTCGCGGCGCGCGTCACGGCGTCGCCGACGTCGCCCTCCGCGAACTCGTAGCTCCCGCGCCCGCGCTCGAGCCGCGCGAAGTCGAGCACGTTCTCGATGAGGGCCGAGAGGCGCTCGCTCTCGCGGACGATGATGTCGAGGTACTCCTGCCGCTTCGCGTCCGTCGGTACGCGACCGGACTGGAGCATCTCGGCGAACATCCGCACGAGCGCGAGCGGCGTCTTGAGCTCGTGGCTCACGTTGGCGACGAACTCGCTCTTCAGCGTGGAGACGCGGCGCTCCTTCTCGGAGACGAGGATGATCGCGATCGCCCCGATGACGATGACGATCGCGCTCAAGCTCACCATCGTGATCTCGAGCAAGCGCCGGTTCTGGACGCGCGCCGCGAGCTCCTCGCTCGCGAGCGGCGAGACCTGCACGCGCCAGTTGTAGAGCGTGGTCGGGAAGCGGACGCCGACGGTGAACTCGCTGGTCCGGAGCGGCGGGCCGTAGATGATGCGGCCCTCCTCGTCGATGACGTTGACGCGGCTCGCGGACGGCGGGTGCGACGCGGGCGTCGGCTCGTGCGCCGCGCTCGGCGGATCGCTCGTGAGCGTCGGGAGCGTCTCGCGGACGAGGCGGCCGATGTCGTGCCACGCCACGACGAGGTAGCGGCGCCCGCCGTGCGCGCGCTGCCAGTATGACAGGAGGTAGCTCTGCGCGGCGTACTCGCGGTGGAGGTGCCGGAGCTGCTCCGGCGCCTTGCCGCCGAGCTCCATGTCGGGCGCGATGCGCTCGGTGAGGAGGCGGCGGAACCCTTCCTCCTCGGCGAACGCGCCGCTCGCGCGCGAGGCGAAGGCGAGGACGGTGCGGCTCTCGTCGAGGATCACGATCGCGCGCACGGTCGGCGTCTCGCGTCGCGCGGTCGGCAGCCAGCGATCGGCGAGCTCCTCGAGGCGCGCCGGGTCGGCGATCGCGACGACGACGTTGTCCTGGTCGATGATCTGCCGGTCGAGGCGGTTGGCCTTCTCGGTCGCGAGCGCGAGGGTGGCCTCGAGGACGGACTGCTGCCGCAGCGAGTCCGCCTGGAGGGTGGTGCGGAACGTGAAGTACGCGAGCACGCCGACCGCGACCACGACCGCGGGCAGCAGCACGAACACCTTGAGACGGTCACGCCAGCGCGACACGCTCGAGAGCGTAGCGGATCGGGCTCCGCGCTTCAGGTCTCAGGCTGCGGCCCGGAGCCGTCGCGCGAATCCGGCGCGGCGGGGGGTCAGCGGGGGGTGGCCGCGTTCTGGATGCGATCGCGATCGAGGACGATGCCGCGCGAGCCGAGGTACTCGGCGTACTGCTCCGCGATGTACGTCATCGCGTTGCCTTCGTCCTCCGTGAAGGGCATGCCGTCGAGCGGGTTGATGATCTCGAGCGCGCCGAGCGCGCGACCCGCCTGCATGATCGGCGCGATGATCATGCTGCGGCTGCCACCGAGCGTCTGGTAGCGCTGGGCCGCCGCCGACGCGGCGTCCGGCGTGACGATCGCGCGCCGCTTGCGCGCGGCGTTCCGCAGGAGCTCGTCGCTCTCGGGCGTCCGCATCGTGAGGAGGCGCGTGGTGTCCTTGCCGCGCGTGCACGCGATCACCCACTCGCGCTTCTCGACGTCGAAGAAATGGATGATCGCCGCGCGCGCCGGAAGCACCTCGGTCGCGAGCGCGAGGCAGAACTGCCCGCCGTCGAGCGCGTCGCGCAGGAAGTGCAGGTCGTGCATCGACTCGAAGAGCGCGGTGATGAGCTCGTCGCCCGTCGTGCGCCCTCGAACGAAGCGGCCCGACGGTGTCCGGACCATCCCGTCGGCGCGCGCCGCGAGGCCCTCGGGCGACGACGGGCGTCGTGCGTGCGCCTGCGCGGCCTGACCAGGCGGCGGCACCGACGCGGGCTGGAAGACGGCCACGGGCGCCATCGCCGGGATCGGGATCCCGCCCGCGCCGACGGAGGGCGGCTGCGAGGGGGTGAGCATCGCGGGCGGGGGCACCGAGGCGTGCTGCGCGGGCGGGGGCACCGAGGCGTGCTGCGCGGGCGGGGGCACCGAGGCGTGCTGCGCGGGCGGGGGCACCGAGGCGTGCGTGCCGGCGGGGCAACCGACGCGTGCGCCGGCGGAGGCACCGACGCGCGCTGGCGGCTGGGGTTACTTCAGGATTTGGCAGGCGCCGCCGACGAGAACGGG
This sequence comes from Labilithrix sp., assembly GCA_019637225.1. GTDB lineage: Bacteria > Myxococcota_A > Polyangia > Polyangiales > Polyangiaceae > Labilithrix. The sequence goes on from JAHBWC010000004.1 coordinate 162,749, forward strand.
CCCGCCGGCGGATCGACGACGGCAGGCAGAACGTCCCTTTGGCGGCGTGTGCGGCGCAGCGAGGCGTCACTGATTGACGGCGCGTGGCGGTGAGCGTGGAGGCGGCCATTATTTGACGTGGCGGCGCGGCGGCGGAGGCGGAAGCCACGGGCTGGACGGGGCGTGCGGCGCGGCGCGGAGGCGGCCACGGTCGGCGCGACGACAGGCCGCGACGGCCGCCTGCGCGCCCGGTCGCGGGATCCCCGGCGGCATCGACGACGGCGGCGGAAACACCGAGCTCGACGGAGCCGCGGTCGACGCCGGGCCGTTCGCGGTCGCGCTCGGCGGCTTCACCTGCTTCTGCCCCGCGCCGCGGCGCGGATACCCGATGACCGGATCGCCCTTCCAGTCCTTCCACGACAGCGTGGCGACGGGCGGGCTCGGCGGCTTGCCGGTGAACTCGACGTCGAACACGGCGAGGTTCACGAGCTTGCCCATCTTGGCGTCCGCGAGGTGCGCGTCGACGAGCGCGAGCTGGCCGCGGAGCACCTGGACGGCGACGTCCTCGCTCGTCCCGGGCGGGACGGCGAACGAGTACTCGCGGTAGGTGAGGGGCGACGCGTCGGTGGGATTCTGCTCGCGAGAGGAGAGCACCTTCACGGGGGGCAGCCCCGGGAGCGCAGAGCCGACGGCCGCGGGTGCGGCGGCGGCCGGCGCCGGCTTCGATGCGGATGCCGTGTCCTTGCCGGCGTCCGCGCCGAACGTGAGGCCCTTCTTCGACGACGGTCCGTTCGCGCCCTTGTCGGTAGCGGTGAGCGGACGCGGCGGCACCGATTTCGTCGTCGACGTCGCGGGCGACGACGAGCCCGGCGAAGGAGGGATCCCCGGCTCGGTCGCGGGCGCAGACGGCACCGCCGCCGCCGCCGCGGCCGGCGCCGCCGACGTGGCCGGCGCCGCCGACGGACTGGCGGCGGAAGGCCGGCTCGGGGCCACGCCGCCCTTGGCGTCCTTCGCGAGCGGCGTCGTGACCGGCATGTCGTCCGGCGCGCGCTTCACGACGAAGCGCACGCGCGCGACCGGATCGACGGCGCGGTAGCCCTCGTCGAGCAGCTCGATCGAGAAGCCGCTCATCGGCCCCTCTTCGCCGCGCTGCGCGCGTGCGGCTTGCAGAGCGCGTTGCCACGACTCGGCCTCGACACAGAACTTCTGAAGGTCCGTCTTACCGAGCGACGAAACTTCCACGACCCATCGCATGCGTCACGCGAAGCTATCACCTCCCCAAGCAGGGAAGCGACCCGGATTTCTCGGACCCAGGGGTGGGCGCCGCGGCCGGCCTACTCTGCCCGGAGACCGTCCGAAGGCCGGAGCCGCGCGGCATAGAATGCCGGGAAGATCGTCGCGAGCAGGCAGATGAGGATGGCGACCACGCCCGTGATGATGAACTCGGTCGGGCGGACGTTCACCGGGAGCTTCGAGATGAAGTAGACCTTGGGGTCGAGCGGGAAGCCGTAAGCCAGCAAAAACTTGCAGGAGATCCACCCGAGCACGAGCCCAAGCGCGGTCCCGACGAGCCCGATGATGCCGCCCTGGTAGACGAATACGCGGAGGATCGCGTCGTCGCTCGCGCCGATCGCCTTGAGCAGCGCGATCTCCTTCTTCTTGTCGAGCACGACCATGATCAAGGTCGCGATCACGGTGAACGCCGCGACGACGATGATCAACGTGAGCACGACGCTCATGACGATCTGCTGGATGAGCAGGGCCGTGAAGAGCCCGTGGTTCAGCTCTCGCCAGTCCATCGTGTGGTAGACGCCGTTCGCGAGGATCTTGTCGACCTGCTTCGCGATGTCCGCCGCCTTCTCGATGTCGTCGACCTTCGCCTCGACGCCGGTGACGCTGTCGCCCTGCTCGTAGAACGCCTGCGCTTCGTAGAGGTCCGTGTAGACGAGCTTCGAGTCGTACTGATCGAACCCGGCCTCGAAGATGGCGATGACGCGGAACTGCTTCGCGATGGGCGGGCGCGAGCCGCTCGCCCCGTAGGTCATGCCGATCTGCGGCGAGGTGATCTGGAGGCAGTCACCGAGCCCGACCGCGAGGCGCTTCGAGAGCGATCGACCGATGACGGCGCCGGGCAGCGCCTTGATCTGCTCGGCGCTCCGGCAGGGATCGGGATCGACCACCTCGGGGAGAAGGTCGTCCTCGGGGAGCGTGCTCGCGTAGCCGCCGGAGGGCGTGACGTCGCCGGCGGGATGCAGCGCGGGCGGCGGCTCGGGTTTTGCGGCCGGCGCCGCGTCGCGGGCGGCGAGGATCGCGTCGAGGGGATCGTCGGAGGACGGCGGCGCCTTCTTCGCCGGGTCGCCGAGCTCGCCGGCCGCGCCTGTCGCGATCAGCGTCGCGAGATCGGTCGTTCCGGCGTCCGCGGCCGCGTCGTTCGCCTTGTCCTCGGCGATCTGCCGCTCGATCGCCTCGAGCACGCTCAGGGTGCCGGAGCTCGTCCCCGCGTCCTCGGTCTGGCCCGTCTTGCCCCAGCCGCCGCCGGTTGGCGAGAACGAGTCGTGCGGGTTCTCGGGCGGCTTCGCGCCGGGCTTGCGCATCCCGTCGAGCGATCCCTCGACGATGTGGCGCGGCAGGTCGAGGACCTTCGGCATGAGCTCCGGATCGACGCCCTTCAGGAGGACGCCGGTGGCCGTGCGCTCGCCGTGCGTCACCATCATCGGGTTGATGACGAACGGCGCGACCGCGACGACTCCGGGGACGGCCTCGACCTTCTTCATCACGTCGCGGTAGTCGCGGAAGTGCACCGCGTACTTCAGCACGATGACGTGGGCGTTGACCCCGAGGACCTTCTCGCGGAACTGCTCCTGGAACCCGCCCGTGACGCTCATCACGATCGCGAGCGCGGCGACTCCGAGCGCGACGCCGAGCATCGCGAACGCCGTACCCACCGAGACGAAGGCTCGCTTCTTCGAGCCGAGGTAGCGGAGCGCGATCTGGACGGGGTAGCCCATGACGAGAGGCGGGGGCGGGGGCGAGGTGCCCGGCTGAGGGTCGTCAGGACCGCCCGCGGCTCGCACCTCTAGCACGGTGTGTGCCCGCTCCATTCCCTTTTCCTCGTAGTTCCCCGTGGAAAGCGCCGGGCCGCCCCGTCGCACCCGGCCGGGGCGGCGCGCTCGCCAGAGCTCGACCGCGGGAGCGGGTTGCCGCCGCCATGCGACAGAGGTTGTCGCTTCCGGAACGGGCACGGACCACGTAAATCTGAGAGCGGACGTCTCGATCGCCTCATGTCCGAAGGTCAGGACAGCTCGCCCGACTTGCGCACGGTCCCGAACGCGTCTTCGGGCCCGGACGAGGCCACCGCGTCGGCGCAGACGATGGGCGACGCGACCGGCCCCGCGGGCCCGTCCTCGCAGCAGAAGATCGAACGCTACCTCGGCACGACGCTCGAGGGACGCTACGTCGTCGAGTCGCTCCTCGGCGAAGGCGGGATGGGCGTCGTCTACCTCGGCCGGCACAAGCTCATCGACAAGCGGGTCGCGATCAAGATCCTCCGCGGCGATCTCGTGGCGGATCACGAGATGGCCGAGCGGTTCCTCAACGAGGCGAAGGCGGCCTCGTCGATCGAGAGCCCGCACATCGTCGACATCTCCGACTACGGCCGCCTGCCCGACGGCGCCGCGTTCTTCGTCATGGAGTTCCTCGACGGGCAGAGCCTGTCGGAGCTCATGAACCAGCTCCGCGTCGTCCCCGTACCGCGCTTGCTCCACATCGCCAAGCAGATCGCGCGCGGCCTGGCCGCCGCGCACGAGCGCGGGATCGTCCACCGCGACCTCAAGCCCGACAACGTCATGCTGATCGCGCGCGGTGAGGACAAGGACTTCGCGAAGATCCTCGACTTCGGCATCGCCAAGGTCGGCGGAGAGAACGCGCGGCTCACGCGCGCCGGCAGCGTCTTCGGTACGCCCCACTTCATGTCCCCCGAGCAGGCCGCGGGCATCCCCGTCGACCAGCGGACGGACATCTACTCGCTTGGCGTCATCCTCTACGAGATGGCGTCGGGCAAGGTGCCGTTCGACGCCGACAACTTCATGGGGATCCTCACCCAGCACATGTACAAGGCGCCGGCCCCGTTCCGCGCGCTCGTCCCGCAGCCTCAAGAGGTCCCGCCCGGGCTCGAGGCCGTGGTGCTCAAGGCGCTCTCGAAGAAGGTCGAGCTTCGCTACCAGACGATGGACGAGCTCTTCCGCGATCTCGAGAAGGTCGAGCGCGGGTTGGTGCCCGACGCCGTCGCGGAGATGATGGCGCGCTCGGGCGGCTTCAACGTCCCGGCCGACTACTTCCGCAATCCGCAGCGGGGGCAGGGCGGCGCGGCGATGCTGCCGGCGACGCCGTTCGCGCCGAAGCGGCGGGGAGTGCTCCTCGGGGCGCTCATCGGGGCGGCCCTGCTGCTCGGTGTGGTCGGCGCGCTGCTCATCGTGTCGTCGATGCGCGCGAGCGCGAGCGCCACGACGACGTCGAGCGCTTCCGGCGATCCTCAGCCGGGCGCTTCGGCCACCGACGAGGCGCTGCCCGTCGTCGCCGCCAAGACGCAGGTCACCGTGACGACCGATCCGGTCGACGCGACGATCGCGCTCGACGACGACGCGAGCGATGCGCCTCGGCAGCAGCCGCGCATGGTGGCGGTGGGCGCCGAGGAGACCGTGACGATCCGCATCGAGCGCGCCGGTTACAAGACCGCGCGGCACGTGCTCGACGGCAAGAAGATCGACGCGAACAGCCCGCGCGTGGTCATCCGGCTCGAGCGCCTGGAGCGCGACGGGTCGAAGCCCGCACCTCCTTCGAAGGGTGCGGCGAAGCCGGCGCCGGCGCCGAAGCCGGCGTCGACGCCTTCCGCCGCGCCGGCTCCCGCGCCGACGCTCACCGCGCGTCCGGCGTGGTGCGCGGGGGACGACTGGGATCCCTTCCTGATGAAGTGCAACAAGAAGCGCTGACGCGTCGGCCGCGCGATCGCGCTGGAGCGCCCCGCGGTCGGCTCAGCGCGCCGGCGCGAAGGTGCTGCCGTTCCACGTGTAGCGGACGTTCTTGAGCTCACCCCACGGGAGGAGCAGCGGCTCGATCGGCCCCGAGCCGGGCTTGTCCTCGGGCCACGGGTACGAGTCCTTGGTCCAGCCCTTGGCCGCGCCGGGACGGACGTCGATGTCGAAGCCCTTGCCGCCCTTCGCGGGGACGAACTGCACGAGGCCCTGAACGCGCTTGCCGGCCATCTCGCGCCCGGTCTCCACCGCGAACACGCGCCCGACGTTGCCGCCCTTCACCTGGTAGACGAAGAGGCCGTCGATGTCGATCGCCTCGCCCGCGGGGCCCTTCACGTGGCGCGCGCCGCGGACGATGATCTCGGCGGCGCCGTCGCCGTCGAGGTCGCGCGCGGTGAGCTCGCCGACGTCCCTCTCCTCGGCGAGCTGCGAGAGCGACATGCGCGCGTAGCCGGTGCCGCCCTTGAAGGACGGGCCGAAGACGACGATGTCACGGCCGAAGAGGACGACGCGCTCGGGCTTCGCGTCGCCGTCGACGTTGACCTCGAGATCGAAGCGCGGCTTCGTCCCCGCGGCGATGCCCGCGTCCTTCATGTACGCCTCGAGCACCTGCTTGCCGAGGTCCGAGCCCTTCTGCACCGCGGGCGTCGGGACGTCCTTCGGGAGCGGGTCGCCGCTCTTCGCGCCGCCGCCGCTCGCGTTCGTCGACGCCTGCGCGGGCGCCTGCGTGACCTCGCTCGCCTGGGCGAACTTGCCGCCCTCGAGCTTGAACGTCCTCGACTTGATCGTGCCCCACGGCAGGAGCAAAGGCTCGATGTCGCCCGCGATCGTCTCGTTGAAGCTCCCCGGGTCCCACCCCACGGCGGGCTCGGTCGTCACCTCGATCTCCTTGGCCGCCACGCGCGCGGCGTTCGACACACGCCGCTTGCCGTCGCTCGACGTGATCGCGATCTGCTGCGCGAAGATCGTCGTCGGCTCTTCGCCCGTCGGGATCGACCAGACCTCGAGGATCTCGTGCGTCGAGCCGCCCTGCGTCACGCGGCGGCGGACGAGGAGGTCCTCCTTCGCGCGGCCCGTGACCGGCGTGGTCTCGAGCGAGACGATGTCACCGGCGACCTCGCGCCAGAAGAACTGCCGGCCCTTGCGGTACGCGGGGCCGCAGATCGTGAAGAAGCGCCCGAAGACGCTGATCCGCTCCTTTTGCTCGTCGCCGGCCACGTCCGCGAAGACGTCGATGTTCGGCTTCGTCCCCGACAGGCCTCTCTGCTCGAGCAGGCCGGAGGCGACCGCGTGCTCGGCGGCGATGGGCAAGGCAGGCAGGTCGTTCGGCTTGTCGACGCTGCCCGCGCCGGTGCCGAGCACGCCCGTGACGGTCGAGCCGTCGCCGTCGTGGTAGCGGAACGCGGCGCGCATCCCGACGCGGACGGTGCGCGCCTCGGGGAACGAGCTCCACGGCACCGTCGCCTCGAAGGTCACGCCGCCCTTGTCGTCGTGCTCGACGAGGCGCGCGCCGGCGACCTTCTGCCCGGCCTTCGGGCCCGCGGTCCACTTCACGGCGCCGGCCGCGCTGCCCGGCGTGCCCGGCCACATGCCGATCTCGTAGGCGGTGAGGGCGCCGCGGCTGGACGGGAACGCGATCGTGAGGGTGACGTGGTCCTCGGCGTCGCCGTACTTCGTCGAGCGCGTGAGCTTCGCGTCGGCGATCTCGGCAGCGATCCAGATTGTGTCGTCGCTCGCCTGCACGGCGACGTCGAGGCCGAGGCCGCCCGTCGACCCGGAGATCGTCTCCTTCGCCGGCGAGCGCGCGTGCCACTCCTTGAGCATGCCGTCGAGCTTCGGCGGGCTCTTCTTCGACAGCGTCTCGGCGCGCAGCGGTCCGGCGAACGCGAGCTCGGTACCGGTCCCTTGTTCGCGGTTGCCCGCGCCGCCGAGCGCCGCGAGGCCGCCTTGCTCCGCGGCGAGCTCGCCGATGGACTCGCGTTTTTCCGCGCCGCTCGCGTCGGCCTGGGCGGTCTTCGCGTCCCCCTTGCCGGCGGCGCCGCCGCCGCAGGCCGCGAGCGCGCCCGCGGCGAGGAGCGCGACCGACGAGGTCGCGACGGCGGGGGTCGACCGGAGGAGACGGCGAGGGAGGGAGCGTGTCATCGACGCGAAAAATACCCTCGTCTGCGCCCGGTCGAAAGGGGCTCGGTGGCTCAGCGCTCGGAGGCGCGTCGAGACATCGGTCCGAGGTCCTTGCCGACGATCCCGAGGCGCTGAAGGCCCTTCAGGAGCTCGATCATCGGGATGATCGACGCCGAGAGCGCGAGGAGGATGACCCACTCGTAGGTGCCGAGCGCGAACGTCTGGAAGACCTCGCGGAGCGAGGGGAAGACGATGGCGACGAGGTGGATGCCCGCGCTCACGATGACCGCGAGGATGATCGGGAGCGGAAACATCGGCCGCATCGAGAACATCGACGCCGTGGCCGAGCGGCAGTTGAACGCGTGGAAGAGCGGCGAGAGCGCGAGCAGCGAGAACGCGACGGCGCGCGCGTACGAGGGCAGGTCGCCCGCGTCCACGTCCCAGGGCCACATGTAGCAAGCGATCGCGAGGCCGCCCATCAGGATGCCGACGGCGCCGATGCCGAGGTACTCGCGCGCGCCGAGCAGTCCGCTCGTCGCCTTGCGCGGCGGCTCGGTCATCTGCGTCGGATCGGGCGGATCGACGCCGAGCGCGAGGGCAGGGAGGCCGTTCGTCACGAGGTTGATCCAGAGGATCATCAGCGGACGGAGCTCCTTCATCCCCGGCATGACGCTCGCGACGAACACGGTCACGAGGAGGCCCGCGTTCGACGACAGGAGGAAGAAGATGAACTTCTGGATGTTCCGCCAGATCGCGCGTCCCTCGCGGACGGCGTCGACGATCGTGGCGAAGTTGTCGTCGGCGAGGACCATGTCCGCCGCCTCGCGCGCGACGTCCGTGCCGTCCTTGCCCATCGCGATGCCGATGTGCGCTTCCTTGAGCGCGGGCGCGTCGTTGACGCCGTCGCCGGTCATCGCGACGACGTGACCGCGCGCCTTGAAGGCCTTCACGATGCGGAGCTTCTGCTCCGCGGTGACGCGGGCGAAGACGCGAACGTGGTCGACGCGCCGCGTGAGCGCCTCGTCGGAGAGCTTGTCGAGCTCCGAGCCCGTGAGGGCGATCGAGCCCTCGTCCCAGAGCCCGAGCTCCTTGGCGATGGCGACGGCCGTGAGCTTGTGATCGCCCGTGATCATGACGGCGCGGACCTGCGCGTCGGCGCACGCGGCGACGGCCTCCTTCACGCCCTTGCGCGGCGGGTCGATCATCCCGACGAGGCCGAGGAACGTGAAGCGCTGCTCGATGTGCTCGGCGCTCGGGCGCGCGTCGCTCGACGGAGGCGGGTCCGAGGGTCGCGCGTCGGCGGACGAGACGCTGAGCTCGCGTCGCGCGACCGCGAGCACGCGGAGCGACTGCTGGCTCATGCGCTCGGCCTCGGCGAGGATCGCCTCGCGCTTGGCGTCGTCGAGCGTGTCGAGCCCGTCGCGCGTGAGCTGGTGGACGCAGAGCGGGATGAGGACGTCGGCGCTGCCCTTCGTGTGCGCGATCTCCTTGCCCGCCTCGTCGAGCGTCACGACCGTCATCCGCTTGCGGTCGCTGTCGAACGGGATCTCCTTCAGGACCTGGTGCGAGGGCGCGACGGACTCCTTCGGCAAGCCGCCCTTCGCGGAGAGCGTGAGGAGCGCGCCCTCCGTCGGATCGCCGACGACGCGCCAGCAGCCCTCCTTCACGTCGAGCGAGGCGGTGTTGGCGAGCGTGATCGTCGCGAGCAGCTCCGTCAGCGCCGGGCGCTCGCTGCAGTCGACGGCCTTGCCGTCGAGGTCGACGATCTCGCCGACGGGATCGTACCCAGTCCCGGTGACGCTGTAAGAGGCGGCGCCCGCGTAGATCTCGCGGACGGTCATCTCGTTCTGCGTGAGCGTGCCGGTCTTGTCCGTGCAGATGACCGTGGCGGCGCCGAGCGTCTCGACCGCCGCGAGCTTGCGGACGATCGCGCCCTTCTTCGCCATGCGCTGCATGCCGAGCGCGAGGGTGATCGTCGTGATCGCCGGGAGGCCCTCGGGGATCGCCGCGACCGCGAGGCTGACGGCCGCGAGCAGGAGCTCCTGCCACGTGGTGTCGCCGCGGTACATGCCCCAGCCGAACATGACGGCGCTGATCGCGATGCACGCGACGAGGATGCGCTTGCCGAAGTGATCGAGGCGCTCCTCGAGCGGCGTCTTCTGCTCCCCGGCTGCGGAGAGCATGGTCGACAGCTTGCCGAGCTCCGTGTCCTTGCCGGTCGCGACGACGAGCGCGCGACCCTTGCCGCGCACGATCGACGTTCCGGTGAAGAGCATCGTCGTGCGGTCGCCGATCGGCGCGTCGTCCGGGAGCTCCGCGCGCGCGTCCTTCGCGATCGGCAGCGACTCGCCGGTCAGCGCCGCTTCTTGCGTCGCGAGGTTGATCGTCTGCAGGAGGCGCGCGTCGGCCGGGACCGCGTCGCCTGCTTCGATCTCGAGGATGTCGCCGGGGACGACGCCGCGCGCCGGGACCACCTTCACGACGTCGCCGCGCCGCACGCGGGCGTTCGGCGTCTGCATCTTCTTGAGCGCGTCGAGCGCCTGCTCGGCGCGCCGCTCCTGGTAGAAGCCGAGCACCGCGTTCAAGACGACGATGAGCCCGATCGCGATCGCGTCGCCGAAGCGCGCGAGGAAGCTCTCGCTCGACTTCGTGCTCGCGCCGTTGATGGTCGCGATGACCGCGGCGCCGAGCAGCGTGAGGACGATCGGGTTGGCGAACTGCGCGATGATGCGCTTGAGCGCGCTCGGCGGCGGCGCCGACGGGAGCTCGTTCGTGCCGTGCTTCGCGAGCCGCGCCTCGGCGTCCTTGTCGTCGAGCCCTCGGACCGGATCGGCTTCGAGTTGGACGTAGAGGTCTTCGATCGCGCCGTTGTGATGGACGGTGGCGCGGGCGACGTCGCGCATCGACGCGTCGCTCTTCGGCCGAGCTGAGAGGGGCGCCGCTTCGGTGCTCAACGGCCCGGCAGCTTACTACGCCGCGCGAGGAACGGGCGAGGATGAGCTGAGTCGACGCACCGAGGGACGCCTGCACGAGCGTGCGCAGGACCGCCCGGCGCGCGCGCGGCCGGGCGCCTCGGTGTGTCGACCGTCATGACCGCCCGCGTCAGCGACCGGCCTTGCGCTGCTCCTGCTGCTGCTGCTCGGCCTCGAGCTCCTCGAGCGCCGCCGCGAGCTCGTCCTGCTCCGTCCGGGACGGCCCGGCCGGCTGCGGGCCCGCCTCGACGCGCTTGGGCGTCTCGGCCCGCACCGGCGGCGCCTCCTCCGGCGGGAGCATGCCCATCTTGCGCTTCAGCGCGGCGAGGTCGTCCTCCGCCCCCGCGCTGCGCTCGAGCGAGGAGAACTTCGAGGCGAGGATGTCGCCCGTGTACTCCTCCTGAATTTCGCCGGCGGCCTCGGCCTCGGCCTCGAGCTGGTCGATCTTGCCGGCCATGCGCTCGAAGGTCTCGAAGGCGCTCTGATCGCGGAGGCCGTGCATGGTCTCCTGGATGGCCTTCTGCGCCTCGGCGCGCTTCTTCCGGGCGATGAGGACGTTCTTCTTCCTCTTCGCCTCCTCGATCTTGTCGTTCAGCATCCGAAGGGCCTTCTTCAGCTGATCGACCGCGTTCTTCTGCTTGGACCACTGGTCCTTGTAGGTCTCGGCGAGCTGGTCGTGCTCCTTCTTGCGCGCCAGCGCCTCCTTCGCGAGCTCCTCGTTGCCGGCGCGGAGCGCCATCATCGCGCGCCGCTCCCACTCGGCCGCGTGCGCCATCTCCTGCTCGAACTGCTTCGCCAGGCGCTTCTCGTCGGCGATCGAAGAAGCCACCTGCTTCTTCGCCTCGACGAGCTGGTTGTTCATGTCGAGGACGACCTGGTTCAGCATCTTCTCCGGGTCTTCGGATTTGCTGATGAGGTCGTTGAGGTTCGACTTGATGAGCTGCGCGAGTCTGCTGAAGATGCCCATGTTCAGCCGTTGCCTTTCGCGCCCGGACGGACCGACGCGGCCTTGGAGAGCTCGGCCAGGGAAGCCACCTGCTGCGCGAGCGTGACGTCGATCTCGTCGAGCGTGGCCTCGAGCTCGTTGTAGTCGAGGTTCTCGAGCTCGAGGGCGCTCACGAGGACGATGCGCGAGTCCTCGAGACCGAAGCTCGTGTGGACGAGGGACTTGGCGTTCAACGTGAGGAGCTTCTTGAAAAGCTCGCCGTTGGCGCTGTCCGCGCCTTCGACGTCGCCGACGTGCACCCGCAGGACGACCAGCGGCGGGTCCACGCGCAACGCGGTGGGCGGCATGTTTGTTCCGCCGTGCACGAGGAACGTTCCGGGTTGGTCCTCCACGGGGGAGTAGTGGCGGTTCATCTTGCCGAGGTAGGCCTCGACGTCGTTCGCGCTTCGCATGGTTGTCGTCCGAATCTCCCGTCAAAGAGGCGCTCTCTCGGAGCTCCGCGCGTTCATCCTAACCACGCGATCGCAGCCGCCCACCTCTCTCGTCTCGTCGCTGGCGACGCCGAGCGTAGAGGGCCTTTTCGTCGCCTTCAACAGCGGCCGGATCCCGTTGGAGCCCCAACGAGCTCGCGCGGCGCGCGGCCCGCCGCGCGCCCCGCGTCCGACCGTCGGGGCGGGGCCGAAATTGCCTTCGATTCGGGCTCCCCATCGGGAGGTCCGTGCTACGCTCACGCGGGATGGCATCTGAGCCTGGCCTTGTGCCGGGATCGATAATCGGCGGAATTTACAAGATTCGCCGGCTGATCGGTCAGGGAGGCATGGGGGAGGTCTACGCTGCGGAAGGGCGTGGCGGAGAGAAAGTCGCGCTCAAGGTCCTCCACGAGCGCGCGGCCCAGGACCCCGACTTGGTCGCGCGGTTCAACCGCGAGGCCGACATCGCCAAGAAGATCGCGTCGCCCTACGTCGCGGCCATCCTCGGCTCCGGCAAGGAGAAAGACGGGCGCCTCTGGATCGCCTTCGAGCGGCTGGTCGGCGAGGGCCTCGACGAGCGGCTGCGCCGCGAGCAGTACCTGTCGTTCGCGGAGGTCGCGCCGATCATCGAGGACGCGCTCCAGGGGCTGAACGCCGCGCACCACGCGCACGTCGTCCACCGCGACATCAAGCCGGCGAACCTCTTCATCGAGAAGCGAAAGCTCACGCCCGACGAGATCCAGCACGGCGACGCCGAGGAGCGCACCCGCATCCTCGACTTCGGCGTCTCCAAGATGAAGTCGAGCGCCGCCAGGCGGAGCGAGCCTTCGCTCACGGCCTTCGACGCCACGCTCGGGAGCTTCGCCTACATGGCGCCCGAGCAGGTCCGCGGCTCGGCCCGCGTCGACGAGCGCGCCGACCTCTACGCCCTCGGCGCCGTCGCCTTCCGCGCGCTCACCGGCCGGCTCCCGTTCGAGGGATCGAACGCGCTCACGCTCATCGCGCTGAAGCTCGATCGCGATCCGCCGACGCTCGCCCAGACCACCGGCGACACCTGGCCGGCGGCCATCGAGCGGTACCTTTCGAAGATCATGGCGCGCGAGCGCGATCGCCGCTTCGGCACCGCGATGGAAGCGCTCGACGGGTGGCGAAAGGTCTGCAAGGTGATGGGCAACGCGCGCCGCCGAGCGCCCGCGCCCGCGCCGCCTCCGCCGGCGTTTTCGATCCGCGACGACCACACCGAAGTGACCGCGGCCTCGTTCACCGACGCGAGCCCCAACACGCTCGGAAGCCCGAGCACGCGCCGCCGCTGAGCGCGCGCTCGGCCTCCGCGCCGAGGCGCCGCTCGCCTTGCGCTGCGGCGCCGACCCGGCGGACGCGCGGACGCGTCGTCAGTTCCTGCAGGCGTCGCTCTGCACCTTGAGCGCCGCGCAGCGCGTCGGGTCGGTCGTCGCCTGACGGAGCCAGTAGAGGCGGCAGTTCAGCGTGTCGCCGTCCTCCGGCCCGTCAGGACCCTCGCCGCCGCCGTCCGCGTTGGAGTCGCGGTAGGAGAAGCCGGCGCACGCGGTCGCGCACTCGGGCTGGCTGGCGTAGGCCGTGACGCCGCCGTCCGGCGTGCACGCCGAGAGGGCGACGCTGCAGAACGCGGTGCAGCGATCGCCGCAGGTGTTGCCGCCGAACGGGCCCGCCGCGAGGCAATAGGCCTTCGGGCTGGTCCGGGCGGGCGCGTCCGCCCAGTACTGGCGGCAGGCGACGGAAGGCGCCGCCTTTTCGTCCGTGCCTCGCATGGGCTCGACGAGCGGCAGGTGGGCGCAGAAGGCGAGGCACTCGTCGGTCGACGCGTACTGCGCCTCGGCGCCCGCGCAGTTCTCCATGACGAGGTCGCAGTACTTCTCGCAGTCCGGCGGCGGACCGAGCCCGGCGTCGACCGGCAGGCCGCCCTCCGTCGGGTCCACAGGCGCGGCGTCGCGCCGAACGGCGCCCCCGTCGCCGCTCGAGGCGGTCTCGAGGTCGGCCTCGCCACACCCGCCCATGACGGCGGCAAAGGAGAGGAGCAGGCCGAGGCCGGCGCCGACGAAGCTCGCGAAGGCAGAAGGCAAGAGACGGGACATCAAGCGCACCCGAACGACGAGCAAGCAGTCGAAGGGATGCTCCGCGAAGCGTAGCGGTTGTGGCGGTTCGAGGCCAAGAGGCCCAATTTGACGCTCCGCGCCGACGCACGCGCGCGCCCGAGAAACCACGCCTCAAACACGCGGAGAACACGCGGAGGACGAGGAACCTGCATGCCGATGGAGTATTCCTCTTGCCGGATGCGGACCGAGGCGTGATACAACGCAAATCCGTGGATGCTACCGTCGTAGCGAAGGGTCGGCTCGAGGTCCGAGGCGGTTCACTGAAGGTGAACCGCGGGCAGGCGAACAAGCCTTCCCTGGACATCGGACCTGAGACGCAGGTGGTCGGCCGGAACGAGGCCTGCGACCTCGTGCTCGACGACCGCAAGGTCAGCGCGGTTCACGCTGAGCTTGTCGCGACGGAGCGGGGGGTGCGCGTACGCGACCTCGGCTCGCGTAACGGCACGTTCATCGGCGACACCCGCGTCGGCGAGGTCTACCTGACCAAGCACACTGTGCTCACGGTCGGCGACTCGTCGCTCGAGTTCAACCCGACCCAGCCCGAGCAGGTCGACATCCCGGAGGTCGCGCAGTTCGGTCCTCTCGTCGGTGTCAGCCAGAGCATGCGCGGCGTCTTCGAGCGTTGCCGGAAGGCCGCGCCGACGGACCTGACCGTGCTCATCCTCGGCGAGACGGGCTGCGGCAAGGAGCTCGTCGCCGCGGCGATCCACGGCGCGAGCTCCCGCTCGACCAAGCCGTTCGTCGTCGTCGACTGCGGCGCGATCCCGCCGAGCCTCGCGGAGTCCGCGCTGTTCGGTCACGAGCGCGGCTCGTTCACCGGCGCCGTCGACAAGCGCATCTCGCCCTTCGTCGAGGCGGACGGCGGCACGATCTTCCTCGACGAGCTCGGTGAGCTCCCGCTCGACGTCCAGCCGAAGCTCCTGCGCGCGCTCGCCGAGCAGCGCATCAAGCCGGTCGGCTCGAACAACTACCGCCCCGTCAACGTCCGCGTCATCGCGGCGACGCGCCGCGATCTCGTGCGCGAGGTCAACGCCGGCACGTTCCGGAGCGACTTGTACTTCCGCGTCGCGCAGCTCCGCATCGAGCTGCCGTCGCTGCGCGAGCGCCTCGAGGACATCCCGGCGCTCGTCCGCAAGATGATCACCGACCTCGGCGATCCGAGCGCGTACAACCGCATCACGAACGACTCGCTCGAGCGCCTGATGCGCCACGACTGGCCGGGCAACGTCCGCGAGCTCCGCAACGTCATCGCCGTCGCCCTCGCGTTCGGCAAGGACGGACCGATCGACCTCGCCCAGCACCTCGCGCCGCTCGTCGCCGCGAGCGAGTCGACGCCGACGCGCGGCCGCACCTTCCAGGACGCGAAGCGCGAGGTGCTCGCGCGCTTCGAGCGCGAGTACTTCACGGCGCTCTACGCCGAGTGCTCCGGCAACGTCAGCGAGATCGGCCGGCGCGCCGCGATGGAGCGCGCGCACGTGCGCGGCTACCTCCGCCGCCACGGCATCGGCGATCCGAAGAAGTCGAGCGAGCCCTGAATCGACGCGCCCAGCGGCGCTCGCGGCGCGGGCCCTGGATTTCTGGACGCTGCGGCATTAACTGAGTCACGGTAACCCCGTGGATCGCTTCCTCACGCGCGCCCTGTCGTTCACGTCGATCGCGATTTTCGCGCTCGTGTCGGCGCGGCTCGTCTCGCAGGATCGGCGCTACGGCCTCGTCATCGTCGGGGTCATCGTCGCGTTCGCGATCCCTGCCTTCCTCTCGCGGCGAAAGCTCCGCCGCCTCCTCATCTCGGGCGACGTTCCGAAGATCCTCGGCACGTGGGAGCGCTCGCTCGAGCGCGCGACGTACCCCGAGACGATGGCGCCGCTGATGACGGCCACGACCTACGCCGCGTACGGGTTCATCGACGCGGCACGGAGAGCGCTCTCGCGCGCCGCGCGCGGCCCCGCATGGGACGCGGCGATCGAGCAGCGGCTCTTCGTCGAGGCGCTCCTCGACGTCTACGAAGGCGAGCGTCTGCGCGCGATGCTCAAGGCCGAGGAGCTCGAGCAGCTCCCGCTTCCTCGCACCGGCTTCTGGATGCGCCGGAAGATCTCGCTCCTCCGTCGAGGCGTCGGCGCCCTCGCGCGCGCGTTCGCCCACGAGAGCCGGGCCGACGACGAAGCGCTCCTCTCGCGCGCGGGCAAGTCTTCACCCCTGGTGCACTGGGCGATGCGCTACGCGCGCGCGATCGTGCTCGTCGACGGCGGGCGCACGCAAGAGGCGCTCGACCTCGTCGCGTCCGCGCCGGCCTGGCCCGAGGAGAGCGCGTTCCACGCGTTCCACGCCGAGCTCCTCGCGCACCTCTCGGGAGAGCCCTCGCTGACAATCGCTTGAGCCCGTGCGGGGCCGTCCGGTATGGTCCCCGCGTGACGTTTCCGCCCGGAAAAGTCGAGGCTCGCCCGCGGGCGCGCGTCCTCTACGCGGACGACGAGGCCGACGTCCGCGAGGTCTTCGCCGCGGTCTTCGAAGACGACTTCGAGATCACGTGCGTCGCGACGGGCCAGGAGGCGCTCGACGCGCTCGCGGCGCGCGAGTTCGACGTGCTCGTGAGCGACATGCGCATGCGCCCGATGAAGGGCTCGGAGCTGCTCGCGCGCGCGTGCGAGGCGCACCCGACGACGCAGCGCATCCTCCTCACGGGCTTCAGCGATCACGACGACCTCGCCGACGCGGTGAACCGCGGGCACCTCTTCGCCTACGTGCAGAAGCCGTGGGACAACGCGCAGCTCCGTCTCGTGATCCGCCGCGCGGCGTCGCAACGTCAGCTCGAGCTCGAGAACCGACGGCTCACGCAGAACCTCGAGGCGTCGAACGCGCGCCTGCGCGACGACGTCGAGGCCGTCTCGCGATCGGCCCTGCGGCCGCGGCTGCTCGCGACCTCCGAAGCGATGCAGCGCGTGATGGCGCAGGTCACCGCCGTCG
>JAHBWC010000040.1 GCA_019637225.1 Labilithrix sp.
CGGAGCGCGCCCGGCGGCCGGCGGCGATCGCGGCGCGTCGCCGTCGAGCGAGAGCAAGGCGAGCGCGACGGCAGCGGCGCTCGCCGCGCCGATGAGCGCTCCGACGGCGATGAGCTTGCCGCCGGACGGCACGGCCGCCGCCTTGACGGCCGCCGCCGCGCCCGCGGGAGCGATGGTTGCGGCGGCGACGCGTCCCCACACCTGATCGCGCACGACGTCGGTGGGCGCGTCGTCGCGCGCGGCGGCGAAGAGGTCATCGAGCTCCGGAGACGCGCTCACCGGCTGCCTCCGAGGAGACGGAGCTCCTGTTCGAGCTCGAGACGGGCGACGCGCAGGCGCGAGTAGACGGTGTTGAGCGGAAGATCGAGCGTGCGTGCGATCTCGGGGGCGGTCATCTGCTCGATCTCGTGGAGCACCAGCACCGCGCGCCGCCCCATGTCGATCGTGGAGAGCGCCCGGTCGAGGAGATCGAGCTGCTGGCGCTGATCGATCGCGGCCGTCTGCGGCGGCTCGATCGACTGCCGGTCCTGCGCGGCGCCGCCGTCGGGATCGACGGGGTGGCGGCGGCGGTGGCGGCGCGCGTCGGAGGCGACGCGCAGCGCGATCTGGAAGAGCCACGCGCGGGGCCCGTGACCGCGATCGACGAACTCCTCGAAGCGGCGATGCGCGACGACGAAGACCTCCTGCAGCTTGTCTTCGACGTCGGCGTCGGCGACGCCGAGCCGGCGGAGGTTCCGCCACACGAACGCGTGGTGCGCTTCGTACAGGGCGCGAAACGCGCGGTCGCGATCGGCCACGATGGGCCTCGTGCTCGATGGGACGAGCAGGCTCTTGACGCCGCTCGCGGGGGGGTCGGGCAGCGCCTCGAGGTCGTCGGCGGCCTCGTCGATCGCCGTGGCGCAGGCCATCGACACGCTCTCGTACGCGGCGCTCATCGGAACCTCACGGACGCGCCGAGCTCGGCGGCGGCCACGAACGGGGGGAGCTCCTCTTCGCTCATGAACGGCGCGCGGCTCAGGTTCACGCCGAACATCGACCGGATCTCGAGGCCGAAGTCGTAGCCGAGCTCGCCGCGGAGAACGACCGACGGCCCGAGGCTCCCGCGCGCGGTCGCCTCGCCTCCGGACCAGACGCGCGCCGCGTCGCCGCCCACGCAGGCGTCGAACTCGATGCCGCGGTGATCGATGTAGTTTCCAGGCATCCGCCGGCAGACGTCGAAGCGGCCGCCGATCGACGACAGGTTCGCGCTGCTCGACTCATCGACCGAGACCCGCGAGGTCGACGTGCCGTACATGAGCGAGGGTCGGAGCACCCACTTGTCCGCGAACGCGACGGCGACGAACGGCGACACGCCGAACACGCCGCCGCTCGCCGCGGCGCCGTTGCGGAGAAAGAGCATCGTCCCCACCTCCAACGTGCGCTCTTCGGCGCGCCTGGGCTCGCCGCCGGAGTCGTCGAGGCCGCCGTCGACGGACGGCGACTCGACCGGCGCCGTCACCCGGATCGGACGGGACTCCGGGGGCGGACGCTCGGCCTCGCGCTCGCGGAACGCCGCCTCCTCGCGTTCGCGCACGATCTCGTCGTCGAGGACGATCTGCGCCCATGCACCCACAGCTCGGGCCAGCGCGACGCAGCTCTTCGCGGTCCGGTCGCTGACGCTCCGCTCGGCCACGAGGCGCCCGCGGTCGTCCACGATCCGAGCTTCGGCCGCCTTGATGCCGGGGGCCGCGGCGACGACGCTCATGGTGAGCCGCCACCGCGCGTCCTCTTCTCTCGAGCGCCGCGGCCCACGCGCCGCCGCGAGCGACGCCGAGAGGAGAGCCTCCGCGCGCGCGCGATCCGAGCACTCCGCCGATGCTTCGATCACGGAGTCGACGGGGACGGCATCCATCACGCTCACAGGGACTCAAGATGGCCGCCCGTTCACGTCTCCGTCGCGCCACGTTGCAGATTTCCGGCGGAGCTTCACCGAACCATGATCGCGAATTTGATGGCGATTAGCCTCATCTCACATGGTCCGACGTCGGCGACTTTGCATGCGAATCCACGCTCCGAATTGGTGGCTGCCGCCCCTAACCGCGTAGGCAATCGCCCCCACGGACAACGACGATCCAGCCAGGGACCGCGGCGCGCCGAAAACGACACCCCCCTCCGCGTATTCGTCGTCGCTGGTCAGCGATTTGGCCAGCCTACGATTGGGCGGGCGCCGGTCCATCTTGCGCAACGGGGATTGAGGAGCGCTCGATCCACGCTTGGAGTGCGCTAGCATTTCCGTTGGAGTTTCCGATCGTCGGAAGCTTGGCGTCACTCGTGCTTTCAGAGGTGGTCATGACGGGTCTTCGTGGCCGTGCGCTGTCGATCGGAATCACGCTGGCGATCGCGTCCGCGTTCGCCGTTGGCTGTGACGACGCGGCGGACTCCCTTTCGACTCGCGGCTCGGGCGGCAACCGCGGCGGCGGCGCGAACGGCGACGGGACGGGCGATCCGAACGATCCGAACGATCCCAACAACCCGAACCGCCTTTCGCCGGAAGAGGTCGCGTTCCGCGCCCTCGAGGGCGACCTCGTGAGCGTCTGCGGAAGGACCTGCCACGACACCGGCAAGTACGCGCCGCCGGCGCCGATGTTCCTCGCGGGCCCCGACGTCTACAAGTCGGTCAAGAGCCACCCGGGCATCGTCACCCGCGACGTCTACGCGAGCGCGTTCCTCACCAAGGGGCCGCACGCGGGTCCCGCCGTCAGCTACGACGGCGCGTTCGAGAAGAAGGTCGTTGCCTGGCTCGAGGCCGAGTCGCTCGCCATCCAGGCCGTCCCGCTCCCGACGACGCCGCCGACCACCCTCAAGAGCGGCGCGAACGACATCGATCTCACGCCGGCGGCCATCGGCGGCCTCACCGGCGTCCGCCTCAAGTTCGACGCCGCGCTCGTCGGCACGATGCTCTCGCTCTCGAACATCGTGCTCGTCGCGCCCGCCGGGCAGGACGTGCACATCCTCCAGCCGCGCTTCATCCGCGTCCTCGGGACGCCGGCGGCGGACGGCCCGGCCGAGGTGGCCGATCCGGCGGACAGCTTCTCGAACTCCGACCAGACCGTCCCCGGCGGCGCTTCGACGCCGCTCGCGCCCGGCTCCGTGCTCTTCAGCAACGAGGCCTGGCGGCCCTTCGATCTCGCGAAGGACAAGATCCGCATCGAGATCGCCAAGCTCGAGCCCGGCAAGGTCGCCGTCATCGCGACCGCCGCCACGTGCAAGAACGTGCAGGGCTTCGTCACCAACGTGCTCCCGTCGATGCGCGGGCAGGGCGGGTTCAACTTGAACTGCGCCAACGGCAACTGCCACGGCAACGCCGCGATCGGGAACATCAACCTCGCGGGCAACGACAACAACCTGATCTGCCAGCAAGTGCTGCAGAAGATGAATCAGGGAAACATCGCGCAGAGCCTCATCGTGACGAAGCCGACCGGCGCCAACCACGGCGGCGGACAGCTCACCGACGCGAACGGCTGGCGAACGCTCTTCATGAACAACGCGGCTGTATTCTTCTGACGAAGACGGGCCTCTCCACCCCACGGTAGAGCTGGCCCGCCGATTGCTTCGAAACGGGATCGCAATGAAGAAAGGTAAGGGAACGATGCGACGCACCGGCTGGTCATTCCACTCAGCGTGGACCCTCGCTGCGCTCCTCGCAGTCACCGTTGCCGTCCCGGCATGTGGCTCGGATGAAGGTCCGAACGGCGGCCGCGATGGCGACGGTACGAACGGCGACACCCCTGGTGCCGGCGACAACGACCCCAACGCACCGAGGGCAAGCACCCCCGAGGAGGAGATCCGCAAGATCCTCGATCAGCGGAAGACCGACTACGGCGAGGCGCTCCGCACGGCCAGCCTGAAGCTCGCCGACCGTCTCCCGACGCTCGAGCAGATCAAGCGCATCGAGAACGCCGCCGGCGACCCCGCCAAGAAGGTCGCGTACGAGGCGATGGTCGACGAGATGATCGCCGCGCCCGAGTTCTCGCGCGCGATGATCAAGTTCTGGAAGGACACCTTCCGCCTCGGCCAGGTCGGCCAGATCCAGAACAACGTCAACAAGGACGGCGCGCCGAACTTCGCCGCGCAGATCACGGTCGAGGGCCGCTCGTACGCCGAGCTCTTCACCGCGACGGACAACACCTGCCCGACCTACGACGCGGACGAGAACACGTTCACGCCGACGCCCTGCGCGATGGCGACGAACGCCGTCGCCGGCCCCACGGTCGGCATCCTGACGGACCCGGGCCTCCAGTCGCAGTACTACGCGAACATGGCCTTCCGCCGCGTTCGCTTCGTGCAGGAGACCTTCGTCTGCAACAAGTTCCCCGCGGAGTTCTCGGACAAGCCCGTCCCGATGGGCTCGGGCACGTACACCGGGACGATGCCCTTCAAGAGCATCACCGGCGCGGAGAACAAGGCCGACTCGCGCATCGACTTCCACGACACGAAGGCGGTCATCTGCGCGAACTGCCACGCCAACCTGAACCACGTCGCGCCCCTCTTCCTGAACTGGGACGAGAACGGCGCGCTCCGCGCGGGTCCGCAGGTGAAGGTGCCGATCCCCGGCGAGCCGAACGCGGCGCGCATCGACTTCCTCCCGGAGGGTGAGGGCCTCGCCTGGCGCCTCAACAAGCCGCTCACCGACATGGCCTCGCTCGGACAGGCGCTCGCTGCCGACAAGGACGTGCCCCGCTGCGCGGTCAACCGCGTGTGGAACTACGCGATGTCGCGCGGCGACATCGTGAACGACCTCGCGAGCGTGCCGGACTCGGTCACGCAGCCGTACCTCGACAAGTTCACGGCTGGCGGCATGAAGTTCAAGGAAACCATCCGGGACGTCTTCAAGAGCGAAGACTTCACGAAGTTCTGACAGGAAGGCATGACCATGAAGCGTTCACTCCTCATCCTGATCAGTCTCTCCGCGTTCGCGCTCACTGCGTGCGACGAGGGCTCGGACAGCCTCACCGGCGGCGCCGGCGATCGCGGTCCGGACCGCTCGCCCACCGACACCGCCGGTAGCGAAGACGGCACCTACAACCACTCGAACGATCCGGCCGGCGTCCCGGCAGGCGTCCCGTTCGACCCGCCCGATCCGGCGGCCACGCGCGTCATCGGCTCGCCCGAGGTCGTCGCTCGCCTCCACTCGTGCGGCAAGATGACGGTCGCGTCGATCGGCAGCCTGCTCCAGACCCGCGGCCTCACCGGCGGCGGCCAGCGCCCCAACGGCGCGCAGAGCGGTCAGCAGATCTTCGCCCGCGGCGACACGGCGCCCGCGCTCGGCGGCGCCAACTACAACGGCCGCGTGCCGGAGGCGCCCTTCGCGTCGACGGCCGCCGTCTCCAAGATGTTCGACATCTACTCGATGGCGTCCTACGACGCGGTCGCCGACAACTGGACCGCGCCGGCCTGTCCGGGCGTGAAGGTCATCGTCGACGGCAAGTTCAGCAAGGACGGCATCTCTTGCCTCATCGGCAAGCCTGCCACCGAAGAGCACGTCGCGATCGCGAACGATGCCATCACCAAGAACCCCCAGGACGGCGCGAAGATCGCCATTGCAGCGCTGCTCGCCGCCGCGCACACCTGTCAGTAAGGAGCCACGTCATGGTCGACCAGCGTTTGAAAGAACTTCGCGGTACGTCCCGGCGTGACTTCCTTCGGTGGAGCGCGACGGTCGCAGCGTGTCTCGGTCTCGAGCGCGCGCGCCTCCTCAACGTGCTGAACGACACCGCCGGCGTCGCCGCCGCGGACACCGCTCAGTGCAACACGACCTTCCGTCACATCCACATCGTGGACGGACAGGGCGGTCTCTCGAACTGGACGCTCCCGTTCCCGATCCCCGCGGTCGTGAAGGGGAACAACCCCCAGTTCTCGCACTACGCCATCGGCAAGGGCGTGGACGCGGTGGGCTTCGACAAGCCGTACACCTACGGCCCCGACTCGCCGTGGCAGCAGAACTCGACCTGGAAGGTGTCGGCGTTCGTCGGCGGCCAGAACGAGACGCACACGGCGACGCCGACGAGCGTGACCACGCTCGGCGGCAACACGATGGTGGCGGCGGCGGCGGCGATTCAGCAGGCCAACCCGACGCTCCTCCCCGTCCTCTCCGTCGGCGGCATCCAGTTCGGCACCGCGCCGGGAGCTCCGTCGGTCGCGGCGGTCGGCGGCGCAGACCAGCTCGTCGACCTCTTCAACAGCCAGGCGTCGCGCTCGCTCCTCCAGGGCGACGCGAACGGCCCGCTCGCAGAGGCGTACTACAAGGCGTTCCTCGGCCTCAACGCCGCCGCCGGCAAGGCGACGGTCGCGAAGTCCTACGGGACCGGCAAGGTCAGCATGAACCTGCTCGCGCGAAACCTCGCGGCGCAGCTCACGCCGACGGCCGGCGACCTCGCGCTCTTCGGCGTCGGTCAGGGCACTCCGGGCGCCGTCTCGAGCATGTCGCGCGCGATGATCACGACGATGAAGGCCTTCTCGCTCGGCCTCACGTCGATGCTCATCATGCGCGGCTTCAACAACGACCCGCACGGCCTCTTCGGCGGCGGCAACGGCCAGGCGACGACGGTCGGCCAGGCGATGGGCAAGATGCTCGACGGCCTCCACGCCTTCGGCAAGTCGCTCCCGGATCCGGGCTGCTCGTCGAAGACGCTCGCCGACGCGCTCGTCTTCTCGGTCAGCGGCGACACGTACAAGCAGCCGTTCGACCGTAACGGCTGGGGCGACGGCACGCCGGGCAACTCGAACCTGCTCTACGTGATGGGCGCGGGCCAGATCAAGACCGGCTGGTTCGGTGAGATCGTCAACAACAACACCGTCCGCGCCTGGGACATCGCCACCGGCAACGTCAACGCGGGCGCGAACTACAACGCGATCCGCGCGCAGCTCGGCGCCGCCGGCGGCGCGGCCCTGCTCTTCGCGATCGCGAAGGGCGACATGCGCCGCGTCCGCGACTTCTACAACGGACCGGCGATCGACGGCATCGTGAACCTGAACGTCACGGGCTGAGCGTCACCAGCGCTCGCATGCGAGGCCTCGCTCCTTCGGGAGCGGGGCCTCTGCCTTTTGTGGCCCGATCCGGCGTAGCCTGTCGATCGGCGCGGAGGCGCGATCAGGCCGGGACGCGCTCGAGCTCGATCCGGAGCGGGCAGTCGAGCCGGAGGCGGCCGCGCTGCTCGCGGTGCAGGCGGAGCGCGAGCCCTTTGTCGTCGAGGCGCCGCTGGAGCATCAGGAGGCGCGTCTCGAGGTTGTCCTTGAAGGACGGCAGCTTGAGGAACGGATGGAGCCTGAGCTCGCGGTTCTGGAACGTCGAGCGGCCCTCTTCCCGCTGCAGCGTGAGAACGAGCCAGAGGATGCGTCCGGGAAGGCCCTTGATGAGGTACTCGCCGTCGACGAAGACGCTGTCGTCCGCCTCGTAGGAGCGAACGCGGAGCACGCCCGGCGCCGCGCGCGCCGCGGTCTCCTTGCCGGCCGGCTCGCGCTCGGGATCGTGGTCCTGGTGGAGCGCGATCCCCTGGGCGATGACCTGACCCGCGGTCGAGCAGAGGAGCGCGTCCGACTCGTCGAACGCGAGCGCGCGCCGGCTCTCGAGCGCCAGGACGCCGAAGAGCGCGCCGTGGAGGACGAGCGGCACCGCGAGCAGGCTGAGGGCGTCGTCGAGACCGGGCAGCGCGATCTCGCGGTCACGCTCGCCGCTCTTTCCCTGGGCCTGCTCCTCGACCGCGCGCCCGTACGTGACCTCGCGCAGCGTGTTGGCGATGCGGATCGGGATCCGCCTCTCCGCGCAGGTGCCGACGATCCCGACGCCGAGCGCGATCCGCGCGCCGACGCCCGAGCGGGCGAACCCGCGCGAGGCGAGCGCGTAGAGGACGCCCTCGCTCTCCTCGAGGAGGTAGAGGCTCACGCTCTCGTAGCCGAGGTCGATGAGAGAGCCGAGCCCCGCGTCGACGACGGCCCCGATGTCGCTGCTCGCCCCGATCGTCTCGGTGATCCGCGCGAGCGCGCGCAGCGGATCGCGCCGCGGCCTCTCCGCCGACGGGATCGGCTCACCGGCGTCGACCTCGACGGGCGTGATCGCCGTCACCTCGAAGACGTCGGCGGAGCGCAGCGCGAACACGTGAGCGTTGCCGGTCATCGACGCGATCGCCTGGAGACGCGTGTGCATCGCGGTGAAGGTCCGACCGCTCGTCTCGCTCCGCACGAAGCGGACGGCGAGGCGCCACTGGCGAAACGAGGGAGGATCGACGATCAACACCTCGGCGGTCGGGTGCGCCTCGAGGTTCGCCCGCGTCTTGCGGAAGAACTGACACGAGAGCGCGATGTGTCGCTCGTCGACGAAGAAGACCTGCGAGAGCCAGGTCGCGTTGGGCACACCGGTCTCCGAGCAGGTCGCGAGGAGCGCCGGCACGACGCCTTCGAAGCAGCCAGGAGGGAGATCGTCGAGGTGTGTCATACGATGAGCGCGAGCCCCGCGTGCGGTCCGGGCGTCTGGTCGAACACCTCGAGCGGGGTGAAGCCGACGGGGACGTAGTTCTTCGACCACAAGAGCCCGGCGATCGCCGGTGGGAAGCCGAGGCCCGCGACCTCGCGCTGGAACGCCGGACGGTGCGCGAGCGCGACGGCCTCGTGTCCCGGCCAGTCGATCCTGCGCGCGTCCGAGCCCTTGATCTGCAGTGTCCGGTACGTCGTCGGCAAGACAACCGAGAACGCGATCGCTCCGTTCGCGTCGATGTTCTCGAGCGCGCGCACCCCCTCGGGGACGCAGACGAGGACCCGGAGCAACTGGTCGTCGCCGAGGCGGGCGCCGCCGCAGCGAGCGATCGCGGGCATCATGTTCGCGTCGCGGGTCACCGCGAGCAGGCTGAGGCCGCGCTCGAGAAAGCGCCGGAGATCGTCGAGCACCGCGGCCGGCAGCGGGGAGCCCATGCGCCACCAATGTACCGGCAAACGAGGCGCCGCGAAGGCGCTCCTCGCAGGCCGCGGCCCCCTTCCCCGCGCGTCGCCACCGCCGGGAACGGCAGCGGAGGAGCTCGATCCCGCGCCGACGGGATCAGAGCTTGCGGCTCGCCTTCGACGCCGCGAGCACCTTGTCGTACGACTCGGACATCGCCGCGTAGACGGGCGGCGGGACGTTCGGCTCCGGGACGGCGTTCTTCACGGCCGGAACCGTCTTCAGGTACGCGAGCACGGCCTTGAGGTCGTCGTCGGACATCGATCCGTTCATTCCCATCCACGGCATCGGCGGGAGGATCGGACGCCCGCTCTCCGCGCCGCGGTGGCGCCCGGTCCGGATCGCGCGGACGAACTCTTCGTCGGTCCAGAGGCCGATCCCCGTCTGCGCGTCGGAGGTCAGGTTCGCGGCGTAGACGATGCCGAACGGAGCCTTGAAGCTCGTGAAGGTGGGACCGATCACCGCCTGATCGGCCTTGCCGAGCTCCGTGGACGGGTCGGGCGCGCCCGCGGGGTGCCCCGAGAGCCGGCGCGCCATGTCGGGCACCGGCATGCCGAGGGCGGGGTCGAACTTCATCGGCGTGTGACAGTCGCTGCAGCCGCCGACGCCGACGAGGTAGGCCCCACGCTTGGCGAGATCGGCCTCTACGGCGGGTGCAGGCTCCGGTGGAGCCGTCGGGTTGGGGCGCTTTTCCTCCTTCGTGCAAGCGACGGCGAGCAGCGTCGAGAGGGCGAGGAGCGAGATCGTGACCTTGCGCATGAGTGTCTCCTTGTGGCCGACGAACGCGGCGACCAGACAATGCGCCTCCGGCGGGGGACGCGTTCCTAAGTGGTCCTTTCGAGCTTCCTATTTGTTTCCTAGGGGCTTCCTGTCGGCTCACGCCGGCGTCCGCGGGGACGGAGAAGAAGAAGTGACCATGGACGTCATTCGAATCGACGCTCATCCTCGCTTCGATGAGTACACGAGGCGGGGTGAGCACTTGGCCGACCGTTCGTGACGCGAGGAGGACGACGCGCGCGGCGAAAGCGCTCGCGCTCGGCCTCGTGGGTCTCGGGGCGTGGCTCGTCGCCTGCTCGAGCGACTCGAACGACACCTTCCCGGGCTGCCTGACGTCCACGCCCGCGGGCTCGTACGCGCAGACGTGCGAGAGCTGCTCGATGAGCGGAACGGTGCTCACGTGCACGTGCCGCGGCGGCGCGAACGGCGCTCAGGTCACGCGGCTCGACACCTGCTCGTGCGATTCGGCGAGCGCCTCGAACGACCTCTCGAACGACAAGGGCGTGCTCAAGTGTGGCAGCGCGTCGTCGGGGCCCGCGGGGCCCGAGAAGTGCTCGCCGAAGTCGGGCGAGTGCAAGAACAACGGGGACTGCCGCTGCGGACAGACCTGCTTCGCCTCCGCCGTCTGTTCCACGTGCTCCAAGCGCTGCGGCTACAGCTGCTCGAACAACGAGGAGTGCAGCGGTCTGAAGGCCGAGCTCAACTTGACCGTCGGCTACTCGCGCTGCACGAAGACGAGCCCGAGCGCCGAGATCTACCGCTGCGAGTGACGCCTCGCCCGTCGATCGTCCGACGGATCGGCTCGCCGGTGGCCATGCCCTCAGAGCGCGGACGCGCGTGCGGCTTGGCTCGAGTGGTCGCCGCCTGGGAGGATCGTGAATCGACACGTGGCAGCATGGACGGTCGCCGGCGTGCTCGCGGCGTGCTCGAACGTTCCGGAGACGCGGCCGACGTGTCTCGAGACGGGGTGCGGTCCGCACGGCACGTGCTCGATCACGGGGCCGACGCCGGTGTGCGAGTGCGAGATCGGGTACACGGGCCCGGTGTGCGCGACCTGCGCACCCGGCTTCCAGGACGAGGACGGGAACGGGTTCTGCGCGGGGTCCTGCGCCGGCGTGGCGTGCGGCGCACACGAGCGCTGCAACGAGCTCGCGGGGCGACCGGTCTGCGGCTGCGTGGTCGGCTACTCGCGCACGGAAGAAGGCCGCTGCGCGTTCACGGGCGGCCCGGTCGATCCGTCGTTCACGGATCCGGAGCCGAACGGCTGGGCGACGAGCGGTGGCGCGAAGATCGAGATCGGAAATCCGACCGACGTTCGCGGAGGGCGTGGCTGGGCCCGCATCAGCGGGCTCGGCGAGGTGTTTCAGTCGTTCGAGATGCCGACCTTCGCCGACGCGGAGCCGCTCGCGCTCGAGCTGGAGCTCGCCTGCTCACGGATCGGCGAATGCAGCAGCGTCGAGCACGTGTACTCGATCGCCTTCGACGACCGCCTCCTCGACCGCTACCTCCCGCGGTCCGTCGAGGGCACGCCCGAGGTCGTGAGCTACTGCCTCGGTGAACAGGCCTTCGGGAGGCTCCTCCGCTTCGGGCTTCGAACGTACCCGGCGCCCGGCACGGAGGGGAGCGAGGTGTCACACTACCGGCGCTCGGACGCGTTCTTCGGGCGCGCCCAGTTCGTCCCGTCGCCCGCGTGCCCCGCGCCCGGGACGGTGAAGAACGGCGACTTCGAAGCGGGGCCCTGGGGCCCACCGAACCCCGGCGTCGACCTCATCGAAGAGAACGGAAACCGCTCGGCGCGCCTCACCACCCACTGCGGCCAGTCTCAGGGCAAGATGGAGACGTCGATCTCCGTTCCGACCACCGCGACGCTCCCTCGACCGGCGCTCGCGTTCTCGCTCGGGGGCTCCGCGACGACCGAGGTGCACCTCGACGGCCACCTCATCGGTCTCGTGCCTCCGCTCGGGGCCGAGAAGCGAGCGGTGGTCTGCCTTCCGGAATGGAGCCGCGGTCACGCCCTCGACCTGACCGTCGGAGTCGAGGGCGTTCAAGAGTGCGCGCCGGGAACGAGCCGGTCCGTGCGCGTGGACGACTTCGTCGTGGTCTCCGACCCGTCGTGCGTCGACGAGACGGTGCCCAACGGCGGCTTCGAGCGCCCCGGCGGCGCGCTCTGGACGGGCCGAACGCTCGGCGGCAGGCGCGTCGTCAGAAACGCGAAGGCTGCGCACTCGGGAGAGGCCTACCTCGAGATCAGCGCGGACGCGCGCATGCGCTCCGCCTCGGCGCCGCTCCGCGCTCCGGGCGCGACCGGCGGCGCTGCGCTGAAGTTCTGGTATCGCCTCCCCCGCCCGGCGAGCGCGTGGATCAGTGTGGGCAGGACGTACTGGGAAAACCCGGTTTCCCCTCCACCGTCCGAAGCGTGGAGCCCGCTGAGCGTGTGCCTTCCCCGTCACTCGTGGGGGCGCACCGTCGACATCGAGATCTACGCCCAGCCTGCGGACGCCGACGGCGTGGGACTCGCGGCCGCGCTCGACCTCGACGATCTCGAGATCGCGCCCGATCCGTCGTGTCCGCTCGACTGAGCGCCGAAGCACCGCCGTGAGGCGGCGCGAGCGGGTCGGCGCGGCCGCGGGGCCGCGCGCGTCAGGGGAAGTTCTGCGCTTCTTCGCAGTCCTGGCGCGCGCGAAGCGGGAGCTGCTCGCGCTCCGCCTGCGGGATCGTCTCGAAGTCGACGCCGTCGTTCGTCGGGCGGACCGTGCGGACGCGCAGCCAGGCGACGACGCACTTGTAGCCCGCGTCGTCCTCCGCCATGGCGGGGCCGCCCTTGTGGCGCTCGATCTTGAGCGGCTTGCGGAGCAGCATCAGCTTGTTCGGGTCCGTGCCCTGCGTCGCGATGAGGCGGCTCATCTCCTCGGGCTCGAGCGCGACGGCCGCCTGGTAGTTCGCGAGGACCTCTTCTTCCGTCGTCGGCTGCTGGCCGGAGACGAGCCCCGCGTCGATGTTGTAGAGGCGGAAGCCCGCGAAGCCGTAGATGCGGTACGCGCGCCCCGGCTGTCCGTGGCAGTCGAGTGTCCCGCAGCGGCGCTGCAGGTACGGGTCCACGAAGGCGCGGTAGGTCGGGTAGTCGGGCTGGAGGATCTCGGTGAAGCGCTTGTTGTCCGGCGCCGACGCGCACGACGTGCTGCCGGTCACGAGCGCGCCCATGCCGCCGAGCACGGAGAGCCCGAGGAGCAGGGCCGATCTGCCGGAGAGCGCGAACATCAGTTGCGGTCCTCCGGGCACTTCTCGACCTGGACGAACTCGGGCGGCGGCGGGCACGCGACGAGCGGGACGTTCTTCGCCTTGAACTCGTCCTCGCTGTTGAACATGCGGATCTGTCCGGGCGAGGCGAAGTCGCGGAGCCCCTGGATGTGGCAGGTCGCGCAGGACGCCTCGCGGCCGATGTGGCCCGACATGCGCCGGATGACGAGCGTGTTCTCGTCCTGGAGCGGCTTCACCGTCCGCTCGACCGACACGAGGAGCGGGAAGGTGATCTTCGCGAAGTCTTCCTTCCGGACGTAGAAGTTGCCGTTGCAGTTCGTCACGAAGCAGCGCTTCGTCTTGTTCGCGTCGAGGATGCGGACGTACGCGTTGTCGACGCGCGCGTTGTAGTCGTCGGGGCCCCAGAAGACCGTGCCGCCGAGGACGAAGACGCTGTCGGCCGGGCCCTTGGTCGAGTGGCAGAGCGCGCACGGCTCGCCGGGGCGGTGGTACTCGCTCTCGACCGGGTAGAGATCCGCCTCCTCGGGGCCGAGGCCGTTCACGCCGGCGCGGTGGACCGGGTCGAGGTTGCACGAGCTGCCCAGGCTCGCGACCGCCACGCACGCGGCCACGCCGAGCAGACGACCGCGCCAGCTCGCGCGCCGCGGCGTCGCTCCGTCGTTCGAGAGGTGGGTGGGGGAGGTGCGTCGCATCGCTCAGAACTCCACGTCGAAGCCGACTGAACCGTAGACGGCCGTACGGGTCGTGACGTAGAGCGCCTTCAAGAAGCGCGTGTACATCACGTCGCCGACGAGCGTGAGCCCGTATTTTATCTCGCCCTCGGGCTCGCCCAAACCCAGGCGAACGCCGCCGCCGGCCGTCGCCGTGATGAGCGGCGACAGCTCGCGATCGCCCGTGCGGTACAGCGGGACGACGATCTGACCGGCCGGATCGAGGATCGCGGAGTAGGCGAGGTTGTAGAAGTTCGTGTCCGTCTGGGCGTGGAGGCGGAGGTGCGGCCAGACGCGCAGGTGGCGCGAGAGGTCGACCATGTAGCGCGAGTCGGTCGAGCTCGCCTTCATGCCCCACGTGTCGACGTAGAAGCGCTGGTCGAGCCGGAGCGTCGCGTTCTGCAGGCGCTTGTTGTAGCGAGCGCCCACCGCGAAGCGGTCGCGCTCGGTCGGGAGCTGCTCGAGCGGTTTGACCGGGAGGCGCGTGCGGTTGACGAGGTCGACCGTCGCGCCGTTGGGGACGAAGGGCGCGATGAGATCGGGGTCGAACATCGCGATGTAGCGGTAGGGCTGCGAGCCGTCGCCGCGCTCCATCGCCACGGTGCCACCGACGAGCAGGACCGACGTGGGCGACATGATGAACGTGATGCCCGCCTCGATCTCGTGCGTGTGGATGTACCCCTTCAGTGGGTTGAAGTCGTTCAGGTAGTTGTTCGGACCGCGGCCGATACGGTCGTAGCTGTACGAGTAGCCGAGCGTCGGCGTGATGAGCTTGTCGTTCAGGTCCGCCGTGAGGCGCAGCCCGCCGGTGTACGAGACGTAGTCGGGCGACGCGGACGAGCTCACGCTCGCCTGCGCGCCGTAGAGGCCGGGCTTGTAGCCGCCGGTGAGGCCGTACGCGTAGCGGAACTCCTCGAACGGCGGCGACGCCGACGACACGATGTCCGGCGAAGCCGCGCTGACCGCGTCGACGAGGAAGTTGCCGCCGATGTTCCAGCCGGCGGTCGGCGAGACGAGCGACGCGTTGATCGCCGGCGTGTAGACCGCGACCGCGTTGGTGTCCGAGTAGCCCGAGAGATCGGTCCCGACGCGGACGACGAGGCTCTTCTGGTTCTGCGGGAGGCACTTCTGCACCTCCTCCTGGCTCTTCGCCGCGAGCATGCACTTGATCTGCCCCGGCGTGATGAAGTCGTTCGCCGGCGGCTTCAGCGTGATGCGGACCGTGACGAAGTCCTTCTCCTTGATGTCGTACTCTTCCTCGAAGGTCGCCGTGAAGCCGTTCACGGTGCCCTCGGCGACGACCTTGTGGGTCCCCGGGTCGACGGAGAACTTCTTCTTCAGCGCCTCGGAGGGCACCGGGCGATCGTCGAACGTGACCTTCAGATCGGACACGCCCTGCGGCGGATCGAACGTCACGTGCGGGATGCGATCGAGCAGCTCCTTCACGCGGATGCGCGCGATGCGCATCACGTTGGCGTCCTTCTTCTGGATGCCGAGCTCGAGCGAGCGCTGCGCGTCCTTGAGCGCGTCGACGAGCTTGCCGGCGCGCGCCTCGCAAGACGCGAGGTGAAGGCGCGTGCGGGGCGAGTCGTCGATCTTGAGCGCCTGTCGATCCTTGTCGATGCACTCGTCGAGGCGGCCCTCCTGATCGGCCTTGAGCGCGTCGCGGATCAACGTCACGGTCGCGGCGAGGCCCGACGGCGGCTCTTCTTCCTCGTCGTTGTTCGCCGGCGCCTTCACGCCCTTCACGTCGTCCCACTGGGCGCGGATGCCCGGCGTCACGCCGCTCGTCGGGAGCTTCGCGTTGGCGTCGGCCTGGAGCGCGCTCTTGAAGTGCTGCTTGGCGTCGTCGGCTTGCCCGAGCTGGGAGGCGACCATCCCGAGCGCCACGTGGACCTCGGCCTTCACGGCAGCCCCGCAGCCCTTCTTCAGGCAGACCGAGAGCTGGTCCTGCAGCTTCTTCTTCGCGGGGCCGAGGCTACCCGGGTAGTCCTCGTTCATCACCTGCTGCACGGCCTCGCGGATGGACGCGTCGTCCGCGCGCGCCGGCATCGCCGCGACAAAGAGCGTCAGGCCGACGAGCAGCGCCGCGAGGCGGCTTCGCAGGCGCACGGCCGTGTCTCCCACACGGCGCGGTCTCCCGAAGGTCGACCAGAGCACCGGCCTACGCTACCGGAAGTCTCGACCGTGTGCCGAGGAGAATCCGTCGCGGGCCGGAGGAAGGCTGACGCCCGGCGGGGCCGCCGGTCTTCCGGTCAGTTGCAGCCGCAGCCGCCGCCGCCGCCGCCGAGGCCGCCCGCGGCCCCCTCGGAGACGGCGCGGACGTGGCCGTCGAGACCGATCGCGATCTCGTCCGGCGTCATCGTCGGGTGGGCGAGCATCCCGCGCTCGTAGGGCGCGACCTTCGTGCAGCCGCCGAGGACGACGGCGAGCAACGCGACGGTGAGCACGACGAGGAGCGGTTGACGCTTCATGAGGGAGCCTCCCGAGGTCCATGGAGTATAGCGCCCGGTCCCTCGACAGCATCCAAAATGTCGGGGTGGATCCGCTTCGATCCGCAGGTGCTGCTTGTCCGCCCGGCGGAAGGACGCCAGAATCAACGAGCGATGCGCCCGACCCTCCCGCTCCTCTGCGGCTTCGCGAGCCTTGGGCTCCTCGTCTTCGCGGCGTGCACGACCGACTACCAGAAGGGCCTGGAGGACCCGGCGTTCGGCGCGCCCAACGCCCTCGCGGGACAGAAGCAGCCGGGGCCGAGCTCCGAGAACACGGCCGACAACGGCTCGAGCGGCACGAGCGGAGGCGCCGCCACCACGCCGGAGTGCGTGAAGGCCGGCGGCACCCTGGTCGACGGCGGCGCGTGCGACGTGAGCTTCAAGACGATCCTCGCCGCGTTCAAAGCGGCGAACTGCCAGACCGCCGGCTCGTGCCACGGCGGCGCGACCCCGCCGAACCAGCCGCGCATCGATCCGGACGATCCCGACGCCATGTGGGCCATCTTCGCGGGCTTCAAGCTGAGCAACGGGACGGTCTACATCAACCCGTGCTCGACCGATCCGGCGCAGTCGACCATC
The DNA here is from genome assembly GCA_019637225.1 of Labilithrix sp. GTDB lineage: Bacteria > Myxococcota_A > Polyangia > Polyangiales > Polyangiaceae > Labilithrix. The sequence goes on from JAHBWC010000040.1 coordinate 16,785, forward strand.
GGCTGCAACATCAACGCGGCCGCCGCGTGCGGCTCGGTCATGCCGCCGGGCGCGGGCCTCCCGGGGAACGTCATCGCGGACATCGACACCTGGCTCAAGTGCGGCGCGCCGAACAATTGAGCTGAGCGCGCGCAATTATCGGCCGAGCGCGCCCAAGAGCTCGGCGCGTGCGCTAAGCTCCCGCCCCCGATGGATCGCGTTCTCGCGCGCCTCGAGCGCAGGTTTGGTCGCTTCGCGATCGAGAGGCTCACGACCTTCATCGTCGGAGGCATGGCGATCGTCTTCGTGCTCGCGTACGCGCGGCCGGAGATCCTCGACTACCTCACGCTCGATCCGTCGCGGGCGCTCCGGGAGCCGTGGCGCTTCGTCTCCTACCTCTTCATCCCGCGGAGCATGGGGCTCATCTGGATCCTCTTCTCGCTCTACTGGACCTGGCTCATCGGCCAGAACCTCGAGAACGAGTGGGGCGCCTTCAAGTTCAACGTCTTCTACCTCCTCGGCGCGCTCGGGACGACGGTGGCGGCGTTCCTCGTCGGACCGCAGGGGAACTTCTGGCTGAACACGTCGCTCTTCTTCGCCTTCGCGACGGTGTTCCCGAACTACGAGATCTTGGTCTTCTTCATCGTCCCGATCCGCGTGAAGTGGCTCGCGCTCCTCATGCTCGCGCTCATCGGGTACTCCTTCATCGACGGCAACCTCGCCGCGAAGGCGGCGATCGCCGTCGCGTTCAGCAACTACCTGCTCTTCTTCGGCGGGCACCTTCTCCGGCTCGCGCGCGGGCAGCAGCTCCAGATGCGCCAGGCGGCGCGCAGGACGTCGTTCCGGCCGCCGCCCGAGCGGGAGCAGGCCGCCTCCGTGCGCGCATGCGCCCTCTGCGGCAAGCGCCAGGACGACGGCGCCGACATTCGCGTCTGCTCGTGCGAGAAGTGCGGCGCGCCGCGCGAGCTCTGCCTCGAGCACGCGCGCGACCATTGAAGGCGTCGCCGCGCGACGTCAGTCGACGGTGAGGACGATCTTCCCGAAGCTCGCGTTCGACGCCATGAGGTCGTGGGCCTCGGCGGCCTGGGCGAGCGAAAAGACGCGATCGACGACCGGGAGGAGCTTCGCCTCGGCGACGAGCGGCGCGATGTTGCGGGCGAGGAGCTGGCCGGCGAGGATCTTCTCCTCGAGCGGCCGCGAGCGAAGGACGGTGCCGAAGACCCGCAGGCGCCGGCGGAGCACGAGCCCGAGGTCCACGCTCGCCTTCGCCCCGCCCATCAGGCCCACGAGGACGAGCCTGCCGCGATCGGCGAGCGCGGCGAGGCTCTCGGGGACGTACGCGCCGCCGACGAGGTCGAGCGCGAGGTCCGCTCCCCTGCCCTCCGAGAGCTCGCGCACGCGCGCCGCGAACGTCACGCTCGCGCCGTCCGGGCTCGCCTCGGCGACGATCCCCGCTCCTAGCCCGAGCGCCGCCGCCCGGTCGAGCTTCTCTTGCGACCGCGCCGTGCCGATCGCCCGCGCGCCGATCGCCCGCGCGATCTGAACGGCGGCGGTCCCGACGCCGCTGCCGGCGGCGTGGACGAGCGCGACCTCTCCCGCCGCGAGGCCGCCCTGGACGACCATCGCGTCGTACGCCGTGACGAACGCCTCGGGGACGGCGGCCGCCTCGACGAAGCCGAGCGGCACGCCGCCGACCGACGGGATCGGCGCGAGCGTCCGCGCGTGGACGACGACGTACTCGCCGTAGCCGCCGCCGGAGACGACGCCGTGGACGCGATCGCCGACGCGGACGTCGGTCGTGCCACTGCCGACCGCATCGACCTCACCCGCGATCTCGAGCCCCGGGACGTCGGCGGGCGCGTCGGGCGGCGCCGGGTAGAGGCCCCGGCGCTGGAGCAGGTCCGCGCGGTTCACGCCGCACGCGCGAACACGCACGCGAGCTTGGCCGGGCCCCGGCTCTGGCGTGGGGAGCTCACGGAGCTCGAGGCTCCCGCCGTCCCCGATGACGACCGCGCGCATCGTTCGAGCATAGTCCTCTCCCCACCGCGGTGCGCTTTTGATAAAGCTGGCGGCATCCTCATGGCCGTCACTCCCGTCTATCGCCCGCTCGTCCGTAGCTTCGACATCAAGTTCGTGCGCGAGGCCGCCGCACACGTCCGCGCGGGAGGCCACGCCGTCGTCTGGGAGAAAAAGAACCGAGCCGTGCTCGTCTTCGAGAAGCCCGCGGAAGGCAACGAGGACGACTTCGGCCTCTGGGCCGTCTACGACATGGGCAAGTGGCTCTGGAAGCTCGAGTCGCGCGGCGCGCTGAAGGGCCTCGCGACGACGCTCGTCCCGCGCGACTGCCTCTGGATCGTGAAGCGCCGCGCCGAGCGCGACTCGATCCACCCCGGCCACAAGCGCAAGATCGCGTTCGACTGCACCAAGTGCGCGGCGTGCTGCCAGGACAACGAGGTCATTCTCCTCGAGGGGGACATCAAGCGCTTCAAGGACGGCGGGCGCGGCGAGCTCGCGAAGGCGCCGTACGCGAAGCGTCACAAGGACGGGCGCATCATCCTCACGCTCCTCCCGTCGAAGCGCTGCCGCCACCTGCAGAAGTCGAACCGCTGCGGGATCTACGAGCTCCGCCCGCACGCCTGCAGCGAGTTCCCGATGGGCAGCGAGTGCTGCCTCTTCGCCCGCGAGGACGTGCTGAACCTGCACGACGGCCTGCTCCCCACCGACGCGAACTGAGGGCGCGCGGCGCGGGCGCTGCCTGCGCTGGCGAGGACATCGATTCCTCGGCGACCGGCGCGTGCGACCGCGATCGTCGCGGCGAATCCGGCGCGCTACAGGCCGAGCCGGACCGAGCTGCGTGGTGCGCGCGGTCGGACCTCCGCGTTCCCCCCTCAGCGCCGTCGTACGACTACGTCGCCGATGCCGAGCTCCCGGAGCGGACCGGAGATGCGGGAGGCATCGCCGACGATGGTGATGACGCGGCGCTGGGGAGCGAGGTAATGACCAGCGACCGCGGTCAGCGCCTCGGCCGTCACGTTCGCGATCGCGCTCGAGCGCACAGCGCCGGCGTTCGCCGGAAGTCCGTAGGCGGCGTCTTTCGCGAGCTCCTCCGCGACGTCGAGGTGCGTCTCGGGGCCTACCAGGGCATTGTCTTGTGCGTGCGCGAGCTCGCTCGGCTCGAGCGGGACGGCGGCGGCGCGCTCGAGCTCCGTGAGGATCCCGCGGAGCGCCTCGGCGGTCCGCTCTGTCTCCACGGAGGACGCTACGTCGAGCCGACCATGAGAGCGCAGAGGTGTCGAGCGCATCGTCACCCCGTAGGTGAGACCGTGCTCGCCACGGATCTTGAGGTTCAGACGACTCGAGAGCGACGAGCCGAGGGCCGCCGAGAGCACGTCAAGCGCGGGACCGTCGACGTGACCGGCGGGCGCTCCGGCAAACCCGATGCGGAGCTTCGACTGCGCCGCGCCTGGATCGTCGATGATTCGAATGCCCCCCGAGATCGGTGGCGCCGGCAACGCGGCGCAGCCGGACGTGGCCACCTCGGCTCGCGGCAGGTCCTTCGTGTATCGCTCGAGCAGCGCGACGGCGAGGTCGGCGGTCGTGTCGCCGACGATGACGACGCTCACGTGCCTCGGCGACTGAGCGGCCCGGTAAAACTCCCGGACGCGGACATCCGGCTCGGCCGCGACGTCGGAGGGATCGACGAGCGTGAAGCCGTAGCCCCCGCCGCCGAAGAGCGCCTCGCGAAGCTCACGCTCCGCGAGGCGTGACCCGCGCGACTCGGGCGAGAGCCGCGCGCTCCAGCGGCTCCGCGACCGCGCGAGGTCCTCGGACGCGAGCACTGGAGCGAAGAAGAGCGGCGCGAGGCGCGAAATCGCCGACGCGAGCAGCGGGGGAAACGCCGACGCGCCGAGGATGACGGCGTCGTCCGAGACCTCGACGCGATGCGCGACGGCGAGGCGATAGAGGTAGCCGAAGTTCTCGCTCCAGGTCCGGTCCGGCGAACCCCCGAGCCCCAACGCGTAGAGCGCCGCGGCCGCGCCGCCGTCGCAGACGCCGCGATCGAGGGCGAACGCGAGCCCGACGCTCGGGAATTCGTGCCGCTCGGACACGAGAACGCGCACGCCGTTCGACAAGCGCCTCTCGACGATCGGCGGCTCGGTCAAGGGGCGAGGCGCGAGCGGCGGGGGCAGTGCGCGTAGCCAGCTCGCGTCTTCGGGCGCGCGCCCGGAGACCAGAGGGGGAGCGCGGACACGGCCGACGACAGCGTCGGCCCGCTCGCCGTCACTCCGGGCGCCCGGCGCGCACCCCAGCGCGAGCACCAGCGGAAGGAGCCACCGTCCTCGCCTCACAAGGACCACGGCTCCCCCCAATCGCCCGCCTTCGGCGCGCCCCGGGTCGGAACCGCTACCACGGTGACCCTGCGGCCCTGCTGCAGGTAGCGAGCGAGCGCCGACGCGAACTCGTCGTAGCGAACGTCGGAGATCGCGTGAAGCTCCGTCTGGATGCTGTCGGCGCGATCGTAGCGAGCGACGAAGGACTGGAGGACATGAGCGCGCCCTTCGATCGACTCGAGCTCCAACGTTCGCTGCGCGATGACCCGGGTCTTCTCGTTCCCGAGGAGCGCCCCAAGGCGGCGGTCGACGAGTATGGCGACGGCACGCTCGACGGCGCCGATGAACGCCTGCGGGCGCGCCTTCGGCTGGAGCTCCGCGTGGACGAGGAAGACGCTCGCCTCCTCCATCGAGACCACCTCCGCGTGGATCCTCGCCGGCTCCCCCAGCTCTTCGCGGGTGAGCTCGGCGACGAGGTCCGTGGCCAGCTCCATCTCGTGCCAGCCGCGCGCCCCCGCCGGCGGGATGAGCCAGGCGAGCGCGACGGCCGGAGCATCGACGCCGGTGGCCATCGTCCGGTCGACGTTCTTCTGCGAGGACGGCGGAGGGAGCATGCGCGAGCGTGGCACCCGAGCGGCGGGGATCTCGCCGAAGAGCTCGCGGACGAGCGCCGCCGTCGAGACGGGCTCGAACGCTCCAGCGATCACGAGCGTCGCGTTGTTCGGGCGGTAGTGGGCGGAGACGAACCGCTTCGCGTTGGAGAGCGAGAGGCGCTCGTCGTCGTGCGCGAAGCCCGCCGTCGGTGTTCCGTACGCGTCGCCCTCGAAGAGGAGGTGGACGGCTCGGAGAACGAGCTCCCCGTACGCGACGTCGCTGAACCGCTCCCGTCGTTCATTGCGCACGACGCTGCGCTCGGCGAGCGCGCCCTGCTCGTCGACGCCGTCGAGTGGCCGGGCCATTCGCGCAGCCTCGATGAAGAGCGCGAGAGGGAGCTGCGAGGAGGCGACCGTGGCGTAGTACTCGGTCGCGTCCGTGGTCGTCGTAGCGTTGTGGGTCACGGCCCCGACGCGAGCCAGGAGCGCGGAGAGGTCGTGCGTCCCATCCGGCTTGCTGCGGAACGTGAGGTGCTCCACGAAATGCGCGAGCCCGGTCGAGCTCGGTGGATCGTGGCGCGATCCGACGTCGTAGCGAACATTCACCGTGACGCTTCGAAACGAGGCGTCCGGATGGAGGACGACGTCGAGCCCGTTGGAGAGCGTGAAGCGCGTCGAATGGAGGTTCGCGCGAATGAAATACGCTCGCTCGCCTCCCGATGCTCCGGTCCGTCCGGCGCATGCCCCGGCGGCGAGCACCAGCAACGCGAGTAGGAGGAGGGCGACGCCGCGGCGCATCGGCGCCTCTTGATCTAGCGCGGCGAGGCCCGTGCGCGAATGAATTTCCTGAATTTGGAGCTCTCGCACGGCCAGGTCATGACGTCCGAGGTCCGCGCGCGGCTCGGCCTGGACGCCGATCAGGCCGCCGCGACGTCGCCGTCGCGGACCACGACGCCCTCCTCGATCGCGTCGCGGCTCCGACGCGAGGCCCGGCCTACTTCTTCGTCGCGGGCTTCGCGGCGGGCGCCGGCTTCGCGGCCGGCGCGGGCTTGGCCGCCGCCGGTTTTTCGGACGCCGGCTTGTCCGCCGAGGGCTTGTCCGCCGGCTTGTCGGCCTTGTCGGCCGCCGGCTTCTCCGGCGTCGCGGCGAGGAGCGCCTCGAGGCGCGCGCGCGCCACGGCGACCGTCATCGAGTCCTTCACGGCGGCCTCGACGAGCGGACGGGCCTCCTTCGGGTTGATCCGCAGCATCGCCTCGCCGACGCTGCCGACCGCGACGGCGACCTCGTCGGTGGGCGCGGTCCCGCGGTACATCGCGAAGAACTGCTTGAGCTGCGGCATCTCCTTGTCAGTGCCGATCAGCGCCAGCGCGGCGGCCGCGCGCTTCACGTCGTCGTCCGTGATCTGCGGATCGAGCAGGCGCGCGGCGACGAGCGGCGCCGCGTTCGGGTCCTTCATCGCCGCGAGGGCGTCGGCGAGCGGGCCGACGGGCGGGCTCCGGAGCACGTCGTGGAGGTAGTCGTAGTGCTTCGCGAGCGCGGCGAGCATGTGGCTCGCGCCGTTGCGCCGCGTGGCGAGCGCCGCGCGCGCGTCGGCGACGAGCACGGGCACCGAGCGCGCGTCCGACGCGATGTCGATCAGCGTCTTCGTCGCCGTGTCGTCCTCGAGCGTCGCGAGCTCGCGGAGGAGCAGGCGCTGCGCGGTCGCGAGCGTCGCCTCCCGCACGGTCACCGCGTCGGTGATCTGCTGGCCGAGCGACGGTCCGGGCGACGCCGGCTTCGGTGCCTGGAACGAGTCGGCGTGGACGACGCAGCTCTTGATGGGCTCGCCGATCGGCTTCTCCATCGAGACCTGTCCGGTCTGCGCGTCGAGCACGACGATCTTGCCCTCGTCGTCGCACAGGACGACGCCGCCGCCGACGGCCTCGCCGCCGATGAAGTCGTGCGCGTGCGTGCGCACCCAGGCGAGGTGCCCGCGCTGCGACTCGAAGCCGAAGATCAGGCGGTAGTAGCTCGCGTAGAAGCGGTTCGAGTCGATGCCGAGCGGCGTGGAGTCGCCGCTCGGACGGCCGAAGAGGCGATCGCGGTCGCGGGCGTTCGCCACCGGCGGGACCTTCTCGGTGCCGGGGACGAGCAGCCGCGGCGTGCCGGGCAGCTCGCGCGACGGGATCGCGACGCGGCTCGCGCCGCCGCGCGACGCCTGACCGATCTTGTCGTCGAAGCGGATGTACGCGAGCTCGCCGAAGTAGAGCGTCCCGCCGATCGCGAGCGCGCGCGAGACCTTGTCGCGGATGGTGACGCGGCCGATCTCGTCGCCGGTGGCGGCGTCGAGCGCGCTGACGTACTGGTTCGCCCACGGCACGAACACGACGCCGCCGACGACCTCGGGATCGCCGATCGCCTTGTCCGTCTCGAGCTGGCGCTTCACCGAGCCGTCGCGTCCCACGATGAGGAGCGTCGAGCCCGCGCCGCGCGAGAGCGAGAGCGCCGTGACGTTGCCGTCGTCGCCCGCGCCGAGCAGCGGGAGCCCGCCCGTCGGGCGCGCCCAGAGCTTCTTGCCGCTGGTCGCGTCGAGCGCCGCGACCTCGTTGCCGCCGGAGACCACGACCACGCCGCCCGCGATGATCGGGCGGGCGTCGAGCGCGTGCGTCGCCGTCCACTGGGCGCCGTTGCCGAGCGGCGTGCCGATGATCTTGTCGTTCCCCGCGACCGAGACGACGAGATCGACGTTCGCGCTCGGGCGCGCGCCGCGGAGGCGCGCCTGCACCTCGGAGATGCTCCGGCCGCCGTCGTCGAGCCAGTCGGTCGAGAAGGTCTTCGGGCGGCTCGGATCGCTCGCGCACCCCTGTACGAGCGCCGACGTGAGTACGAGGGCCGCGCCGAGGGCCTTGTGCGTCGTCGTCTTCATTGCGAACCTCCCGTCGTCGCCTTGACCGCTTGCTCGACGGCCTGTCGGATGCGCGGCGATGCCTCCTTCGGCAGCCGTTTCTCGACGTCCTTCAAGAAGCGGTTCGCCTCGCCCGTGCCGAGCTCGCGCAGGCGGCCGAGCAGCTTGATCTTCGCGTCGTCGGACATGTCCGACGCGGGCCGGAAGAGCACCGGCTCGAGGCCGCTCGTGACCACGTCGAAGGGCAGCTTGCCGAGCTTGCCGGCGAGCTGGTCGCACTGCTCCGCGTTGCAGAGCTGTCCGATCGACGCCGCCGCCTCGTTCACCTTGTGATCGAGCGCGGCGAAGAGATCCGGCACGGCGTCCTTCGCCTTCAGCGCGCCGAGGCCGGCGGCTGCGTTGCCGCGGACCTGCGCGTCGGAGTCGCCGAGCGCCTTGCGGAGCGCCGTGGCCGCGGCGGGCCCCTTGGTCCGCGTGAGCGCCTTGATGGCGGCGCGCCGGATGGCGACCGTGCGGTGCTGGGCGTACTGCGCGAGGATGGCGCTCCCGTCGGACGCCTCGAGATCGCCGAGGGTGTCGATCGCCTGGTGCGCGAGCGGCTCGCTGAGGCCTCGCGCCAGGATGTCCGCCACCGCGGGCGCGGCCGAGGCCGCGGCCGGCCCGACGATGCGGAGATCGTCGAGGCCCGCGCGTATCTGCGCCTCGTCGCCCGACTTGAGCTTCTGGACGGCCGGGCCGACGTCGGTCTTCGCCGCGGGCTTCGCGGCGGGCGGCTTGGCGGGCTGGGCGGAGGCGCTGCTCGCGCCTGCGCACGTCAGAAGCAGGGCGAGAGCGACGCGACGGAGGGTGGGAAGTGTGGTCGGGGCGCGCATGGCTTCAACAAGCCGGGATATCACGAAACGTCACCCGGCGCGGCATCAAGCTGACTTCAGGAAGAGCGCAGCTGTGCCCAGGATTTTGCCCGTGCTATGGCCTTGAGCGATGTCGTCGTCGCACCCGCCGCCCGCCGACCGAGACGCCTCGGCGCCGGAGGGCGCGCGTGGCTCCACGCCCGACGCGCGGCGGCCTCGCTACCTCGTGGTCGCGCTCGTCGCAGCGCTCGTGTTCGGCGCCGGCTGCTGGACCGAGGGGTGCGGGCGCCTCGCGTTCTACCGCGGCGAGCGCGAGCATCACGCGCACCTGACGTCGTCGATCCGCGACGACGCCGACCGAGCCGAGGCGGAGGGCCTCTACCAGCGCTTCGTCGAAATCGCGGACGACGCGCGCGGGCGCGCCGTCCCGATGGCCGCCGCCACCTTCGTGCTCGGCGCCGCCCTGCTCGCGCTCGCGGCGCGCGGGCTCGCGGGCAAGTCGAACACGCGCTCGGCGCTGATGCAGGTCGTCGCGGCGCAGGCGATCGTCGTCGTCGCGAGCTACTTCGTCACGCGCGACATGTGGGGCGCCGAGGCCGACTGGCAGTACGAGTCGGTCGTGATTCATCAGCGCGAGCGCCTGCCTCCAGACGAGTACCAGCGGAGCGTGCCGACCCTGCGCGCGATGCGCTACTGGGTGCCGCCGGGGTGGCTCGTCTTCCGGACGATCGCGAGCGCGCTCATCGTGGTGGCGCTCAGCCGGCCGCGCTCGCGCGAGTTCTTCGAAGCCGCGTCGGCCCCGGTCTCCGAGCGCTGAGCGCTCCTCCGGTCCCTTCCGGGTCACCCGTGCTATCTCCGGTCGCGTGGGGCGCATCCAGAAGCTGAGCGACGAGCTCGCCAACCAGATCGCCGCCGGCGAGGTCGTCGAGCGGCCCGCCAGCGTCGTGAAGGAGCTCATCGAGAACGCCCTCGACGCGGGCGCGACCCGCGTAACGGTCGACGTCGAGCAGGGCGGCAGCGTGCTCGTCCGCGTCACCGACGACGGCGACGGGATGACGTCGGACGACGCCGTCCTCGCGCTCGAGCGCCACGCGACGAGCAAGATCACGAAGCTCGACGACCTCTTCCGCCTGGGCACGTTCGGGTTCCGCGGCGAGGCGCTGCCGAGCATCGCCTCGGTCGCGCGCCTCCTCCTCCGCACGCGCCCGCGCGGCTCGGACGAGGGCTGCGAGGTCGAGGTCGCCGGAGGGCGGCCGCCCGTCGTGCGGCCCGCCGGCGGCGCGACCGGGACGACGATCGAGGTGCGCGACCTCTTCTTCAACGTGCCCGCGCGGCGCAAGTTCCTGAAGGCGACCGCGACCGAGAGCGCGCACGTCGGCGACGTCCTCCTCGGCGCCGCGCTCGCTCGCCCCGACGTGACGTTCACGCTCTCGCGCGACCGGCGCGTGGTCCGCGAGTACCTGCGGGTCGGGACCCGCGCGGAGCGGGCGCGGGCGGCGAGCACGGGCGAGAACCTCGCGCACGTCGTCGCCGAGCGCGGGCCGCTCCGCCTCGAGGCGATGGTCGCCGCGCCCGAGCGCGCGCGCTCCGGGGCGACCGGGCTCGCGCTCCTCGTCAACGGGCGCCCGGTCAGGGACAGGGTCCTCGCGCGCGCCGTCGCGCACGCCTACGGCTCGGTGCTCGAGGGCGGGCGCTACCCCGTCGGCGTCGTGTGGCTCGATCTGCCCGCGGAGCTCGTCGACATCAACGTCCATCCGCAGAAGGCCGAGGTGCGCTTCACCGACGCGCGCGGCGTGTTCGACGCGATCACGCGCGAGCTCCACGGCGCGCTCGCGCGGGCGTTCGGGCTGCCGGACCTCGGTAACCCCTTCGCGCACGCGCGGCCCGCCGCGCCGACGCTCCAGCGGCTCGACGCGACGGCGGCGCGGCTCGACGCGGCGACGCATCCCGCGCTCGGCGCCGCCGCGGCGACCGCGCGCGACCTCGCCGCGGGCGGAGACCCGAGACCAGGCCCGAGCGCGCTCGCGACCGAGCTGCCGCCGACGACGCTGCCGCGCCCGGATCCGATGTCGACGGGACCGGTGACGCTGCTCCGCGCGGACAACCTCTTCATCGCCGAGGCCCCGGCGAGCACGACGCTCTTCAATCGTCCGGGCCTCTACGCCAAGCTCCGCTTCGTCGGGCAGATGCGCGGCACGTTCCTCGTCTGCGAGGGCGACGACGGCCTCTACGTGCTCGATCAGCACGCGGCGGCGGAGCGCGTGACGTTCGATCGACTCCGGCGCGCGTTCGCGTCGCGGTCGATCGCGACCCAGCGCCTCCTCGTGCCCGAGCTCGTCGAGCTGCCGCCCTCCGACGTGGCCGTGCTCGAGGAGCACGCCGCCGACGTCACCCGCATGGGCGTCGAGGTGCGCGCGGTGGGCGACGCCGCCGTCGCGGTGCACGGCGTGCCGGCGATCCTCGCGCGCGCCGAGCCCGCGCGCGTGGTCGAGGACCTCGCGAGCGAGCTCTCGCGCGCCGGAGGGCGCGCGTTCGGCGGAGCGGTCGACCTCGTGCTCGCGACGATGGCGTGCCACGGCTCGATCCGCGCGGGCGACGCCGTCTCCCCCGAGGAGGCGCGCGCGCTGCTCGCCGCGCTCGACGAGGTCGACTTCGCCGGCCACTGCCCGCACGGCCGACCGGTCGTCATGAGGCTCGGCTGGACGGAGCTGGAGCGCCGTGTCGGGCGGTGATCCCTCCGCGCGCACGACGGGGGGCGCGAACGTGAGCGCGCGCGCCCTCGCCCGCGCGCTCGAGCTCGCCCGCGGACCTCGGCTGCTCTGCATCGTGGGCCCGACCGCGAGCGGCAAGACCGATCTCGCGCTCGGCGTGGCGGAGGCGGTCGGCGGCGAGATCGTCTCGGCCGACAGCGTTCAGATCTACCGCGGCTTCGACGTCGGCTCCGGCAAGCCGAGCCGCGAGGAGATCGCGCGCGCGCCGCACCACCTGGTCGACACCCACGATCCCGGCGATCCCGTCGACGCCGCGGGGTGGGCGCGCCTCGCCGAGGCGGCCGTCGAGGACATCCGTGCGCGCGGGAAGATCCCGATCGTGTGCGGCGGCACCTTCTTCTGGATCCGCGCGCTCGTGCTCGGCCTCGTCGAGGCGCCCGCGGCCGACGCGGCCGTCCGCGCGCGGCACAAGGCGATCGTCGACGAGAGGGGCCGCGCCGCGCTCCACGACGAGCTCGCGCGGGTCGATCCGCCGTCGGCGCGGCGCCTTCATCCCAACGACACCGTGCGTGTGAGCCGCGCGCTCGAGGTCTACGAGCTGTCGGGCCGGACGATGTCGGACTGGCAAGCCGCGCACGGCTTCAAGACGTCGCGCTTCGACGCCGCGCTCGTCGCGCTCGAGCACGATCCGGCGAAGCTGACCGAGCGGATCGCCGCGCGCGTGGACGTTTGGCTCGCGCACGGATGGATCGACGAGGTCCGCCGCCTCCTCGACGCGGGCCACGGCGAGGCGCGGGCGATGGGCTCCGTCGGCTACGCCGAGGTCCGGGCGCACGTCGAGGGCAAGCTCCCACGCGACGAGCTCCGCGACGCGATCGTCCGCTCGACGCGCGTCTTCGCCCGTCGCCAGCGCACGTGGCTGAACGGCACCGACCAAGCGCACGCGCGCGTGGAGTGGCTCTGACGCCGAGCGACACCGTCCCCGGCGATCGACGGCGAATCAGAGGCCGACGGCGTGCGCTCCGGTCAGCGCCGCGGCGGTGAGCAGCGCCACCACGAGCGCCGCGACCTCGAGCGCCGCCGCGCGATCGAGCAGGCCACCCCGGAGCGTCGCGAGGTCCCCCGGGACGGCGCCCTCGTAGCGCGGCCGATCGCGGAAGGGCGAGCTCCCGCCTGGGGGGCTCTTGCCGGGGTCGGCCGGCAGGACGACCGCGCCCGCCGGCAGCGCCTCCGCGCCCGCGACGTGGACGAGCGCGCCGTCCACGAGCACCACGCCGTCGCCGTGGTGCGTGGCCTCGCGCCCGGAGATCGCGCGCGCGCGCCGGCGCTTGCCGCGCGCGACGCCGATCAACGACGCCGCCGCGATCGCGCCCGCGATCGCGATGCCCGTCATCGCCGGCGGCGGGCCGAGGCGATCCGAGAGGCGCGCGACGTCGAGCGCGACGCGCGTGCCGTCGCTCACGCGGAGCGCGAGCCCATAGGTCGAGCACGCGTCGCAGAGGCTCGGCGCGCTGCGCTGATCGAGCCTGGCGAAGGCGCGCTCCATGTACGGCCCCGTGCACTCGGGCTGGTAGAGGACCGCGTAGTCGCCGCGCTCGTCGGTGTAGACCGCAGGCGGCACGTGCGGGAGCGCCGCGCTCGATCGCGGGTCCCAGCCCAGCGCGCACTCCGTCTCCTGAAAGAGGTTGCCGAGCGGCAGGGCGCCCGTCGGCCCGACGAGGATGCAGCCCCGCTCCTCGCGGTCGGGCGCGACGAGCCAGCGCTCATCCATCGCGGGTCCCGGGGTCGTCTCGATCCGGTACTCGCGGCCGTCGAGGTGAAAGGAGCGGCCGCCCTCGATCGGGATCGACGGCTCGAGGGTGGAGAGGTAGCGGCTCGGCGCCGGCGCGCCCGCGCGGAGGAGCGCGAGGAAGACGGCCATCACCGAGACGCCGAGCGCCGTCATCGCGCCGGCCTCGGTGCGCGCGAACGTCCGTCCCCCGCGAGCGACGAAGACGAGGCCCACGACGGCCGGCGCGAGCGTGAAGCCGAGCCGGAGGAGATCGAGGTAGCCGCCCCGGAGGAGATCCCAGTCGGGGAGCACGCGGTAGACGTTGTCCCCCGGGACGATCGGCGATCCCCAGAAGTACGCGATCGTGAGGAGCGCCGCGCACGCGGCAAGGGCGATCGCCGCGGGCACGACGAGGGGGCGCGGGGCGCGCCACCACGCCGTGACGGCCAGCGTGACGGTCACCCCGAGCGGGAGGACCGCGAGGAGAGACTCCATCCAGGGACCGCCCGACGGCCCCTCGCCATCGCGGACGTAGAACACGATCGCCGCCACGAACACGCACCCGAGGGTGAGCGGCGCCGCCGCGACGAACGCGAGCAGGAGTGCACTGAGTCGGAACAAGAGCGCCACCCCGGACCTCACGTCATCGTAGCCGGTCGTCTCCCTCGACGCCCGGCGGCCGCGGCAGAAGCGCTGGTCGGTGAGGAGAGGCTACGGGGGCGACGACGCGCGCCGAAGCCGTCTCCCGCGGCTCTCCTGGGGCCTATTCTCGCGGAAGGCCTTCTTGTAGCGCTCGAAGTCCCAGTCCTCGAGGAAGGTGCGCGCGGCCTCCCGGCCGGACTCGTAGAGTCGATCGCGCTTGTCGGGCTGGAGGTCGAACTCCGTCGTGCCGACGTCGCCGCTCTCGACGGCGATGGTGCGGACGAAGTCGGCGTCCTTCGCGTAGCGCGCGTCGTGAGCGGAGAGCATCGTCTTCGCGAGGGCGACGAAGAACGAAACCGGGCCCTTCACCCTGTTCTGTGAAGGCGCGGCGCCGCTCACGAGGCGAAAGCCGAAGGTCGGCCAGGCGGGGTCGGAGGTCCCGTCGTCGAAGATCCAGACGGGGAAGTTCGAGAGCACCCCGCCGTCCACGATGAAGCACTCGCGCCCCTCGGCGTCCTCGAGCTTCACCGGTTCGTAGAAGAACGGGATGCTCATGCTCATGCGCACGGCCCGGGCGACCTCGAGATCGTCCGGGGCGATCCCGTAGTCACGGATGTCGTGAGGGAGGTGGAGGAGCCGTCCGTTCGAGATGTCCGCCGCGACGACCTGGAGCCGGTAGCGGTAGCGGAGCTCGTTGGCGTGCTCGCGCATCACGAGGTCCCGGAAGGTCCGCACACCTTTCGCGCGGAGCAGATCGCGCAGCCAACCCTCGAAGTAGTCGCCTTCGTAGATGCCCTTCTCGACGAGCAGGCTCGTGAGGGGGCCGACGAGCGGGACGCGATCGAAGGGGCTCCGATCGCGGAACTTCGTGTAGGTCACCTCGCGCATGATCGCGGTGAGCTCCGGCGTCGAGTACCCGGCCGCGATCAGGCTGGCGACGATCGCGCCGGCGGAGGTCCCTGCGACGTTCTCGAACGCGTAGCCCCGTTCCTCGACGACGGCGGCGGCGCCGACGAGCCCGATCCCTCGCACGCCGCCGCCCTCGAAGACGGCGTCGACCTTCTTCTTCCCCCCATTCCCCATGGCTCCTGTCTACACGTGCCGCGCGCGACCGGCTACGTCCGACCGATGACGCCGCGGAGCTTGCAGACCTCGAGCGGCGTCCGCAGGAGCCCGAAGCGAATCGCGATGACGACGACTCCCGCTCTCAGATCGAGAGCGTCGCGTCGAGCAGGTCGCCGAAGGTGGCCGCGGCGTGCGCCGGCAGAGCGCCTTCGATCGTCGCGACCTCGGCGTCGGCGGGCAGCTCGGCCCTCGTCACCTCGGGGCCGAACGATCGCGGCGGCGCCGCCGCGACCGGCTGCGCGACGAGCTCCGGCGGCGGAGGCGGCGGAGGCGGAGGCGGCGGAGGCGGCGGAACGCGCACGGCAGCTCCACGCGGAGCCTCGGCGCCCGGCTCGCGCGGGAGCGCCATGCCGGGCTCGCGCCAGCCGCCGATGAGCGTGTGCCCCTCGAGCGACGGCGGCGGCGACGACGACCTGCGCGTGGGCTCGGGCTTCACCGACGGAGTGGCGACCTGCTTGCCGGACTCGGGCGGCGGCGTGTGGCGCGGCGCGCTCTCTTCCTCGTACGCCTCGGGATGCTCGGAGGCGATCGGACGCGGCGACGAGCTCGGCGCCGGCTCCACGATCTCGTTCGCGGGCGGCGGCTCGGGCGCAGGCGGAGGCGCCGACGGCTCCGCGACGAGGTCCTCGGTGACCTCTTCGAGCTCGGCTTCGGGCGCCGCGACCCCGTTCGCGAACTGCTCGGCGACGGGCTGCGCGCCGCTCTCGGCGGGCAACATCCCCGGCTCGTCGATGTCGATGTCGACCTCGACGACCTCCGCCGAGACCTCGACGTCCATGTCCGAGTCGAGGTCCGCGTCCGCCTCGCTGGTCTCGATGACGGGATCCGCAGCGGTCTCCGGAGGCGGCTCCGACCAGCCGGTGGCGGTCTCCGGCGGCTGCGTCACGGTCGCCGTCGCCGCGCTCGCCGGCGGCGGCGCCGTGGGCAGCTGATGCGCCGTCGCGGAGGGCGCGGGCGCGGACTCGAGAGCCGGCGGCGCGGGCTCGAGCGCCGCGGGAGCGTACGCAGCCTGCGCGGGCTCGGCCGACGACGCGGGGAACGCCGCGGCGCCGTGCGGACGCGGCGCCTCCGCGCGCTCCTTCACGCGCGCGAGGAGGCCCTCGAGCTTCGCGATCTTCTCCTTCGGGCTCATCACGTCACGACCTTCTGGAGCGCGGCGAGGACGTCGCCCCAAGCCTTGCCCTGGGAAATCATCGACCGCACCTTCACCACCGTCTGCTGCGTGCCGACGAAGTAGCGGGCGGTCGTGCCTTCACGTCCGAGCGGGGCGATCGAGACGTCGCGTCCCGAGGCCGCCGCGAGCGCTCCCGAGAGCGCCGCCCCCAGGAAGCCGTCGCTGTTGACGCCTGGGTTCGCGACGACGATGACCATCGCGCGTCCCCAGCGCTCGAAGTGCACGGCGCCGAGCCCGGCGATCGCGAGCTCGCCGGCGAGGTGGGAGACCACGACCTCGAGCGTCGCCGCAGAGACGGCTCCGTCGCCGCCGAGCCGCGCCGCGACGCGGGCCCCACAGCCGCGGCCGACCTCCGAGCCCAGGTGAGCGAGCGCGCCGGGCGTCGTACGCTCGAGCGCCTCGAGCGCGGTGGCCGGAACGAGCACGAGGCGGGTGCCTCGCGCGTCGGACGCGGCTCCGCCTTTCACGTCGAACCGAACTGCGCCGCTAGGGTCGAAAGCAGGGCCGGCCATGGATGACTCGCTCACGTTTATAGAGGGACGACAAAGACGCTGTCAAATGCGCGTCTCGAGGGGTGAAATGGACCCGTGCGGACGCCCCCGAAGACGCCCCCCGGTCGTGCTCGCGGGCCGCGCGCGCCTCGGCCTCCGCGCGCCGGTCGTCTCGTGAGGCGCCCAGCGCTCGCCGTCGCGCTGGCCGGCGGAATCGTCGTCGGAGGCGTTCGGGCTCCCCTCGCCCACGCCGGGACGTCCAACGCCGACGAGGATCCGAAGCCGCGCGCGATCGATCCGGGTGTCGCGTCGGGGCCGTACCTCACCTACACGACGCGCCCGCAGCCCTCGCCCGACCTCCGCGCGTGCTCGTCGCGTGTCCCCGTGTGCGTCCACGCGAGCGCGGCGCGCGACGGCGCGGCCGCGATGGCGACGCTCGACGCGTTCGAACGCGCGTGGGAGACCCTGACCGGCGCGCTCGCGATCCCCGCCCCGGACGTCGATCCGACGACCCTCGCGTACGACGTCTTCCTCGTGGACGGCAACGCCGAGCTCGCGACGACGTGGCTCGAGGCGCGCGACGTGCGCTCGCGGGTCGACCGCGCGCGAGGCTTCACGACCGTCGACCGCCGCGTGCGCGCAGGATGCTTCCTCGACGGGCTCGCGGCGACGATGGTCGCGCGGGCGAGCCTCCTCCGCGCCGCGCCCGCCACCGAGGAGGGCACCGCGCGCGCGCAGTCGACGTACCTCGCCGAGCTCGCTTCGCCGTGCACGGTCGGACTCGGAGCGGACGCGGCGGACGCGTTCCAGTCGCGGCCCGGTCGCGCGTTCGCCGACGCGAACGCCGGGGACGACACGATCGCGGCCGGAGGCGCCGAGCGCGGCGCCCCCTCACCGCTCTCGGCGCTGTTCTCCGCCGGCGCCGCGGCCTTCTGGGCGCGCCTCGACTGGGCGTTCGGACGCAAGCCGGGCGGCATCGTGTCGGCTTCGTGGGCGCTTCACCCGACGATGACGCCGCTCGCCGCCGTCCGCTGGACCAACGAGCCCGACACGTTCGACGTCCTCCGCACGACGTTCAAGGGCGCGCTCGCCACGAACGGGACCGTCCACGACCTCTGGCTCGACTTCGGGATCGCGCGGGCGTTCCTCGGCAGCGCCGACGACGGGTTCCACCTCCCGGAGCTCCGCACGCTGGGCGACGCCGCGCGGGTCCCGCTCGACTGGGACATCCCCTGGCCGACCGCGCCGCGGCGACTCGCGGCGCGGCGGCCGGTCCACCCGACCGGCGCGAGCTACCTCATCATCCGCCGCGACGGCGCGCGGCCGGGTGCGCGCCTCCGCGTCGAGATCGAGTGGGAGGAGCACGCGCTCTTCCGCTGGGCCTTCGTGAAGCTCGACGCGAGCGGCCGCGAGCTCGGGCGCGTCGTCATCCCGACCACCGAGCGCGCCACGCAGGCGCAGATGACGCTCGTCGATCTCGACGGCGTCGACCGCGTGATGCTCGTCGGCGTGAACGTCGGCGATCCCGCCTACGCGTTCGATCCGGACGACGAGGTGTGGGAGCCGCACGGCTGGCTCGTCACCGTCGCCGAAGAGCCCTGAGCGCGACGACGGAAGAGCGCGGCGGCGAGCGCGAGTCCGAGCCAGGCGAGCGCTCCGGATCCGCCGGCCGTGCCCGCGGTCGACGCGCACGACGATCCCTTCGCGTGGCTCGGGTACACCGCGGTCCAGCGGTCCGGCGCGATCGGCAGCGTGCGCGGGGCGACGATCGGCGCGCCGTCGAAGGTCGCGCCGAAGGTCGCGCGCGAGCCGCCGAGGCCCGCCGGCGGCTCCCACGCGAAGAACCAGACGCCAGGCCCGCGGCGGACGAGCACAGGCGCCGGGTTGACCGCCTTGCCGTCGACGAGGAGCACCGGCTGGAGCCGCTCGGCCTCGAAGAAGTCGCCGCGGTGCGCGCCGTCGGCGGTGCGAAGCTCGATGATCGCGGTCACCGGCGTCGAGCCGTCGGCCGGGACGTAGTCGGAGCTCAGCGCGACCCAGCTCTGCTCGAACGCCGGCAAGTGGAGCGCGGGGTTCTGCATCTGGTCGAGCGCGTCGAGCGACGCGAGCGCGTCGACCTCGCCCGGCCCCGACTGGTCGTCGAAGAGCGCCGGCTGCCGGAAGCGGTGCGCCCCTGCCTGGAGCAACGCGAGCACTTTGTCCTGCGTGAGCGTCGGGTCGGCCTGGAGCAAGAGGGCGACCACGCCTGCGACGACGGGCGCCGACATCGACGTGCCGATCGCGATCCCGTGGCTGTCGTCGATCTGGAGGCAGCGCTTGTCGGAGGCGCCGGACTTGGTGACCGGGCACGTCGAGCTCGTGAACACGCTGCCGGGCGAGCCCGGCTTGGCCGTGCGGCTCAACGCGGAGACCACCAGCGCGCCGGGAGCGGCGATCTCGGGCTTCGGGACGCCGGTGGCCGTCGGACCGGCGCTCGAGAACCAGCAGACCTCGCCGTCGACGAGATCGCGGTGCGTCTGCGCGTCGTCCTGGGTCGTGACCGCGAGGGCGATGGGGAGGCCGCCTTCGCGATCGAGCACGGGCACCTTGAGGCCGACGTCGGCGCCGCCGATGCTCGACCAGCGCGGGCGATTGACGGTGCAGCCGACGCCGATGATCTGCGGGTGCGTCGCGGGGAGGTTGATCGTCCCCTCGCGCACGCCGTGGAGGAACGCGGCCGGGCGCTCGCCGCCGAGGCCGGCGTCGCCGAGGCCCTGCATGTAGAGCTCGGCCATGCCCGAGCCCTCCAGCGTGATGTTGTAGACGCCGCTCGGCCACTTGCCCTGCCACACGATGACCGCGCCGCGCGACGTCTCGGGGATCGGGCTGTTGTCGAGGTTCGAGCCGTAGATGACGCCCGCGTTGTAGTCGTTCGTGTTCTTGCCGCTCTGGCGTCCCCGCTCGACCGGAGCGATCCACTCGCCGTCGGGACCTTCGAGGCCGATCTTGAGGTCGGCTCCGCGGCGGAGCGTGAGCCAGACCTGCACCGAGCCTGACTCGGCGCCCTTGGTGCGGATCGGGACGCGCATCCGCGCGCCGGGCGTCACGCGGACGCTCTGATGGATCGGCGTCTCGACGATCGATCCCGAGTTGCCGGCGGCGGCGACGATGACGTGACCGGGGTGGTCGTGGCCGACGTGGCTGGCGATCGCTTGCTCCCAGAGGAACGTGCCGTCGTGCGGGCCGAAGTCACTGCCGAGCGAGAGGTTCACGACCATCGGCCGCTTGTCCGCGTCGGCGCGATCGAACATGAACTCGACCGCGCGAACGAGGTCGTCGTTCTCGATGCCGTCGGAGGCGCCGCGCGTGACGCGAACGAAGACGACGTCGGCCGCGGGGGCGATCCCGGCGTACTTCCCGCCCTTGGCGCCGCTCGAGGCGGCGATGCCGGCGACGTGGGTCCCGTGTCCGATCTCGTCGGACGGCGCACACTTCCTCCCCTTCGTCTCGGTGCAGAAGCCGTTGTCGATCCGCGTGAGGAGGTCGTCGAGATCCTGCTTCGCGAAGACACGGCCCGCGACGACCTTGCCCTTGTCGTCCTTGATCCCGAAGCGCTGCTCGAGATCCGCGTGGACGCCGCCGGGCTCGAGCGACAGGTCGAGCAGCCACGCGACGCGCGACCGCCCCGCCTCGTCGCGCATCTCGGGATGCGTCACGTCGAGCCCGGTGTCGGCGACGCCGACCAGCACGCCCTTGCCGTCGGCGCCGCGCACCTCGCGCGCCTTCAACGCCAGCACCGACCGCGAGGCGCGATCCATGAGCGGGTGCAGCGGCGGCGCCAGCTCGATGCGGAGATCGGGGTGGGCCTCCGCGTACGCCGCGATCCGCGAGGAGCTCCCGCGGAGGCGACCGATGCCCGGCGCCACCGGCTCGAGGCCGAGGTCCACTGCGCGCGCGCCGCGCGGGACCGCGACGAGCGCTCCGATGAGCCCGCTCGCCGGAGCGAGCGCGTCGGCGGCGCGCGGCCCGAGGGCGTGGAGCAGGCCCGGTCCGATGGGCGAGCCGCGGACCACACGCTCGGCCGCTCCGGAGGCGGTGACGGGCGCCGAGGCCGGCGGATCGGCCGAGCGCGCGGGCCGAGCGTCCGTGACGAACACACAGGTGATCGCGGCGATGGCGACGACGCGCGACAGCGTCCTCGCGCGTCGGCGTGCTCGGCAGGCGAGCTGTCTCGTCGCGGACATGAGATCCATACGGTGCGGCAGCCGGGGCCTCCGATCAAGCGATCTACGCACGACCGGGCGTCCCGGCGCCATCCCGCCGCGCTCCGCCGGTCGCGCGCAGCCGACAAACCGGCCGTGGGGGCCGGGGGCCGCGGGAGCGAGGACGGATCGTGCCGCCGGGGCGAGCCGCGGCGTATCGTGTCCGCTCAGCCTTCGCGGCCGCGCCCGCCGCGGCAGGCGGTCACGGATCCGGTTCGTCGTCGGGCTCTTCCGGCTCGTCGGCCTGCGCCTCGGCGCGGCGCTCGCGGATGCGCTCGGGACCGACGACCTCATCCCAGTCGCTGCCGTAGCCGTCGTACCGGACGAGCCAGCGTCCACCGCCGCGCTTCTCGAGCACGACCGCCGGCCACCAGGAGCCGCGCCACTCGACCTCGACCTCGTCCTTCGACGTCCACGCGCCGTCGCGATCGAGCGCGTCGCCGGGCGCCGAAGGGGCGCCTTCTCCGCCCACCGCGTCGATGAAGACCACCGTGGGCGCATGGATCGGCGCGCTGCGCGCGCAGCCCACGGCGAGGAGCGAAGCGAGCCCGACGGCGACTGCCCGCAGGACCATCCTTCAAGTCTGGCAGACACCCGACCGCGCGCCAGCGCGACCGTGGCGGCGACTCAGACGGGCGGCACGATGTGCTTCTTCTTCGGCCGCCGCTCGTCCTTCGCGGCGAAGCGCGCAAATCGCGCGGCGAGCTCGCTGCGGAGCCGGTCGCCGGGGATGACGGCGTCGATCACGAGCTCAGCCGCGAGCTTCATGAGATCGATGTCGGCGCGGTACTCGTCGCGCAGCTTCGCGACGTAGGCGTCGCGCTCCGGCCCCGCGGGGACCTCCTGGATCTTGTTGTAGTAGACCGCGTTGACGGCCGCCTGCGGACCCATGACCGCGATCGAGGCGCTGCCGAGCGCCAGGCACGCGTCGGGCTCGAACGCGGGGCCGCACATCGCGTAGAGGCCTGCGCCGTAGGCCTTGCGGACGACGACGCTGATCTTCGGCACCGTGGCCTCGCTCACCGCAGCGATCATCTTCGCCCCGGCGCGGATGATCCCCTGCCGCTCGACCTTGGTCCCGATCATGAAGCCGGGGACGTCGGCGAGGTAGAGCAGCGGGATCTCGAAGGCGTCGCACAGCCAGATGAAGCGCGCGGCCTTGTCGGCCGAGTCGACGAAGAGGACACCGCCGAGCCACTTCGGCTGGTTGGCGACGATGCCGACGACCTTGCCCTCGATGCGCGCGAACCCGGTGAGGATCTCACGCGCGAAGAGCTGCTTGATTTCGCACCACGAGCCCTCGTCGATGATCTCGTGGATGACGGCCATCATGTCGAAGGACTTGTTCTCGTCCGCCGGCACGATCTCCTCGATGCGCTTGCCGCTCGCCTTCGGCGCCTTCGGCTCGGCGTCCGGCGGGAGCTCGCCCGTCCGCTCGGGCAGGTAGCCGAGGTAGCGCCGGGCCCACGCGATCGCGTCGTCCTCCGTCTTGCAGAGGACGTCGCCGCAGCCCGAGACCGAGCAGTGCATCTTCGCGCCGCCCATCTCCTCGAGCGTCACCTTCTCGCCGATGACCATCTCGGCCATGCGCGGCGAGCCGAGGTACATGCTGGCGTTCCCGTCGACCATGACGACGACGTCGCAGAACGCGGGGATGTACGCGCCGCCGGCCGCGCTCGGGCCGAAGAGCAGGCAGATCTGCGGGATCTGACCCGAGAGGTGCACCTGGTTGTAGAAGATGCGTCCGGCGCCGCGGCGTCCGGGGAACATCTCGATCTGATCGGTGATGCGCGCGCCGGCCGAGTCGACCAGGTAGAAGAGCGGCGCGCGGAGGTCCCGCGCCGTCTCCTGGATGCGGAGGATCTTCTCGACGGTGCGCCGGCCCCAGGAGCCCGCCTTCACCGTCGAGTCGTTCGCCATGATGCAGACGGTGCGCCCGCCGACCTTCGCGGTCCCGGTGACGACGCCGTCGGCCGGCAGATCGGCCTCGAGGTTGTTCGCGAGCGCCGCGTCCTCGACGAACGATCCGGCGTCGACGAGCTTCGCGATGCGCTCGCGGGCGAAGAGCTTCCCGGTCTCCGCGTTCTTCTGGTGGTACTTCGACGCGCCACCCTTCTCGACGCGCGCGAGGGTGTCCTTCAGCTGGCTGTCTTGCGGCACAGCCGAGCGTCTTAGGGGCTCGCCTGCCCCGCATCAAGCAGAACCGAAGCCGAAGGCGCCTCGCTCGCGAGGACGGAGGACCGCGCGGCCGGACGCTCGGCCGACGCCCCGAGCGAGCGGAACGCCGCGACGCCGACCGTGAGGACGGCGACCGAGCCGACGCCGACGGCCGCCAGGACCAGGCTCGACGCGCGCGCCCGCGGCGGCGAGGTCCGCGCCGCAGGGGCCTGCGACGGCGGCGGCGGCGGCGCCGCCCGACCCGCGATGCGGATCCTCCGCTCGGTGGGGGCGTCGACGCGACCGGCGACGAGGACGGCGGAGTCGAGGTCCGCCTGCGGCGGGATCGAGGTCGACGAGACGCTCAGCGCGATCTGGAGGCACGGCGCCTCCTTCGCGCTCTGGATCCGGTCGAGCGAGTCTTTCGCGCGATCGGACGCGAACGGCCGGAGCGCCTCGGCGAGCTCGCCCGCCGACTGGAAGCGCGCGGCGACGTCCCTCGTGAGGCAGCGGCTCACGACGGCCTCGAGCCCCTCGGGCGCGTGCGGGGCGAGCGCACGGAGCCGCTGCGGGTCCGCCGTGAGCACCGCGAGGCTCGCCTGGACGTTCCCCTCGGCGTCGAACGCGTGCTTGCCCGTGATGAGCTGGAAGAGGACCGCGCCCACGGACCAGAGGTCCGCCCGCCCGTCGACGTCCTTCGAGTTCTTCACCTGCTCCGGCGCCATGTACCTCGGCGAGCCGAGCATCGTGAACGCGGTGGTGACCTCGTGCGGGTTGCCGTCGTCGGTGAGCTTCCTGTCGAGGATCTTCGAGATGCCGAAGTCGACCACCTTCACGTGGACGGCGTCGTCGTCGTCACGCCGCGTGAGGAACAGGTTCGCCGGCTTGAGGTCGCGGTGCACGATCCCGGCGGCGTGCGCCTGCCGGAGCGCCTCGCACACCTGCAACATGCAATCGACGGCCTCTTCGACCGGCAGCGGGCCGTCCTCCTTGAGGACGCGCGCGAGGTCTCGTCCGTCGAGGTACTCCATCACCATGTACGGCGCGCCGTCGTCGAGCGCGCCGGCGTCGAGGACGAGGACGACGTGATCGCTCTCGATCTTGCCCATCGCCCGCGCCTCGCGCTCGAAGCGCGTCCGGAGCTCGTCGCTCTCGAGCGCGCGGCGCAGGAACTTGATGGCCACGCGCTGCTCGAGCTGCACGTGCGTGGCCGACAGGACGATCCCGGTCCCGCCCTCGCCGATCAGGCGCTCGACGCGGTACTTCTTGAGGAGGACGTCGCCCGCCGCGATGGGCAGACCGCCAAGGGTGGCCTCGCTGGCGCTCATCGCCCGAGCGAGCGTATCAGCCGCGCGTAGTCGAGACGAGTACGGTCGTCGCCGCGGCGACGGCGCGCGCGTCGATCGGCGCGCCTTCGAGGAACGAGCCCCGGCCCTGGGCCGTGTTACGATCGGGGCGTGCGTCGATGGAGCATCTTGTTGGCCCCGCTGTTCGCGGCGTGCGGCCTCTCGGTCACCGGCGTCGCGCCCCCCGACGACGGCGACGCCGGACCGAACGGAGGGCGTGACGGCTCGGCCCCGGTCGGCGACGGCGCCATCGGCGACGGCGACGGCGGCATCGGCGACGGCGCGGCGGGCGACGCGGACGCCAGCGCGGGCGGCTGGTGCGCGACGCAGCCGCCGCACGAGATCTGCGTCGACTTCGACGACGGGCAGATCATCCTCGCCACCAGCGCCTTCGGCGCCGCTCCGAGCGCCATCGACGATACGCAGTCGCGCTCCGCGCCGAGCTCCCTGCGCAGCGAAGCAGAGGCGATCGGCGCGACCTCGTACGCGTACCAGAGCTGGGGCGGCAGCCGCTCGGTCGTCGACCTCGCGTTCGACGTCCTCGTGGAAGGCGCGGGCTACGCGCAGATCGGCGGCGTCGAGCTCTTTCCGACGACAGGCTACAGGCAGCTCCTGTTCGAGTACGACAACGGCTCGCTCGCGTTCATCGAGTTCGCGAACGGGGTCAAGACGCCCCACACGCTCGCGGCGCCGGCGGCCGGCTGGCACCGCCTCGAGCTCCACGCGGAGCTCGAGCCGGTACCGGCGAGGAGCAAGGTCGTCGTCAAGCAAGACGGCCTCACCTACTTCGACGGAGAGCTCGCCTCCGGGCACGGGATGCTGACCAACGTGAAGGCCGACGTCGGCATCGTCTACTGTGGCAAGTCGCTCCCGGTGAAGCTCTTCGTCGACAACGTGACGATCGACTCGCAGCCCTGAGCGTCGCCCGCCGGCGCGGCTCGGTCAGCGCCCCTTGAAGCTCGGCTTCCGCTTCTCGGCGAACGCCGCGAGCGCCTCGCGGCGATCCTCGCTGACGAGCACCTTGTCGTAGCTCACCTTCTCGAGCTCGAGGCCGTGCTCCAACGTCGTGTCGAACGAGCGATCGATCGCCTCGAGCGCCGCGGCCTGCGCGATCGGCGCGCCGCTCGCGATCGGCTCGATCCACGCGACCGCGTCGTCGACGACGTTCGCCCCCGCAGGCGTGACGCGGTTGACGAGGCCCCACGCGAGCGCCTCGTCGGCGCCGAGGCGCCGGCCGAGGAGGATCATCTCCTTCGCGCGCGCCTCGCCGACGATCCGCCCGAGGCGCTGGGTACCGCCCGCGCCGGGGATGATGCCGAGCGTCGTCTCGGGGAGGCCGACCTGCACGTGGGCCGCCGCGACGCGGAGGTCGCACACGAGCGCGAGCTCGAGCCCGCCGCCGAAGGCGACGCCGTTGAGCGCGGCGACGACGGGCTTCGGCGAGCGATCGAGCGGACCGAGCTCGGAGCGGTAGAGCTCGACCTGGACGCGGATGTCGTTCTCCGTCATCCCCTGGCGCTCCTTCAGATCGGCTCCGGCGCAGAACGCCTTTTCGCCGCGTCCCGTGATGACGACGGCGCGCACCGAGGGGTTCGAGACCGCCTCGCGGGCGAGCTTGCCGAACGCGAGCAGCGTCGCACGCGAGAGGCTGTTCATCCGGGACTCGCGATCGATCGTCCAGACGACGACGTTTCCGCGCTGCTCGACCTCGATCGGGAATGCTTCGTCTGCCATGCCGGCCGCGTACCACAGCTCCCGCGGGGCGGTACCGCGATCCGACAGGGCCCCGCGGCGCGTGACGCGCGAGCGCGCCGCGCTCAGGGCTTGAAGAGCTCGACGCCCTTCTTCTTCGCCGCCGGCTTCTTCGCCTTCGGCTTCGGTCGCGGGGCGAGTGCGGCAGGCCCGTCGTCGTCGATCTCGATCGTCTGCGCCGTCTCCGCCGCCGGCGTCGGCGCCGGGGCGGGCTTCATCTCGACCGGCTTGGGCGCAGCCACCGTGTTCGGCGCGGCCACCGTCGACACGATCGCGGGGCTCGTCGGCTCCGCCTCCGGCGCCGCCGACGTGGTCGTGGTGCGGGCCGGCTTCAGATCGTCGGTGAGCTCCGCGGCGGTGAGGACGATGAAGAGGAGGACGACGAACGTGCCGAGCGCGACGCCGGCCCCGACCGCGAGCCTCTTCCACGGCATCGACCGGAGCGAGATCGTGAGCTCCGTCAGGAAGAGCTGCATCGGGACCCGACAGACGTCGCGGAGCCGCGGGCGCGGCTTCGGCGCCTTCAGGTGCGCGACGCCGACGCGGAGGAGCGCGAGCGCGGCCCTCCCCGTCTCGAGCCAGCGCGACGGCGGCGCAGCCAGCGGCGGCGCGGCCACCATCGACATGCGCGTCGAGCGCGCCTGCCCTCGGGAATCGAGGTCCGCGACCGTGTACACGCTGTACGTGAGCTCGCGCGCCGGGCCGCTCTCGCTCGTACGCACGCCCGAGTCCGGCGCCGGCTCGACGTCGTTCTTCCAGGGAGGCCGCTTCGAGGGCACGTCGCTGTCCTTCTCCAGCTCGCCGGTGAGCTCGCCTCGGGCCGCCTTCGCGGCGAGGCGCTCGGCCAGCTTCTTCTCCATGTCACGCCAGGGGATGAGGTTACGGACCGTGGGCGCCCCGTCGGCGTTCGGCCCCGACGGCCGCTTCCACGGGTTGGATGGACGCTCGCCCGCGCGGCGCTCTTCGCCGCCGCTCGCCTCGAGGCTCGCGGACGTACGTCCCATTGCGGTCTTTCGGAAGCACCCGGCGGGCCAGATCGCGTCCGTGGACGGGCGATCCACCGACCGCAGTTTTTCAGCCCTACTGGCGAAGGGGTCTATCCCGATCGATGGCCCTTGATGGACAACGCGAGATCCAGTTGATGGCGCGGAGCATCAGCTCCGGGGCGTCTTCTTGCGCGGCGCCTCGGCCTTCTTGCGCGGCGCGTCGGGCTTCGTGCGCGCCGCCTTCGCCTTCGCCTTCGGCGCGCGCGACGCCTCGGGCCCCTTCGATCCCGCCTTCTGCGCCTCGAGCTTCGAGAGGCGCGCGCGAAGCTCGCGCTGCTCGTTCTCGAGGCGCTCGACGGTCTCCTTGAGCGCGTCGTGTTGCTTGCGCTCGCCCCCGAGGTCGCGCACGACCTCGCGGATCCGCCGGCGCACCCGCGCGTCGAGATCGATCTCGCCGCGCGCGCGAAGCGCGGAGCGAGAGCGCGCGTCGCCGAGATCGGAGAGCGCGCGGACGACGTCCATCCGCAAGATCGGATCGGCGTCGTCGAGCAGCTCTTCGAGGTGCTCGCGCGCGCGACGATCGGTCGCAAGCTTCGGGATCGCGAGCGCCGCGGCGCGACGCACGCGTGACGGATGGCCGTAGCGCGTCCGCGAGAAGAGGTGCGGCAGCGCGCGATCGTCGCGGAGCGCCGAAAGGCCGTCGATCGCCCCCGAAGCGATGACGTCGGCCCACGAAGGCCGCGCCATCACGTCGAGGAGGACCTCGTATGCCGCCGGCTGCCGCGTCTTGCCGAGCGCGCGCGCGGCCTCCGCCTCGACGAGGTAGCTCTCGTCGCGAAGCGCCTTCGGCTTCAGCGCCTCGACGGCGGCCGTCGTGCGGAAGCGTCCGAGCGCGTCGACGACCGCGCGGCGAACCTTGGCGTGCGCGACGTCGCGCGCCTTCACGAGCACCTCGAAGCCCTCGCGCGCACGCAGGCGCCCGAGCGACTCGGCGCACTCGACGCGTACGCCCCAGAACTCGGCGTCGTCGAGCAAGCGCGCCGCGAGCGCCTCGATGCTCGGCGGATCGTCGACGTTGCCGAGCGCGTGCGCCGCGAGCCAGCGGCCGCGCCCGGTCGGCGCCTCGACGAGCTGCGCGCGGAGCATGTCGGCCGGCGCCTTCACCGTGACATCGCCGAGGATCCGCATCTCCGGATCGACCACCACGAACCGCGGGCGCGACGGGCACGGGATCGAGAACGAGTCCGCCCGCGCGGCGAGGCGGAGCTTCTCGCGACGCTCCTCGCGCGTGTCGGGATCGACGATCGACAGGACGATCGGCACCTCGAACGCGCTCGGGACGCCGTCGGCGGCCGCCTGCGTCTGCTTCGCGGCGCAGCGGAGCACGCCGTCCTCCCACGACAGCTGGATCTCCACCTCCGGGTGCCCCGGGCGATGGACGAGCTCCTCGAAGCGGCGGCCGAGGCTGCGCCCCGAGACCTCCTCGAGCGCGCGCAGGAGGTCGCGCGTCTCGACGACGCCGCGCGCGTGCCGCTGGAGGTACGTGGAGACGCCCTTCCAGAAGAGGCCGTCGCCGAGCTCGGCGCGGAGGACGTGGAGGACGAGCCCACCCTTCTCGTAGAGGTGACGGTCGAACAGATCGAGCGGCGCGTCGTAGTCCTGGCAGACGATCGGCCGCCGGTAGCGGCCCCCCGCCTCGCCGAGGTAGCTCGCGAGGTCGTTCTTGACGCCGTACTCGTACTCGTCGCGTCCGAGGTGGTGCTCGCGCCAGACGTGCTCCATGAACGTGGCGAAGCCCTCGTTGAGCCAGCCCTCGGACCAGTCCCGGCAGGTGACGAGATCGCCGAACCACTGGTGCGCGAGCTCGTGCGCGATGAGGTCGTCGCTCGTGACGTCGATCGCCGCGCGCTCGTCGAGCAGGATGTGCTCGTACATCGTCGTGGCGGTCGTGTTCTCCATGCCTCCGAAGATGAAGTCGCTGACGACGACCTGCGCGTACTTGTTCCACGGGTAAGGCACGCCGAGCAGCTCGGAGAACCAGGCGATCATCTCGGGTGTCCGCGCGAACGTGCGCTCGGCATCCGCCTCGCGCCCCTTGGGCACGAGGTAGGTGAGCGGCACCTGGCGTCCCTCGAAGCGGACCGTCTCTTCCAGGTTCGGGGCGTCGCCCTCGACGCGCGCGACCGCCTCGATCTCGGAGAACTCGCCGGCGACGATCGTGACGAGGTAGCTCGGGTGAGGGTCGTCCATCTTCCAGTGGAAGACCTCGCTCTCGCCGTCCACCTCGCGACCGGCGAGCGCGCCGTTCGACAGGACGTAGAACCCGCGCGGCACGCGAACGCGCGCCTCCGTCGTCATCTTCGCGTGCGGCTTGTCGTGACAGGGGAAGACGTGACGCGCGTCCTCCTCCTGGAACTGCGTCCACGCCTGCTTCGGCCGGGTCGGGACGTGCTCGTCGGCGTCGAGGAAGTAGAGCCCCTTGCGCGGCGTGGCCGAGTAGACGACGGAGAGCGCGGCGCGCTCGACGTTCGATCCGATGTCCACGACGAGCCGAGCCCCGTCGTAGGTGTGACGCGCCGCCTTGCCGCCGATCGCGACCGAGGTGATCGCGAAGCCGACCGCGTCGAGCTCGATCGAGGCGGCCTCGGGATCGATGCGCCGGATCTGGATGGTCGCCGAGCCGCGCACGCTCCTGTCGTCGAAGTCGAGCGCGAGGTCGAGCGCGATGTGCTCGATCGCGAACGGACGCGCGCGCTCGAAGTGGCGCGGGCTCGACGAGAACGCGAACGGCCGCCCCATGCCTGCCGCGTGCTCGTGCCCTCCGTGACCGTGACTGGCTCCCCCGAGACCCGCGCAGCGCGCGTGGAGACGATGCTCGATGCCCATTGGGCCAGGCAGTCTACAACGGCCTCGCGCGAGCCTCGGCAGAAAGCGAGGGTCGCGCGAGCTCGCTCAGCGGAACGGGCCCGCCGCCGCGAGGCCGCCGAGCGCGCGGCGGAGGCTCACCGCCAGCTCCGCCACGGGCAGCGCGGTCTCCGGATCCGACAGCTTGCCCTCGAGCTCGACGTTGATCGCGCTCGCGCGGATCTCGACGTTCTTGGCGCGCGCCGCGAGCTCACGCCAGGCGGCGCGCGCCGCGGGCGAGAGGGCCGGATCCTCGAGGCCGGCGGGCGCGGCGTCGAGCGGCGGATCGATCGCGACGATCACGGCGCTGCCGAGGAGGAGGCCCCCGCGCGCCCAGACCGATCCGATCTGCACCGCGCTCGCGCCGACCACGGCGTCGTGGATCCACATTCGGCCGAGCTCGAGCCGGCCGCGGAGGCGCGCCGCCAGCGCCTGCCAGGCGGGGACGTCGGCGGCGAACATCGCCGGAGGCGGGACGCGATCGAGCGTACGGTCGAAGATCGCCGCGACCTCGAGCACCCTCCGGACGAAGCGCTCGACCTTCTCGGTCACGTGCGCGGCCCCGCGGACGGCGAGCCGCGCGCCCGCGTCGCCGATCGTCACCTCGCCGAAGCGAAGCAAGGGGCCGAGCACGTCCGGGGCGACGAACGCCTGCGCCTGCGCGTGCTCACGCGCGCGCGCGGAGAACCGGCCGTCGACGGCGGCGTCGCCCGACCTCACGACCGAGACGGCGAGCGCGTCGGACCAGCGGCGCTCGCCGACGTCGAGCTCGAGCCCGAGGCTCGGCCACGCCAGCTTGGCCACGAGCCAGTAGTCCTCGTGCTGCTCGGCCGAGACCTCGACGGTGACGCGGCCGGCCCGCCCGACCATGCGCTTCGCCTCCGGATCGGTGACGAGGCCGACCTTGGCCGCGACGTTCTGCCAGACGAGCGCCTGGCGCGCGCTCCCGACCGGCGCGACCCATCCGCGGTCGGCGCGCGGCGCGCTCGCCCTCGGGCTCACGAGCACCCTCGCGCGGAGGGCGACGTCGTGACCCCAGGCGACGTCGGCCCGCACCTCGACGTCGGTGGCGAGCGTGATCGTCCCGGCGCTGAAGCTCGGCGTCGCGCTGTCCGGCATCGCGACCCGAAACGGGATCGCCGCCCCTTCGGTCGGCGCCCCGTCGAGCACGCGGAGCCTGAAGCGCTGCCCCTCGCGGACGTCGTGCGACGGCAGCGTGATGGTCTCCGTCTCGACGAAGGAGAGGTCGACGCCACGGATCCGCCTCCCTCGGAGGTTCTGGACGGAGATCGAGCCGCTCACGACGTCCCCGACGGCGATCTGCGTCGCGTCGAGCGAGAGCTCCATGAACGGGTCCTTCCCGCGCGGCCCGTCGCGCGCGGTCACGAAGACCTTCGGCGACGGCGGCAGGGGCGGCACCGGCGCGAACGCGACCGGGACGACGAAGTCCTGCTCGCGATCCGGCCACCACGGGATCGAGACGTGGACGGTGATCGTGTAGGTGATCGACGTGTCCTGCCCGACGTAGGTGGGCGGCACGCCGGCGCCGAGCTCGAAGAGCGTCTTGAAGCGATGCTCTCCGGGCGCCATCTTCATCGACTTCGAGCGCCACTCGCGCTCGAAGAACGAGCCCGTGTGAACGGCGCGCGACTTGCCCGAGCCGACGCCCGCCTGCGTCGTCCCGCGGAGACGGATGGCGACGAAGTCGACCGGCGTCTCGCTCCTCGAGGTGAGCACCGCCTCGGCGAGCAGCCTCTCGCCCGGCGACACGGCCCCCGGGCTCAAGAGGAGCCTGACCTTGGGCCGGCTACGCACGGGCAACGGCCGCGATCGGAGCGACGGTGGAGCGCGACGCGAAGCTCACGCCTCGAGTCTACCGCGCGGAGGCGCGGCGGATCGAGGCGTTCGCTCGGTGAATCGAGGCGTTCGCTCGCTCAGTGCCCGAGGGCTTCGGCGCGGTTCACGATGCGCGGCGTGATGAAGATCACGAGCTCGTTGCGCGTGTCGCTCGCGCGACGGCGCTGGAAGAGCACGCCGAGGATCGGGATGTCGCCGAAGAACGGGATCTGATCGAGATTGCGGCCGGTGTTGCGGGTGAAGATGCCGCCGATGACCGCCGTGTGCCCGTCCATCACGAGCAGATCGGTCTCCGCCTCGCGCTTGAGGATGGTCGGATCGCCTCGGGGAGAGGTCTGGTTGAAGTCGGGCTCGTCCCGGTTGATCTTCACGTGCATCGCGACCGAGCCGTCGGCCGTGACGTGCGGTCGGACCAGGAGCTGCAGCTTCGCCTCCTGGAAGGTCGTCTGGACGCCCTGGGCGCTGATCTGCGCGAACGGGATGAGCGTGCCCTGGCTGATGCGCGCGTCGCGGTTGTCGAGCGTGAGGATGCGCGGGCTGCTCACGATGCGGAGGAGACCGCTCGCCTCGGCCGCCGAGAGGCGGAGGCCGATGTTGAGGTTGTTGTCGATCGACCCGAGCGAGAAGCCGAGGGCGCCGCCCTGTCCGGTGCCGGTCGCGGCCGGGAGGTTGACGGCGAAGTTCGGCTGCGGGACGTTCTGCTGGAACGGCGACAGACCGCGCGAGTTCGTCAGCTGGTCGTAGTTACCGCCGGACGACGTGACGCGCGACGGGAACGCGATGCCCGTCGGGTTGCCGGTCGCCTCCGAGAAGGTGACGTCGCCGCCCCACTGGATACCGACGTCGCGGAGGTAGCGGCTCGTCGCCTCGACGATGCGCGCCTCGACGAGCACCTGCGGCGTCTGCGTGTCGAGGGAGCGGACGAGCTCCTCGATGTTGTTCAGGTTGCCGGAGATGTCGCGCGCGATGAGGACGTTCGTGCGCTCGTCGACGGCGATGGAGCCGCGCGGCGAGAGGAGGTCCTTCGCGCGCGCCTGGAGCTCGTCGGCCTGCGCGTAGCTGACGGGGATGAGGCGCGTCTCGAGCGGCGTGAGCTCGTACTCCTGCTTCGCCGCGGCGAGGCGCAGCTCGCGCTCCTTCTGGAGGGTGGCGAGCGGCGCGACGCGGATCAGGTTGCCCGAGCGCACCATGCCGAGGCCCTTGGCCTGGAGCACGACGTCGAGGGCCTGGTCCCACGGGACGTTGCGCATGCGGATCGTCACGTTGCCCGACACGTCGTCGGCGGTGACGATGTTCACGCGCCCGACGTCCGCGAGCAGACGGAGGATGTTGTGGATGTCGGCGTCCTTGAGATCGAGGTCGATCCGACGGCCCGTGTACCCGCGCGCCTGCCCGTTGAGCGTGGCGGTGAAGCCCGCGGCCTCGCTGCCCGTCGACACCTCGATCTTCGGGTCGTCGCCGAGGATGGACGTCTCGACCTTCGGACCGCCGCCGCCGTCGCTCTCACGAGCGACCGTCACGGACTTGCGCACGGCCGGCTTCGGGCCGGTCTTCGCGAGCGCGGTGTCGAACGACCAGACGATGTCCGTGCCGTCGACCGACACGGTCCCCTGGCTCGAGCCGTCGGCGCCCTTGTCGATCTCGACGAACGTGGCCTCGCTCTTCTCGTCGTAGAAGGCGGTCACGCTCTTGATGACGCCCCTGCCCTGCGAGACGTCGAGCGTCCGCGCGAGCGGCTTGGCGAGCGTCGTCTTCTTCAGCTCGAGCCGGACGCGGCCGGACGGGCTCGTCGAGAGCGAGTACGCCGGCATCTCGCTCGTCGAGATGACGATGCGGTCGCAGCCCGACGAGCACGGCGCCTTCGCGCGCTCGTAGCGGACGTCGACGAGCTCGCCCCCGCCGCTCCGAGGCTCGGCGTCCTTGGCTCCGCCGGCCGCGGGCGCGGTCGCCGCCGCCGGCGAGAGCATCACCTTGAGCGACGTCCCTTCGGCGCGAACACGGTACGCCGCCGGCTTCGTCAGGTTGATGCCCAGGCGCGTCATCTGACCGGCTTCGGTCTTGAACGCCTGGGTCATCACTCCGCCGACGATGCCGACCGCGCTCGTGATGGCTTCCCTCACGCCGACGACATCCGAGTTCGCGATGTCGACGACGAGACGCTTTCCGCCGTTCTCGACGCGCACGTTGAACGTCGGCGCGCCCGTCCCGACGACTTCGATCTCCGCGGCGCCGCTCTCGGCATCGGTCGTCCTGACCTTGACGTCCCGGACGTGGTTGGGCGCAGCGTCGGCCCACGCGAACGTGGTCGACAGCAGGATCGCCTGCGCCCCGATGAGCTGTCGCGCTCGCTTCTGAATCGAGCCCATCTTCCGCATGGCTCTTTGGCTCCCTCGGATCGTCGGTCACACTCGCCGACACGACTCCGCGGAAACCAACGTAGAACGCGCGGATCGGAACATGCCAATTTGTGGCAAACGTTTGCTGAGGCCGACGCCCGCCGCGCGGCCCTCGGGGGCGCGGATCCACACGAACGCCGGCGGTTTTCGCTCGATCCGCGCGTCGGATCGTCCGGCGACGGCTCGCCCCCGCCGGCGCGTCGCGGACAAACGAGAACGGCGCGCGAGCACTTCGCTCGCGCGCCGTCAGGGGCGCTCCGCGCGAGCACTTCGCTCGCGCGCCGTCAGGGGCGCTCGGGCCGCCGCGCCGTCAGAGCCGGTCGCGCGCCTGCTCGGACTCGGCGCGGATCGCGATCACGCGCGACGCGGGCGGGATGCCGGGCTGCGCCGGGTCTTCGCGGGTGAAGACGATGTCTCCGTCGCGCACTTTGTTGACGCGCCAGTTGATCTGGTAGTCAGTCCCGTTCGCGCCGCCGACGTGCACGACCTCGGGCCGCCCGACCCAGTCGCCTCGCTTGATGACCCAGCCCTTGCCGCCGGGGTCGACGACCATCGCGCGCGGATACTCACCGCCGGTGACGATCGCGACGAGCTTGAGCTCGTCGAGAGAAAACTGCGGGAGGATGACCTCCTTCTGCACGTTCGCGACCTTCTTCACCTCGGGACCGACCACGGAGACGTAGGTGCGGAACGGATCGCGGTTGCGATCGCTCTCGGCGAAGTCGTTCTCCGCGAACTCCATCTTGGGCAGCGACGGCCCCGTGGCGACCGGCGCGGCGCCGGCGTCGGCGGCGGCCGAGGCTGCGGGCGCCGTCGAGCCGGTGTTGGCGGCCTGGAGCGCCTTGTCGGGCGAGCAGGCCGATGCGAGGAGCGCGAGCGTGACGAGACCGGTCGCGACGATGGGAGTCTTCATCAGCGCCCTCCTCCGGGCTTGGCGGGCGTCTTGCCGGCGGGCGCGGCGCCCGGCTTCAGCAGGTGGAACGTCGTCGCCAGACAGCTCGCCTTGAGCACGACGTCCTCGCCCTCGATCTTCGGGTCGCCGAGCTCGAGGTTCTCCATGTTGATGATGCGGTCCTGCTTGCCGACCTCGTACACGAACTTGGCGATCTGGTGGAAGCGGCCGGTGATCTGCAGCTTCATCGGGACCTTCGCGTAGAAGGTCTGCGGGACCTCTTCCATCGGCGACCAGGCCTTCAGGTCGATGCCGCTGATGTTCGACACGGCCTGGAGCGCCGAGAGGAACGTCGCAGCCTCGGTGTCGGTCGGGAGCACCTTGTTCAGCTCGCGCTGCTTCTGCTGGCGCATCGCGAGCTCGTCGCGATCGGCGAAGTAGCTCGCCTGCGACTGCTTCACCTTCGAGAGCTCGGTCTCGAGCTCGCCGGTCTTCGCGCGCTCGCGATCGGTGCGCGCGGCGACGTCCGTGTGGAGCAGGACGTAGTAGGCCACGCCGAGCAGCAGGCAGAAGAGGGCGCCGACGCCGACTTTCCCGACGATGGGGAGGCGATTCAGGCTGAGCGAAGCCATGTCAGTACCTCACCTTCGCGCTCATCTCGAACTTCACGAGCTCGAGCTTCGTCGTCGTGTCGACCGCCTTGCTCGCCGGCAGGAGCCTCACTTCATAGAAGTAGTCGCTCAGCGAGAGTCGCCGCAGGAACTCGGAGACGTCCTCGCCGTCGCGCGCGTAGCCGGAGAGCTTCACGCTGCGGTCGTTCTCCTTGAACCCGGAGAGCCAGAGGCGACGCGGATCCCAGCTCGCGTTCGGAACGGCGCTCGGGTTGTCGCGCTTCAGCTGCTCGAGCTTGTCGCGATCGACGGTGGGGCCGCGGCCCGGCGTCATCATGCGCGAGAGCTCGAGCATCGTCGCCGTCGGCCCCGTGCGCGCGCCCTGGAGCTTCTGGATCGCCTCCTCGCGGTCGCGGAGCTCCTTGAGCTGCGTCTTGATGGTCGCGTGCTGCGCGATCTCGCGCTTGATGTTGTCGATGTTCCCCGTCAGCTCCGTGTTGTGCTTCTGCACCTGCGTGAGCTGGTCCTGCTTCGTCTTGTAGACGAAGAGGAGGACGATGACCTCGAGGAGCACGGCGCCGAGCACGAACGCGAGCCAGACCTGGCTCTCGCCCCCGCCGCCGCCGACTTCGACCGGCGCGCCCGCCTCGCCGCGACGGCGGAGCTGCTTCTTCTGCGGCAGTAGGTTGATGCGGATCATGACCGGCGCTCCTTGTCACAACGGAGGCTCAGGCCGAGCGCGACGACGAGCTGCGCCGCCCGGAGGCGCATGTCCTGCTCGTTGACGAACTTCGCGTCGACGCCGAGCGTCGCCATCGGGTCGAACACCTGCACCGGCACGTGCGCCCGCTTCTCGATCGACTGGCAGAGCGGCGCGAGGTAGGCGCTGCCGCCGGAGACGAAGATGCGGCTGATCTCGGTCTCGCCGCTCGTCGCCAGGTAGAAGTCGAGGCTCCGCTGGATCTCACCCGCGAGGCCGTCGCACGCCGACTGGATGATCTGGTGGACCTCCTGCGGGACGATGTCCGTCGGGCCGCCGCCGCACTTGTAGGCCTCGGCCTGCTCGAACGGGACGTTGCACTGCTTCTGGATCTCCTCGGTGATCGAGTTGCCCGCGTTCGTGATCTCGCGCGTGAAGGCCGAGACGCCGCGGGACACGATGTTGAGCGAGGAGACCGCCGCCCCGACGTTGAGCAGCGCGATCGTGCCGTCCTCCGGCAGGCCGTGCTGGTACTCGAAGATGTTCTGGATGGTGAAGGCGTTGATGTCGACGATGACGGGCTTGAGCTTCGCCTCGCGGACGATCGCCGCGTAGTCGTTGATCTCGTCCTTCTTCGCCGCGACCAGCAAGAGATCCATCTGCGCGGCCTCGGGCCGACGCCGGAGGACCTCGTAGTCGATCGACATGACCTTGATGTCGAACGGGATGTGCTGCTCGGCCTCCCAGCCGATCTGCTCTTCGAGCTCCTCGTTGGTCATCATCGGCACCGTGATTTTTCTCACGATGACCGACTGACCGTAGACGCCGATGGCGACGTCCTTCTGGGAGATCTTTTGGTCGTGGAAGATCCGGAGAAGCGACTCGACGACCGCGCCGGAGTTCATGACGTGACCGTCGATGATCGCCTGCGCGGGCAAGGGCGCGAACCCGTACCGCACGACCTGGAGTTTCTTTCGCGACTCTTTGAGCTGCACGACCTTGATCGCGCTAGCTCCGATGTCGACGCCGACCAGGTTCTTACCTTCGCCGAGCATGGTTCGGCACAAAGTGTGACAGCCCGCGTAGGCAGCCGTCAAAAAGTCGGTGTCTGCTCGCGCTCATTTTTCGGAGGCGAGCGCGCACAAGGTATCTCAGGTGCGACGGCTTCATTAAGCGCTGCTGTCCGCCGCGTCTGCCCGCGCGGCCGGAGCGCGCGCTTCGACCGGCCGTCGCGACGCCGTTCGCGCGCGCGAGGCGAACGCGAGGAGGACGCGCTGCCGACGCGCGGATGCGCCGCGAGCGGCAGGCGCCGGGCACGCAAGACGCCTCCGCCCTTCGCTCGAACAAATGACACTGATTTCGAATGGTTACAAGCCGACCCGATCCCCCCTTGTCGCGCGATGCGGATCGAGTAAGGAGGGCGCTCATGCGGAGAGGGCTCACGTCGATCGCGTCGATCGTGGCGCTTGGGGTTGTCATTGGTCTCTGCCCGGCCGTCGCCACGGCGGACGTGCAGCACACGATCGGCAAGGGTCACACGATCCAGGCGATCGCCAACCGCTACCGCGTCACGCCCAAGTCGATCATCGAGGCCAACCGCCTCACGGACAGGGACGTGAAGCGCCTCAAAATCGGCGACGTCCTCACCATCCCGAAGGTCGATCCGCCGAAGGACGCGAAGGGCAAGGACAAGGACGCGAAGGGCAAGCCGGGCAAGGAGCCGAACGGCAAGGCCGCCGCGAAGCCGACCACGTTCGCGGCGAAGGCGAAGACGCCGGGCGTCATCCACATCCGGCGCGCCGCGTCGACGGAAGAGGCCGACCTCCGCATCACCGACAAGAGCGGGAAGATCGCTCCGACGACGCTCAAGTCGATGGAGAAGATGATGCGCGCGGCGGGCGGCGCGAGTCACCCGGTCGAGGCGCGCCTCGTCTCGCTCCTCGGGATCGTGTCGAACCACTTCGGCAGCCGCAAGATCGAGGTGATCAGCGGGTTCCGTCCGTACACGCCGACGCAGTACACGCAGCACTCGAACCACAACCACGGCAAGGCGATCGATTTTCGCGTCGTCGGCGTGCCGAACGAGGTCGTGCGCGACTTCTGTCGGACGCTGAAGAACGTGGGCTGCGGCTACTACCCGAACAGCACGTTCGTCCACATGGACGTCCGCGAGACGTCGGCGTTCTGGATCGACTACTCGAAGCCGGGCGAGCCGCCGCGCTACAACGCGGCCAACGTCGAAGCCGACGAGGGCACGAGCGACGTCCAGAGCGGCGACGCTCACCCGGGCGCCAACACGGCGCCTCCGGACGTCACCCCGGAGCCGGCCCCCGGCTCGGACACGACGAACGAGAGCGATCCCCCGCCGGCGACGAAGCCGTCCGACGAAGACTGAACGCGACGCTCGGTCGCCCGCGTCACTTCTTCTTCGGCGCGGGGGGCTCGACCGGGTGGGTCGGCTCGAAGCGGAATCCGCGCGGCAAGAGCGGCTTGCCCATCGCGTAGAGCGTCGTGTCCTCGTAGCGCGAGCGGGGCGGCGTCGTCGTGCCGGCGCGGAAGATCGTGCCGTGGCTGCCGGCTCCGCGATCGAGCAGGACCGCGCGGGTGGCGCCGGCCTTGGCGAGCACGGCGGCGACGTCGCTCGCGTGCGCGCCCCGCGCGACGAAGACACGACCGGCCGGCGTGATCCCGAGCGCGACCGGCGCGCGGCCGTGCGCGACGCGTGCTTCGCGCGCGACGCCGTCGTCGAGCAAGAGCGGCAGCTCGACGGCGTCGCCCTTCGGCGGGACCGCGACGCCCTCTCTCGACGGGACGATCGAGATCGCGCCGTCCTCCGAGACGAGAAGCACCGCGGTCGCCGCGTCCGTCCCGAGCGGGATCGCGACCTCGCCGTCGACCGCGAGCCCGCGCGGGTGGCGCGCCTCGCTCGTCCCGAGCGAGAGCGCGAAGAGCACGCGGTGCGCGTCGTCCTCCGAGAGCTCCGAGCCCCGCGGCGGCGACGCCTTCGCCACCGGCTCGGCCGGCTCGCCGTCGTCGTCGTCACGGCGGCGCTCGCGCGCCCGCTCCTTCTCCGGCTCCTTCGTGCCCGCGCGCGCGCGGAACGACGCGCGGCCGGGCTCGATCTCGAGCAGCGTGACGTCGCCCGAGCGCCCGCGCCAGAGCCCCGCCATCCACGACGGAGCCGGCTGGGCGCCCGGATCCGGCTCCCACTCGACGCCCTCGAGCGGCACGGGCGGCCGCGGATCGTGGAGCATCATGTAGAAGAAGTCTTTGGGCGCGTAGAGGAGGTAGCGATCGGTGTCGATCTCCATCTCCTTGGTCAAGAGCTCGCTCTTGTACTGGCGTCCCTTGAACTCGGTGATGTTGGTGTACATGAACCCGGTGTGGTGCGGGTTCATGTCG
Source organism: Labilithrix sp. (assembly GCA_019637225.1). Lineage (GTDB taxonomy): Bacteria > Myxococcota_A > Polyangia > Polyangiales > Polyangiaceae > Labilithrix. The sequence continues at coordinate 56,581 of JAHBWC010000040.1, forward strand.
AGGTGCATCCCGTAGACGCACCCGGCCATCTTCATCGCCTTGCCGAGGCTCGTCGCGCTCGTGTCGTCGCCCCACGCGTACATCATGTGGCCGGCGTTGGTGACGCAGATGCCCGAGCGCTCCGTCTGCATGCTCGTGCCCGGCAGGACGAAGCCCCACTGCCAGCGGTTCAGCGGGTTGACCTTGTCGTTGTCGACCAGCGGGTCGAGGTTCTGACGGAAGCTCAGGATCTCGGTCGTCGGCACGTCGACGATGCCGCCGACGTTCGTGTTCGTCCCCCACGAGCCCATCCCGACGCGCCCGTCCTTGGTGAGGATCACCGTCGCGGCGCCGGCGACCGGCGGGAGCAGCACGCGCTTGTTCAGCATCATGCCGTAGTTGCCGTGCTCGGTCTTGAAGCCGCCGTTGAACGCCGCCGCGATGCGCGTGTAGACCGCCGGATCGCGCGGGACGCGGCCGGTGCCGGGCGAGCCGGTGAGCGGCTTCGGGTCTTCGCTGCCCGCCTCCATGCCGACGTCGAGCTGACGCATGTCCATCGCGACCAGCAAGACCTTCGCGTAGGGACGCTCCTCGTCGGGCCGCACGAACGTCTCGTAGAACGGCGACGGCGGCGCATCGCCCTCCGCGGGGGCCGGGAGCGTCTTGACCCACGGCTGCTTCGGCGTCTTCCACTCGCCCTCGCCCGCTTCGGGCGTCTTCCACATCGAGCGGATCGGCGGCGGCGGCCAGTGCCCGAGATCGAGCGACGCCTGCGAGGTGTCGAGGATGGCCGCGGGGGCCATCTCCTCGGGCTGCTTCGCGAGCGCGTCCTTGCCGCTCGTCACCTTGAAGAGCGTCTGCTTCACCGTGTCGCGCGTGGCGAAGGCGCGCTCCTCGAGCCAGGCGATCGGCGCCGGGCCGATCCACGGGACCGCGCGCACGGTGTCGACCGCCCAGTGAACGAGGCGCTTCGGCAAGTGCTTGCCAGCGTCGGCGCGCATCTGCTCTCCGCTGACGAGCTCGCCCTTCTTCAGGTCGAGCCGGGCGCGCCGCGTGGGGTGAGCGGCGCGCTCGTCGTCGGCGAGATCGATGGCGAGCGTGTCGTCGGCGGCGAGGAGCGCGAGCCCGACGCGGTGCGCGGGCTGCTCGAGCGTGACGTCGACGCGCCCGATGCCGTCGCCCGAGCCGGTCTGCTGGAGGTTCGTGACCCAGGCCATCGCCCTGTCGGCCGGCTTGGTCGCCTGGATCTGGCTCCCCTCGCCCGTCAGGTCGAGCGCCGTGACGGCCTGCTCCTTGCCGTACGACCAGGTGGCGTAAGCGGCGCGTCCGCCGGAGACGACGAGCGCGTGATCGTCGCCGAGCGGCGTCGAGGTGAGGTTGTAAGTCGCGGCCACGGCGAGCGGCCGGCCCTCGGGCGAGAGCCGGACGCGCGCCCGGTAGACGTCGCGCGGGGCGCCCGGCTCGCGACTGCCGAGGAACAGAACGAAGCGGCCGAGCGCGAGATCGCCGACGGCGCCGCGCGACGGCTCCCACCGGAGGTCCCGCGCCTCGACGACGGTCCCGCTCGCCTCGGACAGGAGCGCCGCGAGCTCGCCCGGATCGCCGGCCGTTCCGCCGCCCGCGTACGAGGAGGCGAGCGCGAGTGCGGCGACGACGCCGACGAGAGGGCCCCGCCTCTTCAGCGCATCCAGAGAACGCGGCGCGGCGACCTGCATCAAACGAGGAGGCGCGGCTGTCGAGGGCGAGGGCGGCACGGAAGACTTCGCTCGTCAGGCTCGTGCCAACAACGGTCGGCGATGTCAAGCTTGCGGCTTAAGACCCAGAGAGCGCGGCCGTTGAGACTCCAGAGCAGGTCGACACGACCGGCGGTAAGGTACTGGAGTTCGCCATCGTCGGCGGTGGGTTCAGGGGTCGGGGGATGCTGATCTTCGGCAGTGGAATGAGCGTGGAGTCGTCCGCCGAGGGAGCGGCGCGAGAGGCCGCGACCGAGGCGCGCGCGCCGTTCGGAGACACGAAACCGAAGCTCGCGATCGTCTTCGGGTCGGTGAGCTACCCGGACATCGCGAGCGCGCCGCGCGCGGTTCGCGAGATCGTGGGCGACGTCCCGATCGTCGGCGGCTCGGCCGGCGCCTGCGTGCTCGGCCCGCGAGGCATCGCGTCGCGCGGCGTCTCCGTGGTCCTGCTCGGCGGCGACGACATCGAGGTCGCGACGCGCGAGGTCGAGCTCGGAGGCCCTGAGCTCGTCGAGGTCGTCCCGGCCGCCCAGCAGATCGCCCGCGGAGCCGACGAGGCCGCCGCGCGCGGCCTCGAACACTGCGTCTGCCTCGTCTTCGCGCCGGGGATCCACGTCGACGGCGAGGCGCTCGTCGCCGCCATCCGAAAGGGCGCCGGCCCACGCGCCCAGCTCGCAGGGGCGCTCACCGGCGACGACATGACGATGGACCGTCCCGGCGTGTTCGCCGCGGACGAGCTCCGCGCCGATCGCGTCTTGCTCGCGGGGCTCTACACGCGCAAGCAGGTCGGCATCTCCGCGCGCCACGGCTGGCGCGTCGTCGGTCCGCTCCGGACCGTCACGCGCGCGGAGGGCGACGTCCTCTACGAGCTCGACGGCCGGCCCGCGGCGGAGGTGTGGGTCGAGGACGCGCGACGCGCCGGCGGGACCCCGCCGAAGGCGCGCGAGGAGCTCACGCCGTACCTGGCGAATCGCTACGAGCTCGGCCTCGCGGACTCGGGCACGCACGACCGCGCGGGCGGCGAGCTCGTCGCACGCGCTCTCTGCGACATCGGGGCCGACGGCAGCGTGAGGCTCTCGGCGTCGATCGGCGAGGGCCGACGCGTCCAGCTCATGCACGCCGGACGCAAGGACCTCCTCCGCGCGTCGACCAACGCCGCCGCCGAGGCCGTGCTGCGCGCCGGCGGGCATGTCGCCGGCGCGCTCGTCCTCTCCTGCACGGGCCGCCTCGCGGCGCTGGGAGAGGAGTTCTCCGAGGAGGCCGCGCTGATCCGCGACCGGGTCGCCGCGCCGATCGGCGGAGCTTGCGTCTTCGGCGAGGTCGCGAAGAGCGCGCGGGACGTCGACGCGTTCTTCAACACGACCGCGGCGATCGTGGCCTTCGGCGCGTGAGTCACGGGGTGCGTCCCGATTTCCCTACCCCTCGGCGACGAGCGCGGCCATGTCGGCCGGGAGCTCCGAGCTGACGTCGAAGGCGAGCGCGGCGTCGCCGCCGCCGTCGTAGCTGACGCGCGAGGCGTGAAGGGCGTGACGCCCGAGCCCCGCCGGCGTGGCGACGACGGGCTCGGCGCTCGCGGCGTCCGCCGCGCCGGCGCCGCCGTAGAGCACGTCGCCCGCGAGCGGGTGACCGATCGACGCGAAGTGCGCGCGGAGCTGGTGACGCACCGCGCGCGCGGCCGTCGCGCGAACGAGCGCCCACTCGCCGGCCCGCCGCACGACGGTGAAGCGCGTGAGCGCCGGACGCGGCGCGTACCGCATGACGTCGCGCGGGTGGATGCACGGATAGACGCGCTTCTTGTCCTTGGGGTGATTGGCGATCGGGTGCTCGATGGTGCCGTCGTCCGGCAGACCCTCGGACTTGCACACGAGGAGGTACTCCTTCGCGATCCGCTCGCTCTGCAACGCTTCGCGGAGCGCCTCGAAGGCCGCGGCGCTCCGCGCGACGACGACGAGCCCCGAGGTGTCGGTGTCGAGGCGGTGGACGACCCCCGGCTCGCGCGGCGAGTACCCGACGCCCGCGAGCTCGGGGAAGCGACCGACGAGCGCGTTCGCCAGCGTGCCGGTCTCGTCCGACCGCTGCGGGACCGTGGGCTGCCCGGCCGGCTTGTCGACGACGAGCACGCTCGCGCTCTCGTGCTTGATCGCGAGCGGCGCGTCCGGCTCGGCGGCCGCGCCGCCGTCGGCGGACTTCACGAGGACGTCGTCGAGCGCGATGACGTCGCCCGCCTTCACGACGCCTCCCTTCGCGAGGACGCGCCCGTTCACGCGCACCTCACCGCCCTCGATCGCGCGCTTCACGCGCGCGCGCGAGGCGCCGTCGACGAGCGCGACGATCGCCTTGTCCAGACGCTCGCCTCCCAGATCCTCGGAGACCGTGACCTCGACCTTCGCCATTTGGGGTCGCAGCTTAGAACCGATCCGGCGCTGGCGGACCGAGGATCGGCCTGCCGCCGGCGCGCGGAGGCGGCCCGTCCGTTCCGCGGGGCATTCGCCCTCTCCCCGCGGGTGCGGTAAGCACGAGGGACGGGTCCGCGCGTGGCCACCTGCATCCAGTGCAACCACAACCTTGCCGAAGGGGCCGCCGTCTGCCCCTCCTGCCGGAGCCTCCAGCCCTCCCGGTCGTCCGGGCGCGGCCAGCTCGCGCCGGGCGTGCAGATCGATCGCGGCTACGGGCGGATCGTGGTCGACGCGAAGCTCGGATCGGGCGCGATGGGGACCGTCTACCGCGCGTGGCTCTTCTACGATCCCAAGGGGCCGCGCGGCGGCACCGAGCCGGTGCCCCTCGCGCTGAAGCAGCTCCATCCGCGCGCGATGGTGCAGCCGGAGCTCCGGGCGTTCTTCCAGAACGAGGCCGAGGCGCTCCGCCTGCTCGAGCACCCGAACGTCGTCCGCTTTCACGAGCTCTTCACGTGGAGCGCGACGCTCCCCGGAGGATCGGCCGCCGATCCGGTCACGCCCGCGCCGTCGATGGCGGTGTCCTCGGGGATGGTCGTGCCTCCCATCCTCGCGATGGAGCTCGTCGACGGCGACACGCTCGAGGACGTCATCGCGCGCAACGTCTCACGCGCGCGGCTCGCCGGCCCCGGCGCCTTCCCCGGGCTCCGTCCGGACCGCGCCTGGTACTACCTCCAGCAGGTGCTCGGCGCGCTGGCCGCCGGCCACGCGCTCGGGATCGTCCACCGCGACGTGAAGCCCTCGAACATCCTCGTCCGACGCGACGGCATCGTGAAGCTGACGGACTACGGCATCGCCCACCTCGTCCGGCCGACGCACGGCGAGCGCCCGCCCTCGCCGCAGGAGCTCGCGCCGGGCACCGGCGCATACATGTCGCCGGAGCAGGTGCTCGGGCGCGAGCTCGACGGACGGAGTGACTTGTATTCTGCAGGCATCGTCCTCTACGAGACGATCGCCGGCAGGCCGCCCTTCCTCCCGAGCGAGAGGAGCGAGTTCACGCTCCGCATGGACCAGGTCGAGACGCCGCCGCCGTCGATCCGCCAGTTCGTCCCGCAGGCGAGCGCGGCCGTCGAGCACGTCTTCATGCGCGCGCTGGCGAAGGACCCAGGTGCGCGCTTCGGCAGCACCATCGAGATGGGCGAGGCCTTCCGCACCGCCTTCGGCATCCCGAGCACGCCCGAGTGGCGCGCCCTCGGCGAGTTCGCCCAGGTCGCGAAGGCAGGCCCCGCCGACGAGCCGCAGCGCGCGCAGAAGCTCGCGACCCTCCGCCAGATCGTCGCGCAGGCGTTTCGCACGCAGCCCATGCCGGGGCGTCCCGGCGTCCGCTGATCGCTCGAGCGCGCAGCTCCGGCCGGACGCCGGTCAGCGAGGCGACGGCAGGACCCACGGCGTGCCCCCGAAGCGCGCGGGCTCGGCGGCGAGATCGACGGTCGGATCGACCAGGCGTGCCGGCGACCGGCCGTTCAGGGCCACGACGACGTCCGCGGTCACGCGCGGGCGGGGCTCGCCGCGGCGCACGGCGTCATCGGCGATCATGCGAGCGAACGCGCGGATCATGTCGGGCTGCGTCGACATCATCTTCACCTGGAACGGCGTCAGGAACGCGCGCGCGCGGACCTCGCGCGACGCGCCCGTCGCGGGGTCGGTCGCCGTCAGCTCCGCCGAGCCGGCCTTCTCGATCAGCATCACGCGCCAGGAGAAGCGGTAGCCGTCCTCCGTCCAGAGCACGTCACCGGGGTAGAGGTGGCTGCGCAGCGGCACGAGCACGTGAACGAGCGCCCAGCCGAGCGCGAGCGCGAGCGGCCACCGCGACGAGGGCGCCGCGCGCGGGGCCGGCGCGACGCGAGGCCCGACGAGGCGCGCCGGGAGGAAACGCCGGGGCCACGACGGATCGAAGAAGACGAGCGTGAGCGCGATCATCACCCAGGGGAACATCCCGATCTGGAAGAGGCGCGCCGTGACGACGTGAAACGACACGACGCACGCGTACGCGGCGAGGCGCGTGCGGCGCGCGCCGAGGAGGAACGCGACCGAGAGATCGAACGCCGCCCCGAGCCAGCTCATCGCGTACGCCGCTTCGGGCCACCGGAGGACGGGCCCGAGCAGCGGGAAGTCGCCGTTCGCCAGAAGCCAGATCCGGAGTGGCATCGCGTGGAGGAGCCAGTCCGTCTCGAGCTTGCCGACCCCGCCGTAGAAGTAGACGAGGCCAATCTGGAAGCGCACCAGCCAGAGCACCCACGCCGGCACGCTCGCCTCGCCGTCCGTGCGCGACGCGGAGCGGCGATCGAGCGCGAGGGCCCTCCCGAGCGGGAGCACGGCCGCGAGCCCGAGCAGGAGGCTCACGAGGTAGTAGTGGTTCAGGTAGTTCGACTTGTCGCAGGCGTGCGCGTACGTGAAGAGCGCGCACGCGATCGCCGCGCTCGTGCGCGAGAAGAAGCCGAGGGCGAGGCTCGCGGCCGCGAGCGCGAGCGCGGCGTAGACGACGTACATCCCCTCGCCCGGCAGCGGCCTGACGAGCTCGAGCCCCTCGTAGGCGAAAAAATGCGTCGGGACGACGAAGGCGTCGTGGATGCCGCCCTTCGCCCAGTGACGGACGACGGCGGCGACGACGAGCGCGCCGAGCAGGAACCGAAACGCGCCGAGCGACGCGGCGTCGACCGGCGCGAGCGCCCGCGCCTCGAGGCGCGTCGCCCACGCCGCGGCGCCTTCGAGTGGGGGCGACGACGAAGGCGCCGCCGCGGCCATCAATCGCCGTCCGTCACGTTGAACCCGACGCTCGTGCCGAGCGCGCCGGCGACCTCGGTCGCGAGGCAGCGCTTCACCTCGCGGACCGCCGCGTGCGCCTGGATGACGGGCTCGCGCGACTCGACGACGGCCGTCCGGAGCGGCGCCGGGATCGCGCGGACAGCGTCCCGCGCGGCCGTGAGGTCCGATCGAAGGCGCGTGTCCGCGCGGGGGCTTCGCTCCGCGACGGCGTCGGCCAGCGGCAGGCCCGCCGCGTCGCCGCGCCGGCCGAGGTAGACCATCTCGATCCCGTCGAGCACCGCGAGGAGGTCGTCGACGGACGCGTCGCTCCGCGGCGACTCGACGAGCTCGGGCGCCGCGACCGACGGCGACTTGTCGAGCCCGAGCGGCTTCGCGAGGCGCACGGCGATGAGCACCTCCGCGGCGTTGATGAGGGCGTTCACGACGGCGTCGACGCCCTGTCGCTCCGACGAATAGAGCGCGCTCCCGCGCCCCGCGCGCGCGAGCTCGTCGCCGTAGCTGCTCGGCGGCGAAGCCCACGCGCCGAGCACGGCGTCGACCTTCCCGCGGAGGTCCTCGGCGACGAGCGACGCGAGGACGCCGCGGCGCCCGCCCTCGGCCTGGAAGCGCACGATCTGCTGCGCGTCGTCGGCCGCCGGATCGAAGAGGAGCACCTCGAGGCCGCCGAAGCCGCGCTGGTTGGCGCCGAGCCGCGCGATCTGCTGCGCGTCGAGCGGCGTCGTGGCGCCGGCGAGCACCTCCACCTTCGCGATGTCGGCGGCGGTGTCGATGACGCCGCCGGTGAGCGCGAGATCGTCGGCCGGACCGAAGAGGAACGCGTCGGTCACCTTCCACGAGGCGCGCGCCTTCCTCCACGCGGCGCGCGCGGCGCCGAGCGACTCGGCCGACGGAGCGTCTCGGAGCGCGACCGTCGCCGCTTCGAGCGCCTTCGCGTCCGTCGACGCCTCACCGTAGGCCGGCACGATCACGACGGTCGAGAGATCCGCGAGGATCTTCCCGCGGTCGGGCGGATCGACGCCGTCCCGCCGGCACGCGACGGCGGCACTCGCGCCGAGCCCGAGCGCGCCGAGCGCCGACGCGTAGAGGAGGACATCGCGACGCCCGATCTTCCGGCTCATCAGAGCGACTCCAGGAAGGCGACGAGCGCGTCGCGATCGGCCTTCGGCATCGCGACGAAGCTCTCGCGCGATCGCGCGGCCTCGCCGCCGTGCCAGAGGATCGCCTCCGCGAAGCCTCGCGCGCGCCCGTCGTGCAAGAGGTACGAGTGGCGGTTCACCGTCCTGACGAGACCGATACCCCAGAGCGGAGCCGTGCGCCACTCGACGCCCGAGGCCTCGAAGTCGGGCCGTCCGTCGGCGAGGTCCGGCCCCATGTCGTGGAGCAGGAGATCGGTGAACGGGTGAATGACCTGGCTCGACACCTCGGGGAGATCGGCGACGATCCCCGTCTCGAACGTCGGCACGTGGCAGCTCGAGCAGCGCGCGGCCTCGAAGAGCTTGCGACCACGCCGCACCTCCAGGGAGTCGACGTCGCGCCGGCCGGGCACGGCGAGCGTGTGCGTGTAGAAGGTCACCTGCTCGAGGAGGAGATCCCTCAGCTGAGGCGTGTCGCCGGTCGGCGCGACGCGGCAGGCCTCCTGGACCGCGGTGCAGCCCTCCTCCGGGAACAGCGCCGAGGTGATCCCGATGTCGCCGGCGAACGCCCCGGCGTTCTGCTGGCGGAGGCTCGGCTGGTTCGCCTTCCACCCGAAGCGTCCGACGACGGCGCGCTGTCGCTCGACGTCCCAGACGCGGTTCGGGCGGCCGGAGATGCCGTCGCCGTCGCGATCGTCGGGATCGGCGAGCGCGAGGATCGTCTCTTCGGGGATCGCCTCGAGGAGCCCGAGCCCGATCATGAACGGCGCGGTCCGCGGCGACATCATGACGTCCGGAGCGAGCGGCCCGTAGCCGAGCTCTTCGATTCTGTACGACGGCCGACGGAGTGAATACGTCGCGCCGTCGGCGAACGCGCCCGCCTCCTCGACGTACGTGACGCGCGTGGTCCCTTCGGCCGGGACGCCGAGGATGCCGTTCTCCTGGAGCTGCTCGCCGTACGCCGGCTCGGGCATCGGCCCGCCCTGGGCGCTAACGCCGGGCACGCTCAGGCGCACCAGCATCGAGAGCAGCTTCTCGTCGGGCTTCTCCGGCGGACGCCCGCGGCCGTCCTTGAAGTGGCACGCCGAGCAGTTCGTCGCGTTGAAGAGCGGGCCGAGCCCGTCGAAGTCGGCGACCGACGCGGGCGCCGTCACCCAGCCCCGGTTGAAGACGGCGTTGCCGAGGAAAAAATCGTCGCGCCGGGGACCGTGCAGATTCGCCAGCGGGCGCGTGAACGCGTCCCGCGTCTGGTCGAACACCGTCCCGTCGCCGGCCGAGCGGGCGTCGTCGAGCGGGAGGATCTCGGTGTCGGGCTCGCCGCAGGCCGCGACGACGGAGGCGACGACGAGGAGAGCGAGCGCAGCCGCCCCCGGACGGAGCCGTTTCGGACCCGACGCGTGACCCACCGCGCTCTCTCGTTCTCCCACGCTGCTCTCCATGAGGTCGCTCCGCACCACGACGCGGGCCGCGACGTCGCTCTCGCTCAGAGCTCCTCGCTCGGCTCCTCGAGCTTGAACTCGACGCCGAGCTTCGCGCCGATCGCGATGATCGTCGGCGCCGTCTTGCGGACCGCCTGGATCGCCTTCAGCACGTTGTCGCGCTCGGGGCTGCCGTCGGCGGACGCGATCGCGAAGTCGAACGGCACCGACTGCAGCGCGTTCAGCGCAGCGACGGCGGCGTCGAGCTCGCTCTTCATCTGCGCGTCGAGCGCAGGGTCGACGGCCTGCACGAGCGCGTCGAGGCCGGGGCCGGAGGCGGCGCCGTACTTGCCGAGGTACACGTTCTGGATCCCGACGAAGTTGCCGAGCAGATCGGCGTTCGTCGTGTCGCTGAAGCAGGAGTGCTCGTCCTCCTGCCCGCGGTTCTTGTACGCGACGGTCATGCGCTCGCCGGAGAGCTCGGCGTTCGCCATCGAGCCCATTCCCGTGAGCATCTTCGTGACGGCGTCCTTGGGATCGGCGACGAAGGTCTTGGCGTAGTTGTCCTTGCCGGGCTCCCAGGCGGAAGTGATCTGCTCGAGGTCCTCGACGAGGATCTCGGCGGCGAGCTTCAGGTACTGGCCGCGCCGGTCCTGGTTCTTCGCGGTGCCGCCCGTCGCGAGGTAGTCGGAGAACGGACGCTGCCCCGGCGTCTTCAGGGTCGTGTCCTCGTCGTCCTGGCCCCAGAGCAAGAACTCGATCGCGTGATAGCCGGTCGAGATGTTCTTCTCGCCGCCCTTCTCGTTCTCGCCGCGGACGACGTCCTTCGTCAGGGCGGCGAAGAGGTCGGGGCGGTTGACGATCCCCGCGTTCGCGTCGTCGCGCGTGTAGTCGATGAAGTTCTCGTCGAGCGGCCAGGCGTTGATCGAGCCCTCGGGGCCGCTCTCCTCGTCGTCGATCGGCCCACCGTAGAAGCGGTAGACCTCGCTGGGGCCGTAAGGCAGGCGCGCGGCGATCCACGCGCTCTTGGCGGCCTCGTGCGTCGCGGCCGAGGGGCTCGCGACGAAGGCGTCGACCGCCGTCTTCAGCGCGCGCGCCTTGTCGAGGCACTCGGCGTAGTTCGTGTGGACGTTCTTCGCGTACTGCTCCGCGACGGCGCCGGCGTTGGCGAGCGGATCGGCCTTGGCGCCGACCTTCGCGTCGGGATCGTCGCTGCACGCTCCGACGAGGGCGACGACGACAGCGGTCGTGAGCGACGAGCGGAGGAATGTGCGGGGCATGAAGGGCTCCTTTTCGTAGGGAGGTCTATCGCACATGAAAATCATTTTCAATTGGCGCCGACGGACGGGCCGCCTTGACAGAACCTCTGCGCCCTGTCTTATTGAAAACGACTTTCAACTTCAAGGACCGGAGGGAACGATGAAGGACACCTGCCATCCGCAGAGGGTGCTGCTCGCCGAGGGGCCGTACTGCAAGGTCGAGGGCTGCGACTGCGGGACGATGCACGTCTCGCTCGGGCCGATCACGCTGCGCCTTCGCGCGGAGGTCGTCGAGAGCGTGTGGCGCACGCTCGACGAGTCGCTCGTGCGCTTCGGCCGCGCGAGGGAGCGCGTGACCCGCGCCCCGCGGGAGCGCTTCTCGTGAGCCGAAGAGCGCCGTGCCCTGCTCCTTCGGCTCCGTGACGAGGCTCTCTCCGCCGGGCTCGCGATCGACAGAGGCAGCTTGACCCGAAATTGACTTTCAATATCATGGTCCAGACGTGGCTCATCCCCTCCAGGAGCTCGCGCACGATCACCGCGAGCTGAGCGGCCTCCTCCTCGCCGTGCGAGACGCGCTCGCGCGCGTCGAGCGCGGACAGTCCCGGCTCGACGACGAGCTGCACGAGATCCGCGACGGCATCGAGGTGTTTCGCGAGGCGCTGCTCGAGCATTTTGCCCGCGAGCAGGAGGGCCTGCTCCCGTTCGTGGTCACGCGGCTCCCGTCCGTCAGCGCGCGCGTCGATCAGCTCATCGCCGAGCACGATCGCATCGCCGAGGCGCTCACTGCGCTCGTCCGCGACCTCGGCGCGGTGGACGCCGGCGGCGCGGTCGACGCGCTCCGCGCGTCGCTCGGGCGCTTCGAAGAGCTGTACGCGTCACACTCGAAGGCCGAGCTCGGCTTCCTCACCGAGGTCGCCGAGGCGCTCGCCGGCGACGCGGCCGCGACCGAAGAGCTCCGGACGCTCCTCGACGAGCCCTGAACTGAAGCGCCGTCCAAGAGTTGGACGATTCGGAGAGCTCGAGGAGTGAACCCCCTCGAGCAAAAGGAGGCCCGACTCGCGACCGCCGCTCACTCCTGCGGGACGCGGCCCTTGAGCTGGCGCGCCTCTTCCTGCGCGTCGCGATGGTGCGGGTTCGCGGAGAGCAGCTCGTTGAAGTCGTGGAGCGCCTCGTGGAGCCTGTTCGTCTGAACGAGGAGCTTGCCGCGGTAGTAGAGCGCCTTCTCGTTCGAGGGGTCCTCGATGAGGATCCTCGACATCGTGCGGATCGCCTCCTCCATCGAGCGGGGCGCGCCGGTGAGGGCGCGGATCCACGCGAGCAGCGACACGTAGTCGGGCTGCGTCGGGTCGGCCGCGACCGCCTTCTCTGCGTGGTCCTGCGCCGCCGCGAGATCGTTGCGCTGAAGCGCGCCTTCGGCGAGGCGGAAGCTCGACATCGCCTCGAGCGCGGCCTCGGCGTCCGCGAGCCCGTCGTCCCCGATCTCGATCGTCCCCTTCGTCACGCTCGCGTCGATGTCGATCGGCGGCCGCTTGCCGGTCACGTCGTCGTCCGACGGCGCGGGCGCGATGCCCTTCACGGTGGTCGCGACCCTCGACGGCCCCGACGCCGCGCCCGTCGCCTTCGGCCCGAGGCCGATCTTCGGCTCGCTCGTCTTCGCGCCGAACGGCGCATTCGGAGCCGTCTTCGTCAGCGGGTTACCGCCGGTGACGCTCGCCCTCGCGCCCGCCGGGATCGGCGCGCCCGTCTGGCTCGCTCGCGCTCCGGGCGGCACGCCGGGCCCGCCGGGCAGCGCGACCGGCGTCGGCCGCGAGTTGGCCGGCAACCCCGGCTTCGGCGGCGTCGCGCGTGGCGGAGCCCCCGGAGCGCGCTTGCCCATGATCTCCTCGAGCGAGGGCGCGGGCCGCGCGATCGTCTTCGCGTCGTCCGGTGGAGTCGACGCGCGCGAGACGGGCGCCGGCTCGGGCGCGCGCGCGCCCACCGCAGGCTGGCGCGAGGACGGCGGCGGCCCGCGCAGCTCGGGCGGCGCGCCTGCCTGGAGCCCAACCA